>NZ_AWXB01000057.1 GCF_000478985.1 Peptoniphilus sp. BV3C26
CCATGTTATTTTTCTTGTGTCAATTGTTTATTTTCTTTTTTCTTTTTATTTTTTTCTCTTTTTTTATCATTTTTTTCCTATTAAAAAAGAGACTGCTTTTGCAATCTCTTTTTTGTTTTTAAATTGTTATTTCTTCTGTTTTTCTTTCAACTTTCGGCTCTTTTGTTTCTTCTTTTGATATTATGTCTTTTACTTTCATAAGCCTTGTTATGTTTGCTCTTTCATTTTCGTCTAATTTCTGTCTTATGAATTTTATTGTGTCTTGTAAATCGGGTATTGTTTTGTATTCCAGAGCATTTACACGCCTTCTGGTCTTTTCTATTTCATCTGCCATTAGTTGTGATGATTTTTCTATCTGGGCAAGTTCTAAAAGTCTGTCCATTACTTTGTTGAGTTTGTCTATGGTATCGTCAAGATCAGATGTGGTTTGGCTATATCCGTAAGGATAGAAAGACCCTGTTTCTGATAGTTTTTCACTTTGAAATTTCATTACTGGTATTTCTACACTCATTACGTTTTTTGTTTTAATGTCCACTTTTGTTGTTCTTGTAGGCATGGCTACTGCTTCTTTTAACATTTCAGGGCTCATTAAGGCTGAGGCAAGAAGAAAATCTGAAAAGGAGCCGGCTAGTTCTTTTTCTACTTCTTCACGAAGTTTTTTGTTTTCTTTTATAATGTCTATAAATCTGCGCATTAATTCATCTTGCTTGTCTTTTAAAAGTTTGTGACCTCGTGTTGAAGTTTCCAATCTTCCCTTTAAGGTTGATAAATTCATCCTTGTGGGGTTGACTTTGAGTATTGCCATTAATTTTCAACTCCTCCACCGGAAAGATATTTGTCAAGCAACTTGTCGCTTATTCTCTTAAGTTCGCTTCTTGGTATTATTTTTAATAAATCCCAACCTGTGTTTAAAGTGTCTTCTATAGTTCTGTTTGTGTAATATCCTTGATTTACATATTTTTCTTCAAATTTTGTTGCAAATTTTGCAAAGGCCTTATCTGAATCAGATAGGGCTGATTCTCCTAATATTACTGCTAATTCTTTTGCGTCTTTTCCTGATGTGTAGCCTGCATATATTTGGTTCATTGTGTCTGCATGGTCTTCTCGAGTTTTGCCTTTTCCTATTCCCTTGTCTTTAAGTCTTGATAGGGATGGAATTGCATTTATCGGAGGTTCTATGCCTTGTTTGTAAAGTTCTCTTGATAAGATTATTTGTCCTTCAGTTATATAACCTGTTAAGTCTGGTATTGGGTGGGTTATGTCGTCTTCAGGCATGGTCAATATTGGTATTTGTGTTATTGAACCAGGTTTTCCTTTTATTTTTCCGGCTCTTTCATAAATTGTTGAAAGGTCTGTGTATAGATAACCTGGATATCCTCTACGACCTGGTACTTCTTTTCTTGCTGCTGATACTTCACGAAGGGCTTCTGCATAGTTTGTCATGTCTGTTAGGATTACAAGTACGTGCATTCCCAAGTCAAATGCTAAATATTCTGCACAAGTTAAGGCCATTTTTGGAGTCGCAAGTCTTTCTATTGCCGGGTCATCTGCAAGGTTTACAAACAGTACTGCCCTGTCTATTGCTCCCGTTTCTGTAAAGTCATCAATAAAAAATTGTGCTTCTTCAAAGGTTATACCCATGGCTGCAAATACTACGGCAAATTTTTCTCCTGATCCCAATACTTTTGCTTGTCTTGCTATTTGTGCGGCTACGTTATTATGAGGAAGTCCTGATCCTGAAAATATAGGAAGTTTTTGTCCTCTTACAAGAGTGTTTAGTCCATCTATTGTAGAGATTCCTGTTTGTATAAATTCAGATGGGTAGTCACGACTTGCAGGATTTATAGGCATTCCGTTTATATCAAGTTTTTTCTCTGGTATTATTTTAGGTCCGTTGTCTATAGGTTGTCCTAATCCGTCAAAAACTCTTCCTATCATATCGGGACTTACTCCAAGTTCCAAGGGTCTTCCTAAAAATCTTACCTTTGTTTCTTTTAGGTTTATTCCTGCAGAACCTTCAAAGATTTGGACCATGGCTTTGTCGCCATTAACTTCTATTACACGGCCTCTTCTTTTTTCTCCGTTTTGAAGTTCTATGTCCACTAGTTCTTCATAGGTTACTCCTTCTACGCCTTCTACCGTCATCAAAGGGCCGACTACTTCAACTACTGATTTATATTCTTTAAGCATCTTGTCTGCCCCCTTTTATTAATTCTTCCATATCTTCTTCTATCTTATCCATAAGTTGATCTAGTTTTTCCAATTGATCTTCCGGAATGTTTTTTGCTCTTGTAATTCTTTCTCTTACTGGCATCTTTTCAATTTCACTTAAATATATACCTTTATCAAGAGCTTTTAAGGCTTCTTGGTAAAATTTCAAAATAGCTTTCATCATTTTGTCTTGTTTTTCAAGAGAACAGAATGTGTCTATGTCGTGGAAGGCATTTTGTTGCAAAAAGTCTTCTCTCAATGATTTTGTTATTTCAAGTTTTAATTGGTCTTTTTCTGAAAGAGAATCTCTTCCTACTAATCTTACAATTTCAAGAAGGGCTGATTCTTCTTGTAAAAGAGACATTGCCTTTATTCTGTTTTGAGAAAATTCTTTACTTATATGCTCATCAAAATATTTATCCATTTTTGCTTGATAAAGTGAATATGAATCTATCCAATTTATTGCCGGAAAATGTCTCTTGTAGGATAAGTCATAGTCTAATTTCCAAAATACTTTTACAATTCTTAAAGTTGATTGACTTACCGGTTCTGAAATATCTCCTCCTGGAGGTGATACTGCACCAATTGCTGTAAGGGCTCCTTCTCTGCCATCGTTTCCATTACATACAACACGTCCTGCTCTTTCATAGAACTGAGCAATACGGGATGCCAAGTATGCTGGATATCCTTCATCACCAGGCATTTCTTCAAGACGACCGCTCATTTCACGAAGAGCTTCCGCCCAACGAGATGTGGAGTCCGCCATCATAGCTACTGAGTAACCCATATCTCTATAGTATTCTGAAATTGTTATTCCTGTGTAAATTGAAGCTTCGCGGGCTGCTACGGGCATGTTTGAAGTGTTTGCTATTAAAACTGTTCTTTTCATTATAGATTGACCTGTTGAAGCATCTATAAGTTCTGGAAATTCCATAAGAACGTCCGTCATTTCATTTCCACGTTCTCCGCAACCTACATATACAACTATTTGAGCATCTGCCCATTTTGCAAGTTGATGTTGTACAACTGTTTTACCTGAACCGAAAGGTCCCGGAATCGCAGCTGTTCCTCCCTTCGTTACTGGGAAAAATGTATCTATTACTCTTTGTCCTGTGATTAGTGGTGTGTTTGGGTCAATTTTTTCTTTATAGGGTCTACCAACTCTTACTGGCCATTTTTGAATCATGGTAAGTTCTTTATCGCCCTTTTCAGTTTCTATAATTGCTATTACATCATCAACATGGTAGTCGCCTTCGGCTTTTATTTCTTTTACTTTTCCCTTTATTCCATTAGGTACCATTATTTTATGAAGTACTACAACAGTTTCTGGAACTGTTCCTAAAACATCTCCAGCCTCCACTGGGTCTCCAACTTTTACTAAAGGTGTAAAAGTCCATTCTTTTTCTCTATCAAGAGCCTTAACTTCAACGCCCTTTCTTAAAAAATCCCCTGCCTTATCTTTTAAAACTTCAAGAGGCCTTTGAATACCATCATACATTTGTTCAATAAGGCCCGGTCCAAGCTCAACGCTAAGGGGAGAACCTGTGCTTAATACTATATCTCCAACACCGATACCTGTAGTTTCTTCATAAACTTGAATTGAGGCTTTGTCACCTCTCATCTCTATAATTTCACCAATAAGTTTATTTTCTGATACTTCAACAACGTCATAAACATTGGCATCTTCCATACCGCTTGCAACTACTAAGGGTCCGGATACTTTAATTACTTTTCCTGTTTTCAATAAAGCTCCTCCTTTATAAAATGTTGGAACCCACTGCTTTTTCTACATTTTTATTAATTCTATCCATTCCGATATTAAGAGTACCTTTGTTGGAAGGAATTAAAATTACAGCGGGAACAACTTCACTATTATATCTTTCTATAGTCTCTTCAATAAGACTTGCTAATTGTTCTGTAATAAAGATTACGCCGTATCCATCTTTTGCAAGACTGTCAACTTGATGACGTGCATCGTCTTTGTTGTAGGCGACTCTTACGTCAACTCCCAGGGCCTTAAAAGCTAAAACAGAATCTTTATCTCCGACTACTGCTATTTTATACATAAGTCTCACGCAACCTTTCTCTAATAAAATCTGGTGAAAGATCGTTGAGTTTTGAAATTAAAATAATTCTTAAATTTTTAATCTCTATTTCTTTGGCATATCCATAAGCAAAGACAACTTCCGGACCATAAGTAATTTTTTTACTTTCCTTTACAAGTTCCGTTAAATAATTGTCCATTTCAAGTTCAAATTTTGAAAGAGAATCTGTTTTTTCATACTCTTCAATTCCCCTTGCAATATATTTTGCAGAATCTAAGGAACGGAAAAGGGGCGATGCGGAATCTATATTTTTATTAAGATAGCCTTGATAGTCTTTTTTACTTATGTTTCCACCATCTATAATTACTTTTTTCAAAAAATTGAGATCTTTTCCTTGTTTTTTCAGCCTTAAAATAGTCTTTATATTTGTAAAATCAATTAAAGCAAGTAAATATTTTTTAAATAGATCTATGCCACTTTTTTCTACAAGTTCATTTAAGTTTTCAAAATATTTTTTGTCAATATAAATATCAATATCTTGAGGATCTTTTGTTTCCTCATAGATGTCTATTGCTTTTCTACAAATTAAATAAAGTTCTTCATAACTTGTGGATCTATTGTCTTTTTCTAAGTCCTCTCTTAAAGTTTTAATTCTTATATTGCCAATTTCAATATACATATCCCTATAATCTTCATTTTGAATTTTTTCCTTTAAAAGAACCTTTAAATTGTGATAAAGGTATTTTAAAGTAATTAAATCTATAGGAAGAGAGTCCTTAGATACAGAATAAAGCTCGTCAAAAAATCTTTGATTTTCCATTTTTAGAGCTTCTTCATAATCTTCAACCCTATCAAGTTTGTTAATATAAGTCTGATAGTTTGAATCACTTAAATAACGAAGAGTTTCATCAAGGTTTGATGCCTCAATAAGCCTTTCCATATACTGCTTGCTAAGCAGCTTTTTTTCCAAAACTCTAATGGTAGAAGAAACTTGGATAAATTTTTCTCTATCCATTTTTCCCTCCTATCTTTGGGATAATTGACTTGCAATTTGTCCTTCAAGGTCTTCTCTCATAAATTCTACAAGAGATGAAAAATCACCATTGTAAATAAGGTCATTTTCAACAAATGCAAAGCCACTTTCAACTGTTCTATCTGAAATTTTAAAGGGTAAATCCAAGGCTTTAACTTGATCCAACTTATCTTTTTGAACCATAATTTCAATGTCTTTACCTTGAAAATCCTTAAGATTTCTCTTTAAATATTTAATATAAGAATCTTTGTCAAGATTTTTAAGTTTATCTTTTACTCTTTCAAGGACCTTGTTTATTATTTCCTGACTTGCAGAAAGTTTTAAATCACGTGCCTTTAATTCTGCAGAGGTTAAAGTTTTTTCAACTAAAGCCTCGGCCTCTCTTTTAGTTTTTATTGTATTTAAAGCTGCAGAATCTTTTTCAGTTTCAATAGCTTCATCAATTATCCTTTGAGCCTTTTTTTCAGCTTCCTCTATAATTGAATCTGCTTGGGCTTTGGCATCGGATTTAATTTTTTCTAAAATATTGTCTAAATTTGACACCTTCTCACACCCTTTACGCACGTGTCATCATTAAAAATGAAATTGCAAAAGCTAAAATTGCATACATTTCAACCATTACTGCAAAAATAATTCCCTTTGCTTGTTGTTCTTCATTTTTAGCTAAAATGTTTATACCTGCAACAGAAACCTTTCCTTGAGCAATTGCAGAAAAATATCCTGCAAAGCCAACTGGTAAAGAAGTTGCAAGAAGCATAAATCCTTGACCTAAACTCATGTCAGGTGAAAGTCTGAATAAAATTAAAATTCCAATTACAAAGCCATAAAGACCTTGAGTACCAGGAAGTAATTGAAGTACAAGAGATTTACCGAACTTTTCAGGTTCTTCAATTACAACTCCTGCAGCAGCTTCCCCTGCCATACCTACTCCTTTTGCAGAGCCTGATCCTGAAACCATTACCGCAATAGCTACACCAAACGCTCCTAAAATCATTCCACCGTTTTTTATAAAAAATTCAGAAAACATTCTATTCCTCCTTAATGTTAAAATATTTTGACTCTTCTATCATATTTTTAAAGGGTCTTCCCCCGCCTTCATAAAATTTGTTAAACATCTCTACATAAACAAGTCTTGCAGAGTGAACATAGGCGGATAGGTAGGACAAAAAGGCATTGAAAAGTTGAAATACAAGAAAAATTATAACTGCAAATACAACTCCAAGAGGTCCTGCCCCAATTAAAATTCTTACAATCATGTTAACTGCAACTGCAATAAATGAACCTGCCAGACAAAGGGCCATAAGACGAAGATATGAAACAAAATCTCCTATATAAGATGTTATTCCATAGGCTGAATAAATTCCCCAGCCGATTTTTCCTCCTAAAGATTTTTCTGCTCTGCCTCCTGTTGCGGCAATACCTATTAAACCTATAATTGTTAACCACATTCCTATCTTATTAAGAATTGGACTTAAGGAAAGTGCAACTGAAATTATCCAAAGAATAATTCCAATTAAAGCAAGATACCAAACAAGTACATCGCATATAAAATCTATAAAATTTCTGTCTCTAATGTTCATATAAGCTTTGATTCCAAGAGCAAAGAAAATATGAATTGTTCCGAAAATCAAACTCATTCCTATCATTTTAACTGATTCCGTTGCCGGATCAATTAAAGCAGGCAGTTTTATTGTATCGCCGAAAAAAGATCCAAATACAAGTCCCCAAATAGTTGTTGAAATAGCAAGATACATAAAAAATCTCACCATGGATCTCATGCTTTTCTTTAAGTTAAAAAATTTAAGGCCTATAAGACAAGCTATTAAAACTATAAGTCCGTAACCTGCATCTCCTATCATTATTCCACTGAAAAGCCAATAGAAAGGTGCAAAAAGCGGTGTTGGATCTATTTCGTTATATTTTGGCATAGAATACATTGAAGTCAACATTTGAAAATCGCTTACAAATTTATTATTTTTAAGGATAATGGGCACATCTTTGTCGTCCCTATCCGCTTCTTTAACATCAAAATAATAATTACTTCCTACAACACCTTCAATAGTCTTTATAAAATCATCGACCTTATCTGTAGGAAGGTATCCTTCCATAACATTTACCCTGTCTGTGGAAATAAAATTATTTTCCGCCGACAATCTTAATTTTTCATTTTTGTTAAAATCATAAACAATCTGAAAGTCTTCAAGATCTACACAATGTTTTTCAATGCTCTTGTCCAGTTTTTCAATTTGAGACCTATAAGAAGATATGTTTTCTTCCAATTCTTTCATTTTATCCTTAACATATCCATCAGTCTTAATGTCACTTGGTGCAAAAGAGTTTTTTCTTAAACATTCAATCACTTGATCTTCTATGGATTTATCATAAAAAATGAGACCGTAAGAAAGTTTGTTCAATCGGTCAACTTCAACTAATTCTGCAAGCTCAAATTTTGAAAGGTCTTCCTTAAGTTCATTTAAGAATTTTTCAGGAATAGTTCCAATAGATACGCCTACACTTTTTAAATTTTTAAGTTCTTTTACCTCTATAGGTATAGATGACCACGGTTTTAATTCGTCAATAAGAGTTTTGTCGTTTTGAATTTTTTGTTCATAACGAGCTCTTGATTCATAAATGTCTTTAAGGTCTTTATAGTTTTTTTCAAAATCATATTTGTTTGCCCTAAGTCTTAAATCTTCAAGTGTAAAACTCTTTTGCTCTTTAGTTAAACCTTCAAGAAGTCCTTCTTTCTTTTGATACTTACTCAAAAGATCAATAGCCCATTTGCTTTCTTGGATTCTTTCATCAATAGCAATGATTTCTTCAGGAAGCTCCACTTTTTTAATTCCATCTTCACCTTCAGCGACCTTAAGATCGTTAAAGTTTGTTAGATTAAACTTTTGTAAAGCTTTTAATAATTCCCGCCTTTGTTCGCTAAATGTAAAAAGGTGGAATTTACTCATTTTAACTATTGCCATTCTCTACCAACCTCTTTACAATTTTGTCCACAATAGAATCTAAATCTTCATCTGAAATATTTTTAATTTTTCCAGATTCCCTTTTTGCCATTTTCAAAATTGGTTCCGATTTATTTTGCCCTTCTTCTCTTGCTGCTTTTAAAGTTTGAGAATTTTTTAAATCTTCTTCCTCCTTTATTTTTTTCCTTTCCTCTCGGGCTTTTAAATTTGCCTCATTAATTATTTGCGCCGCTCTTTGCTTTGCATCAGCAATTAATTTCTCAGCACTGTTTTCAGCTTCCTTAACTTTGTCAATAGCTTCAACTGCCACATCATCACCTCCCAAGATAACGATATCTTAAAAAAATAACAATAAGTATTACTAAATCTTTTATTGTTCTTTGTTTTAATTATAACATTTAATAAAGCAAAAAAATATAAAAAGCCAAGGAAATCCATAAATATATTTAGGACCAAATTTCTCATATTTTTTTATGATAAATGAAAATGTTTTCTATTTTCAAAATAAAAATACCCTTCCTAGGCTTAACAAGAAGGGTTAAAAGTAAAAACTTATTTATTTTATAATTTTAAAATTGGGATCTGAAGAATCATAAACAACAACAGGCGTATTAAGTGGGATTTTTTTCAAAAAAAAGTTTCATGTTTTCAGGAGGAGTGTTTACACATCCATGAGATCCTGCAACTTTATAAATCTGTCCTCCAAATTTATTTCTCCAAGTGGCATCATGAAGGCCACAACCAGACCAATTAAAAGGCATCCAATAATTTACATGACTTTTATAGTCTTCTCCGCTTAAAAATCTGTCCCTTTCTTTAGACCAAATGCGTCCTGTTCCCGTTGGGGTTCCATTATTTTTAGATGGATTGCCCGTAACTACATCTGATTCAATAATTAATTTTCCATCTTCATAGTACCACATGTGTTGCCTTGCTAAATCAATTTCAAGATATTTTCTTCCTATATCGTTTGGACCGTACTGACTTGCTTCAAGTTTATAATAAAGGGTCATTTCTTTATCCTTTTTTTCATTTAAAGCATTTATCAAACTTTTAGTGGAAGCCTCTATGTCTGTCAGCCAACCATATATGCCCCCTTTAACTATAGTGGGGCCTAAATTTGTTGCATAAAAATTTCTGTCCTTTTTAAAGGTATCATATTTATTTGAAAGCCCTCTTATATATGCCTTAACTTTTTCTCCATTAAGCATTAAACCCTGACCATCAAATTCATATAAATCTGCAAGTTTTTCTCCTTGAAGGATCTCAGATTTTTCTCCAAATTTATAAGTAATTTTTAAATTTAACAGCTCATTTTTTTCATCTAAAACTTTCTTAAGTTCCGGATCATTTCTATATATTTTAGGTTTTAAATAAAATTCGTTTAAATCTAAATTTTCTTTACCATTTTCAATAGCTTCTTTTATTTCTTTAAAAGCATCTGCAACTTTTAAACTTGTCCCCTCAACTTCATCTTCAATTACAAATTTATTGTCCTTAAAAATAATCTCTGCGTCTTTTGGTTCTTCCATGTTTTTGAAGGCTCTTAAATTAAAAATTGCTTTTTCTAATTTTTCTTCATTATAATTGCTTTCATTTTTTAAATTATATTCATTGGGAACTAAGATGGAAATAAACCAGTAAAAGGGATTTTGACTCACTTTGTCCTCTATAAGTTTATCTTCATAGTCAAAATCCTTTGAATCTATTCTTTCTCTGCCCCTTTTTGATTCTATATTCAAAAAATACTCGTCGGCTATTTTATCATAATTTTTCTTTAAATCAGCTATTTTCGTAAGGCCAAGATCATGACCATTTACTGTAGTAGATGGGAAAAAATAGTTGCTGAATATATAAATTCCCCCTACATAAATAAATAGCAAAAGTATAAATATGAATATAAGTGATTTTTTTATTGCCTTCATCTTTTCCTCCATAACTAATCTTAGCAAGCTCACATTTTTTTGTCTATGGATTTAAAAAATTGTAATTAAATTGTTATCTTTGATGCTTTTTTTAAATTTTTTCTTAGATTTTTTATTTTTTCATAAAAAAATGACGCTTATTTGCGTCATTTAATTTTTTTATTTGTTTTCTTGTTTATTTTTGTTTGGATCTGAAATTTTTGCTATTGCCTCTCTCATGTCAGTGTCTGATGATATGTTTTTAATTTTATAATAATCCAAAACTCCCAAGTTTCCATCTTTAAAGGCCTGTGCTATTGCAAGAGGAACTTCTGATTCAGCTTCTACTACTTTTGCTCTCATGGCTTCTACTTCAGCTTTCATTTCTTGTTCTCTTGCCAGTGCCATAGCCCTTCTCTCTGATGCCTTTGCTTCTGCAATTCTCTTATCAGCTTCAGCTTGATCAGTTTGAAGTCTTGCTCCTATGTTTCTTGCAACGTCAACGTCTGCTATATCTATAGAAAGTATTTCAAAGGCTGTTCCTGAATCAAGTCCTTTTTCAAGAACTACTTTTGATATGGAATCAGGGTTTTCCAAAACTGCCTTGTAAGTTGTAGATGAACCTACTGTTGTAACAATACCTTCACCAACTCTTGCAATTATTGTTTCTTCTCCTGCTCCACCTACTAATCTGTCAATGTTTGCACGAACGGTTACTTTTGCTTTTACTATAACTTCTATTCCGTCTTGAGCTACTGCTGATATGTTGGGTGTTTCTATTACTTTAGGGTTTACTGATACTTGTACAGCTTCAAGAACATTTCTTCCTGCAAGGTCAATTGCAGCTCCTCTTTCAAATTGAAGGGGAATATTTGCTCTTTCTGCTGCTATAAGGGCATCTACAAGAGTGTTTACATTTCCTCCTGCAAGATAGTGAGCTTCCATGCTTTCAATATTAAGATCAAGTCCTGCTTTTGTTGCCTTTATTAAGGGATTTACAATTTTTGCAGGCCTTACTCTTCTTAATCTCATTCCTATTAAGGTTGAAATTTTAATCTTTACACCAGAAAAAAATGCTGTTATCCAAAGTCTAATGGGTACAAAGGAAAAAAATATTATTAATAATACAATTACTATTAATATGACTCCTCCGCCCAAAAATCTTCCTATTATGCTTGGCATATATACCTCCTTACAAAAATATTTGTACCTTTGATTTCTGTTACTTCTACTTCTTCATCTTTACTTATATAACCTATTTCGCTTATTGCTTCGTATTTTTTATCTCCTATTATTATATACCCCGTTGGCTTTAGAGGTGTAAGGCTCTTTCCTATTGAGCCTATTTCCACATTAGGTTTATCATGGCTGGAATATCCGAAGTCTGCACTTGTGGAGTTTCTTAATGTAATCTTTTGTATAAAGGGAGACTTTATTCCCTGTTTTACAAATACATAGCTTATTACCCCTCCCACAATCATGGAAGAAGCAACTCCCATTAAAGCAATGTCCAAGCTTCGCATTGTAAGTACAAGTCCTATTACTATGGAAATTATTCCAAATATGCCTGGTAGTCCAAAACCAGGTATTATGGATTCAACTATAATTAGGGCAACTCCTATTAAAAATATAAAAATTGCATACTGATAAGAATTTCCAGCTAAAATATTTCCTAAAAAATAAAAGGCAAAGGCTAAAACTGAAATTCCTCCCGCTAAACCAAAGCCTGGAGAAAATATTTCTATTACAAAGGCTGCTACTGCTATTGTTAAAATTAAAGTTGAAATATATGGGTTTGAAATTAAATTCACGGCTTTTGCCAAAATTGGCATTTTTAAATCTTCAGAACTTGTGATTCCTTCTTTTTGAAAAACTTCATTTAAGTCTTTACAAGTTCCGTCACTTACTCCAAAGTCCAAACTTTCTTTGGCAGTTAGATTTACAAGTTTTCCTTCCTTAGTAAGGCCATCTATAACAAGGTCCTTATCTGCCATAGCTTCAACAACTTTTGCATTTTTACCTCTTTTTTCTGCAGTATCCTTTAAAAGAGTCCTCCAAAAAGATATATTTTTTTCAGTTGCCGGTATGGTTTCTGCCGAACCTATAGTTGAATTTTCTGCCATATACAATTTTTCACAGGCTATACTTATTAAAACTCCCGCAGATTCTGCCTTGTTGTTAACAAAAGCTATTGTGGGTATTTTAGCATTTAAAATATAATTTTTTATTTTTTCCGCAGACTTTACGTAACCTCCATAGGTGTCAATCTCAAAAACTATGGAGGTTTTATTCGTTTCAGCTTTTTCTATTGACTCTTTTACAAAAGTCTCAGTAGCTCCATTGATCTCACCCTTTATAGGAACAATGAAGGCAAAATTTCCTTTTGCAAAAACATTTGTCATAAGAAGCAAAAGAATTATAATTGTGCTTAGTTTTTTCATTTTGCCCTCCTTAAAAGAAAAAAAACCTAAGGTTAATCCTTAGGTTTAATTTAATAGTTCAAGTGCAATACGATTAACCTGTTTGCCGTCAGCCTTTCCTTTAACTTTAGGCATGATATTCTTCATTAATTGTCCGATTTGTGCCTTTGATTCTATTTTAAGTTCTCCAATAGTTTCTTTTACTATTTCTCTTAGCTCATCATCAGTTAATTGTTTCGGCATGTAATCAAGCAAAATTTCCATTTCAGCTTTTGCTTGATCCACAAGGTCATCTCTATTACCTTTTTTAAACTCTTCTATATCCGATTTTTTTTCTTTAAACTGTTTGGAAATTATGTCTAAAATCTGTTCATCGGTCATTTCGACACGTTCATCAACTTCACGCTGCTTTATAGCTGCACGAATCATTGTTATGGTGTCCTTACGTAGCTTATCACGTTCTCTCATAGAAGTCTTAAGATCTTCCATAAGTTTATCTTTAAGTGACATCTATACCACCTCTATTAATATCTTTGATGTTTCTTTCTACGTGCTTCTTCAGATTTCTTTTTTCTTCTTACACTGGGTTTTTCGTAATGTTCTCTCTTTCTTACTTCTTTAAGAACGCCGTTAGTAGCGCATTGTCTCTTAAATCTTTTAAGGGCGTTATCAAGAGATTCATTTTCTCCAACTCTAATTTCTGACATAGTTTCCCTCCTCTCGTAGAAAAGGTTGCCTTATCGGCAGTACTTGTTAATTATACAATAAATGCCTTAAAAACTCAATAAATTTTTATTTGAGCCTATAGGTAAGCTTGAGCGGCAGTTATAATTGCAAGAGATTCAACTTCTTGAGCGTTGCAGCCTCTTGATAAATCGTTAACTGGTTTGTTTAAACCTTGTAAAATAGGTCCTATGGCAACAAATCCACCAAATCTTTGAGCTATTTTATAACCTATGTTTCCTGCTTCAAGACTTGGGAAGATAAACACATTTGCATGGCCTGCAACAGGTGAACCCGGTGCTTTTTGTTTTGCAACACTTTCAACAAAAGCTGCATCAAATTGAAGTTCTCCATCTATTAAAATGTCTTTGTCCATTTCTTTTGCAAGTTTTGTTGCATTTGCAACTTTATCTACTTTTTCATCTTTTGCTGAACCCTTTGTTGAAAAAGAAAGCATTGCAACTTTAGGATCCATGCCAAATTGTTTTGCAGTTAAGTTTGAAACTACTGCAACCTCAGCTAAAGCATTTTCATCAAGATCTATATTTATTGCACAATCTGCAAATAGATACATTTCATCATTTCTAAGCATTATAAATGAACCGCTTGTTCTATTAAATCCTTCTTTTGTTTTTATAATTTGAAGGGCTGGTCTTACAGTTTCTCCTGTTGTATGAACAGCACCTGATACCATTCCGTCAGCTTTTCCCATGTAAACAAGCATTGTTCCAAAATAGTTGGGGTCTTGAAGAAGTTTTTCAGCTTCTTCTTTATTAAGTTTGCCCTTTCTTCTTTCAACAAGGGAATTTACCATATCTTCTGAAATATTTTCCTTAGGATCAACTATTTCAAGAGACTTTATATCTAAGTTATTTTCTTTACCTGTGTTTTTTATACTTTCAAGGTCTCCAAGAACAAGAGGCTTTATTATACCTTCTTCTTGTAATTTTATTGCAGCTTCAAGTATTCTCTTATCTTCACCTTCTGGAAAAACAATTTTTGCATTTTTTCCTTTTAATTTTTCTTTAAGTTCACTAATTAAATCTTTCATCATTACCTCCATTATTATAATCGTAAGACTTAAATATGATAAAATCAAGTATAATTGCTTTTACAAATAAAAACAGTTATTATAAATTAAGGTGATAAAATGAAAAAATTGTTAATTTTAATTTCAGCTGCCTCTTTAATTTTTATACATACATACGCCTTCACAGACACAAATAGTCACTGGGCAAAAGAAAGCATAAACTATGTTAAAGAAAAAAATCTTATGGAAGGATTTCCCGACAGAAGTTTTATGCCGGATAAAATTTTGACCAGGGGAGAAACCGCAAGCATTATATATAAAATAAGCAGAGCGAATTCTTTAGATTCTGAGATAAATTTTAAAGATGTAAATAAAGATGACTGGTACTATATACCAATTAAAAGTCTTGTTCTTCAAGGTTTTGTAAAAGATGAATCTTATTTTTTCCCGAAAAATTCCATGACCAGAATAGATTTTGTAAATCTTATCAACAATATTTATGAGCCCTTTTCCCAAGATAGATTTTACACTGATACTGAAAATTTAACTAAAAAAGAAAAAACAGCTTTAAATAATTTTTCAGGTTTATTTGCAGGCTACCCTAAAGAAAAATTTATGCCCTATAAGGCTCTCACACGAGCTGAGGCAGCTTCAATTTTTAAAAGGATAGATGATTTAGGCATAAGAAAAATCGGTTCTCAAAATCCTGATGACGAAGATTTAAGACTTGCAAAATATAAATTACAACAACTTATTTATAAAGCAGGACCCATGGAAAAAATTCCTGATCAAGTTTTAAAAAAGGCTCAAGGTTTAATGGACCAAAAAAACTTAGAGCAAATTCAAAATATGTGTATTGAATTGGAAAACCTTATAAAAGAAGGAAATGAAGAAAACAAGACCCAAAAAGAAAATAAACCTTCTTATAAACTCACGGTTAATGTAAAAGATGAAACTGGCAATCCAATAAAGGCCAGTCTAACAATAAATGATCTGCCTTTTTTAAATAATTCCCCTCTTTTGAAGGGTCTTTATTCCTTAAGTGTCAGCGAAAAAAATTATAAAAGTGAAACTACCATTATAGAAATAAAAGATCAAGATAAGGTTGTAAATATTACTTTAAAAAGAAAAAAAGAAGATCTTTATAGAATTAACATTGTAGGAACAGGTCTTATATTGAACAAAAAAGGTCCCTATAAAGCTGGTACGAGAATTGAAGTTTTACTTAAAGCACCGGATAATTTTGAACTTGAATCCTTTAAATTAAATGGCGATGAAAAATATATTGGTGATGAAAATAAATTCACCTTTATAATTACTCAAGACACAAATTTAGTTGTAATTTGGAAAAGAATAAATAATTTTTAATTTTTAGCAAAAAAATACGCTGAGACTTTTAGTCTCGGCGTTTTTTATTCTCTGATTTTTTTATTAAAAGGATTTTTTAAATTTTCACTTGGAATCTGAGCAAGAATGGTTGCTATAAATACAATTAAACAGCCTAACATTTCTCTTGCTGTCATACTTTCTTTTAATAGTATAGCCGCAGCAAGAGCTGCTATTATACTTTCAAGAGAGAGTATAAGGGACCCTATTGTAGCATCTATATCTCTTAAAGCAATTATTGAAAGAGTATAGGCAAGGCCGCTGGAAAGAAGCCCCGTATAAAAAATTGAGGTTTTTGCAGCCAAAATTCCAGACATATTTATGTCTTCTATAAAAAATGCAATTATTCCCGATATTATTCCAAAAACAAAAAATTGTGAGCAACTTAATATTATTCCGTCACATTTTGATGAATAAGTGTCTATAAAAATAATATGAAGAGCAAAACCCACTGCACTTAAAAGTATTAAGAAATCTCCTCTTTCTATGGTAAAATCTTTTTTTATTGAAATGAAATATAGACCGATTATTGCAAGAATTACACATATTACAACTTTTTTATCCGGCTTTTTGCCCATTAAAAAATAAAAGATAGGTAAGAATGCAATATAGAGGGTTGTTAAAAATCCTGATTTCCCAGCATCTGTAAAAACCATACCTGCCTGTTGTAAATTTTGAGCAAAACTAAGGAGAATACCTAAAATCACTCCTGCTTTTACTGAAAATTTTTTGTCTATATAATGGGATCTGTCTATTAATTTTTTAGGTCTTATTAAAATAATTATTATAAGTGAAAAACCTGCCAATAAACCTCTTGCCATATTATAATTAAAAGGACCTACATGATCCATGGCTGTAGATTGAAATACAAAAGCGGTTCCCCAAATAAGTGCAACTAATAATAACATTAATGCTGCTCTAATCTCTTTTTTCATAAATTCTCCACTATAAAATGTTTTTAAAAAATTTTTCTTTCGCGCTATAAAGTATGATACCAAATAAATAGATTTGCAACAATATTTTTATAGTATTTATTTTTTTATGTTTTATTAAAATTAAGAAAATTTTTAAGTTTATAAAATATAAAAAAGAGTACTTTTTAAAGTACTCTTTAATCTAAACTTATAATTGAATTATAGGAACATTCCTCCAAATTGCACAAATAGTGGTGCAAATACAAGAGAAACAACTGTTATAAGTTTAATAAGAATATTAAGTGAAGGTCCTGATGTGTCCTTAAAAGGATCTCCTACAGTATCGCCTGTTACGGCAGCCTTGTGAGCATCTGAACCCTTTCCACCATGTTTTCCTGATTCAATATATTTCTTAGCATTATCCCAAGCTCCGCCGGCATTAGCCATAAATATAGCCATTAAAACTCCTGTTACAAGAGCTCCTGCTTGAAGTCCACCCAAAGCTTCTGGTCCAAGTAGTAATCCTACAATAATAGGAACTATTACTGCAATAAGACCTGGAACTATCATTTCACGAAGAGCTGCGGTTGTAGAAATATCTACACACTTAGCATATTCAGGTGTTGCTTTTCCTTCCATGATTCCTGGAATTTCTCTAAATTGTCTTCTTACTTCGTCTATCATAGATGATGCCGCATTACCAACAGCACTCATTGTCAAAGCTGAGAATGCAAAAGGAAGCATTCCACCTACAAAAGTTGCTGCAATAACAGCTGGCTTAGAAATATCTATTCCATCAAGGCCTGTTGCATTAATGTATGATACAAAAAGTGCAAGAGCTGTAAGAGCTGCAGAACCTATGGCAAATCCTTTACCTATAGCTGCTGTTGTGTTTCCTACAGAGTCAAGAGAGTCTGTAATTTCACGAACATCTTCAGGAAGTTCGCACATTTCTGCAATACCTCCTGCATTATCTGCAATTGGTCCATAAGCATCAACGGCAATAGTCATACCTGCAGTTGAAAGCATACCAACTGCTGCAAGAGCTATACCATAAAGTCCCTTAATGGCACTTTCTGCTCCACCTGCTCCAAGATAAGCTGCAATTATACCTAAAGCTACAATTATAATAGGTCCAACTGTTGACATCATACCTACAGAAAGTCCAGCAATAATATTTGTTGCGTGACCTGTATTTGATTCTTCAGCAATTCTTTGAACTGGTTTATAGTTATCTGCTGTGTAATATTCAGTGAATTTAGAAATTATAAGTCCTACTAAAATACCTACAATAACAGGTATAAAGGGTTGAAAACTTCCAAAAGTATATTTTGATAAAAATGCAGATGCCACAATAGTTACAACAGCTGCAATATAAGTTCCCATGTTAAGAGCTTTTTGAGGATTTTTATCTCCCTTAACAAAGAATGCCGCAAGAATACAAGCAACAATACCTATTGCAGCAATGGCAATACCATATTGTACTCCGGCATCTTCGTAAGCTACAAGACCAAGGGTTATAACTGAAAGAAGAGCACCTACATAAGATTCAAATAAGTCTGCTCCCATTCCAGCAACGTCACCTACGTTATCTCCTACGTTATCTGCAATAACTGCAGGGTTTCTTGGGTCGTCTTCAGGAATTCCCGCTTCAACTTTACCTACAAGGTCAGCTCCAACATCGGCAGCCTTAGTGTAAATTCCTCCTCCAACTCTTGCAAAAAGAGCAATTGAAGAAGCACCAAGAGAAAATCCTGTTACAATTGCAGGATCTTTTCCTGAATAAATATAAGCAAGACTTATTCCTATAATACCAAGCCCTACAACACACATACCCATTACAGCACCGCCGGAAAAAGCAATATCAAGAGCCCTTCCCATTCCACTTTTCCATGCTGCATTACTTGTTCTTACATTGGCCTTTGTAGCTACATTCATTCCAATGTAACCTGCAAGAACTGAGAATATAGCTCCAACTAAAAAACAAATTGCTATTTTTATATCATGTAGACCAAAACATAAAACTAATGATAATACCACTACAAATATAATTAGAACTTTGTATTCCCTCTTTAAAAAAGCCATAGCGCCATCGTGAATATGTCCGGAAATTTCACGCATTCTATCATTTCCAACATCTTGTTTTGCAATAAAATTAGCCTTTAAAAAGGCATATGCCAGTGCAATAAGTCCAACGATGGGAGCTATAATTAAAATATTTTCCATAACTCCTCCTTAATATAAAAACTCTATTGAATTGCCAATAGAATTAATAACGATAAAACGAAAATTATAGCGGAAATAGTAACTATTTTATTTAATTTTTCCTTTTTACTTGCTCCAGTGTGTTCTCCCCAAAGAGATTCAACACTTCCGTCAAGTGTTCCAAGTCCCGCTTGTTCTGATTCCATTGATGTTACTGTAACAATAAGCACAATGGATGTAACAGCTATTATAACTGATAATATAGCTTGCATTTTAACCTCCTATTAATGTATTTATCTATAACGTATAAATTTTAACACAAGCTAAGTTTTATTTCAAACTTATAGAGATTATAAATTGAAAAAAATCTGAAAAGTTAGTGAAATTAAAAAGAGCTTAAATTAATAAGCCCTTTTTAATTAATTAAATTTTATTTTTTTTCAAAAGAATATCCGTGTTTTCTTAAATCTTCTTCAATTTGTCTTTGTTGTTCTTCATCCTTAGTAGAAACCACTACATTAACTTTCATCGCATCAATAGCATCTGCATGAGTATCAGGTGCTTGTCTTATTTGATTGATGTTTGCTTTATTTTCTTCAAACAATCTTGTAAGTTTACTTAATTCACCTGGTTGATCATTTAATATAACCTTGTATTCAGCAGATCTTTTAGTTTTAAATAAGCCCTTGTTTATTACTTTTGCAATTCTTGTTACATCAATATTTCCACCTGAAAGTAGACAACAAACTTTTTTACCTTCATGTTCAAATTTGTTGTACATTAAAGCTGCAACAGGAGTTGCACCTGCTCCTTCAGTAACTATCTTATCCTTTTCAAGAAGAGTAAGTATAGCAGAAGAAATTTCATTTTCATCAACAAGTACAATTTCATCTACATATTTTTCAACTAAACCAAAAGTAATTTCTCCGGGAACCTTTACAGAAATACCATCGGCAATAGTTGAACCGCCTTTAACTCCTGTTATCTTTCCTGCTTTTTTAGATTCATACATAGAAGGAACTGCCTTTGTTTGAACTCCTATTACCTTGCAAGAAGGTCTGAGGGATTTAACTGCAAGAGCAACTCCACTTATAAGTCCTCCGCCACCAATAGGAACAACTACAATATCACAATCCGGAAGATCTTCAAGTATTTCAAGACCTATTGTGCCTTGACCTGCTATAACTTCTTCATCATTAAAAGGCGCAATAAAAGTATAACCCTTTTCTTTAACTAACTCTTGAGCTTTTGCTGCTGCATCATCAAAAGTTTCCGGAACAAGTAAAACTTCAGCTCCGTAATTTTTTGTTGCTTCAACTTTTGAAATAGGTGCGTGTAAAGGCATACATATAATAGATTTTATACCTCTTTCAGTAGCTGACTTTGCAACTCCTTGAGCATGGTTTCCAGCTGAACATGCTATAACTCCCTTAGAAGCTTCTTCAGGTGTCAAAGTTGCAATTTTATTATAAGCTCCTCTTAATTTAAATGAGCCTGTGTCTTGTAAGACTTCAACTTTTAAATAAACATCTTCCCCTAAATTTGCGGCTTTTACAAGGGGTGTTTTTTTAATATGACCCTTTAACCTTTCTTTAGCATCATAAATTTTTTGAACTTCCATTTAATCCTCCTCGGGTCTTTTGTGGTGAATTATACTTACAAATTTTTCATCCTCTAAAATTTTTCTGACCCTTTTTTCAAATTCCATACGACTTAACCAAATCATCCTGTCACAACCTAAGCATTTCAGTTTGATGTCGGCGCCGGTTCTTAAAATCTCCCAACGATTTTCGCCACATGGATGTCCTTTTTTTAAAATAACAATATCGCCAAGTTCATAATAAAGCATAATAAACTCCTTATTCACCTTCCGAGAGATCTCTCATTTTATTATTGTCTGAGCTTCTTGATTGAATAATCTTATAAATATTCAATTTCCCATCTTTAAGTGCGGCAACAGTTACACCGCCTATCTCAATTTTTTCAATTCCTGAACCGAGTCTTGTGTAAAATTCAGATTTTTTACCTATCTCTCCTCCTAAATCGGATTCGCCTATAGTATAAATTGAACCTCCCACATCAGCAAGACCCGTTACATTTGCTGCAATAATAAACTTTGCTCCTTCTTCAAGCCTCATGTTATATTTTGAAAGAATTCCACTGTGCAAAAGATAAATACAAGAATCTTTGTAAAGGACATCACTAATATTGGGTATCTCTTTATGTAGTGTTTTTTCTCCATTTAAAATATAAATGTTTTTATCAGTTACCATTATAACTTTTCCTGACATTACCTTTACATCCAAGGCAACTTCCCCTACATAGTCAATTCTCTTTGAAAATTTTCCCTTACCTGATAATGTTGTCTTATATCCTCTGTCATAAGGATTTATTTCTGCAACAACATAGTTTTTTAAATCATTAAAATCCATGGCAACTATAAAATTCTGAGTTTTATAGATTTCGCTTAAAGAATCTCCCTTTAAAAGGCTTAAAACTTCTCTGCCATTATCCTTCATGTGAACAATGGTGTTTTGCCCCTGAGTAATTATGTTGTAAACATCATAAGGAGCCATTGAAGTACCTAAAAATTCTCCATTTTCAGAATATCTATAAATTTTTTTAAGATCGGAATCATATAGATAGCATGAATTAGTTCCCCAAAAAACTTTTAAATTTTCAGAACTCTTGTCAATCTTTTTTTCCATTTCACCATCTTTGCTGGCAACATAAAGATAATTTAAATCCCAAATCATAAGAGATGAGCCTGTAAGATGAAAATCCTTTACGTCGCTTACAAAACCAGGGGTCTTTATTTTAATTAAAGTCTTGTTGCCATTTAAGTTATTTCTGTTGAAAATTAAAAATAAAAGCAGAAAAAAAGCAATCCCGCCAAGAAGAAAATTTTTTTTGTGTTTTAAGAAATAGTCCATAAATTCCTCCGCATTTATTATATCAAACTATAGAAATTTTTCCAAAATTTTTAACCAAAAAAAGAGTACCCCAAGAGCACTCTTTATTGGTAAAGATTTTTATCTCCAAATTTGATTTTACTGTCCGGCACTGTTCTTTCACCGGGAAGACCTGCCTTGTCAATAAGACTTGTTAAAATTCTTGAAATCTCTGCTCTTAAAACAGAACCCCTGGGTCTGAAAGTATTGTCAGGGTAACCTCCAACAGCCCCCAACTTTACAAGAGCACCTATATAGGCAATTTCTTCAGAAGACAAATTTTCCAAATCTTTAAAATTCAAAGCTTCCTTTGCATCCAGTTTCAACTTATACATATAACCTAAGATTTCTACAACTTCCATCCTGCTGATGGGCTTTGAAGGATTTAGATTTCCTGTAGTAGGAACTAAATAACCTGCCTTAACAGCTTTTCCAACTTCCTTATAAAACCAATCATCAGGTTTAACATCACTGAAAAAAACAGGGTAGACTTTTTTTAAATTTGCCATATTGTTAATAACGGCATAAAATTCAGCCCTTGAAATTTCCGCATCAGGTTTAAATAAATCACCTTCATAGCCGGAAATAAAACCCATGTCCGAAAGCTTATCAATATAATCACTGGCCCAGTGATTTCTCGTATCGGAAAAAGACCTTGCAGAAACACTTACAAATAACATACAAATTGAAATGAACAGTGTCAGGTATTTTTTTAACCTTCTCATATCCTCACCACTTCCAATTTATACTTACATTATATCAGTTATTTTTCCTACTAATTTTAAGATTGTATTACATATTATTTTTTCTTGTAATACTAGTGAAATATTGGGTAATATTAGAGAGGTGATATTATGAAAAGTTTATTATTAAAAGAAATTTACAATAGAATTTACTTAAAACCCTATGATTTCAGATATGCAAAAGTGGGAGATAAGGTCAAAAATTATATAGAAGAAAATTTAAAAAAGGATAATGTTGAACCAAAGGAGATTTATTCCTCTTATCAATGTCATTCCACTAATATAAGTATCGTTGAAAGGGATAAGGCTGAGAATTTTATATATGGAAAAATTTTTCTTAACAGTGATGGAATGATTACAAGTTCAAAAAATGTTGGTCTTTTTATAAAATTTGCAGACTGCACTCCCCTTGTCCTTTACGAAAGAGAAAATCATATCTTGGGTATTGTCCACTCCGGTTGGAGGGGCACTTCAAAAAAAATTGGAGAAAGCTTAATTGAAAAAATCTTAGAATTAGGTGGAAAAAGAGAAAATATCCTTGCCTATATAGGTCCTTCAATAGATTCAAAAAATTATGAAGTTGGTAAGGACGTCTATGATGCCTTTGATTCTTTTAATACTTATAAAAATTTTAAAAAGTCAGATATTTTTATTTCAAAGGACAATAAAAATGAAAAGTTTTTACTTAACATGAAAAAGGCAAATAAGATAATTTTAGAAAATAATGGAATAAAAAATATTGAAGTATCCAAAGAAATTACCTTTGACAATATTAATTTACACTCTGCCCGAAGAGATGGGAAAAATTATGGACTTAATGGGATGATGGTGATGATGAGATAAAAAAACCTCAAAAAAATTATAAACTTGTACAAAAAAAATGTAGTACTTTATTTTGTAAGTCTACATTTTTTTATTTTACCTTCCGAAAAATTCTTTGAAAAATTCATACAACCTTTGTCTTTCTCTATCATCCATTTGGGAATCACCTTGGTTGTTAGGATTTTTTTCTACATTTTCTTCAGTCTTTGACACTTTATAATCTGTAAAAGTTATTTCAAGGGTCATTTCTTTTTTGTCCCTTAAAATATCAAGTTTAACCTTATCTCCCGGTTTATATTTGTAAAGATCCGCCCTTAAAGTGTTGACGCTGTCCAAATCTTTTCCGTCCATTCTTAATAAGACATCACCTTTTTCAAGTCCTGCCAGCTTTGCAGGAGAATTGTCCAAAACATCTCCAACATAAAGACCCTTATGGGATTTTATATTCGTTCCAAGCATTCTGTTTGCATCTTCAACTGGAACTGATGATGCTCCTAGGGCAACTGCCTTATAATCTCCTGTCTTAATTACACTTTCTATAATAGGTTTTATAGAATTTATAGGAATTGCAAAGCCCATTCCCTCAGCGGAAGAAACTTTTACTGTATTAATTCCTATTACCTGTCCTCTGTCATTTATAAGGGGTCCTCCAGAATTTCCACCATTAATAGAAGCATCCGTTTGAATTAAACCTACCATAAAGCCTCCACCATCAACTTGACCTATATATCTGTTAAGGCCTGAAATTATTCCCTTACTCATAGATCTTTGAAAGGCCATGTCAAGAGGATTTCCTATGGCAATTGCAGTTTGTCCAACTTTTAAAGTATCAGAATCTCCAAAACTTGCCCCTTCCAATTTTTTATCGCTTTTAATTTTTACAAGGGCTATATCTATAAAACTGTCTGACCATACAACTTTTCCTTCGGTGCTGGTACCGTCATTTAAAAATACATTTACTTTTTTGGCAGCCTTTCCTCCCAAAGAAACCACGTGAGAATTTGTCAAAATATATCCATCCTCTGAATAAATTACTCCCGAACCTGTTCCCCTCACTGCTTGTGTTCCAAAAGGAGTCATTTGATAACCCTCAGTTGTAATACCTACAACTGAAGGGACTACTTTTTCAAAAACATAAGTGGCAGAATTTTCCCCTGAGCTTGTTTGTATATTTACATTTTGACTTTGAAAGTCCCTTTCTTTATTCGCCTCTGTGGAAACAGCCATTTGAAATCTTTCTCCTAAAAGTCCATAAGTAATGGCGCTTCCTAAAAGACCTCCTATAAGAGAAAAGATAAGGGCTAAAAATAAAATCCCCTTTCCTCCTCTTTTTTTATTTTTTCTTCTGTCGAAATTTTCATTTTCGTAATAATTTTTTATTTCTTCATTTCTTTCATCCATTTTTCTACCTCCTCTTTAACTATACCCATTTTAGCCTATCTAAATGAATGCAAAATGAATTAGCTTTATTTATAAATTTTACTCGTTTATAATAATAGTGGAGTTGATTTAATGCTTTTTAATTCTGTAAACTACTTAATATTTTTTCCCATAATAGTAATTATTTATTTTTCCCTGAATGATAAATTCAAAAAAATATTTTTATTGGGAGCAAGCTTTTTTTTCTATTCATCATGGAATTTTAAATATTCCCTTTTAATGATTTTAAGTATTGTCGTAACTTTTTTTACGGGAATCTATATAGAAAAAGCTAAAAGTCAAAAAGAAAAAAAGTTCTTTATTTTTTTATGCTTTTTTATAAATTTAGGCATACTTTTTTTATTTAAATATTTTTCCTTTAGCTTAGGATTTTTAAATAGACTTCTAGGACTTTTAAATTTACACTTAAACTTTAAGGGTCTTAACTTTCTTTTACCTGTTGGCATATCTTTTTATACCTTCCAAGCTCTGGGCTACACAATTGATGTATATAGAAAAGAAATAGGGGCAGAAAAAAATTTCATTAATTATGCTCTTTTTGTTTCATTTTTTCCTCAACTTGTTGCAGGCCCCATAGAGAGGTCAAAAAATCTCCTGCCTCAAATTAAAACCCTTGGCAAGAGAAAATATGAAAATCTTTCAAAAGGCTTTTTATATATTTTGTGGGGAATATTTTTAAAACTGGTAATTGCAGATAGAGCTGCAATTTTTGTAAATCAAGTTTATGCAGACTATAAATATCTTTCATGGCTCTTCTTATTTATAGGAGCTGTCCTTTTTAGTTTTCAAATTTATTGCGACTTTTACTCTTATTCCATAATAGCAAAGGGATCGGCAAAGATATTGGGTTACGATTTAATGGATAATTTTAAAGAACCCTACCTTTCAAAATCTATAGGAGAATTTTGGAAAAGATGGCATATTTCCCTTTCAACTTGGTTTAAAGATTATCTCTATATACCTCTTGGCGGAAATAGGGTAAATAAATTCAGAACTTATATAAATGTCCTTATAGTTTTTTTAACAAGCGGCCTTTGGCATGGAGCCAACTATACATTTATAATCTGGGGTCTTATCCATGGAATTTTTAACATTCTCGAAAATATTACAAAAAAATATTTTGTAATATTCAAAAATAATTTACTCTATATAAGTTTAAGAAGGATGATGACCTTTTTAGTTGCAACCTTTGCCTTTATATTTTTTAGAGCCAACCATTTAACCATGGCAACTACCTATATTTCAAAGATATTTTTTCTTGAAGGAGATCCCCTTAAAGACAAAATAAACTTTTCCTTAGGCAATGTTTATGTATTGACATTTGCAATCTTTGTTTTATTCTTAGTTGATATAATAAAGTACAGAGGAATAAATATAAGCGAGAAAATAGAAAGTAAAAACTTTTTATTTAGAATAGTCATCTATATACTTTTAATTGTCTTTTCTCTTATTTTCGGAGTTTACGGTCCTGGTTACAGTGAAAGTCAATTTATTTATTTTCAATTTTAGATGTGATTTAATTATGAAAAATTTAAAAAGAATATTAAAAATAGGAATCTTTATTTTGATTCTCTCAACAATAATAAGTCAACTGAATACAATTTTTATTAGAAAATCCTTAGAAAAACCTTGGGATATGGGCAATAAAATAGCCGGATATTTTAATGAAAAAGAAAAATATGACCTCATGTTTTTCGGCACAAGTCATGCCTATTGCAGTTTTTATCCGGAAATACTTAAAAAACATGGAATAAATTCTTATGTTTTAGCAAGTCAAAAGCAACCTATCCAAGCAAGCTACTACTATATAAAAAAAGCCCTGAAAATATCAGAGCCTAAAAAAATTTATTTTGACATTTGTGATTTAATTACAAAAAACCAATTGGATGATGGAACGATTCACTCCTATACGGACTACTTTCCCCTAAGCTTTGATAAACTTGCAATGATAAAAAATTCCCTTCCAAAAGATAAGTGGGCAGAAAATATTTTTCCCCTTTTTAAATATCACTCCCGTTGGGAGGAAATAGCTGAAGAGGATTTGAAGTTTAAATGGAAAGACTTCCACGATGACTTAAAGGGCTATGTAATGCTTCAAGGTCAAAGTAAAAATTTTATGAAAAATCCTAAAGTAAGCCTTGATAATATGAAAATTATAGAAGCCGCAAAAGATAAGACCTTTAAAGAAGAAAACTATATTTGGGCAAAAAAAATATACGACCTTTGTAAAAAAAATAAGCTAGCCCTATATTTTATAAAAACACCCCTATTTAATTTTGAGCCTTATAAAGAAAATATAGATGCTGCTTTTTCTTACATTAAGGATTTTGGCGGAAATGTTATAGATCTATCAAAGGATAAAGAAAAAATCGGATTAACAAAGGAAGATTTTTACGATCCCTCCCACTTAAATAGGGATGGAGCAGAAAAATTTACACAGCACTTTTATGAAAATTATTTAAAATAAAAGATTAGGTAAACTATAATCTTTTATTTTTTTCCGGCAAATATTTCCAATATTTTTTGGGCATATTAGAAATCATAAGTCCTATATTTTTTCTCTCCTCAATGGCAACAGAATCATAAAAATTAACCCAAGCGGACCTGAAAAACTTTTCATTTTCACTATCTATAGGACTTAAAGACTCAACATCTAAAATTTTAAGCCTGCCCCTTTGACAAAAAGCGGCTTTTTTTCTTTTATCATCACAAATAATAAAATCTTCCTTAGGCATTCTTTTTAAAAAATGCCTTGCCAAAAAAATTAAAATATCATTTTGAGGAGAAAACTCAGCCAATAAAAAATTATCCTGAATCTCCCTAAATCTTAAAAGCCCCTTATAAGAATGAAGTTCCCGGGAAAAATTCTTTAAAATTCCTCTGTAAGCCACTGCGTACTCATGAGCAGAACTTAAAAAATTAATACCATATCTGTAAATATTCTTTATACAAACCCCTATAATATATTCCTTTTTTATATGGTCCGACAAAAAAATCTTAAAAAAATCCCCCAAAATATCCTTAGAAAAATTTTTTATCAAGCTATTTTTAACCCTATTTGCCTTTTCTAAATCCCTCTTTACATATAGGCTATCAAAAAAACCCACTTGATCATTTTCCTTTTCTATCTCTATATCTTCAATAAACTTATAAGAATCAAATATTAAAGTTAAAAGACCATCAAAAGTCCCATCATAAATATATTTCATATCACCACATCTTCAACTGCTCACAGGCATAAGGATCTTTAGCTGACATAATATCCTTTAAAGCCTCCTTTGTAGAAACATTTATTCCCCTGTAAACTCCCCTTACAGTTATAAAATTTTTGCAATTCTTAGTTGAAATTTTTAAGCTTTTTAAATCATCATAATTTAAAGCCGCAAACCTTCTGGCATTTATTATCCTAAGAGCATAGGTCCTTCCAATGCCTGGAACACGCATAAGCTCTTCAAAACTTGCCCTATTAATCTCAAGAGGAAACTTTTCAATATTTTCTATAGCCCAATTCATTTTAGGATCCAACCTTAAATCAAAATAAGGATTTTTTTTATTTAAAATTTCATCAGCCTTAAAACCGTAAAACCTTAAAAGCCAATCCGCCTGATAAATTCTATGCTCCCTTAACATGGAAGTCTCAGAAATTCCCTCTGTAAAACTTGACTTAACAACAGGAATGTAGCGAGAATAATAAACCCTCTTCATATTAAAATTTTTGTAAAGACTCTGAGCTTGATTAATAATAGTCAAATCATCCTCACGACTTGCCCCCACAATCATTTGGGTAGTTTGACCAGCAGGCAGAAACTTAGGAGCCTTTCTAAAAATCTTTCTTTCCTCAACATTTTCAATCAAAGTATCTTTTATATTTCCCATAGGCTTAAAAATCTGGCCGTAAGACTTTTGAGGAGCCAAAAGACTCAAAGACCTCTCCGTAGGAAGTTCAATATTAATACTCATCCTGTCCACCAAATTTCCAAGTTTATGAATAAGATCATGAGAAGCCCCAGGAATAGCCTTCATGTGAATATAGCCATTGAAATTGTACTTGTTCCTTAAAAGCTCAGCAACCTCAATAAGACTTTCCATGGTTTTATCAGGACTCTTAAAAATCCCAGAAGATAAAAAAAGGCCCTCAATATAATTTCTTTTATAAAAATTTATAGTTAAATCAGCCACTTCCCTTGGAGTAAACTCCGCCCTAATAACATCATTGTCCCTTCTATTTATGCAATAATTGCAGTTGTAAATGCACTTATTGGTCAAAAGAATCTTTAAAAGAGAAATGCACCTGCCGTCCTCGCTCCAAGAATGGCATATACCAGAAAAACTTGCATCCCCCAAACCATTTTTATTTTTTCTATTAGACCCGCTGGAAGAACAACTCACATCATACTTAGCAGCATCAGTTAAAATTTTAATTTTTTCTTGAATATCCATTTAACCACCTGAAAAAATTATACCACCATACAATATTTTTGTAAACGTATGTTCTTTTAAATCTTGATAAGTTTTAACATATAAAAAACCTACATACCATTGATGTAGGTTTTTTTCTATTTATTTTTTTTAATTTTTAAAGGAATGGATTGGGGCGGGGATTCTTCCTCCTCTGTTAGCAAATTCACTGCTATCTCCTTTTCCCATGTCCATTATTGGTGCATAGCCTAAGAGGCCTCCGAATTCTGCGTATTGTCCTGCTTTTTTTCCTATTACTGGTATTACTCTTACGGCTGTTGTTTTATTATTTATTACTCCTATGGCTGCTTCGTCTGCTATTATTGCTGATATTGTTGATGGGCTGGTATCGCCTGGGATTGCTATCATATCTAAGCCTACAGAACATACTGCTGTCATGGCTTCTAATTTGTCAATGGATAGGGATCCTGTTTTCACTCCGTTTATCATGCCTTCGTCTTCTGATACTGGTATGAAGGCTCCGCTTAATCCACCTACGTTGGTGCTTGCCATGATGCCTCCTTTTTTTACCGCGTCATTTAAGAGGGCGAGTGCTGCCGTGGTGCCATGGTAGCCTACGTTTTTTATTCCCATTTCTTCTAATATTCTTGCTACTGAGTCCCCTATTTCTGCTGTGGGTGCCAGGGATAGGTCTATTATTCCAAATGGAAGGTCTAATTCTTTTGAAACTTCTCTTCCGACTAATTCTCCCATTCTGGTGATTTTAAAGGCTGTTTTTTGTATTGTTTCGGCTAAGGTTTCAAAAGGCTTGCCTTTTACTTTTTCAAGGGCTGCTTTTACAACTCCTGGTCCGCTTACTCCTACGCTTATTACACAGTCTTCCATGCCTATTCCGTGAAAGGCTCCTGCCATGAAGGGGTTGTCTTCTACTGCGTTGGCAAATACTACAAGTTTTGCGCAACCTATGGAGTCTTTATCTTTTGTAAGTTCTGCGGTTTTTACTATGGTTTGTCCCAATGTTTTTACTGCGTCCATGTTTATGCCGGCTTTTGATGAGCCTACGTTTATGGATGAACACACTATATCTGTTTGGCTCAAGGCTTCTGGTATGGAGTCTATTAAAATTTTATCTCCCTTGTTAAAACCTTTGTGGACTAGGGCTGAAAATCCTCCTATAAAGTCCACTCCCAGGTCTTTTCCCACTTTGTCTAAGACTTGAGCAAATTTTAAATAGGATTTTTCTTTGGTTGCTCCTCCTAAAAGTGCAATTGGGGTTACGGAAATTCTATTGTTAATTATTGGTATTGAATAGGTCTTGCTTACAAGATCTGTTGTTTTTATTAAATTTTTTGCTTTTGAATAGATTTTATCGTAAATTTTTTGGCAGGCTCTGTCCATGTCTTCGTCTATGCAGTCAAGAAGAGATATGCCCATTGTTACTGTCCTTATGTCCAAGTTTTCTTGGTCGAACATTCTTATAGTTTCCAGTATTTTTTTTTCGTCCATGGTCCACCTATATCTGATACATTGCATCAAAGATGTCTTCTCTTTGAATTCTTATATCCATCTTCAATTCTTTTGCCATTTGGTTTGTTTTGTCTACAAGTTCTGTAAATTTTTCTCCCAAGTTGCTTATGTCCACTATCATAATCATGGTGAAATATTTGTCCACTATGGTTTGGTTTATGTCTACTATGTTCAAATTATAGTCTGCTAAAAGTTTTGAAACTTTTGCTACTATTCCCACTTTGTCGTAGCCTATTATTGTTATTACTGCTCTCATTTTTTCCTCCTCTTAAATGTATCTTGCTAAAAAATAATCTTCTATTTTTAATCTTTCCAACTCTTCAATGAGTTTTTTCTTATAAGTTTTTTCGTTTTTATAAAGATATATCCATTTTCCATATCTATCTTGTCTGCAAGTTCTAAGTCTATTTTACACGAACCAGGCACTCTTAAATAGTAAATTCCTTGAAAGTTTTCATTTTTATTTTCAAGTGCTCCTGTATCCAGTGTATAATTTTCTTGTCCAAGGCTTAAAAGATCTTGCAAAACTGCATTTGCTGTTGGGAACATTCCTGCTCCCTTTCCTTTAATACTTAATTCTTCAAAATATTTGCCGTATATTTTTACTAAGTTTTTTGCATCTTCCAAATTATAGAAATCATTTTTTTCGTCTATTAAACATGGCTCTAAAATGGCAACATAGGAATTTTCCCTAAATTCGCTATAGGCAATATGGCGAATTTTTAAATTTTTTGCTTTTGCTCTTTCTATGTCCTCTTTTTTTATTTTTTCTATGCCAAAAATTTCTATGTCTTCCTCTTTTACCAGAGATTTACTTAAACTTATTAGTAATACTAGTTTTCTTCCACCGTCAAATCCCAAAACGTCATCTGATGGATCTTTTTCTGCATAGCCTAAGTCCTGTGCATTTTTTAAACTTTGGGAATAATCTAAGTTTTTTTCCGTCATCCTGTCTAAGATATAGTTACCTGTTCCGTTTAAAACTCCTTCTATTTTTGTAATTTCATTTATTTTTTTTAAGCTTCTTAATTCTCTTAGTATGGGGATGGCTCCTCCTACTGCTCCTTCAAATAAAAATGAAACTTTATTTTTTTCTGCCAGGTTTATATATTCTTCTAAGTGTTTTGCTACTAGAGCTTTATTTGTACTTATTATATTTTTTCCCATACTTAAGGCTTTTTTTATGTAGGTGTGGCCTTCTTCCATAGCTCCTGTTACTTCTACTATTGTGTCTATTTCTTTGTCGCCTAAAATTTCTTCATAGTCATAGGTGAAAACATTTTTTATTTCTTCTTGGGGTTTTTTATTTTCTTTTAAAAGAACTTTTTTTACTATGATTTTTTCTTCTGTGTTTTCAGAGTTTTCAAATTTTTCTTTTATTATTTTGTAAACTCCTTTTCCCACTGTTCCATAGCCTAATATTGCAATTTTTCTCATATTTTTTCCTTTTTATTTTTACATTTTCTATATAATATCATAATTTTGATTTTTATTTATAAAAAAAGAAGACTTATTTTTTATAAGTCTTCTTTTTCATTTTCATTTTTATAAAAATCTACTATGTCTGTGAAAATGTCCCACATTTCATCTACTGCTTCTTTATTTTGAGATGAAAAGGCGATTATATTATCCCTGTTTTTTATTTCAAGTTTTTTTCCTATTATGCTTATTTGTTTATGAAATTGACCCTTTGAAATTTTATCGGATTTTGTTGCTATTACAATTCCCGTATAGCCGCAGGAAAGAATGTAATCGTACATTTCTTTATCTTGTTTTGTAGGTTCGTGGCGAATGTCCACAAGTAAAATTACTTCCAACAAATTTTTTCTGTTATCAAGGTAGGTATTTATTACATGGGCCCATGAATTTTTTTCTGCCTTTGATACTTTTGCGTAACCGTAGCCTGGAAGGTCTACAAGTCTTAAAAGATCGTCTGCCCTGTAAAAATTTACCGTTCTTGTTTTTCCCGGTGTGGATGATGTCCTTGCAAGATTTTTTCTTCCCAGCATTGCATTTATAAAAGATGATTTTCCTACATTACTTCTTCCAGCAAAGGCAAGCTCCGGCAAATCTTCTGGTGGATATTGGGATACTTTTACAGCTACTTTTTCAAGATCTGATTTTTTTATAATCATATTTCCTCCAAGGCAAGTTCTATAACCTGATCCATTGATGAAAGAGGAACTATTTCTAAAAGATCTTTTACCTTATCGTCTATTTCTTTTAAATCTCTTTCGTTATCTTTTGGTATTAAGACTTTTTTTATTCCCATTCTTTGGGCTGCTAAAAGTTTTTCTTTCAAGCCTCCTATGGGTAAAATTCTTCCCCTTAAAGTTATTTCTCCTGTCATTGCCACATCTCTTTTTACTGGCCTTAATGTTAAAGCTGATATTATTGATGTTGCTATGGTAATTCCTGCGGACGGCCCGTCTTTTGGGACTGCTCCTTCAGGAACGTGAATATGAATATCCATTTCAGATCTGAAATTTTCATTCACATTGAATTTTTTTGTGTTTGCTCCTATATAAGAGATTGCAGCTTGTGCCGATTCTTTCATGACATTTCCCAGGGAGCCAGTTAAAATAATTTGTCCCTTTCCTGGCATAACTGCAGTTTCTATTGTTAAAGTTACTCCACCTATACTTGTCCACGCCAGTCCATTTACAGTTCCTATTTGATTTTTTTTGTCCAAGAGGTCAAATAAAAATTTCTTTTCTCCTAAATATTCAGGCAAATTAGTTTTTGTTACTGATATTTTTTCTTCTTCCCCTTCTACTATTTTAAGGGCTGCCCTTCTTGCTACTTTTGATATTTCTTTTTCAAGACTTCTTACGCCAGCTTCTCTTGTATAATAATTTATTATTTCTTTTATGGCACCGTCAGATAGGGCAAAATTCTTTTTATTTAAGCCATTTTCTTTTATTTGTCTTGGTAAAAGATATTTTTTCCCAATGTTAAATTTTTCATCAGGTGTATAGCCTTCAAGGTTTATTATTTCCATTCTGTCAAGAAGAGGTGATGGTATTGTAGATGTGGTATTTGCCGTTGTTATGAAAAATACTTCGCTTAAATCAAAGGGAAGCTCCATAAAGTGGTCGGTAAAAGTTTTATTTTGAGAAGGGTCTAATACTTCAAGAAGTCCCGATGCAGGATCTCCCCTATAATTATTTCCAACCTTATCTATTTCATCCATTAAGAAGACTGGATTTTTTTCCTTGGCCTGTTTCATTAAACTTATTACTCTTCCAGGAAGAGCACCTACATAAGTCCTTCTATGGCCTCTTATTTCTGCTTCATCAGTTACTCCACCAAGGCTCATTCTTACAAATTTTTTATTGAGGGCGTGAGCTATAGATGATGCAATAGAAGTCTTTCCTACTCCCGGCGGACCTACTAAACAAAGTATCGGTCCTTTTGTGTCTTTTGAAAGTTTTCTAACTGCAATAAATTCAAGAATTCTTTCTTTTACACTTTTTAAGCCGTAGTGTTCTTTATTTAATATTTGTCTTGCTTTTTTTAAGTCAATATTTTCTTCCTTTGAGTCTTCCCAGGGCAAGTCTAAAATCCAATCAAGATAATTTAAAATTACTCCATATTCAGGAGATTGGGAATTCATTTGAGAAAGTTTTTCTACTTCATTAAGACCTTTTTCCAAGATTTCTTTAGGCAATTTTTTATTTTTTAATTTTTTTTCGTAACTTAAAGGCTCTTCTTCTTCTCCAAGTTCTTTTTTTATAACTTCCAGTTGTTCTTTTAAATAGTAATCTCTTTGAACTTTATCCATTTGAGATTTTACTTGAGAATCTATTTTTCTTTCAATTCTTAAAAGTTCTATTTCTTTTTTTAATATTTCGTGAAATTTTTTAAGCCTTTGGTAAACATCTATTGTTTCAAGAATTTTTTGATAATCTTCAAGTTTTAAGTTTACATAGCCTGCTGCTGTATCTACTAAAGTTGAGGGAGTTGACTCGTCTACTATTGATTGAAAAAGTCCCGGTATCAATTTATTGTCAAGTTCACTGTAATTATTCAGATCTTCCTCTACAAGTCTTATAGCAGCTTCTACTTCTATGCTTTCTTCTTTTTGATCTTCTTCTTCGTATTCTGTAATTTCCGCTTCAAGATAATTGTCATGTTCAATTATTTTTTCAATTTTTCCCCTTTTTAATCCTTCAATCAAAATTCTAATTGTGCCGCCGGGGATTCTTAATATTTGTTTTACTGCGGCAACTGTTCCATATTTATATAAATCTTTTTCTTTAGGCTCAACTATTAATTCATTTTTTTGTGCCGTCAGAAAAATATTTGAATTGTTTAGTTCTGCTTGTTCTATTGAACCTATGGATTTATTTCTTCCACAGTCAAAATGGGTAACCATACCCGGGAATACTACAATTCCCCTTAATGGAATCATAGGTAAAATGTTTTTTTTCATAATATCACCATCTTAAAAAAAGGCTCACTTTAGTGGGCCTATTTTGAAGAATCTTTTAATTCTTTTTTCTCTTTTAATATAATCTCTACAGGTTCTTTTCCTTCTACAGCTTCTTTTGTAACTATTACTTGACTTATGTCTTCTCTACTGGGTATTTCAAACATTATATCAAGCATGGTTTTTTCTATTACACCCCTAAGCCCTCTGGCTCCCGATTTTCTTTTTATTGAAAGGTTTGCAATATATCTTAGGGCTTCTTTTGTGAAACTCAATTTTACATTATCAAGTCTTAATAGTTCTTGATATTGTTTTACAAGAGCATTTTTTGGAGCTTGTAAAATTTCAACAAGGGCATCTTCGTCAAGCTCTTCCAAGGTTACAGTAACAGGAAGTCTTCCTATTAATTCAGGTATAAGTCCAAACTTCATCAAATCTTCCGTTTGTAAGTTTTCTAAAATCTTTGAATCTCTTTCATCTTTTGATTTTATTTGACTTCCAAAACCTATGGAATTTTTTCCGATTCTTTGGGAAATAATTGAATCAATATTGTCAAAAGCTCCTCCAACTATAAAGAGGATGTTACTTGTGTCTATTTGGATAAATTCCTGACTTGGATGTTTTCTTCCCCCTTGGGGAGGAACATTTGCAAGAGTTCCTTCTATAATTTTTAATAGAGCTTGTTGAACTCCTTCTCCTGAAACGTCTCTTGTAATTGATACATTTTCAGATTTTCTTGCAATTTTATCTATTTCGTCAATATATACAATTCCTCTTTCAGCTGCTTCAATATCATAATCTGCCGCTTGAATTAATTTTAAAAGTATATTTTCAACATCTTCTCCTACATAGCCCGCTTCCGTTAAAGAAGTTGCATCTGCAATGGCAAAGGGGACATGAAGAATTTTAGCTAAAGTTTGTGCAAGAAGGGTCTTACCGCTTCCGGTGGGCCCTACTAACAAAATATTGCTCTTTTGAAGCTCAACTTCAGAACTTTTTTTGCTGTGCATAATTCTTTTATAGTGATTGTAAACAGCTACACTTAAAGTTCTTTTTGCAGCATCTTGCCTTATTACATAAGAATCTAATATATCTTTAATTTCTTTTGGTGTGGGAAGAGTAAAATCTTTTGAAACATCTTTTTTTAATTCTTCCTCTTCAAGAATATCTTGGCAAAGGTCTATACATTCATTGCAAATATAGACATTAGGTCCTGCAATAAGTCTTTTTACCTGATTTTGAGTTTTGCCACAAAAGGAACATCTTAGTATTTCATCATTAGACATTTTATATTTATTCTCTTTCCTTAATAACTTTATCTATTAAACCGTATTCTTTAGCTTCTTCAGCTGATAAGAAATGGTCTCTATCCGTATCTCTTTCAATTTTTTCTAAAGGTTGTCCTGTTTCTTGTGCCAAAATTTTATTGATACGTTCTCTAATTTCAATAATTTTTTCAGCGTGTATTAAAATATCTGACGCTTGTCCTTGTGCTCCTCCAAGAGGTTGATGAATCATTATTTCAGAGTTTGGAAGAGCAATTCTCTTTCCTTTTTTCCCTGCTGCCAGTAAAAAAGCTCCCATTGATGCAGCCATTCCAAGGCATATTGTTGAAACATCCGGTTTTATATAATTCATTGTGTCAAAGATTGCAAAACCTGCACTTACTGAACCTCCGGGGGAATTAATATAAATTTGAATGTCCTTTGTGGGATCTTCAGACTCTAAAAATAAAAGTTGAGCAACTACAAGATCCGCTGTAATGTCATTAATTTCTCCTGTTATGAAAATTATTCTGTCTTTTAAAAGTCTTGAATAAATATCATAAGATCTTTCTCCACGATTTGTCTGTTCAATAACAGTAGGTACTAATGCCATATTCCACCTCTTTCTTCACTTTCATAAGTGATAATATCTTTTTTCTTTTCTCTTTTATTTTTCAGAAGTTTCTTCTTTCTTAGTTTCTTTTTTAGTTTCTGATTTTTTTGTAGTCTTTTTAGCCTTTGGTTTTTCTTCTTTTATTTTTTCAGATTTTTTTTCTTCAGTTTCTTTTTTTTCTACAAATTTACATTCTTCTACTAATTTTTCAACAGCACGTCTTGCTAAAAGATCATTTTTAACAGCTTCTTTGTTGTGTTCAAGCATAATATGCTTCATTTCTTTTTTCTTTTCTTCGTCTTTGCTGAAATATGTTTCAAGAACTTGGTCCACTTCTTTTTCTATTTCTTCGTCACTTACTTCAAAACCTTCTTTTTTAACAATGGCATCAAGAGTAAGTCTTTCAATAACATTCTCTTTTGCTTGAGGTTTTAAATTTTCTTTAAAATCTTTTAAATTTGTTCCAAGCATTCCTAAATATTGATCAAGTTTTAAGCCTTGAGCCCCTAAGTTTTGATTGTAAGAGTTTACCATATTTTCAATTTCATCTTCAATCATTCCCTTTGGAACTTCAACTTGAACTTTTGATGCAAGAGTCTTTAAAGCACGAGCTTTTTTCTCAGCTTCTGTTCTTTCTTTAAATTCTTTTTCTCTTTTTTCTCTTAAATCTTTTTTGTATTCATCAACAGTATCAAAGTCTGAAATATCTTTTATAAATTCATCATCAACTTCAGGAAGTTCTTCAAGAGAAATTGAATTTAACTTTGTTTTGAAAGTTGCTTCTTTCCCTGCAAGTTCCTTTGCATGATAATCTTCTGGAAAACTTGCAACTACATCAAACTCATCCCCTATATTCTTTCCTATAATTTGATCTTCAAAACCTGGAATAAAAGTGTTGCTGCCAAGTTCAAGATCTTGATTTCCAGCTTTTCCGCCTTCAAATTCTACTCCGTCAATGCTTCCTGTAAAGTTGATGTTAACTTTATCTCCCTTTTGAGCTGGTCTGTTATCAACATTTACAATTCTTGCATTCATTCTTCTTTGATTTTCAAGGTCATTGTTTATAAGTTCATCAGTTACTTGATAGTTTACTTCTTCAACTTCCATTCCCTTATAATCAGGAAGTTCTATTTCAGGTTTTACATCAACACTTATGTGAGCAAGAAGGTCTTTTCCTTCTTCAACTTTATCAAAATCAACTTCAGGGCTATCTACTACTTCTAAGTTTAATTCCTTTACAGCTTCTTCATATTTTTTAGGAAGCAAATCATTTACAGCATCTTCAAGGAAAATTCCCTTTCCGTAAAATTGTTCGATTATTCTTAAAGGTGCATGACCCTTTCTAAAACCTGGAATTTGAATTGAAGATTTATTTTTCTTATATACTTCCAATTCTTGTTTTTTAAGTTCCTCTGCACTAATTTCAATATCAAAATATACTTTATTATTTTCTTTTTTGAGTATTTCAGTCATATTATCCTCCTTAACGTCTTAAATATTATAACATAGACAAATATTTTTAAAAATTATTTATTTAAAGCCTGAATTATTTTCCCAAGCTCTTCTTCTGTGAGGGTTACTCCCTTGCCCATAGACTTATGGTCCGGGCTCCATTCTCTTATATCATATTTAGCAGGTCTTCCATTGTAGCTTACAAGGTTTAATTCTTTTGTCCATCCCTTGTTGTTTTCTGATAGGACTACAATTTTTTCTTCAATGTTAAAAGTAAAATCAGCCATTTTGTTTCCTCCAAATTTATATAAACTTTAAATTATTGACCGTCTTTAACCATTTTTTCAAGGCTTACTGCCAAATCTCCTGTAAAGTTGTCAATAATAATATTGTTTATTTTTTCAACAGCTTCTTTTGCAGAAATCTCTAAATTTACTCCATCTCTTCTCTTTGAAAATTCCACTATGGAGTCTTTGGCTTTTTTACCTACTGTGATTCTTAAAGGTATTCCTATTAAATCTCTGTCTTTAAATTTAACTCCGGCTCTTTCATCTCTATCATCAAGAATAACTTCATAGCCTAAGTTTTCAACAGCTCCATAGATTTTTTCTCCAAGTTCCATTTGATCCTTATCCTTAGGATTTATAACAGTTACTATTACTTGATAAGGGGCAACTGAAAGAGGCCAAATAATTCCGTTTTCATCATGATATTGTTCAATTATAGCGGAGATACTTCTCGTAACTCCCACTCCATAAGAACCCATATAAAAGTTTTGGCTTTTTCCATTTTCATCAAGGTAGGTTACATTTAAAGCCTCAGAGTATTTTGTTCCAAGTTGGAAGATATTTCCAACTTCAATTCCTCTGGCAAACTCATATTTTTCATTTGTTCCAGGAATTATATCTCCTTCTTTAACCATTAAAAGGTCATCTGCTATTTGTCCTTGAAAATCTCTTTTGTAATTGGCATTTATATAGTGTTTGTCTTTTTCATTTGCTCCAACTACTAAATTGGCAATTTTTGTAACGCTTTTATCTATAATTACTTGACCTTTAAGATTTATAGGACCTGTAAATCCTGGGTAGGTTCCACATGATTTTATAGTTTCTTCATCCATTACTTCTATTTCATGTTCAGCAACATTTAAAAATTCAGAAAGTTTTTCAAAATTCAGTTCTCTATCCCCTGGGATAAATACGAAAACAGGTTTTCCACTTATTAAAAGGTCAATAGCCTTTAAGCACTTATTTTTTTCAACTTTTAATAGTTTTGAAACCATATCTATACTTGTTGTATCTTTTGTTTCAACCTTTTCCAAATCTTTAGGCTCTGAATCATCTGTGAAAGTATAATTAACAGGAGCTTTTTCATCTGAATAAGCAATTTGAGAAGTTTTTGAATATCCAATTCTACCTTCTCCCGTTTCTGAAAGAGCAATAAATTCATGAGATTTATTTCCTCCCATAGGACCGTTTTGACCTTCTACAACTTTATATTCCAGTTCCAGTCTGTCAAAAATTCTTTCATAGGCACGGTACATTATCATATAAGCTTTTTCCATGGATTCTTTATCCACATCAAAGCTGTAAGCATCTTTCATAATAAATTCACGAGCTCTATTTATGCCAAACCTTGGTCTTTTTTCATCTCTATATTTAGTTTGAATTTGATATAAATTTAAGGGAAGTTGCTTATAAGAATTAACCTCTCCTTTTATAAGTTCAGTAAAATATTCTTCTGCAGTAGGTCCAAGACAAAAATCTCTTCCATTTCTATCTTTAAGTTTAAACATTTCCGGTCCGTATTTTTCCCAGCGTCCTGACTCTTGCCAAATTTCTGCTGGTTGAACTGCAGACATTAAAATTTCTTGAGCCCCGGATTTGTCCATCTCTTCTCTTACAATCTGTTCAATTTTTCTAACAACTCTATATCCTAAAGGAAGATAGGTATAAATTCCGGATGTGGCTTTTCTAATCATACCACTTCTTAAAAGAAGTTTATGAGATTCAACTTCCGCATCTGAAGGTACTTCTCTAAGAGTTGGCATATATAATTTAGTTAACTTCATTTTTCCTCCATCTTAATGACAGTTATTGAACAGATAGGCTATCTGTTCATAATCATTGCTATTATATAATTACAAGTCCTGCCTTGCAAGGAATATTTAATTGAAGAAATATTATTTTGTAAAAAAATAAAAACCCTCAAAGGGTTTTTACTTTTAAAACTTTTTAACAGATTGTCCTTCAAGAATTCTTGCAGGAAGCATAACATTTTCGCTATCGCTTTCTCCTTTGATTTCTTTTAAAATAGACCTTATGGCAACAGCGCCTATATCATAGTAGGGAACTTTTACAGCAGTAAGTTTAGGCCTGTGAATTGTTGTAATGTAAGAGCCACCATAAGCTGTTACAGAAACATCTTTCGGCACATTTATGCCCCTGTCACTTAAATAGTTGGAAACATGAATTGCAATTTCATCTTGGCTGCAAATAAGAGCTGATAACTTTTCCTTTTTTATCTTTTCAACAATATTTTCTATTTCATTTTCAATATCATTTTCTTTGATTCCATTAAGCTCAATAATATTTTCCTTTAAAGAATTTTCTCCAAGGGCTTTTTTGTAACCTTCAACCTTATATTTTTCTTCAGTTCTGTCAAAATCTTTTCTAACAATTAAACAAGCAATGTTTTTATGGCCCTTTTCAATTAAATATTTAGTCATATCATAAGTTGCCTTTTTATTATTTATGCCAACGGAATAATGTTCATCAATATTATAAAATCTATTAAGAACAATGTAAGGTTTTTTAGATTCTTCTAACTTATATAAAAGTTTGTTATTTAAAGTATCTGAAATTACAATAATGCCTTCAACTTGTTTTTGAAGAAGAAGTTTTGCAAATTTAACCTCAATTTGTCCGTCACCATAGGAACTTGAAAGAATAATATCGTAATTATACATACGACCTATTTCTTCAACCCCTCTTAAAATTTGTGCAACATAATTTGAGCCTATATCGCTTACAATTACGCCAATTAAGTTTGATTTTTTAGTAACAAGACTTCTGGCAACTTCATTTGGCTTATAATCAAGAACTTCTATCGCATGAAGAACTCTTTTTTTAGCTTCGGGACTTACAGGCTTTGACTCATTTATAACTCTTGAAACTGTAGAAATCGAAACATCAGCCATCTTTGCAACATCTTTAATTGTAGACGCCATAATTTACCTCCTATGCTTGTACAATTAAATTTAGAGCCTTTTCCAAAATTTTAAAATTCATAGGAAGAGAGCCGGATTTTTCTCCATCTAAATCTATAACTACATCCTTATCATCACAAGAAAATTCTATTTCCTTGGTCTTTATATAAATAATTTTATCATGACCCACATGATCTCCCGTTAAAATTGCAGGAGCTATTTCAAGAATATCAAAAGCCGTAGGTTCTTTAATGAGAATTACATCAAGGTATCCATCATTTACCTTTGCCTCAGGAGCTATTTTTTTAAAGCCCCCTACAGAGGTGGTGTTGGCAATTAAAAAACAAAATAAATTTTCAGTGCCCTTATATTCTTTACAATTTATGTTAATTTTAAGAAACTTATCCTTTTCAAAATTAAGTTGAAACATTTTCTTAAGACCTTCAAGATAATAAGCCATACGTCCTAAAACTGCTTTTTGATCATCCTGAACGCTATAGGCAACTTCCGTAAGAATTCCTCCAGCAGCAACATTTGCAAAAATCCTGTCTCCCGCCAGACCTACATCAACTTTTTTAGTTTTGAAATTTTTAAGCATTTTATAAAATTTTTCCGGATCTTCAGGTAGCTTAAAATAATTTGCAAAATCATTTACAGTTCCTGCCTGTAAAATTGCAAGAGGCACCTCAGATTTTGATTTAACCAAGCCGTTTACAACTTCGTTTAAAGTTCCGTCCCCTCCACAGGCAATTATTAAATCTTCTCCATTATAATTTTTTGCAAAGCGAGAACCGTCACCTCTTTTATGAGTAAACAAAAGATTTATATCCCATTCATCCTTACTCATAAGTCTTACAAGTTCAACTATTTTATCTAAAGCCTGTTCTCTTCCAGAAAGAGGATTGGCAATTATTTTTACTTTTCTAAATTTTTTTTCTTCTTTTCCCATATTTTCCTCCAAATTTATTATACATAAGAAATACTTTAATTAAAATAAAAAATATAATTTTTTATTAATAATTATAAAATAAATGTAAATTTTTACTTTTATTTTTTATGGTCTAAGTAAAAAATTTTATTTTAGACATAAAAAAATCCACTGAAGTTTTTTTCAATGGATTTTACTTTTTATTTTATATTTTATCTTTGTCCCAGTTCATGATCAAAGATGTATAGACCGCCCCAGTTTCCGTTTATTCTTTCAAACTTTTCTACTATTCCTCTAAAGTTATCTTCTTCTTCGATTTGTTCTTTTATAAACCAATCTAAAAGTCCCATTACTTCAAAGTTCAATTCTCCGTGAGCATCTTTATATATATCTCTTATTCTTCTGGTTACTTCTTGTTCATGAGCATAAGCTTTTTTAAATACGTCTGCTATATCTTCATAATTTTTTTCCGGTTTTGGTATTTCTTTATATTCTACCGGATAGTCAACTTCTACTAAAAAGTTATACAATTTTCTTGCATGTTCGTATTCTTCATGGGCTTGTTTATCCATAAAGTGTGCAAATCCGTCCATGCCAAGTCTTTTTAAATAGTTTGACATTGCTAAATAGATGTAACCTGATTCAAGTTCAAAATTAAATTGTTCATTAACTTTTTCAAATATTTTTTCCATGTTTTATTTTATCCTCCCTTATTATTAAATTGGACAAAAAATTTCATAGACACTGTATATTTCTATATCTTCCATGGTGATATTCTTTATGGCTTTTGGTATATCTTTTGTTTTTAATACAAGACTTATACCGTTATATTTAAAAGTTACTGAGTCAAAGTAGTCGCAACTTTTTTTGTTAAAGATATCCATAAGTTTTTCTCTGTTTGTTTCCATATCACCTATGAGAAAAAATATATTTTTTTTGGCATTTATTTCATCAATGTCAATTTTATTAATTAGTTGTGTCCTTGTCATTTTAATCCATCCTTTATGTTATTTATTTACCCTTAAAGTTTTTTAATAAACATAAAAGATTTTTATTTTTATTTTATTTTTACTCCATCCATTTCTACATTTCCATTACCTTCAAAGATTAAGTCTATATATTTTATTTTATCGATATTTATTTTAGGATTTTTCTTTTTTATATCTTCCATGGGAACTTTTACTGTTTCGAGAGAGGATGTGTAGGTATAATTGTCCCTTAAAGTTTCAATTTTTGTCATTTGTACTTTATATGGTTCTTTTAATTTTTTATAATCTTCCAATGATATTACTCCCGTTTCCCCGTAGTTATCTCTTATATTTAAAGATATTTTTATGTTTTTGTCTTTTTTAAGATCTATGGAAAAATAATTTTCCATTTTTAAATTTTCTTGAGGTAAAAATTCAAGGAGGCCTTTTTCATTAAAATTTAAACTTAATAGGGTCTCTTGGTGATCTTCTACTAAGTCATAATTTTTTTCTCTTATTTTTGTAAAGCCTGTGTATCTTAATTTTGAATTTTTAAGGCTGCCTGTGTTTATATTATTGTCTTCTTCAAAATCCATAAGGATTTTTTCATTTCCTTCTGAATACATTTGATAATATGTGCCATCAGGATAGGCTGTTTGAGATTTTTCTATGTCATAAAAGATGTTTTGATCATAATCTTTGTTTAGGCTTTTATTTACAAAGTTTTCTATTAGGATGGAGGTTATTTTTCTTTGGTCCTCCCCTTTAAAAAGGTTTGATTTTTCCAAATAAAGTCCTTCTATATAATCTGTGTCCATATCTTTCCATCTGGTATTAAAGTTTCCGTGGTTTGCTCCTCCTATATAGATTGCGGCTTTAAATAGGTTTTCGTCTGTGTTTTTTATTTCTCTATATAGGGCCAATTCTTCAAAAGTGTCTAAGTCATAATCATTTGTTCCATGAAGGACCAGGTAATTTATATTTTGTAGGGCTAAGTTTTTGTTTGTGGGTTTATATTGTCCATAGGTTGCAGCCAAGTTTATGAGCCCTTTTATTTTAAAGTTATAGTCCAATTTTCTTGTAGCATCTTCTGGATTTTTTCCATAATTATTAAAATAGCAGGCAAGACTTGCAGCTTCTCCCCCTCTTGAGTGACCTCCTAGGAATATTTCTTTTTTTATTTTGTTTTTAAATTCCGATTCTTCCAAGATATACTTTATATTTTCAAGACCCAAGATTGCTCTTGCGTCATTTTCATCTGAAAGGCTGAAATAGTCAAGACCGTTTAATATGTTCATGTCTACTGACACCAGTCCTATTCCTCTTTTTGATAGGTATCTTCCCAAGTAATCGTATCCTAAGTGGGATTTTTCCGTTGCCCTGTGATTTCCATGAAATATAAAGACTATGGCATTTTCTCTATTATTATCTGGAAGGTAAATTCTTCCTTTTATGGGAGTTTTTATAAGTTGATCTCCCAATATTTTATCTCTTACTTTTTTTGTTCTGCCGGTGTAATGAACATAGGGAATGAGGTTTACTTGACCTCCTTGATAGTCTTTTTCTATTACTGAATATTTTTCCGGGCTTTCTGGACCTTTTTTATAATTTTCTATCTTCCCTTCAAATTTTGAAAACCCTGGAGTAAATAAAAAGTATAAAATTAAAATCATAGGCATGGCAGAAATTATAAAGCTTATAAAAAAGCCGATTTTTTTATTTTTTATTAAGCTTATTAAAGATTTTGAAAAGAGAAAAAATAAAAGGATTACTAAAAAAATTATTAAATAATTTTGAAGGTCTGTAAATTCTTCCATTCCCGGCATATCATATATGAGTTTATAGCTTGCGTAACTTGTAGCTGAAAATAATATTATATTTTTGCTTTTTATTTTTTTTATGTAAATTATAGGAAATTCGAGTAAATACAAAATAATTCTCACTAAAGAAAATATAAAAGCGAAGGCTATTAAAAAGCCCAGATATTTATTATTTAAAAGGTCTTGCAGATAATATGATGATGCTAAGGTTAAAACTGCTGCTAAAATAAAAGCTCCTATTTCTATAGCCCCGTCAGTATTTCCCAATTTTTTATAAAAAAATAATTTTATTTTACTATGGATTTTTTGAATCAATAATTTAATTTTCATAAAATAATAGACCTTGATAAATCAAGGTCATTCCTCCAAATCTTTTAGTTCGCTCTCTCTAACTTCTTCATCTTTAAGAGATGAGTTAAGTTGTGTAAAGTTCTTGTTCATTTTTCCGCTTCTTTTTATTTGGTCAAGATCTCTTATTTCAACTTCTATGTCTTCTCCATTTTGGAATTGAATTTTTACAAGTTCTTGTATTGTATACTTGTCTATGACAGTTCCTTCTCCCCTATCTGTCATTACAAATTCTCCCAGGCGAGGCATTTTTTTAAATATACATTCGTAGCCGTCTTGTTCATATTTTAAACAACACATTAGTCTTCCACAAAGTCCGGATATTTTTGTAGGGTTTAGGGATAATTCTTGATCCTTTGCCATTTTTATGGATACTGGCGAAAATTCTGACAAAAATGCTCTGCAGCAACAGGGCCTTCCACAAGGTCCAAGGCCTCCGATTTTTTTTGCTTCGTCTCTTACGCCTATTTGCCTTAATTCAATTCTGGTTCTGAAAATTGATGCAAGATCTCTTACAAGTTCTCTAAAATCTATTCTTCCATCTGCTGTAAAATAAAAAAGAAGTTTTCCCCTATCAAAGGTGTATTCACAGCCTATTAATTTCATATTTAATTTATGCTCCTTACATTTGTTCTCACAAATAATAAGAGCTTCTCTTGCATCGTTTCTGTTGTCCAGCTGTCTTAAATCATCTTCCGGGCTTGCAATTCTAAGAACGGGCTTTAATTCCGTTAAAATTTCTTCTTCTTTTAATTCTTTTTTGATTACAACTGTTCCGTATTCAATTCCCCTTGATGTTTCAACTATAACATTATCGCCTATTTTTGTATCTATATCTCTTGGGTCAAAATAATATATTTTGCCCGTTTTTTTAAATCTTACTCCTGATACGTCAATCATTTAGTCCTCCTAACTTCATGAGCATATTTTCTATATTTAATCTGAAATTTAAGTTGCTTTTAAAATTATTTCTTGCTTTTTCTAAAATTTTATAAGCTTCTAAGGCTTCTTTTGTACTTAAATTCAGACCTTTTATTTCTTCTATATAATCTATGTTCAAAATGTTATTTACATTTTTTGTGCTTTTATAAACTGCTAAATCTCTAAGAAATAGGCTTAAGGTTTCAAATATTTCTTGGAGATCATCCTTATTTTCTTCAAAGAAATTATATTGTTTAAAAATTTCTTCTTTAGATCCTTTTAAAATTTTTAAAAGATTTTTTATTGTCTTTTGTCTTCTTTCAAAATTTTCCCCTTGATTTAAGGCTAGGGCTTTTTTTAAAGAGCCTCCTGATATTTTTGAAAAAAGTCTAGCGTTTTTTCTTATTCCCTTATCTATTAAAAATTCTTCAATTTCATTTTGAGAAAGCCCGTTGAAATTTAAAGTTCTACATCTTGAAAGAATTGTATCAAGGATTCTTTCAAGATCACTTGTAATTAAAAAAATCGTAAGATATTCTGGAGGTTCTTCCAAAGTTTTCAAAAAAGCATTTTGGCTTTCCTTTGTTGCTTCTTCAAAACCGTCTATAATATAAACTTTTCTTTTACCTTCAAAGGGTAGCTTATAACTATCTTCTATTAATTCTTCTATGTCGGATTTTTTTACTCTTTCCTTTTCCAGTATAAATAAATCCGGATGAGCAAAACCGTCTGTATCAAGTTTAAATTTACCCGTTAAAATTTTTCTTGCATAACAAATGGCAAGGGTTTTTTTCCCGATTCCTTCCGGCCCTGCAAAGATATAGGCATGGGAAATTTCTTTATTATTTTTTAATTCTTGGGTTAAGTTTAAATTCCCTACAAACATTAAATTCTCATACTCTTTTCAACGTCAAGGACAAAAATTGTTGCACCGCTAAGTTCAAAGTTGCCCCTTTCGTCTTTTATTTCTTCTGTTTGAGTTACTTCTTTTAAAATTGAGTCCACATGACCTAATTCTTCATCTTCAACCCCTAAAAAAAGAGTTGTATTTCCAGATTTGAAAAAGCCTCCTGAAGAAGATACTTTTGTTACTGAAATATTTTCTTCAAAAAATTTATCTAAAAGTTCATCTACAAATTTATCTTGAACTATTGCAATTATCATCTTCATATTATCACCTAATACCTTTTAAAGTCTTCAACTTCAAGGACAAATACCGTTGCTCCTCCAACAGTTACTTTTACAGGCAAGGCTGCCAGGGCTTGACCAGGTATTCCCATAGGTTGAATGGTTTTTATTATTTCTCTTGTTTTACAATTGTTTTCAATTATTTTTAATAATTCATCTAAGGATTGATCTTCTATTCCACAAAGTATCGTGGAGTTTCCGCTTTTTAAAAATCCTCCAGTAGAGCTTACCTTTGTAACTCTAAAATTCTTTTTTGTTATTTTATCTATCAAGTTGTCGGAATCGGCATCTTGTACAATTGCTACTACAAGTTTCATTTTATCAACTCCAATAATTTTTCCAAACATTCATTAAAAACTTCTTCTATTGACCTTGAAGCATCTATAATTTGAAAATCTTTGTTTTTACTTAAATCTTCATAGGCCCTTTGAACTTTTTTATGAAATGAAATATCTTCTCTTTCCAGTCTGTCTCCACCGTCTGCCAATTTTCTAAGTAAAGTTTTTTCTGAGTTTACTTTAAATAAAAATACTAAATCCGGTTTTAAGCCCCCGGTGGCAAAATCATTTATTGTTTCAACGCCTTTTCCTAGTCCTCTTCCATAACCTTGGTAAGCTATGGAGGAAAGAACGAATCTTTCGCAAAGAATAATATAGCCTTCTTCTAAGGCGGGAATTATTTTTTCATGAACGTGCTGGGCTCTACTTGCTGCATATAAAAGAGCTTCTGTCCTATAATCCATTTTTGTGTTTTGAGGATCTAAAATAATATTTCTTATTTTTTCTGAAATTTCAGTTCCACCTGGTTCTCTTGTGCGTAAAACTTTTTTATTTAATTTTTTTAATTCTTCATATAAAAGACTTGCAATTGTAGTTTTTCCACAACCGTCAGGTCCTTCAAAGGTTACAAATATACCTTTCATCTTCTCACCTTATTTCTATATTATCATAGAAATCGTGAATTTTATATGTAAACTTATATAGAAAAAACTCTCCTATTTTCTTAGAAGAGTTTTTTAAGATATTATAAAATTTTTTTAGATATTATTTTTAAATTCTTGTCCATTTCATATACAATAGGTTGTCCTGTTGCAATTTCAAGAGAAGTTATTTGGTCATCACTTATGTTTTCAATGTGCTTTGTTATGGCACGAATGGAATTTCCGTGAGCTGCTACAAGAACATTTTTACCTTCTATAATTTTTGGTGCAATTTGATCCATCCAATAGGGAAGGGTTCTTTTAAGGGTGAGCTCCAAAGATTCAAAGTCTGGTATAATTTCTTGGGGTACATTCCTATAACGAGGATCCCTATGAGCGCTTCTCTCATCATCTTTATCAAGAGCTGGCGGTGGTGTTGTGTATGATCTTCTCCAAATATGAACTTGTTCATCTCCATATTTTTCAGCTGTTTCTTTTTTATTTAGGCCTTGAAGAGCTCCATAGTGTCTTTCGTTTAATCTCCATGTTTTAAAGGTGGGAACATAAAGTTGATCTGAATGTTCAAGAACTAAATTACAAGTTTTTATGGCACGAGTTAGCATTGATGTAAAAGCTATGTCAAATAAAATATTTTCATTTTTTATTTTTTCTCCTGCTCTTATTGCTTCTTCAATTCCTTCTTCAGATAGGTCTACATCTTTCCAGCCTGTAAATAAATTAAGTTTGTTCCACTGGCTTTGACCATGTCTTATTAATACAAGTTTCATTTTTCCTCCGTCTTATTTAAGCTTAAAATTCCCTCCCAGTTGAAAAAATTATTTACACTATCAAGAAAGTTTTTAATTTCATCTTCTGTGTATGAATGAACTACAGCTTCAAAAAGCGCACTTACATAAGCACTCATAAACATATGCAACTCTTTGTCGGGAATAAGGCTTTTTCCTTTTAAGTTAATTATATAATTTTTTGTAGCTTTTGTCAGTTCTTGTGAAATCATATGAGGATAGTCTATATATTTTGTGCCGTCGGAACAATTTAAAAGTAACCTTAAGTTTTGGCAATCATCATAAAATTTTGAAAGAGTTGCATAATCAAGTGAGTTGTGTAAAATCTTTTCAATTAAGCCACTTTTTCCTGAATTTTCTTTAATCATTTCCTCCATTGCTTTTACCGTAGGAGATACAATTTCTTCAAAGAGTTCTTTTTTTGATTTAAATCTTCTATAAAAAGCGCCTGTTGTTATATTAGCTCCCTTACAAATATTTTTTAGAGAAGCTTTTTCAAAACCGCAGCTTAGAAATTCTTTTCCGCCTTCAGCAATTATGGAGTCTCTTATTTCATCTCTTATCATATTTCCTCCAATAATTCTTATCATTTACAGATTACTAATAAAACTTTTAAAAGTCAAGGTTTTATGGTTTTTTATAAAATAAAAACCCATATTTTTAAAACATGGGTCAAATTTCATATTTAATTTTTTCTGAAAATTCAACTTGATCAAAGGTAACCTTACTGTCATAAACGTGAATTTTTACTCCAGCCTCTTTTGCCTTTTTTAAAGTTTTCGCAAAAGCCTCATCTCTTTCTCCATTTGCCTTAAAGGAATCTGCTCCCTTAAATTGAATAAGAAAGAGCACATTTGCATCAAGACCTCTTTTTCTCGCCTCTATTAATTCTAAAAGATGTTTTTTTCCTCTTAGAGTTGGAGCGTCTGGAAACATGGCAAGGCCATTTTCTTCAAGGGTAACTCCCTTTACTTCACAAAAACCGCAAAGATCTTTTTCTTTATAAAAGGCAAAGTCAAATCTGGAATTTAAAAATTTTACTTCTCTCCTATAAGAATTTTTATATTGGGGAAAAATTTTTCCACTTTTTATGGCTTCTTCTACTATTTTATTGGGAGCCTGGGAGTCTATATTTATTAAAATATTTTCTTTATAGGCACTCACCAAAGAATATTTTGTCTTTCTTGTTTTTAAGTCAGATTTTTCCAATAAAACTCTTGCATCTTTTCTTAAAATTTCTTTGCAGCGACCTGTGTTTGGAATGTGAACTCTTTCTATATGACCATCTATTTTTGCAAAGCCTATAAATCTATTTTGCCTTTCAAGAAAAATTCCTTCTTTTATGTTTTTATATTTCATAGCTTATTTTTTAACAATAGACCTTGATTTCTTCTTGACAATTCACAAATTCCAAGACTTGTGTAGCCATGAATGTTAAGAGAAATATCATTTTTTATAAATTCCTCCTCCATTTTTTTCAAAATGTCTTGTCTATTTTTTTCATCTTTCATATTTATTAAATCAATCATTATTATGCCGCTTATATTTCTAAGTTTTATTTGAAGGGCTATTTCTTCTATGGCTTTTAAATTTATTTTATATGCCAAGTCTTCAAAGTTTTTAAAGTCCGTTGATTGAGATGAGTTCACATCTATTACCGTCATGGCTTCTGTGTAGTCTATATAAATATTTGATCCATCATTTATATGGACAATTCTTTCAAATAATTTTAAATAATCTTTGTTTATTTGAGGGTTATATTTTATGGAATAATTTTTTTCAAATTCAACTTTTCTTAAATTTTTATAGGCCTTTTCTATATTTTTTGAGTTTGTAACTATATCATAAGGGTGTTCATGAATAAATCTGTCTAAAATATCTTCCCTGTAAAGAAGTCTGGGGACAGGTAAAAATTTTTCTTCTCCTAATATTTTTTCTGCCTTTTCTTTTAATTCTTCATATTCTTTTTTTATTTCTTCCTTAGAAAAATTTTGAGCTTCAGTTCTGTAAACAATTCCCTCTAAAGAGATTTTTTTCAATTCTTCTTTTTTTTCTTTAGTAAAGTTTTTTGAATATTTTACAAAATTGTTTTTAGGAAAATATACGAGACTTTTTCCTGGAAGGGATATTTCTCTTGTCCCTCTTGGTCCTTTATCTTCTCCGGTTTTTTTTATTTGAATTATAAGGGTTTGATTTTCTTTTATATTTTCTTTTTCATCATCAAGGTTTAAATATACATTGTCTTTTAAGCCCACATCTATAAAGGCTGCGTTCATAGACTTTATTATTCTAGTAACTCTTCCAAGATAGATGTTTTTTAAAATATTTTCCTCATCATAATAAATTATATCCCTGATTCTTCCATCAAAAATCAGGGCTGTTTTAAATTTTTCGTCTATATATATTTTCTTTTGCACATTGTTTTCAATCATAAATTTCCATGCTCCAAAAAACTGTAGTAGCCATAGTCTCCTACAATTATGTGGTCTAAAACTTCTATGCCTATAATTTTTCCTGCTTCTTTAAGTCTTTTTGTAATTTCCATATCTTCTTTTGAAGGACTTGGATCTCCTGAAGGATGGTTATGCATAATTACAATAGTGTCTGCCATATTGTCTATGGCGCTTTTAAAAATTTCTCTTGGATGAATAAGACTCATATTTATTGTTCCAATGGAAACATCTCTGTAGCTTATAAATTGTTTTTTTGTGTCTAAAATTACAACTCTTACAATTTCTTTTTGAAGATTTTTTAGTTCTTCTCCTGCAAAGGCAATAATTTTTTCGGGGCTTGTGAGTTTTTCCCCTTTTTCTTTTCTTTCATTAAGTCTTAGAGAAAGTTCTATTGAAGCCATTATCATTGCAGCCTTACTATTACCTATTCCATCTGTATTAAGAAGGTCTTTTAAACTTATCTTGTTTAAATTTTTAAGTCCCCCTATTTGATTTATAAGGTCTTGAGAAACTTGAACGGCATTTTTTTCTTTTGTTCCTGTTCTTATTATTAGTGCCAAAAGCTCTGCGTTGGAAAGAACTTTAGATCCGTATGCCATTAATTTTTCCTGGGGTCTGTCCTCAGGCGGAATATCTTTTAAGGTAAATTTTTTAGCCATTTATTTTTTCTATATACTCCTTAATTCTTTTATAGGGAAGACCTACAATATTGTCAAAATCCCCTTCATATTTTAAAACTAAATTTGAACCATAGCCCTGGATTCCATAAGAACCTGCCTTGTCCTTATATTCTCCTGTATCAAGATAAGCTATTATGTCTTTTTCCTTTAAGTCTTTAAAATATACATAAGAAGATTCAAAATCAACATACTTTATTTTTTTATCTAAATTTATTAAAGCAAAGCCCGTAATGACTCTGTGCTTTATGTTTGAAAGGCTCTTTAACATATTATATGCATCTTCTCTGTTTTTAGGCTTACCTAAAGGCTGAGAGCCTCTCATGACTAAAGTATCAGCGCCTATTACTAGTGAATTTTTGTAATTTTTTGCAACTTGGTAGGCTTTTTCGTAGGCAAGGGCCATAACAAGACTTTCTCCATCTTCATAATGGTCTTTATCTTCTTTAATTTTTGGGGAAATTATTTCAAAGTCAAAATCTCTTTTTAAAATTTCTCTTCTTCTTGGTGAACCTGATGCCAGTATTATTTTCATTATCTTACCGCCTTAATTTTATTTAAACTTTCAGAACCATATATAGATCCAAGGCCTACAAAATATCCGGTAAAAATTCCTGTAATAACAAGAAAGGGAAAGTAGGCAAAAATTGCAGAAGATTTTAATACAAAGGTTGCCGCTGCAATTTGACCAAAATTATGAAAAAAAGATCCTATTTCTGAAATTCCTATAAGAGAAATTTTCCCCAACAAAAATTTGTGGGCAAGTATCATAGCAATAGAGGATAAAAGTGCTCCTGTAAAGGAAAATATAAAGCTTGAAACTCCTCCTGTTATTAAAACTAATACTAGACTTTTTAAAAGAGCAATGGCAAAGCCTTCTCTATATCCAAAAACAGATATTGTTATTAAAACTACCATATTTGAAAGACCAAGTCTTGCTCCAGGAACGGGAATTGGAAGGGGAATTTGCGATTCAAAAAGTCCAAGGACTAGTCCTAATGCCGTTAAAAGAGAAAGAAAAACCCATTTTTTTGTTTTCAATTTAACATCACATCCAAATCATTTTTATCAGAATTTAATTCCACAACAAGTCTGTTGGGAAGACATATAATAGACTGACCGGTCCTTGTTACTTCTCCCATTTTCATGCAAAGTTTATCCTTACAGTCGCTTTCATACATAATTGCACCCTTTTCTGTAAATTTTATAGTGTTGTGACCGTATTTACTGTCTATCTTTGCGGTTTTTCCAACTAAACTTTTATCCAATTTATATTTTTTATAAATTTTACCGTCTATTTTAACCACAAGACTTAAATTTGAACTTGTCTTATTTGTATTCCATGTATAAAGACCGCTTAAAACTGCTATTAAAAGTATAAGGCCTATAACAATAAGGTCGCCCTTAATTAATTTTGTTTTTTTCATAATGTAATTATACACTAAATTTTAATTTTGCCGATGGTAAAGCTTAAATATCAATAAAGTAAAATTTAAAATAAAAAATTCGCTGAACTTTATCAGCGAATTTAATTTTTTATAAATTTTATAAAGGTAAAAATATTTTAAATTTTGTTCCCACATCTATTTGAGATTCTAACTCTATCTTTCCCTTGTGAACATCCACAATGTGTTTTACAATTGAAAGCCCAAGTCCTGTTGAACCTGTTTTTTTATTTCTCGATTTATCTGCAACATAAAATCTTTCATAAATTCTGTCAATGTCTTCTTCTTTTATGCCTATGCCTGTATCACTTATGGTTATTAGACAAAAATCTTCCTCTCTTTTTATGGTAAAATCAACTTTTCCATTTTCTTTGTTGTATTTTATTGCATTGGAAAGAAGGTTTTCAAAACATTCAGTCATCATTTCTTTATCGGCTCTTATGGTAATAGGCTCAGCATAAAAATTTAACTCTATATTTTTTTTGTCAGCTTCTATTACAAATTGATTTACCAAGTCTGAAGCTAGAGCTTTTAAATCTATAAGAGTAAAATCTTTTTCCGATTTTGATTCAATTTTTGATATTTTCAAAATATCATCTATTAAATCTCTAAGTCTTTGGGATTGTTTAAAAATTATTTCTCCAAATTCTTTTGTCTTATCTTCTTCAACTCCCTTTGAAAGAAGCTCTGCAAAACCTGAAATTGTTGTAAGGGGAGTCTTAAGTTCGTGAGTTACATTGGATGTAAATTCATCACGTCTTTTTCTCAAAGAAATTTCAAGAGTTTTATCTGCAAGAAGCAAAATCACTCCTGCCTTGGGATCCTTTGATGAAGGGCTTATAAAATATCCGTAAATTTTTCCGTTAAAGCTTACATCACCTGAAACATATTTGTTCTTATAAGCTTCATTTACTCCTTCTATTAAAGTTTCAGAGCTGGTGATTTCCAAAATATGAGAACCAACTGATTTTTTTATTGGCTTTAAAATTTTAACTGCAGAATCATTAATCATAAGAACTCTTTTTTCTTTGTCAAAAATAATAAGTCCCTCGTTCATGTTGGAAAGTATTGTGGAAATTGTTTGGTTCTGCTCCATTTCCTTAACTAATCTATTGTTGATTTCTTTTTGTTGTTCTTCAATTTTTCTAAAATATGGATTTAATTCTTCATAAATTTCCAGCTCAGGATTGTGAATGGCATCTCTTATTGGATTTACTAAACCTGTTGTCATTCGCTTTGATATGGAAATACTTATTAAAAATAAGAAAATTACTATTAAAATTTCTCCGGGAATAATTATTTGAAATACTGAAATTACAGACTTCATATCCCTTGAAACTCTTATAACTTTTTCTCCCACCCTGTTTGCATAATACATGGTGTCTTTCCCGAAAGTTGTTGAGTATCTTACGCTTTTACCCCTGCCACTTGCAAAGGCTTCTTTTATTTCCGGTCTATCCTTATGGTTTTCAAGACTATCAGCATCCTTTATGGAATCGTATAAAACTTTTCCTTCCTTATCTATTAAATTTATTCTCAAATCTCCCAGCTTAATCTTTTCTATTGCAGCTGGATCTTCTTTATAAGTTTCAACTAAAAAGTTTGATTGATCTCTTAAAGAATCACTTATTTGATTTCTATAAAATCTGTAATACATAAGAGTTGAAAAGAAAGCTGAAAATATTAAAGCATATAAAACCAGGACCAGAAGTTGTCTGAATATTTTTTTTCTCATTATTCCATTTTATATCCAAGCCCTCTTACAGTTTGAATATATCCCTCTCCTATTTTATTTCTTAAAGATGCTATGTGCATATCCACCGTTCTTGATTCTCCTTGAAAATCATATCCCCATATATTTTCAAGAAGACTTTCTCTTGTCATAACAAGACCTATGTTTTTCATCATGGTAAGCATTATTTCAAATTCTTTAAAGGTTAAATAAATTTCTTGTCCGTCTTTTTTCAAAACTCTTTTATTCTCGTCAATGGAAAGATTTTTATAAACAATTTTTTCTTCTTGTTTATAGGCACGTCTTAACATGGCTTTTACTCTGGAAATTAATTCCATAACTCCAAAGGGCTTTGTTATATAATCATCTGCTCCCTTGTCAAGAGCATTTACAATATCAAATTCAGAATTTTTTGCCGTAAGCATTATCACTGGCGTTTCTCTATATTTTGTAGATTTTTTTAATCTTTGTAAAATTTGTATTCCATCCATATCAGGAAGCATTATATCAAGCAAAAACAAATCTCCATCTGTTTCTGCAGAAAAAAAGTCTCCTGCTTTTTCATATCCTTCAACTTTAAAATCCGCATTTTTTAAAGCATATTCTATAAGTTTTCTTATATCATCATCGTCTTCAATTACAATAATTTTCATCTACTCACCTTTTATTGAAAATATTACCCATCTTGCTATTCTTGTACCGTGATCAGCTATTCTTTCAAAATATCTGGCAATAATTATTATGTTTACAATAAGTTCTGCATCAAACTTGCCCTTTCTGATTTCCTCAACCATGGCTTCTTTAATTCTTATAAATTCTTGGTCCACAGCATCGTCCATTTCAATTACTTTTTGTGCATCTTCTGCAGAATTTCTAATGAAGGCATATATTGCTTCTTTTACTAAATCTGATGTTGCCCTTGAAATTTTTTCTATTTCAAAAAACATTTTGGAATCATTGTCACTATCTGTTTCAAGTATTATTTTTGCAATATTGTTGCATTGATCCCCTATTCTTTTTATGTCGGTTATCATTTTTAGTCCTGCGCTTACTCTTCTGAAGTCCGTTGCCACAGGTTGTTGCTCCAATAAAATTCTCAAACAATTACTTTGAATTTTTGAATCCAGGTCTCCTATTTCCGATACTATTTTGTCAAAATCTTTAAAAATTTCTTCATCCTTATTTTGTATACCCATTAATATGCCATTTATAGCTTTTTCAAGAAGTCTTGACATTTCAAGCATGTCTGTATTTAATTCCAACATTTCCTTGTCTAAATTTTTTCTCATATCAACCAAACCTTCCTGATATATAGTCTTCCGTTTTCTTTTCCTTGGGATTTTGGAAAAGAGAATAGGTGTCCCCATGTTCTATTATTTCTCCAACTAAGAAAAATACAGTATGATCTGAAACTCTCGCAGCTTGTTGCATATTGTGAGTTACCATAACTATTGTATAATTTTCTTTTAATTCTGTTACCAATTCTTCAATTTTACTTGTTGATATAGGATCAAGGGCTGATGTAGGTTCATCCATTAAAAGTACTTCTGGTTCAACTGCAAGAGCTCTTGCAATGCAAATTCTCTGTTGTTGTCCTCCGGAAAGGGAAAGAGCACTTTTTCTTAAATCGTCCTTTACTTCTTCCCAAATAGCTGCACCCTTTAAAGATTTTTCTACTATTTCGTTTAAATCTCTTTTGTTTTTCATGCCGTGAGTCCTTGGGCCATAGGCAATGTTGTCGTAAATTGACATCGGAAAAGGGTTTGGAGATTGAAAAACCATTCCGACTCTTTTTCTCAAAAGGTTTACGTCAAAATTTTTATTGTAAATATCTTGATCGTCAAGTCTTATTTCTCCATCTATTCTACATCCTGTTACAAGGTCGTTCATCCTATTTAAACATTTTAAAAGAGTTGATTTCCCACAGCCTGATGGCCCTATAAAGGCTGTTATCTCTTTTTCTTCAATGTTTAAGTTGATATTTTTAAGGGCTTGAAAATCTCCGTAGTATAAATCCAAGTCCTTTATAAGCATCTTACTCAAATTCTTCCTCCAAAATCTTATAAATACAAATTTACATAATTTTATTTATATTTTTGTCCAATTTGAGTATATTAAAACCCTGTAAACATTTTTATCTTCAATTGTAAAGATTGTGTAAAGAATTTTACAATTGAAATTTTCTAAGAAAAAAAGCAGGTTTTACCTGCTTAATTTTTTATATTTATTTTGTTTATTTGTCTTAAATCAATTTGTCTTTCTGTAAAAATATTTATAAGATCTTTGTTGTGACTTATAAATAAAATTCCCATTCCGTGTTTTTTTGCAAAGTGCCTTAAAACTTCTAAAAGTTGAACTTGAGTTATGGCATCTACCATTGTTGTAATTTCATCTGCTATTAAATATTTTGTTTGTGGTGAAAGGATTCTTGCAATACAAATTCTTTGAAGCTCTCCTCCTGACAATTCAGTTGGCCATTTTTCAAGCCAAAAATTTTCTATTCCAAGTTTTTCCTTTACATCTTCTGAAACTTTCCAACCTTCATTTAAAATTTTGTCAACTTTCCATCTAATATTTACTGATTTTTCAGGATTTTGATGGACCATTTGAACAGGTCTAAAGCTTTTAAAATCTTCTATTTTTTTACCATCTATTAAAACTTGACCCTTATCTTGTTTTAAATAGCCTGATATTATTTTTCCCAGGGTACTTTTACCGTAGCCACTGGGAGCCATAAGACCCAAAATTTCTCCGGAATTTAATTGTAAATTTATATTTTCTAAAATAGGTCTTTCGTATGAAAAACTCAAATTTTTTACTTCAAGCATTTTTTTATGTCCTCGTCTGGTCCTAAAAATCCATTTTTTGGCAGGGCTCTTAGTAGGGCTTTAGAATAGGGATGTTTTAATTCTAAACCTTGTCCCTTAAATTTACAGGCTTCTTCTACTTCTATTATTGTTCCATCGTAAAAAATTCCTATTCTATCTGCTAAAGCTGTTGCCATATCAATGTCATGGGTTATTAATAAAAGACTTTTTCCTTGGCCTCTAAGAGCTTTAAACATTTTTGTTATTTCTTCAAGAGAATCATCGTCCATGCCAGGAGTTGGTTCATCTGCCACTATAAGGCTTACGTCTTTTACAATTGCCGATGAAACTAAAACTCTTCTTGCCATGCCTCCTGATAATTCATGGGGATAGAGGTCGTATACTTTTTCACTTAAACCAAAATCTTTAAAAATTTTATCTGCCTTTGATTTTTCGTAGGAATTAAGTCCCAAGTTTATTTGTTTTTTTGTTTTCAACAAGGGATTCAAAGATGTTATTGATTGGGGTACAAGTGAAATTTCACGACCTCTTAATGTGCACAGTTGGGAATAATTATAACTTTTGCCTTTAAATACGTAATTGCCACTTACCTTTGCATTATATGGCAAAAGGCCCAAAATACTATGGGCTAGAAGACTCTTTCCCGAACCGCTTGCTCCGAAAATTGCAAGAATTTCCCCCTCTTTTACTGTAATATTTAAGTCATGTACAACATTTATAATTCTCTTTCTCATTCCCTTTACATATTGTTCAAAGGAAATTGAAAGGTTTTCTATTTCTAATAAATTCATAAAATCACTCATGATAAGAATATGGATCAAATATCTTTCTTAAATTTTCTCCAAGGCCATTTATGACCAAAACTATTAAAACTAACATAAGGCCTGGAAAAAATGCAAGATAGTAGTAGCCTCTTGCAAGGTAGGTCATGGATTCCTGTAGGATTATTCCTATGGCAGGTTTTGTAATGTCAAGACCGAAGCCTAAAAAACTTATTGCCGATTCATGGAGTATTGCATGGGGAAACAAAAGTACCGCTCCCACTAAAATTTGAGGTAATAAATGGGGCAAGACATGGTTTAAGGCAATATAAAGATTGCTTTTTCCAAGAGCCTTTGAAATTTTTAAAAAATTTTCTTCTTTGATTTGTTTTATTTCAGCTCTTATAAGTCTTGTTATGCCTGTCCAGTGAGTAAGAGCTATTCCAATTACTACTCCCTTTAAACCTCTTCCAACGGCAACTGAGATGAGTATTAAAAACATCATGTGAGGTATTGATAAAAATACATCTATAAGCCAGTTTATAAATCCGTCTATTCTTTTTGAAGAGCCTGCAAGACAAAGGGAAAGTAAAATTGCAATTAATATACTTAAGCCTGATGCAATAATACCCACCTGTAAGCTTATACAAAGCCCTTTAACGGTTCTTAAATACATATCTCGACCCTTAGCATCAGTTCCAAAAATATGAAGGACTGAGGGGCCTTTTAATTTGTTTTGAAAGTCTACTTGGAGCATATCCTCATTTATAAGGCTTCCATGTATAAAAATATAAGCTATAAATAAAAGGCTTATACTTATTAAAATTATAGTTTTTCTTCTTGTGTTGAAAAATTTTTCCTTTGCAGGATAAATTCTGTCAGACTGGAGCTCTTTTCTATAAGTCTTTACTTCCATTTTCATAATTATGCCTTCTCTCTCATTTGCGGGTCTATTATTATATAAAATAAATCCGCCATTCTATTTCCAAGAAACACAAAGATTGCAGAAAATAATACAAGACCCAATAAAAGGGGTAGATCTCCTCTAAGTCCTGCTTGAACTGTTAAGTTTCCAAGTCCTGGATAGTTAAAGACATTTTCCGCAAGTATTGTTCCGCTGAAAAGTTCACTAAAGTATGAAAATTGCAAAGTGATTGCCGGAAGCATTATATTTTTTAAGGCAAAGTTTTTTATTATTTTAAAATCACTAAGTCCTTTACTTTTTGCATATAGACAGTAGTCGCTATTTAATATTTCAATTACTTTTTCCCTTGTATGCAAAATTATATTTGCCGTTCCTACAAGGGCAAGAGTTATTGCAGGAAGTATTAAGTGGTAGAGTCTGTCAAAAATTGTAACTTTATAAGATTCAATTCCTATAGGTGCTGCCATTGATGCAGGAAATATTCCAAGTTTTAATGAAAAAATTGTTATTAACACTATTCCAACCCAATAGGTCGGTGTAGCTGAAAGTATAATTGCATATGCTTTTATAATCTTATCTATAAGAGTATTTCTCTTTACTCCTGAAATTATTCCCAGAACAAATCCTAAGATTCCCTGAAAAATCCAAGCTGCACTCATTAAAAGAATTGAAGAGGAAAATCCTCTTTTTATAATTTTTGACACTTCTATTCCATAAATGTTACTTACGCCTAAATTGCCCCTTAAAATATTTTTTATCCAAGAAAAATATCTTGATAAAAGGGGGCGATCAAGCCCCCATTCTTCAATTAGCATTTGCTTTTGCTCATTTGTAAGTCCCACATTTTTAGACCTTGCAAAAGCGGCTATAGGGTCAATTGGTGAAATATCCATTAAAACAAAAGCTATAAAGGATACAAAGAGAAGAAGTAAAATAAATTTAATTATTAAATTTAAAACTTTCTTTCTCTCAATCTTCATTATTTCCACTTCCAATTACTTATAGTATCTACAATTGGCCATCCGCCACCGTGAGGTTGTATTTTTTGCTTTCCTATATCTAAATCATCTCTTACAAGATATAGGTGATTTTCATTTAAAATCCAAATCCATGGGCAATCTCCAAGACTTGAAAGTCCTGTTTGACCATCAAATTGAGCTTTTTTAAATTCTTCATTTAAGCCTTCAGCACTTGTTGCACTAAGGCCTTTCTCAAAGTGTTCATTTACAGTTTTGTTGTCATAATAGTTTGCATTATAGTATTCACGACCAACCATAGTGCCTGAATAGTTGTAATACATTTCAAGAGGATCATATCCTCCCCAACCAAAAAAAATTGCATCTGAATACATGTGGGGTGTTATGGCATCCCAATCTCCATATTCAACGTTTACTTCTATTCCAAGTTCTTTTGCAGTTTTTGCAAATTGAAGAGCTATATCTTCTCTATCTTTATAGGCAAGATATAAGTTGAATTTTGCTTCAACTCCATCTTTTTCAAGGATGCCCTTATCGTTTAGCTTCCATCCGCCTTCTGCAAGAATCTTTTTAGCTCCTTCTATATCTCCGTCATTTGTAATTCTTGTTTCTTCATTGAACCAAGGCATGCCGTCTGCAATTGAAGATGCTACTGAACCTTGCCCATCTAAAACTTCATCTATTATTTTTTTTCTATCAATAGCAATATTTAAGGCTTTTCTAATAGCTATATCACTTGTAACATTATTTCCTATAGGTGAACCTGGCGCTAAAGTTTCATCTCCTGTAACTTTTCCAGTATTTTTTTCCATAGGCATAGAAATTCCCCTGTTATCAACGGTATCTAAACTTTCAATATGGTAACCTTCAACATTTATATCATGAGCTGTATAGGGAACTCTTATTACATCACATACTTTTTCTTTTGCTGTTGCTAAAGAAGCATCGGTATCTTTAAAAAATAAGAAAGTGATTTTTTTAAAGGGGGATTTTTCTCCATAATAGTTTTCATTAGGCTCAATTATAAGTTGTTGACCTACTTTCCATTCAACCATTTTATAAGGTCCTGTTCCTATAGGATTGGAACCGTAAGTTTTTTCATCATAAGCATGTTCTGGAACTATGGGAAGAGAACACATGCTGGACACAAAAGAAATATCAGGCTTATCGAGTTTTAATTCAATAGTATAATCTCCTGTTGCCTTTGCTGATGCAAGTCTTGAAAGGTTACTTCCCGGAGCATTTTTTTCTTTTGCAAGGTTGTATGTAAATTCAACGTCTTTTGCAGTAAATTTTTCTCCATCAGACCACTTAACATCATCTCTAAGAGTTACATTATAAGTTAACTTATCCTCACTTAAGCTGTATTCTTTAGCAAGGTCATTTACAATATTTAAATCAAGATCACGTTTTAAAAGTGCTGATTGAAATATTGATGTTCCATAGTGACCCCATCCTGTAATAGGATCAAATCCTTTTTCCGGCTCTGATCCAAAGCCAAGCACCAATTCATCTTTTACTTGTGCTGTATTTTTATCCTCTTCTTTTTTATTATCTTGAGCTTTATTTCCACAAGCTGTAAGAATAAGAGATAAAATTAAAATTGTAAATAATTTTTTCATATTTCCTCCTAAGGTTTTTTATAATATTCATACTATCATATTATAACGTTTGTTACAATTTCAAACTTATTTTAATTTTAAATACAAATTTTTTATAAAAAAAAGACTTTAGGACAAAAAAAATAAAGACTTAAATTAATAAGCCTTTATAAATAAAAAAGACCGATTTTCTCGGTCTTATTATTAGTCTGCTGAGTATGGTAAAAGGGCAATTTGTCTTGCTCTTTTTATAGCACTTGTTATTTCTCTTTGGTGCTTTGCACAACATCCGGTAACTCTTCTTGGAAGAATCTTTCCTCTGTCGGACACATATTTTCTAAGTCCGGCTGCATCTTTATAATCTATTACCTTGTTTGAATCTTGGCAGAAAGCACATACTTTTTTTCTACTTCTAAATCTTCTTTGCATGTTCTATCTCCTTTAAAACGGAATATCCTCATTTCCTACAGGATAAAATCCGTCTGTATTATCATCCGAATTAAATGAGCTGTCTTCATATGCAGAATTAACCGGAGGGTTATCAAAGTTACTTCCTTGATTTACTTGTGGACGTCTTACATATTGGCCACCATTTTGACTTTCTGAAGCGGTTTCCACAAAGTGAACTCTGTTTATAACTACATCTGTTGTATAAACTTTCGTTCCATCTTGTTTGTCATAGCTTCCTGTTTGAATTCTTCCTTCAAGAGCTATCCTTGATCCTTTTCTAAAATAATTTGATATTAATTCAGCAGTATTTCCAAAGGCTACACAAGAAATAAAATCTGCTGTAGGCTGATTGTTTCTTTGAGCTTCTTCTTTCTTTTGACGGCTCATTGCCCTATCTACTGCTACGCTTGTTCTTAAAACGGCATTTCCGTTTGGAGAATATCTAATTTCTGGATCTCTGGTTAATCTTCCATATAATATTACAACATTCATAAAATCACCTTTATTTGTCTAAACGAACTATCATACTTCTCATAACGGGTTCCATAATCTTGGCAACTCTGTCAAATTCTTTTACAGCTGCCGGTTTTGCTTCAAATGTTATTAGAACATAATAAGCTTCATTTTTATATTCTATTTCATATGCAAGCTTTCTCATTCCCCATTCATCGATGTTTGAAATAGTTCCTTCTTTTTCAATGATACCTTTTAGTCTTTCTAAAGCACTGTTTCTTGCTTCTTCTTCTACTTCAGGATAAAACATGACAACTACTTCATATTTATTCATCTCTACACCTCCTTGTGGACTCTTAGGCACATACTTGTGCAAGGATATAACGATCTTTATTATTGTATAGACAAAGTCCTTTTTTGTCAATATTTTTGTTTTATCTTATAGTTTCTATAAAAATTTTATTTTAATTATATTTCAAAAAATTTTGCAAAAAAAGAAGACCTTATTAAGGTCCTCTCATTTTTTTATGCATTTGTTGTTTGAGCTTCTTTTTCTTCTTCAGCTTTTTTAGCTTCTTCAGCTTTTTTAGCTTCTTCAGCTTTTTTAGCTTCTTCAGCTTTTTTTGCTTCCATAGCAGCTTGTTTTTTCTTTTCTTGAGCTGCTTTTTGTTGAGCTTTTATTTTTTCTATTCTTTCAGGATATTCGCAGTAAATTGCTCCTGTAGGACAATTTGCAACGCAAATTCCACAATTTATACATTTGTCATAATCTATGCTTGCAAGGTTGTTTTCAACATGTATAGCATCTTTAGGACATTTCTTTTCGCAAATTCCACATCCTATACAACCAACAGAACAAGATACTCTTACATCTTTACCGCTGTCGTTTGAGAAACATTTTACAGCTGTTTTTTGTTTGTAAGGTATTAAGTCAATTATGTTTTTAGGACAAATCTTTATACATTTTAAACAAGCAACGCATTTTTCTTTATCAACTTGTGCAACTCCGTCTACAATATGAATTGCGTCAAATTCACAAACTCCTACGCAAGTTCCACCGCCTAAACATCCATAGCCACAGGCCTTAGAACCTTTTTGAAAATCTCCTATAAGTCTGCAGTCTACAAGTCCGTGATAATCATATTTATCTTTAGCCTTGCCGCAAGTTCCTTGGCATCTTACCATAGCAACTTTTCTTTCAATGTTGCCGGCATTTACGCCCATAACTTCAGCAATCTTTTCTGCGGTTTCAGCTCCTCCTATTGCACAGGAAGTTACATCAGCTTTTCCTTCAGCTATAGCAGCTGCAAGACCATCGCATCCTGGAAATCCACAAGCTCCACAGTTTGCTCCTGGAAGACAATTTCTTACTGCCAAAACTTTAGGATCAACTTCTACGGCAAAAACCTTTGAAGCTATAGAAAGGACAACTCCAAATAGACCTCCCATAATTGCAAGGATGATTATAGGGTAAATAATTGTTTTTATATCCATTTTTTCCCTCCTATACTAATCCGCCGAATCCGGAAAAAGCAAGGGCCATAAGACCTGCTGATACAAGAGCTATAGGTACTCCTTGTAATCCCTTAGGTACATTTCCTATTGCAAGTTTTTCTCTAAGAGCACTCATAAGTATAAGTGCAAGGGCAAAACCTACTGATGCACCAAATCCGGAAAAAATAGTTTCAATAATATTGTATTTGTTTTGAATGTTTAATACTGTTACACCAAGTACAACACAGTTTGTAGTTATTAGGGGAAGATAAACACCCATGGCAGTATATAGACCAGGTGATGTCTTCTTTATAACCATTTCTACAAATTGTACAAGAGATGCTATTACAAGAATAAATACGATTGTTTGTAGATATTCAAGATGAAAAACATTCAAAATATAAGTTTGTAATAACCAAGTGATAATTGATGCAATAACAACTACAAATGTTACTGCAACACCCATTCCTGTTGCAGTTTCAGTTTTTGAAGAAACTCCAAGGAAGGGACAAATACCCAAGAATTGAGCAAATACATAGTTATTAACAAGAATTGTAGATATTAAAATTGTTATTAACTTACCTAACATTATTCACTCCTCCTTGATAATAGATATTTAAAGGCCGCAATTAAAAATCCAAGTAGAATAAAAGCTCCTGCTGGTGCTCCCATTAAACCGATTCCCGGAAAAGCTTCCGGTAAAATTCTTTGATTTAAAAGAGTTCCGTATCCGAAAAGTTCACGGAAAAAGCCCATTAAAATTACAGCTATACTATATCCTACACCTGTTCCTAAACCGTCAACGATTGAAGGAATAACTTTATTTTTGTAAGCAAAGCCTTCTGCTTCCCCAAGAATACAACAGTTTACAACTATTAGAGGTAAGAAAATACCAAGAGCTGAATAGATTGCAGGGCTAAATGCGTGCAAAATCATTTCTACTAAAGTTACAAATGTAGCAATTACTACTATAAAACAAGGAATCCTTATTTTGTCAGGAATAATCTTTCTAAATATTGATACAACTGCATTACTCATAATAAGTACAAAAGTAACGGCAACTCCCATTGCTATTGCATTCATTAAGTTATTTGTAATGGCAAGTGTAGAACAAAGACCGATAAGTTGGATGAATATCGGGTTGTTTTTAAGCATTGAATCCTTAAATACTTTAAATAAATTCATTATTTAGCACCCCCATCATTCTTTAAAAGGTCATTGTAGGCTTCTATAACCATATTATCGCCTTTTACAACAGCTTTTGATGTTACAGTTGCACCGGTAATCCACATAACTTGATCTTCACCTTGAGGATCTTTTGAATATTCAAGAGGCCCTGCAGCTGATTTGCCTTCATAAGATTTTATATAATCTTCATCAGCTATGTGAGAACCAAATCCCTTTGTTTCTCCATTGGAAATATTTCTAAAACCAGCTATTTTATCTCCGTCAAGCAAAATTCCAATGGCATTTTTCATGGATCCACCAAAACCTGATGTTGCTGCATTAATACCATATCCTACAACCTTGTCACCTTTTGTAGCAACGAATATGTCTAAGATGTCTGGGTATTTTTCTTGAACTTTTGCAAGTTTTGCTTCGTCATACTTTTCAAATTTATCAGCTGCATCTCCAAAGATTTCTTTGTAGGATGCAAGAGTTTGTTCAAGCTCCATTTGAGCAATCCTAGGAGCTGTAACTCCGTTTACATATGCCAAAAGGCCGGCTGAAAGTGCACAAAAGGCAATTAGAATAATACCAAATTTTACAGGTTCTTTCATTTTTTTGCCTCCCCATATGCTTGTGTTTTAGTAAGTCTATCTATTAGAGGACTTGCAACGTTCATTAAGCAAATTGCATAACTTACACCTTCAGGTAAGCTTGCCTTGGTCCTAATGAGAGCCGTTATAAGCCCGCAGCCAAATGCAAATATAAGTTTTCCCTTTCCATTTGCTGGGCTTGAAGCATAGTCTGTAGCCATAAAGAAGGCTCCAAGGAAAAGTCCGCCTCCGAAAACTTCATAAGGAATAATATTTGCAGGTACTCCAAAAATAAATAAAAATACAATTGTTGTTCCAATAAATACAACAGGAGTTTTCCAAGAGATAACTCCACGGATTATTAAGTAGATTCCACCAATTGCAAGAAGTATAGCACTTGTTTCACCTATAACTCCATAGCATCTTCCGATAATCATATCTTGAAGAGGTGGAAGTCCTTCAAAAGTTCCTGCCTTTATCATTTGAAGAGGTGTTGCTTGAACAACTCCGTCAATTGTAGAAGAAGCTATTGAATTATAATCAATATAACTTGTCATATCCTTTGCCCAAGAAGCCATTAAGACAATTCTTGCAGCAAGAGCAGGGTTCATAAAGTTTTGACCTATTCCCCCAAAACATTCTTTAACAATTATCATTGTAAAGAAGCATCCAAAAATAGCCATCCAAAATGGAAATTTAATAGGCAGGTTAAAGGCAATTAAAATACCTGTAACAACTGCAGATAAGTCTCTTATTTGAACGGGTTTTTTCAAAATTCTTTGAATTATATATTCAGCACAAACACAAGAAACTACGCAAATAAGTGTCATCCATAAAGCTCTTATTCCCATAAAGTAAACAGAGCCTATTAAGGCCGGAATAAGGGCGATGATAACATCAAGCATAATTTTTGTAACCGTATCCTTAGACCTGATGTGAGGGGCAAGGGATACATAAAAATCGTTACCTTTTAGCGAATTAGTTTTTATATTTTCCATATCTTACCTCTTTGTTCTCATTCTAAGTTCACGCTTTGCAAGTTTAACCGACTGAGTTAAATATCTCTTTGCAGGACATACAAAAGAACAAATACCACATTCCATACATTGATCAGCATGGAGTTCATCGCATCTGTCCAAATCTCCTATTAAAATAGAAGCATTAATGTCCGTAGGATTAATTCTTGCAGGACAATGGTCAATACATCTTGAACATTTTATACAAGGACTTTCTTCAGTTTGTTCAATTTCAACATCAGTGAAAACTAAAATACCTGAAGTAGTCTTAGTAATTGGACTTTCAAGATCAAAGACTGATTTTCCAGTCATAGGACCGCCACAAATAATTTCAAGGGTATTTTCCTTAACTCCTCCACAAAAATCGAGGATATCTTTAACAGGAGTCCCTATTTTAACTAAAATATTTTTAGGCGTATTAATACCTGAACCTGAAACGGTAATAACTCTTTCATAAGAGCTTCTACCTTCAACTACAGCTTCATAGAAAGCAAGAGTGGTTCCCACATTAGTAAGGAAAACTCCTACGTCGTTGGTAACACCGTTTTGTGGAACTATTCTTCCTAAAACAGCTTCAGAAAGTCTTTTTGAATCCCCTTGGGGATATTTTGTCTTACATCCTACAACTTTAAGATGACTGTATTCTGGATGCTTTTTAATGGTTTCTTCCATTTTTTCAATAGCATCAGGCTTATTTTCTTCAATAGCCATATAAGAAGCTTCTTTGTTGTAGAATTTTGAAAAGATGTCAAGACCCTTTAAAATCTCTTCAGTCTTTTCAAGCATGATTCGATGGTCGCAGGTAAGGAAAGGTTCACATTCCGCCCCGTTAATTACGCATTCATCAAGAACTGGGTTTTCGCTTTTAAGCTTTGCATGAAGAGGAAATCCAGCTCCACCCATACCAACAAGGCCCTTGTCTTTTACAAACGGTATAAGTTTGTCAAAAGTAAGGTCCTCTTCCTTAGTTATGGGAGTTCTTTCTTCCATTTCATTTTTACCATTGTTTTTGATAACTACGCAATCACAATATCTTCCATCGGCAGTATACATTTTTTTAATTCCGGTTACACTACCGGATACACTTGAGTGAACAGCAGCGGAAATAAAAGCTTCTGAATCGCCAACTTTTGTGCCGACTTTAACTTCATCTCCAACTTTCACTATAGGCTTACATGGAGCACCTATATGTTGAGACATTGGTATGTAAACAACATCTACTTCAGGCATTACTTCAATTGAAGCCTTTTCTGAAAGTTCTTTGTGTTCGTCAAAGTGAATTCCACCTACTTTAAAGGTGAGATTCCTTGAACTCATAATTTTCACCTCTCAAAAGAATAATTGCAAAAATACATAATATTTCATGTTCTTCATTATAACACTAAAAAAAGCCCTTGTGAATTAATCATCATAAATAATAACAATCTTATCTTATAAAATATATTGACTTTAGCCTAAATATTATAAATAAAATAAATCTTAAATTTTTACAGAAAAGAAAAAGAGCGATTTTTAATCGCCCTTAAAAAGTTAAAAAAGTTTTTTTAGTTGTAACTAGGAAGTTTTTCCCTAAGCAGGTCTTTTGACCTCTTTTTTAAAAAGATTGACAAAATTAAAAAACATAAAATTAATATTAGAATAAGAATTTTTATAATATTAAAGTCCAAATTAAACTTTTTAAATAAAAGGTAGATAAAAATTATTAAAAGGCCAATTATTCCAAGAGAAATTAAGTTAAAAATAAAAATTGAAAAATTTTTCTTAACTGCCTGTTGAGGATTGTCCCAATCAAACTTTGGATAAATTATCCCAAATAAAAGTCCGAAAATTGAAGAAAAAAAGCTTCCTGCTATCCCCCCTAAAAACATGGCAAAAATATTTATAAGCTTAAAGCCTGAAATATAGCCTATTAAAAAAATCATAGGTAAAATATTTAACATTTGAAAAAATAAAGAGGCAAAAAGTCTTCCCCTTATTTGATCCTCATAAGAAATAGGCAAAGTTTGCATAAGATAAATGCTCTTTCCCTCTCTTGTGAAAGAGGTTAAAGTTGAAGGTTGTAAAAAAATACTATAAAGGAAAAATAAAAAGGCAAAAATTATAAAAATATCAAAAGTTTTTAAACCGTAAGTGTTTAAATTAGATAAAAAATTCCTTAAACTTTCAAAATTTCCCTTTTTTGAACTTAAATTTATTAAATTTATTAATAAAAGTATTGGAAAAATAATTCCCGTAATACCTATGTTGAAAAAATAAACTGGAGTTTTAACAATATTTAATAAATCCTTTTTTCCAATTGCAAAGCTTGCGGAAGTCTTCTTATTTTTAGTCCTGTGGGCTTTTTTATTTGCTGTAACTTCATTTTTTAAAACTCCTTCAGCCATAATTTTCGAAAGAGGAAAGCTTAAAAAATAAAAAATACAAAAGTCAAAAATCAAGGCTCCAATTCCTAAAATTAAACTTAAAAAATTGTTTAAAGTATAAATTTTACTTAAAATAAAAATTTGCGGAAAAATAAATTTTATTAAATTTAAAAGCTTTTCATAATCAATATTTGCTCCAGAGGCAAAAAATCTGTTAACTATAATTTGAGGCCCAAAAGATAAAAACATAATCAATAAAAAGCCTATAATTTGTAGAAAATTCTTTAAATTTCCCCTGCCACCGAAAATTTTCATAAATACCACAATTAAAAAACTTATTAAGCTTAAAGTTAAGCAAATATTTGAAAAATTTAAAAATAAAATCCCAAACATAGTGAAAAAATTTATATCCGTGTATTTTAAAGTCCCATAAAAAATGGGAATTAATCCCAAAAGGCAAAGTCCACAAATATCAATCATTGAAACTAAAATCTTAGACATGAAAATATTGTTTCTTCTAATAGGCAAGCTCAAAAGAATTTTTACATCATTGGAAAAATAAATTTTTGAAATAATTTCAGCCACCGTAAAAATTATAGCCACAAGGGAAATGGCTATTGTGAAAAAGGATAAAATATTTTGACTTTGTCCCCTTTTAATACCTGGAAGAATAAGTCCATTAAATAGGGCAAAGTATAAAAATAAAAAATATATAAAAAGTATTCCTATGAGGACAAGTTGCAAATATCCACGTAAACCCTTGTTTTTTGCTTTCGCTTTTTTTAAAGGTCCTGTAAAGGACAAATAAAAATCTTTTTTTAGAAGTAATTTTAATTCTCTCATTCTGTAAGCTCCAAAAATATTTTTTCAAGGCTTCCCTCATCATCAGCCTGATTTTTAATTTCTTCAAGACTTCCTACGGCAATAAGCTTTCCCTTATTTATAATGGCAATCCTGTCACAAACTTTTTCCGCAACCTCCATAACATGGGTTGAAAAAAATACTGATTTTCCTGAATCACAAAGTTGTCTCATAATATTTTTAAGTCTGAAAGAGCTTTTTGCATCAAGACCCACCATAGGTTCATCTAAAATTAAAAGGTCCGGCTCGTGAATTAAAGCACCCATAAGGACGATTTTTTGTTTCATACCATGGGAATAAGAAGAAATTAAAAGGTCCAGATTTTCCTTCATTTCAAAAATTTCCTGATATTTTTTTATATTTTCCTCCCTCTTATCAAGGGAAATTTCAAAAACATCTCCAATAAAATTTAAATACTGCCTGCCAGTCATAGTTTCATAGACATCTGGATTGTCTGGAACAAAGGCAAATTTTTTCTTAGCCTCAATGGGATCTTTAAGAGTATCTATTCCATCAATTAAAATATGTCCCTTGTCTTGTTTAAGCATGCCTACAATCATCTTAATAGTTGTAGTTTTTCCTGCCCCATTAGGCCCTAAAAATCCAAAAATTTCTCCCCTTTTAACTTTTAAATTTAAATTATCAAGAGCAAGTTTATCTCCAAAGCTCTTACTTAGATTTTCTATATTTATCATAAGTCCCCCTTATTTCTTTGTATAATTTTTCAGTTTCTTCTTTATTCTTTTCATTAAACATATATATTTTTTTGCCCTTTATTGTAATCACTTCTTTGCAGTCCTTGTAATAATAAAGCCTTACATCTCCTAACCCCTCAAGGGAAAAAGATCCGTATCCTTGACTTTCAATGCTTGTTCCATTTGTCCTTACAGCTCTTACATTAGGAAAATCTCCAAGAGAAATATCTTTTATATCCTTAAAATCTATCCTGTCCTTATAAAATTTTGCCTTGATGCTTATGGAATTTTCATTTAAATCATATTTATAAGGTGAAGGACTTAAAAAATAGGGAATTGAAAAAACAAGTAATATTACAATAAGATTTATACTTATAAAAATAATCCTGCCCCACTTATTGCCCCTATTTATTTCAAAATTTCCCGAAAAAATAAGGGAAGGAATAAAAATTCTCCTATCATTGGGATTTTTATATCCGAAAATATCCCAATATGAATCTTCATCTTGCACTAAATCTGTCTTTCCCTTTGAATCTTCCCTGGAATATTTAAAAAACATAAATAGGACTGATAAACCGAATAAAATAACATAGGTAATTAAAAAATTTATATTATAAAAATCCCTTCTTAAAATAAAAGCTAAAAGAAAAGACAAAAGGCAAAATATAAAACCTATTTTTAAAAAATCCCTTTCCCTCTTAATAATATTTTCAGTATTTTTTTCAATATTTATCCTTGTATCTTGAGAATAAACTCTTACAGGCTGCCTATAAATAAAAGCAATAAAAATTAAACTCGAAATAAGAATAAAATTTGTAAAAGATAGGATGAATCCCATCTGACCCTTTATAAGTAAAAGAGTGAAACTCATACTTAAAAGCATTAAAAATATTAAAAGAAAATAATAAAAAGGCTTTACCCTTTCTTTATTTATTTCTATGCTTGCCCTGGTGTCAGTAAATTTATAATCATGTTTTTCACCTATAAAAGTTTTTTTATAAGCTCTTAAGTCCTTCATGCACTTATAAATAATCAAATTATAAATAGCAACTTGAATAATCATAAAAAGACTGAAGAAAAAAACTGAATAGCCGCCAGAAATCCAAATACTAATAGCCATAAGAAGACTTAAAAAAAGAAAAATCTTCTTTTTTTTCTTGCCATCTTCAAGAATTTCAATAACTCTTTCATCCTCCATATAAGAAAAAGGAATCCTTGTAGCAAATAGGTATCCATTTTTATATTTAAAAGCATTTTCCATTTGAAAATGGGTTATTATGCAAATAAAAATATAAGTTAAAAACATAATAAGATTAAACATCCCTAACCTCCTCCAAAACTTTTAAAATATCATCAAAAGAATAACCCCTTGCCTTAGCTTCAATAACTTGATTTCTTAAACTTTCTATAAAATTTTTATCTTTAAGATTGCCATCCCTATAAATTCTTGCCCCGCTTCTTCTATCAATCTCTATAAAACCCTCAGCTTTTAAAATATTAAAAGTTTTTTGCACAGTCATAGGATTTATATTAAGTTCATCGGCAATTTTTCTAATGGCAGGAAGCTCCTCTCCCCTTTCTAAAAGCCCAAGCCCTAGACCCCTTACAATCTCATTTCTAAGCTGTAAATAAATAGGAATTTGGCTTATAGAATCAATTTTTATAATCATAAATACCACCTACTTGTATTATAACAAGTAATACAAAAAATACAATAATTTTTATTTATATTTAAAATACAACCCAATGTAGAAAACAATCCATTGGTCCAGTCACCCTTAGGCGAAATTATTAAAACAAAACAAAATAAAAAACAAAAATGCTCTACGTAAAGCGTAAAAAAACTTTTAAAAAATGCTAAATTTTTTCTCTCACATTATACACGCGGACCGGTAAACCGGTCCCTACAGCCCACAAAAACCCACACGTGAATGTGGGGTAAATTTATGCAAAGATGTTTCAAAAGATTAAAGCCCTGCACGCGAATGTAGGGACCAATTTATTGGTCCGGTCGCCGTCAGGCGAATAATTTGAAATAAAATAAGAAATGAGAAAGAAAAATTGTAGAAAAAAGGTATGTTGAAAAAATTTAAAATAAAAATGCTCTACGTAAAGCGTAAAAAATATTTTATAAAAAATGCAATATTTGTTCTCCCACAAAAAACACACGGACCGGTAAACCGGTCCCTACAGCCCACAAAATCCCACACGTGAATGTGGGGTAATTTTATGCGAAGATGTTTCAAAAGATTAAACCTATGCAAGCGAATGTAGGGACCAATTTATTGGTCCGGTCGCCGTCAGGCGAATTTATTAAAACAAAATAAAAAAATGAAAAAGAATAAATGGAGAAAAAATGTATTTTGAAAAATTAAAAACAAAATAAAAATGTAAATTTAAAATAAATTTTAAATCAAATGTATGGTTTGTTCTCTCACATTATACAAGCGGACCAATAAATTGGTCCCTATAGGATTTTTAAGGGTTATGATAAAAAAGAGGTTTGTTTAAATGAAAGGATTTCTTAAGTAATTTAAAATTAATTTTAAAAATGCTTCACCTAGAGCATAAAAAATTTTATTTGTCTTTTCTAAGAAAAATCTTAGAATTTTTCAAAAAATTCTTTAGGCAAATCTTAATAATCTGATATTGAAAACCATAAAGACGCTCCTTTATACTTATTTTTAGTATCTTTAACTTTAAAAGAACTTAACAAAAAATTTAAAATTATAAAAATAAGAAAAGGAGCTTAATAAATGAATAATAATTTTAAAAAACCCCTATCTTTAGCTTTAGCCTTTGTAATGATACCGGCTATACTTCCAGCTAATGCCCATGCACAAGGAAATACTGGTATTGAATATGGTAATGTTTCCACGCAAACTGTATCTAACTTTAACAAAAACGATATTATAAGTATAACTTGTACTGATCAGCCTAAATTAAATTACAAATATGGTGATGAAAATAAAAATAAATTGGACCTTTCAAACCTTAGTGTAACTTTATTAGATTCTAACTTTAATTCAAAAGTAGTTAGATTTGCAGATTTTAGTGACTATGGTTTGACAACTAACTATCAAAATGGGCAGATTCTAACACAAGAGGACAACGGCAAAAAAATTAAAATTTCTATTACTTCATCTACAAGAAATGTACCTCCTGCAGAAACAAATCCTTTGTCAGTTACATCAGGTCTTTTTGATGAGAGTAATATTAAGACCCTAGCCTTTAAGGAAGATACTAAAAAAACTTATATTGCTGGCGATAAACTTGATTTAGATAATCTTAAAATTGTTTTAACTGATACTAATGACAAAGAAAAAGAATTTTCTTATAAAGATTCAATGAATAAATTTAATTTAAAGTTTGATGGTAAACCCTTAGAAGATAGACCTTTAACAAAGGCTGATGATGGTAAAATCCTCCTTGTAAGTTTAAGTTCCGATTCTGCAAAAGAGGATGAAATTACAATAAAGGTCCTCGACTTTGAACCTGATTATATTCAAAGTATTGAAGTTAAAAATCAACCAAGACTTAGATATTCTTCTAAAGAAAAATTAGATTTATCAAAGCTTTCCATAAACTTGGTGGATCAAAATGGACTTAAAAAAGAAGTTAAATTTAATGATTTTGCATCAAATTCTATAAGTACAGATCCTAAGCATGGAACTATTTTAGAAAATCAAAATGGTCCTATAAGGGTAACTTTAAATAAAAATGGCAGACTTTTTACTACAAACACTGGAAATCTTGAAATATCCTATTTAAGACCAAAAAAGAATGATTATCCACTAAATCATTCAAGAAGTTACAGGAAATTTTATATAGGAAATGCTTCAACTAATAAAAAAGATAAAAAGGATGAGGAAAAAAATACAAAGGTTACTGCAACTTATGTATTAAAAATCGGGGAGACATCTTTTATTAAATCTGATAATGGAAAAGATGAAAACTTATTTACAGATGTATCTCCTATTATTAAAGATTCAAGACTTATGCTTCCCTTAAGATTTATTTCAGATTTAATCGGAGCTGATGTTAAGTGGGATGCTTCTACAAGGACTGCTCAATTTACCAAGGACGGTTTAAGCGCAAAGATTCAAATTGATGGCAAGGAGATTGTTTTATCCAATGGTAAAATTATAAAACTTGATTCTAAAGTTCTTTGCATGAAGGGAAGAATTTTACTGCCTCTTACAAAGATTTCACAAATCTTTTCCCTTACAAATGGTAATAGTGATGATGGTATTGAACAGGATATTGAATGGGATAAGACTAGTAGGACTATTAAAATAAATGTAAAATAATTTTAAATTTATAGAAAAAAGAGCTGGGAAAATTTCCCAGCTCTTTTTTTCAATTTCAACTTTAAAATAAATGTCTAAACAGACATTTATAAACTTATTTTATTCTTTTGAAGATTCCAAAACAAATGGGCTTGTTCATTTTTCTCCATTTGCTCTCATATTCTGTCACTATGTTGTCCGGATAGTCTTCCATTTTCATGTCTAAGGTTTTTTCCACTGGTTCAAAGCCGTTTTCTTCAAAGTATTTTATAGATTCTAAAAATAAATCTCTGTCGTCTACTTTTAATTCTATAGTACCGCCAATTTTTAAGAATTTTTTATATTCTTTTAAAAATCTCGGATGGGTCAGCCTTCTTTTTTTGTGTCTTTCTTTGGGCCATGGATTGCAAAAATTTATATAAATTTTATCAATTGTATTTTCCTTAAAACACTCCCCTACTTGTTCTATATCTATGGCAACAGCTCTTACATTTTTATTTTCTAAGGCTTCTATTTTTCTTCCGGCATAGATAAAGGCATTGGTTTCTCTATCAAAAGTTACATAATTATAGTTGGGATTTTTTTGAGAAAGTATGGAAATAAATTGACCCTTTCCCCCTCCAAGTTCTATTCTTATGGGATTATTGTTGCCAAAAATCTCTTGCCATAAATCTTTTAAGCCTTGAGTTTCAAAATAAACATAGGGGTTTTCTTTCATCTCCGGTATTGCAAAATGTTTTTTTCTAAGTCTCATGTTCACCACTCTTTTTATAATATTTTCATTATAACTTAAATTTTTAAAAAAATAAAAACCCCGAAAAATTTCGAGGTTTCTATCTTTTTATTAATTTTTATTTGTTGTCCAAGTGGTACATTATTGATGAAAGTTGTGCTCTTGTTGATGATCCTGTAGGATCAAAGAAATAAGTTCCGTCTTTTTTACTGTTATCTTTAAATCCTGTTATTATTCCAAGTTTTGCACAGTTTAGAATATCTTCTTTTGCCCATGCTGGGAATTTTTCCATGTCGTTAAATTCTGCTTTTTTATCTTCTTTTATTTCAACTTTTTTGAAATCTTTTTGATATCTTGCAAATATTGCTGCCATTTCAGCTCTTGAAATTTCTTTATTTGGTTTGAAACTTCCGTCTTCATATCCTGCAACTATTTTATTTTCTGCTGCCCAAGCTACATATGGTCCGTAATATTCGTTTCCTTTAACGTCTGAAAATTTTGTTTGTGTATATTTTGCTGGATCAACTTTTTCGTATCTTCCTATTACTGTAACAAGCATTGCTCTTGTAACATTTTCTTCAGGTCCGAATTTTTCTTTTGTAAGTCCTGCAAAATATCCCTTTTCAGTTACATAATTTATATAGTCTTTTGCCCAGTGATTATTTATGTCCATAAAGCCTTTTTCTTCAGCTTTATTATCTTTACTTGCGCTTATTATTCTGCCTTCAACTTTAGGTTCTATTTCTCCATTTGCTGCAAAATATTTTGCTAATGTTTCGCTTAGAAGTTCAAATTGACCTATTTGAACTTTGCCCTTAAACATTTCATATCCGTCTCCGCCTGTTGCCATAAAGTCGTTTGTTGCAAGAGTATATTCTTTTTTAAGATCTATAGGATTTTTTCCTACCATTACATCAAATACTCTTGATCCTGGTTCTTTTGAAGGATCGAATTTAAAAGTTAATCCGCTTACTTGTGGAAATCTTCCGTCAAGAGCAGGTGCTTTTGATACTCCGTTTTCAAGAGCCTTTACAATATCTTCTCCTGTAACTTTTACGCTTACAGTGTAGTTTGTAAATGGGAATGTTGTTAAAACGTCACCCATTGTAACATCGCCCATCTTTATTGTTTCTCTTATTCCACCACCGTTTGTTATAGCAACGTCAGCTTTTGCAACTTGTCTCATTGCATCTGTTATTAAGTTTCCTAAGTTTGTTTCCATAGCACGATTGTGTTCTCTTTTTCCATCAAGTTCAACTTTTGTCTTTCCTACTATTTTTTCAAGGAAAGGTTTGTTGTCTTTTTCAACTTGTTCTATCATGCCTAAAACTTTAAGATCACCCTTTTGATCTTTTAATGATTGAAAATCAACTAAGCTTGCACTTTTGTCTATTACTTTTCCGTCTTGTACTTTTATTACAACTTTACCTATGTTGTGAAAATATTCCCCTGTTTGTGCAATTAAAGTATCATTTACTCTCTTTCCATCTTGTAGAGCTGTGTGTGAATGACCGTCAATAAATATGTCTATTCCATCAACTGCTTTTACAAGTCCTTCTGAGCGATATTCTTCCTTTGTAGAATTATCAAGTCCCAAGTGACCTATTCCTATTATTACTTGAGCCCCTTGTCTCTTTAAAGCTTTTACTTCTTCTTTAGCACAGTCTATAGGATTTATAAATTTAATTCCCTTTGTGTTTGCCGGTGCTGATTTAAAAAGAGTTTCAGGAGTGCAAAGTCCGAAAAGACCTATCTTTACTCCGTTTACTTCTATTATTGTATTGTCTTTAAAGTCTCTTTTTCCATTATCTCTTACAACGTTTGCAGCCAAGAATGGAAAGTTTGCTTTTTTAGAAAGTTCTACAAGTCTGTCGTATCCGTAGTTATAATCGTGATTTCCAGGAGCCATAGCACTATAGCCAACTTCATTCATAAGTTTAACTATAGATTCGCCTCTTGAAAGAGTTGCAAATGTCTTTCCATGAAGAGTGTCCCCTGCATCTAAAACAATAGTGTTTTTCTTATCATTAATTGATTCAAGATAAGTTTTAAGTTTTGCAAAACCTATTGCTTTACCTTTTTCGTCTTCTTGTGCTCTTGAGTGTGTATCATTTGTATGAAGTATTACTATTTCTTTTACATCTTTATTTTCTTCTGCAAAAGGAAAAGAAAAAACAAGTGTAAACAACATTACAAATGAAAGCACAATTGAAAGTGTCTTTTTCAAAATAATTCCTCCTTATATTTGATAAGTTAATTTTATTATATATCATATAAATTTTCCATCTTAATAAGTTTCTTTTTAAAGTTTCTAATGAAAATTTTTACACTGAAATTAAAAAAAGTGCATTTCTGCACTTTTTTTAATCTTATCTGTTGGATCTTCTCCAAATATTCATTTTTTCAGCTTCTTTTATTAATTGGTCTCTAAATTCTGGAGCTGATATGGAAATTAAAGCCTCAGCCCTTTGCCATGTGGACATGCCCTTTAAATTTACCTTTCCATATTCAGTAACAACCCAGTGAGTATTAGGTCTTGCTGCCGTAATAGCAGATCCTGGAGCTAGAGTTGAAACAATTCTTGATTCTTCTTGTCCTGCTTTTTTATTCATAAACTTTGAAGAAAGGCAAATAAAAGATTTTCCGCCCTTTGATAAATATGCCCCAAGAACAAAGTCAAGTTGTCCGCCAGCACCTGAAATATGTTTTAAGCCACTGGATTCAGACGAAACTTGTCCGAACAAATCTATATTTACGGCATTGTTAATGGAAATAAAATTATCTATTTGAGAAATAACTCTTGCATCATTTGTATAACTTGTAGGTGCAGCCATACATTGAGGATTGTTGTTTATAAAATCGTACATTTCTTGTGAACCTGCTGCAAAACCATAAACTTGTCTAAATCTGTCTATAGTTTTTTTAGCTCCAGTTATCTTTCCGTTTTTATACATATCAACAAAACCGTCAACATACATTTCAGTATGAACTCCCAGGTCCTTAAGATCCGATTTGGCAATTAATGAACCTACTGCGTTGGGCATTCCGCCAATACCAAGTTGTAAACAAGCGCCATTCGGAATTTCTTCTACAATAAGCTCTGCAACTTTTTCATCAACAGGTCCGAAAGAACCCTTTGGAAGTTGTCCAAGATCAGGATTATCCCCTTCAACAATATAATCAACATTACTTATATGAACATCTGCTTCAAAACCAGGGAGTCCCCTTGCCATTTTTTTATTAACTTCAACAACAACAACCTTAGCCTTTTCAATAACAGCCATTAAATGAGACGCTGAAAGTCCAAAGTTAAAATAGCCATGTTCGTCCATAGAAGTTGTAGTAATATAGGCAACATCAACTTCACAATTTTCTCTATAATATTTTGGAAGTTCTGAATATCTAAGAGGAATATAAAATCCTCCATCTCCTGCATTTATTCTTTTTCTGTCAGCACCACCTGAATGCCAAGAAAGCCAAATAAAAGCATCTCCATTGGGATCGGCCTTAAAAATTTCAGGTTCCCAAAGTAAAACTCCACCACGAACTTTTACATCTTTTAATTCCTTAGCTCTTTTTGCAAGAGCCTTATCAACTGCAACAGGTGTATTTACACACCAAGCAAAATCAATATAATCTCCACTTTTTACAAGACTTGCTGCCTTGTCTGCGCTGATTAATTTATCTGCATACTCTTTTTTATAATCCATAAACGCCTCCTATTTGTTATGTGAAAACATTTCTTTTAAAAATATTATATCATGTTTTAATTTAATATTCATTTCATAAAATTATTATTAAATACAAAACGGCCTATTAATAATAAGCCGCTTTCATAAATTTTTATTTATTTTTTATATCAAAAACCTTTGTCCAAGCTTCATAAGTTCTGTTATATTTATCACTCTTATCTCTTCTAATAAGCTCATGACTATTTGAAGCTTCTACAATTTCATAGTAGAACCAATCAGTTTTCTTTAAATCATTAAAATAATTTAAAGAATTTTCAAAACCTTCAATGGCAATCGCATCTGCAACTCTGTTAAACATTCTGTTTAAAAAGCTTACAGCTTCTGCCTTTGTAAGATAAGTTTTAAAAAATGAAATTGATAAATATAAATGATCTTTTATTCACTTATTATACCATAAGAAAAAATGATCTTTTATTCACTTATTATACCATAAGAAAAAATGATCTTTATACTGAAAATTTTACAAAAAAATAAGCACTCTAGGAGAGTGCCTATTTTTTCAAGGTTTATTTAAGAAGATCTATTGCTTTTTGTGAAACATATACTTTGCTTCCGTTAAATACTGAAACGGATCCCAAATCAATTTTTTCTCCGCCTATAATTCCATAATTTTTATACATTGGAATTACTAAAACTTTATCGCCTTTTTTGGCAGTTAAAACAGGATTGTTATCTTGATTTTTAAATTCTATTTCTGCTCCGATTTTTTCAAATTCTTTTCTTGCTTCAAGGAAAAATTTATCTGTCATTTCTTGAAGATCTATATTAAATAAATCAGCCATATAATTTCCTATGTCGCAGTTGTTTATAAGCCCTTTTAAAACCTTGGCATTTTCGCTTGTTGAATAACAATATAGTCCTACATCTCCTGCTGTGTGTCCGCCAGTTGTCCAGCCTACATTTGAATTTAAACTTACAATGTTTGCAATTTCGCCATCAAGTTTTTTCTCATCTACTGTTTTTAATAGATTGAATTCTTCAGTGCTTAAATCTAGGTTATAAATGTTTTTCATTATTTCTTGAGCTTTATTTCTGTCGGCTTTAATCATCTCTGCAGTTTTTCCTGCTGATGCTTTTGAAAATCTTATTACATCTACAAAATCTTTTAAAGGTGCTTTGTCATATCCTTTTGATATTTTTTTATTTCCAAAGGTAAATCCGCCTGTTCCGTGGTCAGCTGCAATAATAATTACAGTGTCTTTATTTTTATCTGCAAAGTCTTTTGCAACTTTTACAGCTTTATCAAAAGCTAACAAGTCTTTTAAGGCTCCTACTGGATCATTTGCGTGGTTTCCCCAATCGACTTCTGAACCTTCAACCATTAAGAAAAAGCCCTTGTCATTTTTTGAAAGAACTTGTAATGCTTTTTCAGTCATTTCGCAAAGTGCCGGTTCTTTTTCAGGATCTCTGTCAACGTCATAACTCATTGCTGATGGATCAAACATGCCCCAAACTTTATTTGTTTTTGCATTTTTTAAGCCTTTCGTATCTGTTACATATTCATAGCCTAAGTTTTTAATTTCTGAAATTAAATCTTCTTTGTCAGCTCTTTCTTCTTTTGAAAGATATTTGCTTCCAGCTCCTAAAACTAAGTCCATTTTTTGATAAACTTGTTGTTCTCCTAAAATTTCATATTTATTTCTGTTTGGATAATGGCTTGAAAAGTCTGCTGGTGTTGCGTGTTGAATATTTGATGTTGAAACGATTCCTGTTGCTTTTCCTATATTTTTTGCTCCTTCAAGAATTGTTGCAATAGGCATATTTATTTTTTCTTTATCAAGTTCTACTGAATTAGGTAGACCTGATTTTGAAGGATAACTTGCAATGTATGGAGTTTCAGTTTTTATTCCTGTGGACATTGCTGTTCCTGCTGGTGCGGAGTCTGCAATTGGTGTGTTTGAATTATGAATTTTTACAAGTCCTGTTAACATTTCGTCCATTGTAAGATGATTGTCTTCATCTATCCACCTTGCGGCAGTTACAGTTTCAACACTTGTTCCGTCTGGTATCATCATAATAATATTTTTTGCACTGCCATAATCTTTTTCTTTTGCAAAAGCAATACTCGGAATTAACATCAATCCCGCTAAGCTTAAGGATATGAATTTTTTAAATTTCTTCACTTTTATTTCCCCCATTTGATTTTTCTTAATTATAAGGCCTAAATGTTATGTTAATTTTTAGTTATTGTAAAATTTAAAAAAACCTCAGATTTTTAAATCCAAGGTTTTTTATTTTATAAGTTTTTTATAATTATTTTATTTTCTTCAAAGGAGTCTTTTTCAAATTTATTTTCATGAATCTTAAAAGTGTTAAGCCTTAAGGCGTTTGTTACTACAAATACTGATGAAAAACTCATTGCCAAGGCTCCTATCATAGGATTTAATTTAAGACCAAAGGAGGTGTAAAAAAGTCCTGCCGCTATGGGAATTCCTATGGTATTGTAAAAAAATGCCCAAAATAAATTTTCTTTTATATTTTTTATAGTTGCTTTTGACAACTTATAGGCATTTACAATATCCATAAGGCTGTTTTTTATTAAGATTACATCTGCCGATTCAATTGCTATATCGGTTCCTGCCCCTATGGCTATTCCCACATCACTTCTTGCAAGGGCTGGCGAGTCGTTTATTCCATCTCCTACCATGGCGACAAAATCTCCATTTTTTTGGTGATCTCTTACAATTTTTTCCTTATCTTGAGGTAAAATTTCTCCATAAATCTCACTTAAATTTAAATCTTTTCCAATGGCATTTGCTGTTATTTTATTATCTCCTGTTACCATTATGGTTTTAAAACCTAAGTCATTCATCATTTTTATGGCAAGTTTTGAATCTTCTTTTACATTATCTCTAAGCCCCAAAAGAGCCAAAACTTTTTCTTGATCTGTTAGAAAAACTGGAGTCATTCCCTTTTGAGAAAGATTTTTTAATTCTTCTTTAAAATCTTCATTTTCTATTTCTTCTTCTTCCACAAGTTTTAAATTTCCTGCAAGATAGGCTTTATCTTTATAAACTCCGGAAACTCCCATGCCTGTTAAAGAATAGAATTCATTAAATTCATAGGGTTCTAAATTTTTTTCTTCTCCATATTTAATTATAGCCTGTCCCAAGGGATGCTCAGAATGTTTTTCAAGTCCCGATAAAATTTTAATCGCCTCATCATGGCTTATGCCCTTTAAAATTATTTGACTGACTTGAGGTTTTCCCAAGGTTATAGTTCCTGTCTTATCCATTAAAATAGTATTTACCTTGTGTAAATTTTCAAGAGCTTCAGCAGATTTAAAAAGTATTCCAAGTTTTGCTCCCTTACCTGTCCCCACCATAATGGCAACTGGTGTTGCAAGACCCAAGGCACAGGGGCAAGAAATTACCAAGACGCTTATTAAAATAGAAAGAGAAAATTCAAAATCCCCTCCCTTTAAATACCAATACATTGCTGAAGTTATTGCAATTAAAATTACACAGGGAACGAAAATTCCAGAAATTTTATCTGCAAGTTTTGCTATGGGTGCTTTAGTTGCATTTGCATCTTCAACAAGTTCAATAATTTTTGCAAGGCTTGTATCTTCTCCGACTTCAGTTGCTTCAAATTTTATAAAACCTGTTTTGTTTGTAGTTCCTGCATAAACTTTATCTCCAGGACCCTTACTTGCTGGAATGGATTCTCCCGTAAGGGCAGATTCGTCAATATCTGTATTTCCATAAATAATTTTACCGTCTACTGGAATATTTGCTCCCGGTTTAATTATTACTAAATCTCCCTTAACAAGGTCTTTTGCATCAATTTCAACTTCTTTTCCCTCTCTTTCTACAATAGCTTTTTCAGGAGCTAAATTCATAAGAGAATTAATTGCACTTGTAGTTTTTCTCTTTGCCCTTGCTTCAAGGGATTTTCCAAGAGTTATTAGGGTTAAAATCATACCTGCTGATTCAAAATAAAATTCATGAGAATATCTTTTAATTAGTTCTTCATTTCCCATAACAAATCCATTTGACAATCTGTAAATGGCAAAAATTCCATATATAAAGGCTGAAAAAGAACCTATGGCTACAAGGGAATCCATGTTTGGATGACCCTTAAATAAAGCTTTAAAACCGCCTGTAAAATATTTTTTATTTATAATTAGAATTGGGCTTGTTAAGATTAACTGAGTAAGGACAAGATTTAAAAGGCCCTCTCTTCCCACAAAAAATTTCGGTTGAGGAAAACCCATCATTGATCCCATGGCAATATAAAAAAGAGGAATCATAAATAAAAAAGACCAAAAAAGTCTTTTTTTCATATTTTTATAATCTTCTTCAAAGGGATCTTCTTTTGTAATTTCTCCCTCTTTTTTTTCATCCTTTAAACTTGCTTCATAACCTGCATTTTTTACAGCTTCTTCTATTTCCTTATAACTTATAGAGTCATCCCTATCCACAAGCATAGAGTTATTTAAAAGATTTACTGAAACCTCATTAACGCCTTTTAAATTTTTAACTGCCTTTTCAACGCTTTGTTGACAAGCGGAACAGGTCATTCCACTTACATTAAATTTTTCTTTAATAGTTAACACCAACTTTCTGTAAAACTTTTTCATATGTGTCTTCAAGAGGACAAATAAATTCTCTTTCGTTTAAATAATCAAGGGCTTTTAAGTTGTGAAAAACTAACTTATAGTTGTGTAAAAATTGGCTTCTTAAATTTAAATCTGCAAATCCATATTTTGGATCTCCCACTATTTTATAGCCAAGATGATTTAAACTTGCTCGAATTTGATGAGTCCTTCCTGTAATTAGTTTAACTTCCAAAAGACTATATCCATTGGCATAAGAAAGAGTCTTAAAATGAGTTTCAATTAATTTTCCATTTTCCTTTTCCTTATCAAAAATTGAAACTAAATTTTTTTTCTCATCCTTTACCATGTAGGACCTATCCTCAAAAAAGTCTGGAGTTTTGCCCTTGACAAGGGTTAAATAAAATTTGTCCACATGTCTATTTTTTATGGCAAAATTTATTTCCCTTAAAGCCTCAGCATTTTTAGCTCCGATTAAAATGCCCGATGTGTTTCTGTCAAGTCTGTTGCAAATTGCAGGTCTGAAAGATTTTTCCAGACGAGGATTATATTCTTCCTTAAAAATTAAGTAATCCACAAACATATCAAGAGCATTTTTTTGAAAGACCTTTTGGTCATTATGACTTAAAAGGCCCTTATTTTTATTAATAAGAGCAATATTTTCATCTTCATAAATAATTTTAGGCTTGGAAGAAAAAGTCCTTTTTTCTTCTCTTCTAAACTTTTCTATAGTTTGATCTGAAAAATAAATTTGAATTTTATCTCCTTCCTCAAGAAAAACTTCCGGACTTACTTTTTTGCCGTTTAAGGTAATATTTTTCTTTCTCAAAGATTTATAGATTAAAGTTTTAGAAGCTTCCGGCATAAATTTATTTAAGAACCTGTCAATTCGCTGGTTTGAATCGTTTTTGTAAATAATAATTTCTTTCATCAGTTTAATTAATACCCATTTTCTGTTATACTTAAAGAATAATTGAGGTGATAAATTGGATTTTTTTATAAAATTAAAAGAATTGTTTTTTAAATTACTGGGTTTTTTACTGGTAGCTCTTGTAATTTTATTTCTTCTTTTTATTGCAAAGTGGAGAAACGACCACATGAATCGTGTTGCCCTTGTTAACAGCAATGTAGAACTAACTCTAAGGGAAGAAGCAAAAATTTTAAAAGAAAAATTTCACTCCCTTACAAATAAGGAGGAAGAACCTAAAGAAATTCCCTTTATAGAAAATGAGGATGAATTAAATTATGTAACTGTAAATATTCCTGAAGCCTGCGATCTTGATACCTTGGGAAAGATATTAAAGGATATGGGACTTATAAAAGATATACCTACTTTTAAGAAAATGTGCTATGACATGGCAATAGAAAATAAGTTTCAACCAGGCGCCTATAAGATGAAAAAAGATTTAAAAGTCAGAGATATTTTAGTTCTTTTATCAAACTCCACTTCTAAAAAATATGAAATAAAAGTTACCCAAGCCATGGGGGCTGCAGATGTTGCGGAAGAACTTTTAAAATCTGGAGTTATTAAAGATAAAAATGCTTTTTTAAATGAATGTGAAAAAATGGGAGTCTTGGATAAATTTAAAGAAGGAGATTTTGTCTTTACAAGTCCTATAAGAGTTTCAAAAATAATTGAAATTTTCACAAAATAAAATTTACATTTAAAAAAACCGATGGAAATTGAAATTTAAAAATACAATTTTCCTATCGGTTTTTTATATAAATTTTTTATTTTTTTGTCCAAGACCTAAAAAACTTAATTTTGTTTCTGAGATTATTATTGCAAGAAATATCATTACAAAGCCTATTATTGTATGTTTTGTTAAGGCTTCTATTCCAATAAGTACAGGAATTAATATTCCAAACACTGATTCCAGAGCAAGTATTATAGCTGAAGAAGATGCACTTGCATATTTTTGACCTATGTTTTGAAGTAAAAGAGCGACTGTTGTACACATTACTGCCAAGTAGGAAACTTCCAATATGGCTTCTTTTGTTATGACTAGACCTGAGTTGTCTTCAAAGATTAAGGTTGCAAGGCAAGATAAAACTGCTGCCATAAAAAATTGTAAAATTGTCATTAAAATCGGGTCTTTTCCCTTTGAAAATTTTGCAACTGCAACTATATGGGAGGCAAATAAAAATCCACTTAAAATAGCAAATGCATCGCCTAAGATTGCTTCTTTTCCTCTTTCTAAAACTGATCCTCCATTTCCTCCCGTCATGGATACGAAATATATTCCTATTATACAAAAAACTGCTGCTATTAAATTAAATTTATCCGGTCTTTTTTTTATGGCAAACCAGGAAATAAATGGAACTATTACACAATAAGATGCTGATAAAAATGCACTTCTTCCAGGATCAGTGTAGCCAACTCCTACGGTTTGAACTGAGTATGCTAAAAATAAAAAAACTCCTATTATAAGTCCGCTTTTAAGGTCGTCTTTTGTCATTTTTTTTATTTTTTTCCAAAAGATAATCCCAAGTATTATTACTGAAATTGTAAATCTTGTGGCAAGTATCATGTTAGGCTTAAAGGTTGCTGATGCAACTTTTACAAAGGTAAGGGAGCTTCCCCAAAGTATTGCTACTATAAGTAAAAATAGTTTTCCTAAATTGCCTTTTTCCCTTTTTTCTTCCATTTCTTTCCTTTTGTTTTTTTCCATTTTTCCTCCTTGGTCTTATCTTTTATAAAATAAGATTTTTTTCTCGCTTTTTAGCGTATACCTAATCTACTGCTTTTTTAAAGATAATTTTTATTTTTTTTGATTTTTATTTTACAAAATAAAAAAACGGGCAAAATGCCCGCTTTCTTTATTTATTTAATTTTAAGAAGACATTATCTAATTTTATTTTTTGTCATTAGCTATTATTTGGTCTATTCTCTTTTGAACTTCTTCTAAGACATCTTTTCTGTCAACTCCTGCAACTATAGGATCTCCTACTATGTTGCCATTTCTATCTACTAAGATTGAAGTTGGAAATGCCATAATTTTTAGGGCAAATTTTCCAGCTGGACTTTGTGAATCTAAAATAAGGTTAGAATAAGTTACTCCTTGTTCTTTCACTATATTTTTTGCTTCTTTTACTGAACCTTCGTTGTTATCCATACATTCAGTGTTTATTCCTATTACTTGTCCACCCTTTTCTTTTATTGCATCATTTAATTTTTGAAGGTCAGGAAGTTCTCCTACACAAGGGGCACAACCGTTAAACCAAAAGTTTACTAAAGTTACTGCATGGTCTTTAAAGGTGTCACTTGTTACTTCATTTCCATCTAAGTCTTTTGCTTTAAATTCAGGAAATTTATTTTCCATGTTTTCTTTTGTTTTTTCTTGGACATTTTTTGCCATTTTTTCTTTTAAGGGTGCCATTTCTTTTTCAATTGCTTTTATTGCTTCTAAATCTTCTTCAAGGCTTTTTACTTCTTCTTCCTTTAAGTCCCCTTTAACTTTTTCTACTAAAGATGCCAAAAAGTCTTCATAAGCCATTTCCTTGCTTGCTTCTACGTCAGCTTTATCTGCCTTGCTAAAGGCTTTTTCCCATAGACCTTTGTGCTTTTCAAAGATTTCATTTTCTTTTTTTGTAAGCTCATTAAGTTTACCTTCTATATCTTCATTTTGTTCAACTTTTTGTCCTTCTTTTTGATTTGCATTTCCTTCTTTTTTTGAGCAAGCACTCAAAGAAAATACCATTGTTGCCGCAAGGGCAAATACTCCTAATTTTTTTAATTTCATTTTGTTTCCTCCAATATTTTTTTATTTTCACTTTCTTTATCAAAGCCATAATTATATTTTAAGGCTTTAGTTGGACAGGCACTTATACACATTCCGCACCTTATACACTCATTGTGATTTTGGTCTTTTCTTACATTTACATCCATCTTACAAGCTTTTACGCATCTGTTACAACTTATACACTTATTTTGATCTAAATTTATTTTAAATAGAGATATGTGATTAAAAAGTGCATAAAAGGCTCCCAAGGGGCAGATCCATTTGCAAAAAGGTCTGAAAAATATAATGCTCAATACAATTGTTATTATTAAAATTGTAAATTTAAGAGTGAATAAATTTCCCAAGGCACTTCTTATACTTTTATCTACAAGAGATAAGGGAATTGCTCCTTCTAATACTCCTGCTGGGCAAATATATTTACAAAAATATGGATTACCCATACCTAATTTATTTGTTAATACCACAGGAAGTATCATAACTGTAACTAATAAAATTAAATATTTTAAGTAAGTTAAAATTTTAAATTTTTTAGTCGAGAATTTTTTTGTGGGTATTTTGTGCAATATTTCTTGAAACCATCCGAAGGGACATAAAAATCCGCATATAAATCTTCCAAGTAAAACTCCCATAAGGATTATAAATCCGCTTATATAATAACTGAATTTAAATTTTGATGAGCCTACTACAGCTTGAAATGCTCCTATGGGACAAGCTCCCGCTGCTCCTGGACAGGAATAACAATTTAGTCCGGGCACGCAGAAATTTTTGCCTCCACCCCTATAAATTTGTCCTTTTAAAAAATTTGGCAAATGGATATTTGTAAGTAAGCTTGCAAATATTTGAATTAAGTAGCGGAATTTTGCTAAAATTTTTGAATTTATCCTATCCAATTCCAACACACTCCAGACAAAGTTTAATTGCTTTTGCAAGAACTGTTGCCATTTCTCCTCTTTTTGCCCCATAGCCTATAAAGACGAGGGCAAGAACAAGAAGAGATATTTGTAAAATTTTATTTTTCTTAAATTTTATTTTTACCACCCTCTCACATTTTATGTTTCTATAATACACCCCCCTGTATAAAATTATTGTTAAGAAATAAAACTTAACATAAACTTTATATTTTTTTGATATAATTATTCATAGAAAGGGAGGTAATATGCGACTTTTAATTGTAGAAGATGAAAAAATACTTTTAGAGACAATTGAAAAAAGTTTAAAGGCTTCAGGTTATGAAGTTGATACTTGTTCAAGGGGAAATGATGCCATGGAAATGGTTGAAGTTGAAAATTATGATCTTATAGTCCTTGATTTAAATTTGCCTGAAATTGACGGAATGGAAATTCTTAAAAATTTAAGAACTTTTGACAAAGAAACCAAGGTTTTAATTTTATCTGCCAGAAGCCAAATTCAAGATAAGGTTGAAGGTCTCGATGCTGGCGCCAATGATTTTTTGCAAAAGCCCTTCCATTTAGATGAACTTAAGGCAAGAATAAGAAGTTTAACAAGAAGGAATTTTATTCAAAATAATACGGAATTAAATTTTAAAAATATATCCTTTGACACTAAAAAGAGAATTGCCAAGGTTGATGGAAATCCCTTAAATTTAACAAGAAAAGAAACAGGCATACTGGAATATCTCTTGTTGAATTTAGGCCGTCCTGTGAGTCAAGAGGAGCTTATAGAACACGTTTGGGATTCCAGTGTGGACCTTATGAGTAATTCCATAAGAGTGCATATCTCGGCTTTAAGAAAAAAATTAAAAAGCCAAATGGGTTATGATCCTATAGAAAACAGAATAGGCATAGGTTATTTGTTAGGTGCAGAAAAATGAAAAAAATATCTTTGCAACTGAGAATAACTTTGATGACCGGTCTTTTAATTGCCATAACCTGTATAACCATGAATCTTTTAATGAACAGGACTGCTTCTTTTTATATTGATTCTTTAGGTGGTTATGTCAATAATTTTGAAAATGGAAATGAAATTTATATTAACATCCCTCAATACAGGATGAATGATTTTTTAGATAAATTTTCCGATGAGGTTACAGATACAAAGGTAAATTTTAATAAGAGGGCTTGGATTATAACTTTAAGTGTAACTTCTTTAGGTAGTATTGTTGCTTATTTTGTTAGTGGACAATCTTTAAAACCTCTTAAGGATTTTTCAGAACAGATTGAGCAAATTCAAATGAAAAACATTACTGAGTACAGGGTTAATGAAGATGTTGCTAAAGAATTTAGAGTTTTAAGTAAATCTTTTAACCAAATGCTTTTTAGACTTTCAAACTCTTTTGAAAATCAAAGGCAGCTTACTGGAAGGGCTGCCCATGAACTTAGGACTCCTCTTGCTGTAATTGCATCTCAACTTGATCTTTATAAAGATCTTCCTATGACTGATGCAGAAAGAGAAGACCTTATTTTAAAAATTAAAAATGAAACGGATAGGCTTTCAAAACTTCTTACAAGTCTTCTTGATATGAGCGAGCTTAATTCAATTCCAAGAAATGAAAAAATTGAACTTTTGCCCCTTATTGATGAAGTTATTCAAGATCTTTCTTCCCTTGCAGATAAAAAAAATATAAGCATTAGAAATAAGTGTGAAGAGATAAATATTTTAGGCAGTGATATTTTACTTTACAGGGTCTTTTTCAATTTAATTGAAAACGCCATAAAATATAATAAAGAAAATGGTTTTATAAATATAAGTTCCATAAAAAACAATAATTTTGCTGAAATCTTTATTGAAGACAGCGGTATTGGCATAGATTTTCAAGAAAGAGAAAATATTTTTAAGCCTTTTTACCGGGCAGACAAGTCCAAGGACAAAATTAAAGGGTCTGGCCTGGGTCTTGCTCTTGTTTACGAAACTTTAAAACTTCACGGAGGAGATATTAAAGTTATTGACAGTAGTATTGGAAGCAAATTTAAAATAAGCTTACCCTTAAATAAAATTTAATATTTTATAAATTAAAAATCCCCGGATTTTATTTTCCAGGGATTTTTTTAGTATATAAAAATTTTAAGGATTATTCTTTAATTACTTTTAAATTAAATGAAATATTTTTGCATTTTCGCTTTGTATTTATTTAGTGTCTTTTATTTTTCCACTTCTGAAGTGCTATTTATTCCTCTTTTAAATTTAGAATTTTTAATTCTTCCAATTACAATTGTTGGAATTATTAAGAAGAATATTGATAAAACTCCTAAATAACCATAACCCTTAATAACTAAGGTATTAAGCCCTAATAGGGAAATAAGCATTGAAACTATCATTCCAAGTAAAGAAATTAACATTCTTCTTTTTGTAATATGGAATGTTTGGAAAGAATTTTCATATCTTGCAACTATTCCAAAAATACATCCAACTCCTGTTGATACAAAGGCTAAAAATAATGTTATAGAATATATCCAAATCAAAATTTCAGAATCAAATTCTTTTATTATTGTTAAAATTGGAAGAGTTTCTCCATCTATTAAAGGAAGCCAAGCGAGCATCATTAAGCAAGACAAAGTTATCATTATACCGTTAATTATTATTCCAAGTACAGCAAATCTTTTTACAGATTTATCTGTAGATAAAGGTTGTCCTGCTCCAAGCATTATTGCTATTACAAGAGATTGGAACCCTGCATATTTTAATGAATTATATAAAATAGTTGACATTGGGGCTGTTGTTTGTTTTGTAGAAATTATTGTTGAAAGATCACTTGATCCCTTTGAAATTCCTACAAAAGTTATCATTGTTAAAAATACAAGTAATAATACTGTTATTATTGCTGAAGATTTTCTAACTAAGTCTGCTCCAAAAATAGTTAATATGAAAAATATTCCCCCAGTTATAAGAACTCCTATTATGTACTTTAGTTCAAATAAGTTTTCAAAAAGTGATGCTCCGCCGGCTATTGATGCACCTACTGCAACTATAGTTAAAAGTAAGTATGCTATATCAAATAAATATCCTCCCAAACCGCCCAAAGGACCATATAGGTTTGCTATCCAATTATGGTAATTGTATGAGTTTGTGTTCTTCGCAAATAAAAGTCCTTCATAAAAAACCCATCCTATTAAAGCCACTATTAAAAATGGCATGAAAATAGATGTAAATCCATATTGAACAAAAAATGTTCTTGTTTGATTTCCTGTTGCGAATCCACCACCAACGTGAGCTCCAAACCAAACTGCTACTACTCCAAATATAGTTTTCCAAGATACTTCGCTAAAATTTTTATTTTGCATAAAAACCTCCTTTTCAATTTATAAAATATCTTTTTTTATCTAAATTACTCTTAAAAGCTTATTTAAACTTTTAAAATTTAGAAACAACTTTATTATTTTTTTTACTGAATGTCAGTAATTTTAAACAGACAATATCTCGCTATAATCAGCCGAGATATTGTCTGATTATGTTTTTTACTTTAATAAATGTGCTGCTATTACCATTTGTTGAACTTGGCTTGTTCCTTCATAAATAGATGTGATTCTTGCATCTCTATAAATTCTTTCTATAGGATATTCTTTCATATATCCATATCCACCATGAAGTTGTAAAGCCCAATATGCAACTTCGTTTGCTATTTCAGCTGCATAATATTTTGCCATTGCAGATTGTAGACCCGGAGTTTTTCCTGAATCTTTAACTTGAGCTGCATCATATACTAATAGTCTTGCTGCTTGAACTTTTGTTGCCATTTCAGCTATCTTAAATTGTGTATTTTGGAATTTTGAAAGGCTTCTTCCAAATTGAACTCTTTCTTTTGTATATTTTATTGCTTCGTCAAGAGCTCCTTGTGCGATTCCTAATGCTTGAGCTGCTACACCTATTCTTCCATAGTCAAGTGTGTTAAGCATTATGTTAAAGCCTTTTCCTTCTCTACCAAGCAAATTTTCTTTAGGTACAACAACTGAATCAAGAATAATATCTGATGTTTGAGTTCCTCTTATACCCATTTTATTTTCATGAGCTCCTGTAGAAAATCCCTTCCATTTTGATTCAACTATAAATGTAGATATTCCTTTTGTACCTTTTGATCTATCTGTAGATGCTGAAATTATTGCAAAATCAGCGAAAGGTGCATTTGTTATAAAGCACTTTCTACCATCAAGTATATAGTTTTCTCCATCAAATTTTGCAACTGTAGCTGTTGCTGATGCATCTGAACCTGCTCCGGGCTCTGTAAGTCCGAAACATCCTATATATTCACCTGTTGCAAGTGGTCTTAAATATTTTTGTTTTTGTTCTTCAGTTCCGAAATTAAGTAGAGGTAATGCTGCTAATGATGCACCTGCTGTTATAAATGTTCCTGTAGATGCACATCTTCTGCTTATTTCTTCCATGATTATTGCATAAGATACATAGTCAGCTCCTGCTCCACCATACTCTTTTGGTATTATAGGGCTTATAAATTGATATCTTGCAAGTTTCTCTATTATATCTTTTGGAATACAACCTGTTTCATCTACATTGTCAGGGTATTCAGACATTTCCCTTTCTACAAAATCTCTTACTGTTTGCCTTAACAGTTCATGTTCCTTACTAAAATTCATATTTCCTCCATTACAAGATTTCTGCAAATGTTTGAATTCTTGTTTTTATTTGTTCTGAGTTGTTATCCTGTTGATCTGTTTCAAATACAACTGCTTGTAAGCCATTTTCTCTTACTGTTTTTACACAAATAGGCATATCATATTCTTCATAATCAGAGAACTTAACTGTGGCATATACAATGCCTTCTGCGCCTCTTTCTTTAGCAAGCTTAGATATTAATTTTCCTCTTTTTAGGTCAGGATCGTATGCTAATGAAAATCCTTCAACATTAGCCCATTGTTCTGCTAATCTCCTAAATGGATTTTTCCCATCTGGCACATCAGTATTATATTGTATTGATTCTTGAGCAACATAATCTCCAACTATTCTAAGATTATTTTCTTCAAGAGAATTTAAAATATTTTCATCATCCAGTAACAAACCTGTTGTTATAATTTTATGTCCTGAATATTTTTCTTCAGGCATTTTTTCTAACTCTTCGTTGATTTTTTTAATAATCTTTAAATGATCTTCTTTTTTCATATAAAGAGCTGATTTATATACATAATTTCTTTCAAGATTATTTATTGAATTTGGATGTTTAGCAGCAAGTTCTGAAAATTTTCTCATTTCAGCTCTATGTTCATTATAAAGTTCTATTGTCTTATTAATTTCTTCGTCTGTTATTTTTGAACCCTTTATCTTTTCAAGTTCTTCTTTAACATGTACACATTCACTTTCTAAAAACTCAATACCACATTCAAGTTTTCTATTTTGAGGATAAACTATAGAAATAAAAGGTATATTCTTTACTCCAGATTTCCAGTTTTGTCCAAGACACTGCATTGTGTCTGTTTGACCAGGGATAATAACAGCTTCTAATCCGTTTAAGCTTCCATTTAATCCTTGTTCTAAGATAATAGATATAACTGACGGACAAAAAGCAGGGAAATATTGTTTTGATAAATCAAGTTCTATTCCATAACCTCCCCAAACTCCGAAAGGTAAAAATCCTGCTGCTTCTACTATTTCATTAGGTCCAAAAAAAGCAACCATTCCTATGGCCTTTACCCCTTGTTCCAAGTAACTTTTAAGCTTTGATAAGGGATTTAAAGCAATACTTTTACATTCTTCTATATAACTTTTCACATTAATTCTCCTTCTTATCTTCCATTACTTCAATTAGACCTTGTAATCTCGTTTCAAATTGTGCTTGAGAGAATCCTCTTGGATCAGCTTGGTCTCCATCAAATCCAGCATATGGTAGTCCTGTAGCTTCATTTACTCTTCTTGCCATTTCATATTGTATAAAACTCATAAGTTTACAACTTCTGTTCATGTGGTAAAAAGCTCCTACGCAATTTCCATCTCTTAGAGCGTTATTTCTATACTCTACCATCTTGTCAATGTTTACATTGTTAAACATTGAAGAATAAGCTCTTGCAAGTCCATCTAAGTCATTGTCACCATATTCCAATGCCCATGCGTGTGGGTATACTGATCCTGTCATGTTTACGCCATATTTAGATAGTGATTTCATTTTATATCCTATATACGGCCAGCAAGGTATACCTTCCATCATGATTCTGTATTTTTCTTCGCCTCTAAAGGATGTCTTTCCTTCTTTAGCATTTTCTTTAAGTTCTTCCATTAACATTTCAAAGGCTTGAGTAGTCTCTTTTTTACCTCTATAACAAACGATACAAGCCATATAGGTAAATAAATCAAATCCATTCATAGGTGATGGATAAACGTCTTTTGACATTTGCATTGATTCTCTCCAAAGACGACCATTTTTTCTTGAAATGTTCATAACTTCTCTTAGTTTTTCAGGGTCAAACTTTTTGCCACTAATTTCTTCAAGTTGTTTTATTGCATGTTCAAATTGACCTCTGAAATACTTTATACGACTTTCCGTAACATAATCTTCGTTATTAAATGGAACATCTATCATTATTAGTGGTATATTAAGTTTTTTAGATAGGTTTTCATACCATTTAATTACTTCATTACAAATATTGTTACAGCAGCATACAAAGTCAGGTACTGGCATATTAAGACTTTCAGATCCTCCTTGTTCAAGGAAACCAAAATTTGTTCTTGCATATGCACAAAGGTCTATTGAATATCCTTGAGCTTCTGCTTTTTCTTCTAATCCTAAAGATTCTTTTTTAGCTGCAAGACCTGCTGCTTGATTTTCGGGATAGCAAAGAGGAAGACCGAAAGTTTCCACAATTTCTTGTGGGAATACTGATGTTGACCAACCTACAGGTATTCCCTTTTCTTTTGCTTCCCAAGCTTCTTTATATGATTTTGCTAATAATCCATTTATAAACTTAGCCGCTGTTATTTTTTCTTCTTTTTTTTCTTCTTTTTTTACTTCATTATCAGACATTTTTACCTCCCATTTTTTCATAAGCAAATACTGCTGCGCCCAGTGCTCCATTAAGTTGAGAATTTTTCGGAACTATTATTTTGACATTTAAAGCTCTTTCCAGTGCTCTAACAATTCCGGAATTTTGAGCAACTCCGCCAACCATAGCTACGTCTTCTTCAACTCCAATTCTTTTTACAAGCCCTGCTACTCTATTGGCAACAGATATATGAATCCCTGCAATAATATCCTCTAATTTTGCATTTCCCGATAGTTGGGATATAACCTCAGATTCAGCGAAAACAGTGCATGTACTTGAAATTGCTACAGGTGCTGTAGCCTTTTTATCTATATCACCAAGTTCAGATACTTCAACCATTAATACATTAGACATTACATCCAAAAATCTACCTGTACCTGCCGCACATTTGTCATTCATAACAAAATTTGTCATTCTGCCATCTTTGTCAAGTTTCATAGCTTTTGCATCTTGTCCGCCTATATCAATTATTGTTCTTACGCTGGGAAGTTGAAAATTAACTCCTTTAGCGTGACAACTAAGTTCAGATATTTGAGTATCTTCTTCGCTTTTATATTTTATTCTTCCATATCCTGTTACAACAGTGTTCGCTATATCTTCTATGGTAATCCCACTTTTAGAAAATAGATCATCCTTAACCTTTTTTGGTCCAGACGTTCCTGTTCCAAAAGGAACAATAGATGAAGCTACTATTTCTTTTCCATCTTTTAAAATTATTCCTTTTGATGCCGTTGAACCAAAATCCAATCCCAACGTATACATATTCACATCCCTTTTGGTTATATTTTTACCTTATTACTTTATAACTTTATTGTCTTTTAATTCTTGAATTTTTTCACTTGAATATCCAAGTTCTTCCATTACTTCATCTGTATGTTCACCTTTCTTAGGTGCTCTTACGAAATCTTTAATTCCATATTCTTCAAACATAACAGGAGTATTGTATAAAACGCCTTCATTTCCATTATCATAAGTGTGCTTAAATAGGTAATCATTTGCCCAGCATTGTTCATCTTCTAATAATTCATGAGGTGCTTGAAGTTTTTCAAATGGTATACCTGCTGCTTGAAGTCTTTCACACCAATAATCTGAAGGATGCTTAATGAAGATATCTTCCATTATAGGAACAAGTTCATCTACATAATTTACAGAACTCTTCAAAGTTGAATACTTACCACCTATATATTCCGGTCTTTCTATAACCATGTTACAGAAGTTCGGGAACCACTTATCATATTGGAAAAATGCTATTTGAATCCATCTTCCATCTGAGCATTTAAATGTTGTATTTAATGGATTTGGAGGTTGCTTTCTTGTTATAGGCATCTTGTAGCCATATTGACCAGCAACAACATAAAGACCCATTCCAAAAATTGCTGTATGGAATAGAGCTACATTTACTTTTTCTCCTTCACCTGTTCTATTTCTTCTAAGAACAGCTGCCAAAATTCCTGCAGCTAAACTCATACCTGCATAGTGGTCTCCTAAAGCTGCTGCTGTATTACATGGGCTAGTTCCTTTTTCCATTAAACCTAAGGAAACTCCTCCTCTTGCAAAATATGCTGTATAATCGAATGCTGGAGTATCTTTTGCAGGTCCTTTTTCGCCATAACCTAATAAGTGTCCGTAAACGATTTTCGGATTTATTTTTTTGATTGATTCATAGTCTAATTTTGATTTAACTAATGCTTTTTGTCTTGTATTTGTTAAAAATACATCAGCATCTTTTACTAAATCATAGATAACTTTAACACCTTCTTCTGTGTTTGCGTTAACTACTATTCCTCTTTTACCTGCATTTTCATTTTCAAAAAGAGGATTTTCATCTTCTTCTGTAGGTGATAGCCATTGAACTCCAACGACTCTCATAGTATCACCAAAATCAGGCTCAATTTTTACTACTTCTGCACCCCAGTCAGCTAAAAGCCTTCCACAGCAGGGACCAGCTACAAAGTTAGCAAATTCAACAACTTTTAATCCTTCTAACATGTTTTGTTTTTCCATAACCTTCAACTCCTTTTATTTAGTTAAATTTCCGACTTTAACTTTTTTGTTTTTCTTATTAACTCAGTTAATTTTGGAACTACTGAATGTAAGTCTCCAACTATTCCTAAATCTGCTACATCAAAAATAGGAGCTTCCTTATTTTTGTTTACTGCAATGATAAGTTCAGATTCATCCATTCCGGCTAAATGTTGTATAGCTCCAGAAATTCCAAGAGCAAAATAAAGTTCCGGTCTTACAGTTTTTCCAGTTTGTCCTACTTGAGCATCTTTTTCTATCCATCCAGAATCAACGTTTGCCCTTGAAGAAGAAATTTCTGCATCTAATTCATCAGCAAGCTCTTTTAAGGTTTCGAATCCTTCAGGACCTCCTATACCTCTACCACCTGAAACTAATATGTTAGCTTCGGTAATATCTTTTTTCTTTGATTCTTTTTTAGCTATTTCAAGAATTTCAATATTCATATCAGAATCTACAAATTCAATAGTTTCATCAATGATTTCTCCCTTTCTTGAAGGATCTGAATCTAACGCTTGCATAACACCTGGTCTTACAGTTGCCATTTGCGGTCTGAAATTTTCACATAAAATTTCAGCCATTAGATTACCCCCAAAAGCAGGTCTTGTCATTCTAAGATTTTTAGTATCTTCTTCAATTGCTAAACCTGTGCAGTCTGCAGTAAGTCCTGTGTGAATTCTTGCTGCCATTCTGGGAGCTAAATCTCTTCCTATAGAACTTGCACCGTATATTACAATTTCAGGGTCATATTTTTTTATTATCTCGTAAACTGCTTTAGAATATGGTTCAGTAACATACTCTTTAAGCATTGGATGATCTACAACTATTGCTTTGTCAGCACCATGTCTAACAAGTAAATCAGCTTTATTTCTAATATTTTCTCCTAATAAAATTGCAACAACGTCTTGTTTTAAATCGTCAGCTAATTCTCTCGCTTTTCCAAGAAGCTCTATGCCGACTTTTTGAATTTCTCCATCTCTTTGTTCGATGAATACAAATACATCTTTACTCATTTCAAGCCTCCTTAGATAATATATTTTTCTTCAAGTTTAGATAAGATTGCCTTAGCTGCTTCATCTGCAGATAAATCAGTAAGTATGACACCTGCACCTTTACCTTGTTTAGGATATGACTTCTTTACCTTAGTAGGAGAACCCTTTAATCCAAGATTTGAATCATCAAGTTCATCTTTTATATCTTCATAATGCCAAATTTTAATATCTTTTTTGAAAGCTTCAAAAATTCCTCCAACACTCATAAATCTAGGCTCAGCCAGTTCTGAAAGTGTTGTTATTAGACACGGAGTTTTAAGTTTTATTTTATGATATCTATCTTCGAATTGTCTTGTTACAGTTAAAAATCCTTCGTTAACTTCTATGTTTTCAACATATGTAACTTGGGGTAAATTTAAATGCTCCGCCATTTGTGGTCCTACTTGAGCAGTATCTCCATCAATAGCTTGTCTTCCTGTGATTATTAAATCATAATCCAAATGCTTAAGAGCACCTGCAATTGTACAAGAAGTAGCCCAAGTATCAGCTCCTCCAAAAACTCTATCAGTTACTAAAATAGCCTCATCAGCACCCATAGCAAGTGCTTCTCTTAAAGCATTTTCTGCTTGAGGCGGTCCCATTGATACAACAGTTACATGAGCTCCTGTTTGATCTTTAATTTTAAGAGCAGCTTCAAGCCCTGATTTATCATCAGGATTTATTATGCTTGGTACTCCATCCCTAATTAAAGTATTTGTTTTGGGGTCCAGTTTAACTTCATTCGTATCAGGTACTTGCTTAATGCAAACAACAATATTCAAAATAATACCTCCTTGTTTATTGGTAATACCTTTTTTCTTTATGGTAAACGTTTTGCATGACTTTGTCAATATTTTTTCAATTTATTTTATTTTTTTAACACTTTTAATGATTTTTGTTATATTTTAATGCCATTTTTTTATTAAGCATATTTTTTAAAAATTAAAAATCCAAAAAAAGGCAAAATAAAAATATGGCATTACCTAAAAATATAAGGTAATGCCATATTTTTAAAAATTCTATTATAATCCTTCAATTAACTATTATTTACTTAAAGATAGCTCCTTGTATAACCATATGTTGAATTTCATTAGTTCCTTCATAGATTTGTGTGATTTTTGCATCTCTCATCATACGTTCTACATGGAATTCTTTCATATATCCTTCGCCGCCCATTAATTGAATACATTCTGTTGTAACTTTCATAGCAGCATCTGTACATAAAAGTTTAGCTTGTGCACATGTTTTCGGTTCAACAATTCCTTGATCAAGCATCCAAGCTCCCTTGTATAGCATAAGCTCAGCTTGGTCAATAATATTTGCAAGGTCAACTGCTTTAAAAGCAAGATATTGATTTTTGTAAAGAGGTCTTCCAAATTGAACTCTATTTTTCAAAAATTCAATAGCTCTTTCATAAGCTCCCTTTGCAATACCTAAAGCTTGTGCTGCAACTCCAACACGTCCTGCATTTAGAGTGTCCATAGCAAGTTTGAATCCGTCCCCTTCTTTACCAAGGCGGCAAGTTGCCGGAACTACCATGTCTGTAAATTTAAGCTCAGCTACTTCAAGGCTTCTAAGTCCCATTTTATCTTCCAATCTTACAAGTTCAAATCCCGGTGTATTTGTTGGAATCATAAATGAGGTAAGACCTTTTGTTCCCGGTGCATCTAAATCAGTTTTAGCAACTACCATTGCATAATCTGCTTCTTTTCCGTTAGTAATGAATCTTTTTGTACCATTGATTATGTAGTTATCTCCATCACGTCTTGCTATTGTTTGTACACCACTTGCATCACTTCCTGCATTCTTTTCAGTTAATGCAAAACATCCTGTAATAGATCCGTCGCAAACTCCCCCTACAAAAAACTTCTTTTGTTCTTCTGTTCCATATTTCAAAATTCCTCCAAGGAATAAAGAAAGAGATACTGAGCAAAATACGCAAAGAGAAGCATCAACTTTTGCAAGTTCTTCTAAAGTTAAAATATAAGACATATAGTCTTTTCCAAGTCCACCATATTTTTTATCGAATTGGAAGCCTATAAATCCTTCTTTAACAAGTTCTTTGTATAAATCCATAGGTAAAATAGAATCTCTATCTCTTTCCAATACTCCAGGTAGAACTTTCTCTTCCGCAAACTTACGAGCACGTGCTTGAACTTCTAAATGTTCTTTTGATAGTTGAAAATCCATCAAAAAACCTCCTCTTTTTCTTTTTTAGTATTAACGATTTTTTAATTATCTCGTCACTCTTATTGTACTAATTTAAAAATTATAGGTCAAGTATATGATATTAATAATCAAATAATCGAAATACTTAATTAATTCATTATTGGTAATACCAATTATACGCCTAAATTTAGCCTTTTTCTACCTTTAAAATAAAATTTTTAAATTTTTTTATTTATTGAATAAAAAATAAAAAAATTTTTTATTTTTTTCGATTTTTACAATATTTTGTTAAAAAATTTTTTATTATCAATTATTTTTAATTTTTTTAGTGGTAATACCTTATGAATTTATTTATTTTTTATAAAAATTTTCTCCATAAAAAAACAGCCCTCTTTTATGAGGACTGTCCTTTTATTTTATATCTTTAATTGATTTTCTTATTCTGTTAAAATGTTTGTTCATAAATATTTGTGCGAGTACTGGATCTGAATCCCTTATAGAATCATAAATTGGCTTGTGATAGCTAAAAAGTTCTTCTGAACTTTCTCCCTCTAAGGTAATTGCCACCGTTGTATCTTTTATGCTATCATAAAATAGTTTATTCATGGCTAAATAGGATTCTATTATTAAGGCATTATTAGACATTTCCGAAATTAATGTATGAAATAAACCGTCTAATTTTTGAAATTCATATATTGTGTCTGACACTTTTATTTTTATTAAAATTTCTTCCATCTTTTTAAGTTGATCGGTAGTTCTTCTTTCTGCTGCAAGTTTTACAGCTTCATATTCAAACATTTCTCTAAACTCCATAATTTCTGAAATGGTAACTGAATTCATACGAGAGATTGCACTTAAAGATGAAAACATTACATTCTTCATGTTATTAGCAACATAGGAGCCGTCTCCATGTTTTGTTTCAACTAAGCCCATGTTCTCAAGACTTCTTATTGCTTCTCTAACTGAAGGTCTTCCTGAGTCATATTTTTTTGCAAGTTCTCTTTCAGGTGGTAGTTTGGTTCCCACTGAAAGAGTCCCCAAAAAAATCTTATTTTTTATAGTTTCCGCTATTTGCAAATATTGCGGTTTGTTATTTTTATCATCATTATTTTGAACTGAACTTTTTATATCCAATTAAAACACCTACTCATTTAAAACTCTATTTTTTATAAATCTCTTTTCTATTTTTATATCATATACAATTTAGTATATCACTTTTTTCAATGATTTCTATGTTTTTAATTACCTCTGATAATTTGAATCCGAAACATATCTATTCTTACAGAAAAGAAAAATGGTTTTTATTCGTTTTATTTATAAAAAAA
>NZ_AWXB01000058.1 GCF_000478985.1 Peptoniphilus sp. BV3C26
GTTATTTCTTCTTTTCCTAAGCCAACAATTGTTGATTTTTCTTCTTTTTCATTTTTCTTAAGCTTTTTTCCTGCTTGCTTAATCCAATCATTTAGATCTTTTTCTCTTTCTTCAGCTAATTTTTTATTTGCCTTATCAAGATTTTCAATTTCTTTTTCAATGTCAAGACGTGGGAAAATCACATCTCCCTTTAGGACTTTTTCGCCATCTAAAAGTCCAAATTGCCTAGCATCTTCCCATTTAACTTGGTCTTTTATTCCTAGTTGTCTTCTGATTTCTTTTGAAGTATTTGTTATAAAGGGATAGATTAAAACACTTATAATTCTTATACTTTCTGCAAGATTGTATAAAACATTTTCAAGTTTTTCCTTATCTTCAGAATTTTTTGCAAGAACCCATGGTTGTGTTTCGTCTACATATTTATTTGCACGTCTTACAAGTTTCCAAATTTCTTCAAGGGCATCGGAAAATTGATAAGTTTCCATTGCCTTATCTACTTTTTCTTTAACTGAAACTGCAATATTTTTTAAATTCTCATCAAATTCAGTTTTTGCAGAGGACTTTTTAATTATTCCTCCCTTGTATTTTTCAATCATGGAAACAGTTCTTGATACAAGATTTCCAAGGTCATTAGCAAGATCTGAATTTAATCTTGCCATAAATTTTTCTTTTGTGAAGCTTCCATCGCTTCCAAAGGAAAATTCACGAAGTAAAAAGTATTTTAAAGCATCTACTCCGTAAAGTTCTATAATTGGTTCTGGATAAACTACATTTCCCTTACTCTTACTCATCTTGTCATCATCAAATAGTATCCATCCATGACCGAAAACTTGTTTTGGAAGAGGCATATCAAGGGCCATTAAAATTGCAGGCCAAATAATTGTATGAAATCTTACAATTTCCTTTCCTACCAGGTGAACATCAGCAGGCCAAAACTCATTAAATCTTTCATTGTTGTAGCCATAACCAAGACCTGTTAAATAACAACTTAAAGCATCAATCCAAACATAAACTACATGCTTGTCATCAAAGGGAACTTTTACTCCCCAATCAAAGCTTGATCTTGATACTGAAAGGTCTTCCAAGCCGTTTTCAAGGAAGTTTTTAACCATTTCATTTTTTCTTGATTCCGGTTGAATAAATTCCGGATGGTCTTCATATAGTTTTAAAAGTTTGTCGCGATATTTTGAAAGTCTGAAAAAATATGCTTCTTCATGAGATAAGTGAGTTTCCCTTCCACAGTCTGGACAAGTGTGATTTTCTCCAAGTTGTGATTCAGTCCAAAAAGATTCACAAGGAGTGCAATAATATCCTTCATATTGACCCTTATAAATATCTCCCTTGTCATAAAGTTTTTGGAAAATTTCCTGAACATTTTTTTCATGTTGCTCATCTGTTGAACGAATAAAAGAATCATAATCAATATCCATTTTTGCCCAAAGAGCTTTAATGTTTTCTACTATGTGGTCTATATATTCTTTTGGTTCCATTCCATATTCGTGAGCTTTTTGCATAAGCTTTTGTCCATGTTCATCAGAACCCGTTGTAAAGAAAACATCGTATCCTTGCATTTTTTTAAATTTTTTCAGTGCATCTGCTGCAACTGTACAATAGGTGTGTCCTATGTGAAGATTGTCACTTGGGTAGTAAATAGGTGTTGTTAAATAATATTTTTTACTCATAAAACCTCCTAAAATTAACAAATAAAAACGTCCTCGATAGAGACGAGGACGTGGTACCACTCTAATTTGCTTAAATTATATTAAGCCTCTAAGTCCGTAACGTGGAAAACGCCCCGATTGGGGATAAAGTGAATCCATGTTCAAAAATTTTTCTCTAGACCTTTCACCAACCGGTCCTTCTCTAAAGAGTCTGATTTTCTACTCAAAACACTATAAACTTTAAATTTTTAATTAATTATGAATTATATAGTAAGTTTTTTAAAAAAGCAAATATAATTTAAAATTAAAATTTATATAAAATTTTCAGTAGCCTTTAATTTTATTTTCCTGTTACTTTGTTAATTATCCAAAGTAAGATAACTGCTCCAAAAACGCCCACTAAAAGTGAAGGCACTGCTCCTTGACCAGCTTGAACATTTACAAGACCAAGAACAAATCTACCTATGGAACCTCCTATGATACCTACAAAAATATTTGCAAGAGCTCCCATTTTTTCATTTTTATTCATTATCATGCTGGCAATCCAACCTGCGGCTGCACCAACTATAATACTCATAAGCCAACCCATATTTTTACCTCCTCTTAATTTATTAGATATACATTTTATTTATACCAAAATTATCCTTGTTTCAATCATAAATAATTTATAAGTTTTTTCTAAGATGGTCTTCAATTGCATCTTCCCTATCTTTCATTGCTTCCAAAGTAATACTTAAAAGTTCATCTAATTCAAGGCCTAAGTTTTCAGCTCCCTTTTTTATTACATCTCTTGAGCAACCTGCTGCAAATTTTTTGTCTTTAAATTTTTTCTTCAAACTTTTAAGTTCCATATCTTTTGTGGATTTACTTGGCCTCATTAAGGCACAAGCACCTATAAGACCTGTAAGTTCATCAACAGCATAGAGATATTTTTCCATTTTTTTCTCAGGTTTAACCTCACTACAAATTCCATGTCCGTGGCTTAATATTCCATGAATCATTTCTTGAGGAGCATCTATTTCTTTAAGAATATCTGGAGTCCTTTTTAAATGTTCTTCAGGCCACTTTTCATAATCAACATCATGTAAAAGACCTACTAGACCCCAAAAATTTTCATCTTCTCCTTCTTTTTTTGCTAAGTATCTTAAGACTTCTTCAAGGGTGAAAGCGTGTCTTAAGTGGAATTCTTCTTTATTATATTTTTTTAAAAGTTTCAAAGCTTTTTCTTTTGTGGGATAATTCATTTTTTGCCTCCAATATTTTACCTATTTGACAATAATCTTTCAGTAAATTAAAATATACTTCACATGGACATGTAGCTCAGTAGGATAGAGCGAAGCTCTCCTAAAGCTTAGGCCGGGGGTTCGATTCCTCTCATGTCCACCATAAACAAAAAAGAGAATGTGTAATCAATTATTACTACATTCTCTTTTCAGTTATTCCAAGAATCCATCCAACCAAATGTTTTTGGTTCTATCATTCTACTACCTTTCTTTTGCTTTTTGCAATTCACATAACAAGTAAAACTGCAGCTGCAAAATCCTTTTAAACAAACTTACAAATCGCGTTTTAGTTGCCAAATGTGATTACATTTAAAATCAAACTTTTTTCTTTTTTCAAAAATCCTACTCTAAATTTTTGAGAAAAAAATTTTTATTAAATTTCATCTCATTCTCTAATCCTACTTTTGTTTTGTTATTTAAAATAACAAGTTATAATCATCAAGACTCTATATAAACGCTTAAAGCGATTAAACGGTCAATAATTATTTAGAAAGTTGGATGGATTTCAAGGTTCTGTTCACCAATCTCTTGGTATTTTTAATATACCCTCTATTTTTTATTTAAAACACTTTTATAAAAAATTTTTAAATTTTTTAAATTTTTTGTAAATTTTTTATAGTATAATAATTTACATGGAACTTAAATTACTTGATCTTATTCAAAACATGACAAATCCTCTATTGGATTTTATTTTTTTATTAATTACAAGTTTAGGAAATTGCGGAATATTTTTTATTTTTATAGGTATTTGGCTCTTTAGTTGGAAAAAAACTCGAAAAATAGGTTTAAATGTTTTAATAACTTTAATTTTATGTGGAATTTTTGGAAATTTAATTTTAAAACCTCTTATTGCAAGGCCCAGGCCCTTTGTTGTAAAAGGAATTTTTCCTAAAATAAATCCTCCAAAAGATTTTTCCTTTCCTTCAGGCCACACTTATAGTGGTATAGGAAGTGCAAATTCCATTTATTTTTACAATAAGAGATTTGGAAAAATAATTTATATAATTGCAAGCCTTGTGGCCTTTTCCAGATTATATTTTTATGTCCACTACCCTACAGATATTATAGGCGGCATATTTTTAGGCCTTATTCTTTCTTATGTTTCTAAGTTTTTAACGGATCTTATTTATAAAAAATTAAGACAAATAAAAAAGCAGCCTAAATAGAGCTGCTTTTTTTAATTATTTTGTAATATCAATTGAATAAATCAAACCATCTTTTTCAGATCCAACTTTTTCAAATCCAACTTTATAACCTAAGTTTTCTAAAACTCCTCTTAAAGGAATCATAGTTCTGTTGTTTATAATCATTGGAGCTACATCAAGTTTAACGTCTTTTCCATCAACTTTTATTGTTTCTTGTCCGATTGTCATTTCAATTTTTTTATCTCCAAGACTTGTTGTTACCATTTTCTTTTCTTGGTCCCAATTAACTTCTGCTCCTAAGTTTTCTAAAACTCCTCTAAAGGGAATTAAAGTTCTTGAATTTTTAATTACAGGTTCTTGGTCTTCAAATTCTATCATCTTTCCTTCAACGCTTACTAAAATTATAGGAGAATTATCTGCTCTGAATAATTTCATAAGATCTGCTTGAGAAAGCTTTTTGAAAGATGTAGGCATTTGAACTGTTACGTCTTTTTCTCTTTTTGAATTAACTTCAGATTCAACTGTCATTGTCATAAGTTCAGGAATAACAAGTTTAATTTCACATTCAGCTTCATATTCATTGTCATTTTTTACTTCAAGTGAATATTCTACTTTTGAATCTTTCAAAGCTTTTTCATCAAGAGGAAGTGATTTTGTTAAATCATTTTCTTTGTAATTATCAAAAGCTTTCTTGATATCTTCTTTTGGTGCCTTAATTCCCATCTTTTCAAGCATTGGAATTAAAGTTTCAGAAGCCTTATCCCAATTTTTTGCAACTATGTTTAAACCTGCATTAGCATCTTTTAAAATTTCTTCAAGGCTTGCTTCATATTTGTAAGTGTTGCCTTTAATTTCCATATCTTTACTTGGCTTAAAGCCCTTTAAAGCTTGGTCTGTAAATTTAATTAAATCAGCTGTAAATTCTCCTGATTTAGAATATTCCATAAGCTTATCATAGCTTGGATCCATTTCTTTTTTGTCTTCTGAAGCATCAAGTAGAACATAGTCTTCTTTTATATCCATTTTTTTGCCACTTAAGTCAGCTAATACCTTAAAAGCAGCCTTATCTACATAAATCTTATTTCCGTCTATAAAGATTTCAACTTTAAATTTATCGGGAACCTTTATTTCCGGTGCACTTTCATCTTCTTGTAATAATTTTTTAAAATTGCTTAAATCATATTCAATAGACATTTGTGCTTTTTCTTTTTGTGAAATACCTTCAAACTTTGCCGGCATTTCAAATTTCACTTTTTTGTTTGTTGATTTGTCAAATGCTTCAACTTCAACTTCAACTTTTCCTGATTGTTTAGTTGCTTCCCAAGCGTTTAATTTTTGAGAAACTCCTAAAAATGCTTGCATATTAGGTGTACATGCTGTAAGAAGCATTGTCATAATAAGTGAAAAAACTAAAATTATTTTTTTTCTCATAAAACCCTCCAAATTTTTATTTATTTTTCTTTCCTTTCCCCATTGTACCACAGAATTTTTTCCATTGCATCTTAGGTCTAAATTTTTACATCCTTAATAAATGGCTTTAAGGCTTCTTTTAATGTATTAAATTTTATTTGCATTTTTCTTTTCAATTGATAATTCAATCATTTAAAAATTTCTTGTTTTATCAATTATCATCGTCTATAATTTACTTATATAGTTAATCTTTATTTTAAATGATAGGAGACTATTTTATGAGCCCTTTATCAATTGAACTTTTCTTCAAAGGCAAAAGCTTTAATGAAATTATTTTTTCTCAAAGAGAGATCGAAAATCTTAATAATTATTTAAAAAATTCAAATCTTATGGTAATAAGCAATCCGATTTTCTATGACTACTGCGCTTATATCGGGGGAACTTATTACGCTTTTAGGGATAAGGAGGACCTTGCTATTTTTATTTCGTCCACAAATTCAAAAGTTCTAAGAAAAAGTTTTAAGAAAAATTATTTTAAGGACAGAGATGCTCTTTTTATTAATATTTTGATTTTTTCTTTAATCTTTTGTTTTCCAAATAAAATAAGTCTCTTAATAAGTTTAATCTTATTGATTTTTGAAAAAATTTTTATTTTAAATTAAAAAACTTCCCTGAAATAGGGAAGCTTTTTTTATTCTTGTGCTTTTAAAGCTTGAACCATATCTATTTTTTTAAGTTTTTTGTGGAAAATCAACATTACAAAAAATGTTACTATAGTTGTAATTAAGGCTGAAAATAAATAAGCTCTCTTCACTAAAACCGGATCCAGCATTGCCATATAGGGTACTACAACTTGAAGAACTCCGTAGTGTAAAATCTTTCCTACTAAAAGTCCTATTCCTATTCCTATTATTGTTAAAATCCAAGTTTCTCTATAAATATAACTTGTTACTTCTTTTGGATAAAATCCCAAAACTTTTATTGTGGAAAGTTCTCTCTTTCTTTCTTCTATGTTGATGTTTGTCAAGTTATATAATACTATTACCGCAAGCATTGATGATGCCAGGACTATTGTTGCTACCACAAGATATATGGAGCTCATAAAGTTGTCCAAAATTTTTTCAAGGACGCTTACATTCATTGTTGAAGTGGAACATTTATAGTCCATAAAGTCCTTGGATATTTTACTTATATCTTCTGGGTTTTTAAGTTTTAAAGCCTCACAGTTGGACACAAAATTTTTACCAAATACTTTTTCATAATACTTTGGAGTCATAAATAAATTATGTCCCACATACATTTCTGTAATTCCGCTTATTTGAACTTTATAAATTTCTCCGTCCTTATCTTTAATTTCAAGACTGTCCCCAATTTTTACCTTTTTTAATTTACTTAGTTTTTCGGTAATAACAGCTCCCCTATCTGTAAGTTTTATTTCTTTTTTATTTTTTCTTGTTCTTAAAGTATAGAATTCTGAAAATTCTTCTAAGTTTTCTGGAACTACAAGACTTACATCTTGATCAATTTTATTAAATTTACTTTTAAAATTGGACATATTAAAGGAGGCATATTTTTCTATTCTTTGGTCTTTTTTTATTCCTTCTTTAAATTTATCAAAACTTTTTTTGTCAATTTCCCTATCGTAAAAGACTGCCAAATTATATTTCATAACTTGTTTAAATTGCTTGTCTTTTATTCCCTTAACGGAACCCTCTATTCCAAAACCCAAAACTAAAAGTGCACTGCAACCCATAATTCCTATTACAGTCATTATCATTCTCTTTTTGTACCTAAATAAGTTTCTTGCAGTTACTTTTTGTAAAAAAGAAAGTCTCTTCCAAAGAGGTTTTATTCTTTCTATTAAAATTCTTGTTCCGCCCTTTGGAGCAGGTCCTCTTAATAGATTTGCCGCATTATTTCTAAGGCTTGCATATACGGAAATCATTGCCGTTATTCCCGTTGCCAAAAGCCCTACTATAATGGCAAATAAAGTTCTTATTGGGTAAAATTTAAAAATTAAATTTTTTTCAAAAATCGTATCAACGGAATAAGAATTGCCTATTAATCTTGATAGGGCAAAGGCTCCTATTAAAGCTCCTATTATTCCACCTATTAAGGCTGAAGATTCTCCGTAAATGAAATATTTTGATGCAATTTGCCTGTTGCTGTAACCTAAGGCCTTATAAGTTCCTATATTTATTCTATTTTCTTCAACCATTCTTGTCATCGTTGTCCAACATACAAGCATTGATATTAAAAAGAAAAATACAGGAAAGACAAGACTTAAAAGATCTACTCTATGAGCATAATCAATGTAAGTGTTTATGTCTTCATTTAAGTGTCTTGGCGTAATTTCATAGGAAGGTTGGGATAAAATTTTTAAAATTCTCTTTGCATCATTAATTTTATCTAAGCCGTCTTTTATTTTTTCATCTGCTTCAAGGGATTTTTCGTCATATTCTCTTTGACCCTTGTCAAGTTTTCTCTGGCCCTTATTTATTTCATAAAGGGCATCTTTTAATTGCTTTTTGCCCTTTGTTTCTCCCTCTTCAAAATCTTTGAGTCCAGACTTATAATTTTCAAGGCCTCTTTCATATTCTTCACGACCGCTTTTTAACTGACTTTTACCTTCTATAAATTTTTTATAGTTTTCATCATATTTTAATTTTGCCCTATCGTAGTCTATTTCGCCCTTATCCAGTTTTTCCTTAGCTTCATTTAATTCTTTTTCCGAATCTTCTAATTTTTTAAGTCCTTCTTCATACTGCCTTAGACCGTCTAAGTATTTCTCGTAATTTTCTTTATATTCAAGTTCTCCTTCTTGGGCTTGTTTTATGCCCCTATCAAGAGCATCTTTTCCCATATCGTACTTGGCTTGACCTTCAGCTAACTGAATTTGTGCCTTATCTAATTCTTTTTTTGCCTCTATTAATTTATCAGCACCCTCTATGCCAGCATTTATGTTTTCTAAGTTTATTTTGGATAAGTCCAAATCTCCTATGCCATATTTATCTTCCAAGTCCTTTATTTTATTTTTTATTTCTTCCAAGGTCTTTAGTTGAGTTTCTATTGCTGCAATTTGAATTTTTAACTGATAAATTTCTCCTTGATGTTTTTTTTGTTCTTCCTCAGGAAGGCTTAAAAGCTCATTTAATTTTCCTTCAAGTTCTATTTTTTTTATTATTAAGATCTTCTATATTTTTATTTAGTTTACCTAATTCAGGTAAAATTTTTTCAATTTCAGGATTATTTACTAAAATGTCTTTTATTACTTGAAGCTCTGACTTTATAGTTTCGGGGCTTTTTCCTTTACCACCAGGAACGCTGTTTTGAAGCTCCTCAAGGCCCTTTTCATATTGAGCTTTTCCATCTTCATATTGTTTTTTTCCTTGATTTAATTTTTCCTCAGCCTCTTTTAGTTCCTCTTGAGATTTTTTAATCTTCTCCCAACCTTGATCAAGTTTTTTTCTTCCCTCAATAAGTTGATTGTTTGCCTGATCTAAAGAAATTTTTGTGGCTTCTAATTTTCCCTTTCCCTTTTCAAGCTCTTCTTTTCCATTATTGTACTGAGCCTTGCCCTTTTCAAGTTCGACCTTAGCCCCTCTTAAATCTAAATCTCCATTTGCTAACTGATTTTGTCCATCGTTAATTTTGCTTTGATTTTCGTCTATTTTTTTCTTTGCGTCAGCAAGTTTTTCCTTAGCCTCACTTAATTTTTCTCTGCCCTTTTGACTTTCTTCATCAAACTTATTTTTTCCGTCTTTATATTTTTCTCTTGCATCTGAAAGTTTTTCTCTGCCCTCTTCAAGTTCGTTTTTTCCGTCTAAAAGCTTAACTTTTGCAGAGTCTATCTGGTCTTCGCCCTCTACAATCTTATCTTCTATGTCAAGTTTTAATTCTTCCAGCCTTTCCTTAGGCCTATATTTAAAATCTATTTCCAGTTCATCTTCATATTTTTTTAATAGATCCTGATATTTTTTGGAAGATGTTTTTAAATTTTCAGTATCTTTTAAAATTATCCTTGCAATTGTAGGATCAGATAAAAAGTTGGATCTTTCAACAAAGGCAAAACCCTTAAGCTCTCCAAGACCCCTTTGACTGTTGCCCCTTGTAATATTTTTTACATTTTCAATATAATCTGCAAAGCCCACAATTTTATAAGTATAATTTTTAAGATGATCGTCCCTTTTTTCATCTTTAGAAGTAAATTTATTAACTTCTTTTTTTAAACTTATGGAATCATTTAATTTGTAGCCCTCTTTTTTTAGGGCCTTATCTAAAATTATTTCCCCTTCATTTTCTATGTCCCTTCCCTCTATAATATTGGGAAGACTTATGGATTTTGGCATAGATAAAACTTTTATGGCAAAGTCTTTTCCCACGACAAAAAGATCCTCGTCATAGTCTAATGAAAGTTTGTCTATGCCCTCAAGGTTTTCAAGTATACGAAGATCTTTTTCTTTTAGACCCAAAGCTGATGTTATGCTTATGTCCTCCATATTTGATTTTTTTATGCTTTTTTCCAAAGTATCTCTCATAAGAGGTCCTGTTGTAATAAGACCTACAAAGACAAATACTCCCAGGCCTACAATTAAAATAATTGAAATGTATTTTGAAATTGTATTTGTTATTTCTCTAAATGTGTCTTTTTTAAGACCTTGTGGTCTTTTCATACTACCACTCTATTTCATCTATATTTTTGGGATTTTCATTTACAGTTAATTTTCCCACTTTGCCGTCAACTATTTCAAGAACCCTATCTCCTATTGGAGCAATCATAGTGTTGTGAGTAATTATAAGAACTGTGGTTTCCGTTTTTCTTGCAGTATTTTGCAAAATTTTCAAAACTTGCTTTCCCGTTTTATAATCAAGAGCTCCTGTAGGTTCATCACATAAGAGAACTTTGGGATTTTTTGAAACTGCCCTTGCTATGGCAACCCTTTGTTGTTCTCCTCCTGAAAGTTGTGCCGGGAAATTATCCATCCTATTTTCAAGGCCCACTTCTTTTAAAACTTCTTTAGCATCAAGGGGCTTTTCTATTATTTGAGATGCAAGTTCAACATTTTCAAGAGCCGTAAGATTTGGAATTAAATTGTAATTTTGAAAAACAAAACCCATGTCTTCCCTTCTGTAAGTTGTAAGTTCCATTTCATTTAATTTTACAAGATCTTTTCCATCAATTATGACTTGACCTTGATCTGCCCTGTCCATACCTCCTAAAATATTAAGGAGTGTGCTTTTTCCTGCCCCTGATGGACCTATTATAAGACATAATTCTCCCTTATTTATTTCAAAGGAAATGTTGTCGTTTGCAACCACGGTTGATGATCCAGTTATGAATTTTTTAACTAAATTTTTTACTTCTATAAATGCCATATTGTTTTTTATACCCCTTTTATGAAAACTTTAAATTTTCATTTATTCAATATTAATTACTCTTGCCCCTAAAATTTCTGCATCCTCTAATCTGTGGCTTACATAAATTAAGGGACTTTTCAAATTTTTATTTATATAATTAAGCATTAAAATCCTTGTGTCCTCATCAACTTCACGAATAGCTTCATCCATAAGCAAAATATTTCCCTCATATATAGAAGCTCTTATAAAACTTATTCTTCTTTTCATGCCCCCTGAAAGCTCTCCAACTTTCATGTCCAAAAGATTAAAAAGTCCAACCTGATTTAATTCTCTTTCGTACTTAAAATCTGTAAGTTCTTTTACAAAGCTTAAATTTTCTCTTACACTTTTATTTTCAAAAAGAAGATTGTCTTGAAAAACAATTGATGGTTTAAGGGGCTCTGAAGAAATTATTTGCCCCTTATCAGGTCTTATTTGACCGCTTATTATTTTTATAAGGGTGGTCTTTCCAGATCCTGATCTACCTATAAGGCAAATTTTTTCATCTTTTAAATGTAAATTGAAGTTTTCTAAAACTTTTTTATCTCCATAAGATTTACAAATATTTTTTAAGATCAGTTCCATCTACTTTTTATCCTTTTTATAATAAATTCAAGAAAAAAATTTAAGCTGATTCCTATTATTGTCCAGGCTATTAAACCTTCCATGTCCAAATAAATTTTTGAATCATATATCCTCGAGCCTAGTCCGTATTTAGGATGGCCTATTACTTCCGCCGCAACTATACTTTTAAAACCGAATCCTAAACTTATTAAAAGAGAACTTAAAAAATAGGGTTTTAAACTTTCAAAATATATGTACTTAAATTTTTTAAAGGGTCTTACATTAAATATTTTACCCATAAAAATGTAATCCATAGAAATTTGGCCGAGACCCTCCATAATATTTATATAGATAAGGGGAATTATTACAATTGCAGAAATAATTAAACCTAAGCTTTCAATTTTAAAAAACATCAAGGCAAAAATAATAAAACTTACAACAGGTATGGACTTTATTGTCTTTATCAGAGGCTCTATAAGTTCTTTTAAAGCCATAGATTTATAAGATAGGTATGATAAGATTAAAGCTATTATTAAAGCCACTGAAAGGCCCTCTATGAGGCTTAAAAAGGTGTTTAAAATATTAAGGTAAGACTCTTTTTCCCTTAAAATTTCAAAAAGTCTTTTTAATACAGCTTGGGGAGACACTATAAGTATCTCCCTCCTTTTTACATATGAAATTATAAACCAAATGGAAATCCAAAAAAATCCCCTTAAAATTTTTTTACTTGTAGTAGAAATTTTCACCGGGAAGTTTTCCTCCAACTGATTTTTTATCTTGGTCATAAAGCACCTTTAAATAATTTGCCAGATCATCTTCCATTTTTTGTCCATCAATAAAAGTTATATTGCACTTTGGCAGTGCCTCTTTTGCAATTTCTTCAGGAACTATTTCATATTTTCCTACAAGCTTTGCAGCTTCGTCATTTTTTGTAAAATCTACAGATTCTTTATATTCTTTCAAAAATGTTTTGAAAGCTTCTTCATGGTCTTTTAAGAAGTCATTTCTTACAAGTGTAACTCCCATAATAAGCTTACCTGAATCTTTAAGCTTATCCCATTCTTCCGTAAGATTTATAAGTTCTTTTAAACCTTCAACTTTTTTTTGTGCTACTGTTAAGAAGGGTTGGGGAAGCATTACTATATGGTCTTTATTTTGAACAATGTCTGATACGACTTCACTATGTTCACTTTTATATTGAATGTTTACATCCTTATCTGGATCTAATCCATTTTCTATAAGAAGATGTCTTAATACAAATTCCGGTGAAGCTCCCTGACCACTGGTAACGAGAGTCTTTCCCTTTAAGTCTGCAATTGTTTTTACATGGTCATTTGTTGATGCAATATACAAAACTCCCAAAGTATTTATGGCTGCAACTTTTATAAAGTCTTCTTTTTTGTTGTTTATTATTGCCGCTAAGTTTGAAGGTAGAGAACAAACATCATATTCCCCTTTCATAAGGCCTGTTACGGCTTCATCGGGGCTGTTTAAAATTTTATATTCATACTTTACTTCTGTTTTTCCTTCATCGCTGTCGTTAAATAATTTCACAAGACCCATAGCTGTAGGTCCTTTAAGAGCTGCTATCTTTATTGTTTCTTTTTCTTTATTCGCTTCTTTTTCTTTTGTATTTTCAACAGGTTTAGAACATCCTGTCAATATTAAAAGAAAAGAAAGTAAAATGATACTTAATTTTTTCATAAATTCCTCCTAAAATGAATTATAATATATTTGATAACCAAAGTCTATTTGACTGAGAGGAGATTTTTATGTTACTTATCTTGCTTGGGCCATCGGGAAGTGGAAAAACTACTCAGGCTGAAATTTTAAAAAGGTCTTATAATTTTAAAAAAATTGTTACATATACAACAAGGTCCATTAGAGAGGGCGAAAAGAATCACGAATCTTATAATTTTATAAATAAAGGACAATTTGAAGATAAAATTAAAAAAAATTTTTTCTTTGAATATACAATTTATGCAAATAATTATTATGGAACGAGTAAAGAATCCATTGTAAATGCTGCAAAAAGTTCCTACAATTTTGTTTTAACCGTTGATGGTAATGGTGCAAAAGTTTTAAAGGAAAAAATCCCCTGCACAACAATTTATTTAGAAATTCCTAAAGAAATTATTTTTAAAAGACTTATGACAAGGGGAGAAAAAAGGGAAATTGTTGAAAAAAGAATTAAAATTTCCGAAAATTATAGGGATATTTCCGATTATGTAATCGATGGAACAAAGTCTATTGAAAATATTACTGAAGAAATTTTAAAAATATACAAAAAAATAAGAGCCTAGGCGGATTTGTTCCGACCTAGCTCTTTAATTTTCTAAAAATTCCAAAGCTCTTTCAAGCATTTGAGTTGTCAATTGGTGGCCTGTTTTTTCAAATTTTTCAAAACACAGGTCTTTTTTATTTTTATACTTTTCTTTTATGCTTTGGTAAAATTTTTCGTTCATTGAATTACTTACAGTGTCATCATCTTGACCGTTTAAAAGGCAAATTTTTCTATTCATTAAATTTTCTGGATACCTGATTGGGTTTAAAGTTCTTATAAATTCATTTCTTCTCATCATTTCATAAGTTTCTACCCCTTGAATTTGAGATATTTCTTTTACAAGTTCTTCAAATTCCATAGAACCATTAAAGGACAAAAGACTTTTGATTTTTTTATTAAAGGTAAAAATTGCTCCGGCACTTATGGCGCCAAGAGAATGGCCTCCTATAATTATATTATTTTCATCAGCTCCTAAGTTTTTTATTGCATGCTTATAAATTCTTGTAGATTCCTCTACATTTCCCATAAGAGTTCTGAAAAAATATTCCTTAATGGTATTTGCATCTTCATAATCTAAGTTTCCTCTTGAACCATGATTTCTTTCTTCGGGAATTATTACTTGGTAGCCATAACTTGCAAAAATTGTTCCTCTAAAAACTTGTCTTTCTATATTTGAACCCCAACCATGATAAAAAATAAGGGTTTTTATTTTGTCTTCTATTTTTTTGGTTTAATTACATAAGTTTGTATTCCATCTATATAAATTTCATCATAAGTAAACATTTTTGATTTTATCATTAGTCCAGCCTCCAGCTTGGTGGTCTTACTCCCTTACTTTCTAAAAATGAATTTGCTTTTGAAAAGGGTCTTGAGCCGAAAAATCCCCTATAGGCTGAAAGAGGACTGGGATGTGGTCCTTCAATTATTAGGTGATTTTTATTCTTTAATAATTTTTTCTTAGATCTTGCATGGGACCCCCATAGAATAAAAACAAGGGGTTCTTCTTTTTTATCAATAAGTTCAATTACATGGTCAGTAAAAATTTCCCATCCTATTTTTGAATGGCTCATAGGATTGTGAGCTCTTACTGTAAGAGTTGTATTAAGAAGCATGATTCCCTCTCTTGTCCATGGAATTAAACACCCTGTATGGGCTTCTTCTATTCCTAAGTCATCTTTTAATTCTTTATAAATATTTAAAAGGGATGGTGGAATTTTTACTCCCTCTTGCACACTAAATGCCAGCCCATGAGCTTGCCCTAAGTTGTGATAAGGGTCTTGACCTAAGATAACAACTTTTATATCTTTATAAGCCGTATAGTGAAAGGCATTAAAAATATCTTCTGCCTTAGGAAAAATTTGATGATTTTTATACTCTTCTATTAAAAGACTTCTTAAACTTTTATAATAGTTTTGTTTAAATTCATCTTCTAAAAGTTCTTTCCAATCATTTTTAAAAATATCCATTTAAGACTCCTTATGACTCGAAAAGAGATTGAAATAATTTTTTATTTTCTCCATTTAAAAATTGAATAAGATTATCCCTATTTTTCTTTTTAAAAAATATTACAAGTCTATCTCCTCTTTCAATTTTTGAATTTCCTCTTGGTATAATTGCAGAACCGTCTTTTCTTACAACTGCACCTATAATCATACCTTCAGGAAGGCTTAATTCTTTTAAAGTTAAATTTTCAACTTTTGAGCCTTCTTTTAAGGTAATCTCAAAAACTTCAGCCCTATCTGCAAACATGTGGTATAAATTCATCCCTCCATCTTTTTTCATTAGTTTTAAGATTTTATCTGCAGCTATCATAGATGGATTTATAATGGCACTTGCTGGCAAATTATCCAAAAATTTATTGTAAGTTTGAGATTCTACTTTTAAAATTATATCTTTTATTCCAATTCCGTCTGCCATAAGACAGGTTACTATATTTAATTCATCTTGAGATGTTAGGGCTAAAAGAGCATCACAACTAGTAAACTCTTCTCTGCTCTTTTTTAAAACATCTTTAAAAGAATTTCTTATTACAAAGGCATCTTCATATTTGTTTCTTAAATCCTTTGCCTTTTTTGAATCTTCTTCAATTACTTTTATATTTATTTCCTTGGCAGTATCTATTAAAGATCTGGTTATTCCCGAATCTCCAATAATTATCATATCTTTCTTTTTTTCTACATTGGTAAAATGGAAATGTCTGGATCTGAAAGAAATAATATCATCAGTAAGGCCCATTAAGTACAACTTATCCTCTTCGTCTAAAACGGTATTTCCGTTAGGTATAATAAGATTATTCTTTCTTAAAATTCCAACTACAAGTATTGTGGAAAGACTTCCTATTTCAGAAATTTTGTTTCCTATAAATTCCGGATCAAGCTCTACGCTATAATCTATTAATCTTACCTTGCCTCCTGCAAAGACATCAGATTTTATTCCTATGTCATCTTCAACAAGTTTTAAAATATTTCTTGAGCTTTCTAAATCCTGATTTAATATATAATCTATCCCTAAACTTTTCTTTAAATCAAAAATATCATTAATATCGTCATAAGAATTCATCTTAGTTATAATAAATCCTTTTGTATAATTTCTTACAAGTCTTGATATTAAAAGATTTATTTTGTCATCTTCAGTTAAAATTAGGACATAGTCTGTATCTTTTATTTCTAAAGACTCCATAAGACCTTGGTCAAAAAAATTAGCTGAAATTAATTTTGCATTTCTCTTTTTAAAATTATTAAATTCCCAAGAATCCCTATCTATAACAAGAACTTGGTCTTCATAAACCTGAAGAACATCAACAAGTTTTTGAGATATGGCGTTTGCGCCGAAAATAATTATTTTCATATTGACTCCTATGATTTTCTTCCCGGTGCTACAAGAGCAAGGAGAGTGAAAAATTCCAGTCTTCCTAAGAGCATAAAGAAGGAAAACATAAGCTTATATCCTCCATTAAAAAACAAAAAGTTTTGTGTAGGACCCACTCTTCCAAAACCTGGACCTACGTTAGAAAGCATGGTCATTACAGAAGATGTAGCACTGACATAATCCAAACCGCTAAGGGAAACAAGGGCTGATCCTAAGACAAGAACTATAATATAGACTCCTGCAAAGGCAGCTATTCCAAATACAACTTCATCGCTTAAATTTCTTCCGTTTATTTCTATAGGCACAACTGCATTAGGATGGATAACCTTTATAATTTCCCTTTTTATAAGTTTCCATATAACAACAATTCTTATTACCTTCATTCCACCTGCAGTAGAACCTGCACAGGAACCAATGAAAAATAAAATATATAAAATGTATTTTGAAAAAACAGGCCAAAGGTCATAATCTGCACTGGCAAATCCTGATGTTGAACTTATGGATGTAACTTGAAAAGCTGAATCTAAAAAAGATTTTCCAAAACTTCCATAGCCACTGAAAAATAAATCAAGGCCTATTAAAATTATTGCCCCTATAATTATAAAATAATAGTGTATAAATTCTTCATCTGTAAAAATGTTTTTAATTTTTCCCTTTAATAGATAATAGTACATGGTGAAGTTGGTTCCGCAAAGAACCATAAAAACACTCATTACAATAGGAATATAGGCTCCATCTACGCTCATTAAGCTATCGCTGTAAGAAGAGAAACCTCCAGTTCCCACTACTCCAAAAGTGTGAACTACAGAATCAAAAAGGGTCATTCCTCCAATTTTCAGTAGAGTTATTAAAATGATTGTTATACCCATATAAATTATATAAAGTCTTTTTGCAGTTTCACTCATTTTAGGTTCAATTTTACCTGCTACAGGTCCTGGGGTTTCCGCTTTAAATATTTGAAAACCTCCAACACCAAGTTTCGGCAAAAGAGATAGAGTAAATACAAGAATTCCCATTCCCCCTATCCAGTGAGTTACACTTCTCCAAAGAACTATTGATTTGGGAATCTTACTTATATCATCTATAACACTTGCTCCAGTTGTTGTAAAACCTGAAACAATTTCAAAAAAAGCATCTATATAAGTTGGTACACTTTTTGACAAATATAGGGGTAAAGCTCCAAATAGAGCTGCAAATATCCAACCTAAAGAAACAATCAAAAGCCCATCTTTAGGAGTAAGCCTTCTGCTCTTTTCCGTTATAAAACTTGTAAACACTGAGAAAACCAGCATAATCCCAATAGTAATGATAAAAGAATTAAGAGAGGCTTCTTGATTAAAAAATCCTATCAGGAGGGAAGGAACCATAAAAAAGGTCTCTATTCCCACAAGAAATCCTATTATTCTAAATGCCACTGAATAATTCATTTATAAAATCACTCTTCTTTTTCTTTTTATTGTAAAATATGGACTTTAATGTTTGTATATTTTCATGAGTACAAAATACAACAACCCTGTCTCCCGGCACCAAAACCGTATTTCCGTTGGGAATAAAAGCTTTTTCATCTCTTAAAACAGAAATTAGAAGTATTCCTTGGGGAAGATTTAAGTCCATAACTTTTTTATTTATTATCTTTGCTCCCTCTTTAACTAAGATTTCAGTAAACTCAGCATCGCCATCAAGCATAAGGTTTACAGATAGGGAACCTGAACCTCTTAATATCCTTAAAATTTCACTTGCAGTAATAAATGATGTGTTAAAAGCTCCATCAAGAGATAGTTTTTCAAGAATCTGGTTATAATTAGGTCTTGAAATCTTGGCAACAGATTTATAAATTCCCATTTGCTTAGCGGAAAGAGCCATAAGTAAATTAGTTTCATCAATGCCTGTTGCAGCTACAAAGGCATCATTTGTATCCATCATCTCTTCTTCAAGAAGAGTCAGGTTGGTTCCGTCACCATTAATAATAGTTGCATTGGGAAGACGCTCTTTTAATTTTATACATCTTTCCCTGTCGATTTCTATTATAGTTGTATCAATTTTATCTTCCTTTAGCAAAAGCCCCAGATATAAACCCAGCTTTCCTCCGCCTAAGATCATTACTCTTTGAACGGTTCTGGACTTTCTTATGCCAGAATGTTTCTCGTCAAATAAATCAACTTCTTTTCTTGGGCCACATATAAGAACAACGTCATTTTCTTCAAGAACAGTTGAACCATAGGGAATGATTGTTTCTCCGTTTCTTGACACAGCTGCAATTAAAAGATTTTCAAAATCCTCAAGATCTTTTATTTCTCTTCCCACAAAATTTTCATCCGTTTGAATGTTAAACTCAGCAAGTTTTACCTTGCCACCTGCAAATTCATCTGTCATTAAAAGATATTTTTTAAGCAAATATTTTTCAATATTAAGGGCGGTTGCATAGTCTGGGTTTATTATGTGATCTATTCCCAGCTCATCAATAATAAAGCCAACTTGCTTGTGATACTCCGGATTTCTTACCCTTGCAATACATTTATTGCAGCCTAATTTTTTTGCAACAGTACAAATAAGTACATTAGCTTCATCAGAAGTAGTAGTTGCAATTAATAGGTCATAGCTTGATATTTCCAGCTCCTTTAAAACATCTAAACTGGAATTTATATCTGAAATTGCTTTTTCCGATTTATCAACCACTGTAACATCATAATTTTCTATCGAAAGAGCAGAAGATAATCTTGAACCTAGTTTTCCTCCACCTACAATTATAGCTTTCATATCAATACCTCATTTTTATTTCAATATTAAAAGTATAATCTTTAAATTTTTCTTTTAATTTATTTTCAATCTCTTTATCTATCTTATCTCTGTCTCCGTAACTTTTTATTATATTTCCGTCAACTACAGCATCAAAATTTATAACTCCGTCTCTTATTATTAAATCATGAAAGCCTACAAAAGCTCTTGTGGTTTCCATAATCTTCTCAATTTCCCTTTCAGCATCCTTATATTTTTTAGCTTTCATACCCGCTGGTTCTGGATGAATAATAAAATTCAGTTTAAGCTGATTTTTTAATTGATGTTCCATATTGTCAACAATGGAATGAACGTCATAAATGCTCATGTTATGATCAAATTCAACATCCACAATGGCAAACTTATCTTCAGGACCAAAGCTTACAACTCTTACATCGTGACAGCCCTTAACATCTTCGTAAGAATTTATAGAATCTTTTATTTCTTTAATAATATCATCAGAAGGTGCCTCTCCTATAATATTCGATACCGTATCCTTAAGAAGAGAAAAAGCTGAGAAAATAATAAATATTGAAACAATTATCCCTATAATTCCGTCAATATGAATTTTGAAAATCTTATTAGTAAAAATATTTATAAGTACAATGGATGTTACTAAAACATCTCCAATGGCATCTGTTGCCGTTGCCTTTAATGGACTTGAATCAATTTTTTCTCCTATTGTCTTATAAACCACAACTATATAAACCTTTATTAAAATTGACAGGTTCATAAGAATAAGGGAAATAAAACTGTATTCATCCTTTGATCCGTTTACTATTTTTTTGTAGGAAGCGAATAAAAATTGAATTCCCACTATTAAAACAAAAATACAAATAATAAGAGCTGATAAATACTCTATTCTTCCATGGCCGTAAGGATGTTCCTTATCGGCAGGTTTTCTTGAAAGTTTAACCCCTATAATAGTTACAACTGCAGAAAAAACATCAAAAATATTGTTGACCCCATCTGCAAGAACTGAAATAGAGCCTGAAACAAGACCTATTGTAACTTTAATTATAGAAAGAATAACATTGGTGATAATGCCGAAAAATCCGGTATAAGTTGAAATTTTAGCCCTATCTTCGTAAGGACCTCCAAATTTTCCAAGTTTCAAAATTAAATTTACCATTTTAACCTCAATATAAGTATTTCTTAGATTATATCATAATAAAAGGCAAGAAATTTTCTCACCTTATACAAAAATAGAAAGCCGAAGCTTTCCATTAAATATTTGTAATTCTTTTATTAGTGTACTCTCTTAAGAGCTGAAATACAACTGCAAAAAGAGGAACAAAAACCCACATCCCAATTATTCCGTAAAGACTTCCTCCAACTATAATGGCAAATAAGGACCACATGGGAGGTATAGAAAGAGCTCCACCTACAATTTTAGGGTAAATAAAGTTTCCTTGAATTTGTTGGATAACAAGAGAATAAATTAAATATATAAGGGCCTTTGTAGGAGATTCTATTAAAATAAACACAACTCCCAAAGCAGTTCCTATAAAAGGTCCCACAAGAGGAACCAGATCACTTGTAGCTGCAATAACTGAAATCATAGGTCCATAAGGAAGTCTTAAAATTATCATGCCCACAAAAGTTAAAAGCCCAAGTATAATTGCATCAAAAACTTGTCCTTTTACAAAATAATAAAAATTATTGTGAGTAATTGAAAGAACATGAAAAATATAGGCGCTCTTTTCCTTAAATAAAGCTTTTATCAATTTCTTAAATTGCCTTTCAAGACCTTTTTTATCAAGAAGAATATAAATTGCAAAAACAAAAGCTAAGAAAGAATCCATAAAGGCTCCGAAAATACCCGATGCCGTTCCTATAATTGAGGTATAAATTTTTGAATTTGACCCGTCAAAAAATCCTTTAACTTTGTCAAAAACTTTGTCCCAAGAAAGTTTGCTTATGGTTTTTTCAAGATTTTCTCCATAAACTGCAGTCCAGGAATTTTTCTTTAAAAATTCTACAAGTCTTTTTATAAATTCAGGTATCTTCTCTTCAAGAGCTTTAACCGCATTTATAAGTTGAGGAATTATAAGATAAGTTACAAGAGTTATAAAGGCTCCTAAAATAATTAAAGTTATTAAAAGAGCAAGAGGCTCTATAAATTTTTTAAACTTTTCATTCTTAACTTTACTTAAAAGCTTTATAAAAAAATTCATTGGAATTTTTAAAACAAAAGCGAGAGCCGCCCCTGCAATAAAAGGACTTACAATACCAAGTAAAAATAAAAAATATTTGAAAATACTTTTTATATATATGAAGCAAAAAGTAAAAGTAATTGCAATTAATATAATTTTTAAAATGTCTTTGTTTTCTTCTTTTCTTATCATTTTCTCACCCATATCTATTTTAACATTAAGTTAAACTTTATGGGTATATAAATAACAAAACAATAATTTGGAGGACTTTATGAAAAAAAGAAATATAATTATCTCACTAAGTCTCACTTTTTTAGTTTCAATCTTGTTGGGTTACTTTCTCTTAAATGAAGACTTAGCGCAAAAATTTTCCTATGAATTTATTAAAAATAAAGAAAATATTTTAATAAACGGAGAAATTTCCGCAAAGGGACTTTTTATAAATAATGTAAGAGCAAGCTTTATAATGGTCATTATAGGCTTCATACCTTTTTTGTTTTTACCTTACTTAGGCTCTTTTGCAAATGGATTTATAATAGGGGTAATAGGAAAAATGCTCTCTTTTAAAAAAATGAACTTGCTTAGAGCTTTTGTCTTTGGGATTCTTCCCCATGGAATATTTGAAATTCCCGCCCTTATTTATGCCATGTATTTAGGTGTAACTTTTTGCTTAAATATAACAAAAAAATTTCTGAAAAAAGACAGAGAAAATTTTTCAGACCTTTTCAGAAAAAATATTATGAATTTTATTAAAATTGTAATTCCCCTACTGATAATCGCCGCTCTTATTGAAGCTTATGTAACTCCCCTTTTATTAAAATAAATTTAAAATTTCTATAAAAAAAGAGATTGTTTAACAATCTCTTTTTATTTTAAATCACTTTTTACTACAAGGACACTTACTTTTGATTGGTTTATTACTTTGTTTGATACGCTTCCTAAAAGTGTTCTTGAAAATGCTCCCAAACCACGGTTTCCCATTACTATTAAATCACAATCATGTTCTTCTGCAAATTTACAAATTTGACTTGCAGGATTTCCTGATGTATAAAATGTTTCATGATTGTAGGGATAATTTTCCAGTTCTTTATCTACATCAGTTAAGACAAATTCCGCTCTTTCGGTGTTTGCCTTATCTATTTCCAAAGTATAGGGGAAATTTGTAGGATATTGTTCAAATATGCTGGTTTCAGGTATTACTGTAAGTATTAATAAATCCGCTTGAACTTTTTCTCCTAATTTTCTTGCAACTTTTACGGATTCATTACTGGATTTTGATCCATCTATAGGTACTAAAAATTTCATTTTGCCCTCCTTAAATTTCTATAATTTATTAATATAATTATACCCAATTTAAAAAAAAGAAACAGATTTTACTCTGTTTCTTTTTGATATTATCTTTTTAAATTTACCATTTTCTTAGGGTCTACTATTTTATCAAATTCTTCTTCTGTTAAAAGTTTTAAACTAAGACAAGCTTCTTTTAAAGTTGTTCCCTCTTGGTGAGCTTTTTTTGCAATTTTAGCTGCATTCTCATAGCCTATATAGGGATTAAGTGCAGTTACAAGCATTAAAGATTTGTTTACATTTTCATTAATTTTTTCCATATTGGGTTTTATTCCAACTGCACAATTTTTATTAAAGCTTATAAGTGCATCACTTAAAAGTCTTACACTTTGAAGAAAATTATAAGCTATAAGAGGCATGTATACATTTAATTCATAATTTCCTTGAGAAGCCGCTATACTTATTGCAGTGTCATTTGCCATTACTTGAACACATACCATTGTAAGAGCTTCTGCTTGGGTTGGGTTAACTTTTCCTGGCATTATTGATGAACCAGGTTCGTTTGCAGGAATTGTTATTTCTCCTATTCCACACCTTGGACCTGATGCAAGAAGTCTTACGTCGTTGGCCATTTTAAGCATATCACATGCAAGAGCTCTTATTGCTCCATGCACAAAGACAAGTTGATCTTTACTTGTTAGAGCATGAAATTTATTTTTTGCGCTTATAAATTTATGGCCGCTTTTTTTTGAAATTTCTTTTGCTACAAGTTCTGCAAAATCTTTGTGAGCATTAAGTCCTGTTCCTACTGCAGTTCCTCCCAGGGCAATTTCACGGAGTCTTTCAAGAGAATCTTTTATCATTTCCTTTGAAAGTTCAAGCATTCTATGCCAGCCGCTTATTTCTTGTCCTAAAGATAGGGGCACTGCATCTTGCAAGTGAGTTCTTCCTGTTTTTATAATTTCCATATAGTCTTTTGAAAGTTTATCAAAAGTTTCTTCCAATTGATCTATAGCAGGAATTAATTTTTCTTCGATGGAAAGTAAAGCACTTATATGAAGAGCCGTTGGAAAAGTATCATTACTTGATTGGGATTTATTTACATCATCATTTGGATGAAGAACTTTTTCCTTTAGTATTTCATTTCCCCTGTTAGCTATTACTTCATTTACATTCATATTGCTTTGAGTGCCAGATCCTGTTTGCCAAACCACAAGAGGGAAATGTTCGTCAAGTTTTCCTTCAAGTATTTCATCACAAACTTTTTTTATAGCTCCTGCTTTTTTTTCATCAATAAGATTTAAATTTTTATTAGTTTCAGCAGCTCCATATTTTAAAATTGCAAAAGCTCTTATTATTTCTTCAGGCATCTTTTCAGTACCTATAAGAAAATTTTCATGACTTCTTTCAGTTTGAGCAGCCCAATATTTATCTTTTGGAACTCTTATCTCACCGATGCTGTCATGTTCAATTCTATAATCCATTATTCTCTTGCAACTCCATCTTTTCTTGCTTGATCTGCTACAGCTTTTGCAACTTTTTCTGCAACGCTTAAATCAAAAGCATCAGGGAGTACACGTTCTTCTATAGGATTTTCAACTGCATCTGCTATTGCATGAGCTGCGGCAAGTTTCATGTTATCTGTAATTTTTCTTGCTCTTACATCAAGGGCTCCTCTGAAAAGTCCCGGAAATACTGATACATTATTTACTTGATTTGGAAAGTCACTTCTTCCTGTACCACAAATTCTTGCTCCACCTTTTTTTGCTTCTTCCGGATAAATTTCAGGAACTGGATTTGCCATTGCAAAAACAATTGCATCTTTATTCATCTTTTCTACCATTTCTTTTGTAACAAGACCTGGACCTGAAACTCCTATAAAAATATCAGCTCCTGTTAAAGCTTCTGCCATGCCGCCCTTAACATTTTCAGGATTACATTTAGAAAGCATTTTTTGTCTATATTCATCATCGTAGTAGTCCGGACCTATTATTCCTTTTCTTCCTACAAAAATTACATTTTTTGCTCCTTCAAGAGTAAGAAGGTGTAATATTGCCATACCAGCTGCACCGGCACCACTCATTACAATTCTTGTGTCTTCAAGTTTTTTTCCTACTAATTTTAAAGAATTTAAAATTGCTGCAATAACAACTATTGCAGTTCCATGTTGGTCGTCATGAAAAACTGGAATGTCCATTTCTTCTGCAAGCCTTTGTTCTATTTCAAAACACTTAGGTGCTTTTATATCTTCAAGATTTATTCCACCAAAAGTAGGTTCAAGATTTTTTACAGTTTTTATAATTTCTTCTGTATCTTTTGTAGCAAGGCAGATTGGAAAGGCATCAACATTAGCAAAATTTTTAAATAAAATTGATTTTCCTTCCATAACTGGCATTCCTGCCATAGCACCTATATCTCCAAGACCTAAAACTGCAGTTCCATCAGTTACAACTCCTACAAGATTCCATTTTCTTGTTAAATTGTAAGCTTCGTGAGGATCTTCTTTAATTGCTAAACAAGCTTCTGCAACTCCCGGTGTATATGCAAGGGCAAGAACTTCTGCGTTATCTGTCTTTGCTCTTGGTTTAATTTCAAATTTTCCCCTTAATTCTCTATGAAGCTTCATAGCTTCTTTTTTATTGTCCATTTTTATCCTCCTAATAATTAATTTTTAAACTAAGTAAATTATAGCACACAATCCTCTTTATACAGAAAATGTTTTCTTATTCTTGACTTAAAAATAAAAGGCTAATAAACTTAGATTGGTGATATTTTGAAAAAATATTTTTTATTTTTAATTTCAATTTTTATATTTTTAACAGCCTGCTCAAATCAAGAGATTTCAAAAGAAATGGATGAAAGGGAAAAAATTTTTCAATATTTTTCCTCAAGGCCTTCTGCTGAAAAAATTAAAGATTTAAGTGTTGCTTTAAATAAAACAGAACAAATAATGAATTTAAAAGATGATACTCTTACTCTTGAGCTTAGTGACCAGGATTATTTTAAAAATTCTTACCAAAATATAAAAGAACTTGTTTATATTTTTTATTTAAATCCCACTATAAACACCATTGTTTTAAAAAGTTCAACAGATAAAAGTATTATTGAGAGAAAAACTTTTAAAATATATTTAAGAGAACTATTTTCTCTACCTGTAAATGAGGAAAATTTTAAAAAACTTACTTATGAGCTTAAAACCATTGATGAAGGTGAGCTTGCAAAAATTAAAATTATAGATGATATAGATGCCTTAATTAAAAACATCTATGGCACTTCAAAGGGTTTAGATCAGATAAATTATAAGATAATAAAAGATGATATGGAAAAAAATTTATATGTTTTTTATCTTTGCATAAGACTTTCAAACTTTAATGAAAAACTAGAGGAAAAATCTTATGATAATTTATTTGTAAAATTAAAATTTAGAAAAAAGGCTCTTCTTTCTTATAGTCTTTTTTCAAAAGAAATGTTAAATCAAGAAGATTTAAAGGATTTAAATATATATAAACTTGCAGAAAATGCCAGTTTTGCAAATTATTACATGAATCTTAACGGCGCAAAAGAATATTTAAAAAGCATAAAAAAATAACCCGAATTTTTCGGGTTATTTTAATACTTGTTCTAAATCCGTTTCAGGACCTATGTTTATTCTATTCATTGAAAAAGTAGACTGTTTTAATCCCTTTAAAATAATATTTTCTCCTTCATTTGTTGTAAATGTAATGTTATATCCCTTTTCTTTTACTATAACATCACTTAAATTATCGTGAAGACCTAAAGGATATGCCATAGCCTTATAGGGACTCATAAGTCCATTCATCTTTTCTTCAAAATTTTTAATATCATTTTTTAAATAAGAAATATATTCTTTCTCATCCCCCTGCCTTAAAAGAGATGTGTGAATGTCAGGATTTTCTTTTTCATATTTTTCCACTTGGTGCATATCAAAAGTGTGGGATCCAAATTCCACAAGTTTTGAATTTTTCATTTCTTCCATTTGATTTAAATCGTAGTGGGGAATAATTTTTATTCCGCTTTCTTTATAAGTGTCTTTGCCTATGGAAACTCCTATGGGAAAATACAAAGCTTTATAATTATACTTTTTTAAAAGGGGATAAACTTTTGTATAGTTACTTTTATAGCCATCGTCAAAAGTTAAAAGAATTGATTTTTCAGGAAGGGCTTTTCCCTTTTCTACAAAATCATTTATATCTTTTAGACTTATTGTAGTATAATTTTTTTCTTTTATTTTTTCAAAAAGTTCTATAAGTTTATTTTCATCAATTATTGCAGGATTATTTTTATCTTGCCCTATATGATGGAGCATCAGATTTAAAATTTTACCTTCAAAATTTTCTTTTTTTGCAATTTGAGGTCTTACATCTTGTCCTTTCTTTACAAAAGTTCCAAAATCTTCAGGAATAAAATGTTCTTTGTCTCCAAATATTTTATATATCATCATATCTCCCACATCATTTCTATAGTGGGCGGTATCATAAAAATATCTTGGATCAAGACTTATACTTGAATAAGTAAAATCCCAATAGTCGCTTATTTTATTTAACCTTCTATAAAATTCATCAATATCTGTTTTTGGGTAAGCATTAAAGGCAGTTTTATAAAGAGGATACATTATAAGTCTTAATTTAACATTTTTCTCTTGCAAAAACTTTACTGTATCTTCTAAGTCTGAAAAAAATTGATCTTTATATTTTGTTTCTATTTTTGCCTTTTCAAATTTAAAATCCGGATATAAATTTAAATAATTTTCAAGGGAGCCTATATTTTCTGTATCTCTAACTCTTTTGTCATAATTGCCACTATCAGGTATAAATACATCAAATCCCGATGGAATATAAGATTTCTTTTTTGAAGACTTATACATGTCATAGGCATATCTCATATCTGAAAATAAATAATTTAAGTAAAATTCAAATTTATTTTTACCATCAACTTCAGGCTTCATCTTGTAGTGAAGATCATTATCCCCTGTATCATAACTTTCAGCAAAAGAAAAAGTAATAGGCAAGACTATTTCTTTTGCACCTCTTTTATTTACCAAATATTTAACAGTTTCTTTTACATCCTTCATATCGGCACCATAATAAAAGGCGTTATAATAATTTTTTTTGCCATATTTATTAAAGCTTTGTGTCAAAAGAGGACTTGAACCTGATGACCCTACTATATAAGCATCATAATTATCCTTATTATTTAGATAAGTTATTTTTGCAGTTCGAGGATTTCTTGTCATCCTATATGCAAACCAACCATCTTTTCTAAAGACTCCAAAGGGGTCCATATAAAAATTTATTGCTCCTATTAAAATAAGAATACTTAAAATTGAAAGTATAACTATTTTAATTTGTTTTTTAGCTTTCATTTTTCTCCTAATATTTTTGATATACAAATTCCATTTGAGTTATGTTTGTGCCCATAAGTCCGAAAACAATTGTAAATCCTATTACAAAGACTAAAAGTAAATATAAACTTACAGGTTTAAGTCTCTTTATCTTTTCGTAAAAATCTCCGTATTTTTCCTTATATATTCCGGCAAAAATCATTATAGTTATGCCAATAATAAGAACCACATATGAAAGAGGTTTCATGTTCATGGCAGAATAAAAGTTTGCCCAAAAATTTTTTCCGAAATAATTCTTTACAGTATATTTAAGCATGATCCAAAGTTCTCTTCCAGTATTTGCCTTAGAAAAATATCTTCCTATGGTGGTAATAAAAATTACCCATAAAATTTTTAAGGAATATTTAAATTTATAGGGTAGAGGAAGTTTCTTATCTATGTCTGCTCTTATATTTTCCAAAACAAGAGAAATAGATATAACTATACCATAAAATAAACCGAATAAAAGAGATATGGTCCTTGCACCATGCCAAGCTCCTATTAAAAGATAAACTACAATAGTTGAAATAAGCAAAGTAAAAATTTTCCCATATTTAGGTCCAAATTTTTTCCTTGATTTTTTATTTATGTTAGCAAAACTCTTTGAAAGACTCATAGGATAAAATACATATTCTCTCATCCAAGCTCCCAAACTCATGTGCCACCTTCTCCAATACTCTGCAACTGAATCTGCAAAATAGGGATTATTAAAATTCTCTGCAAGATCAATTCCCAAGATTTTTGAAAAACCCCTAACCATATCTATACCGCCGGAAAAATCTGCATAAATTTGAATTCCAAAAACAAACATAGCAAAAAATAAAACAGAACCTTGATAAGAAGTGTAAGATTTTACAACATTTCCTATAGGTTCAACCAATCTATCCGCTATTACGGTTTTCTTCATAATACCAAATAAAATTAAATAAAAACCTCTTACAAGATTTTCATAGTCAAAATTTTTCTTTGTGTATAAGGTATTTGAAAGTTCATCATATTTATCAATAGGGCCCTGTAAAAGAGCTGGAAAATAACTTACAAAAGTTGCAAATTTAAAAAAATCTTTCTCAGCATCATATTTACTTCTATAAAGATCAATTAAATATGAAGTTGCCTTGAAAGTGTAAAAAGATATTCCCAGGGGCGGAATAATTGACATAAAATCAAAGCTTTCAATTTTAAATACTTTTAAAAGTCCCAGATATTTTAAGCCAAAAAGTATTCCAAAATTAATTAAAAGCCCACTTATTAAATATTTTTTTGAATATTTTTTTCTATCTTTCTTAGGGTAGAGGTCGTTTATTTTTTGTATTTTTACACCTAAAAAATAAATGCTTATACTAGTTATAATAATATAAATTGCCATGGATTTTTCCATGACAAAATATAAAACAAGACTTGCCAGAAGTAAAAATAACCACTGGAATTTTTTAAAAATTGTGTAATATAAAACTACAAAAATACTTAACCCTAAATAAAGAATGGGATTTGTAAAATTCAATCAAGCTCTCCTAAAAAAATGCTCTACAAGTTCTAAAATAGTTTTTGGAGTTTCAAAATTTTCAGGTAAGATGTCTTCAACTCCTATGTCGATTCCGAATTCATCGTTAAGTTCCAAAATCAAACTTACAGTATCAAAGGAATCTATTACTCCTGATTCAATAAGTTCAGTATCTTCTTCGATTTCAGCATTAGGATCTGGTGTTACATCCTTTAAAATTTCTATAATTTTGTCTAAATTAGTCATTTTTTTCTCCTAAATATTCTTTTAATTTATTTCTATCTACTTTATTATTTCTATTTAATGGCATTACGTCAAGTCTTATTATTTTTTTTGGCATCATGTGTCTTGGCAATTTATCTTTTAAGAGCCTAAACATATTTTTTTCATCGATTTGACCTTGATAAAATACGCTTATTAATTCTTTTTCTTTTTCAAATAAAACTCCGCTTATGTCAATTCCTTCTAAGGCATTAATTCTATTTTCAATTTCTCCAAGTTCTATTCTATATCCTAAGTGTTTTACTTGATTATCCATTCTGCCCTTAAAATAAATTTCCCCATTTTTTATAAGTCCAAAATCACCCGTTTTATAAAAAATTTCCCTATATTTATTTTGTAGAGGATTTTGAACAAAGGTCATATTTGTTTTTTCAAAATCATCATAATAACCTAAGGCAAGTCCTTCTCCTCCAACAAAAATTTGTCCTTCTTCATTTTCTTTACAAGGTTTGTTTTCTTCATCTAAGATATATATTTTAGATCCAGGAACTTCTTTTCCAGCAGGAATATTTAAAAGATCATCATCTTTTGAAATCTCATGATAAAGACAATTAAAACTTACTTCAGTAGGAGCATAAAGATTGTAAAATTTTGCCTGAGAATTTTCCATCCAATAAATCGCCGTTCTCTTTGGTAAAATTTCTCCTGAAAACATAACTTTTTTTACGCTTGGTATTTTTTTATAAGAAAATGCCTTAAAATTTTCCATAATTCTTAAAGCAAAAGTAGACCAAATTAAAACACTTGCTTGAAAATAATTTATAAGATCAAGGATTTTTTTGGGAAACATAAAATATTTAGGCGGTATTAGGGCTATAGCTGCAAGGTTATAAATCGACAAAAAAATACTTTTACAGGAAGAATCAAATTCAAAGCTAACTTGATTTCCAAAAATATCTTCCCTTGTAAAATTAAATTCTTCATTAAAGTTTCTGCACTGATCAATTATAGAGCCGTGACTTTTTAAAACCAGTTTTGGGCTTCCTGTTGATCCAGATGTAAACATACCAAAAGCAGGGGATGTCCTTATGCTTTTATTTAGAAACTTCATGTCTATTTCTTCATTAGTTTCAATTATCTCTTTTATGTCTTTTGAAAAAATTGAACTTTCTTTTGAAGATAAGATGCCTGCAAAGTCGTATCTTTTTATTATTTCTTCAAGTCTTTCTTTGGGAGTTTTGTAATTAATGGCAACATAATATCCTCCCGCTCCTAAGATGCCCATAAAAGCAAATAAATCATATTCATTGTCATCTATAAGTACAAGAAAGGGTTTCTTTAAATCAAAGTCTTCTTTGATTAAAAAAATTTGCAACTTTTTTTGCCTTGGACAAATATTCTGCAAAAGTATATTTATTTTTTTCCGTTAAAATTGCGTATTTATCTTTCGCTTTTTTGTTTGCTTCAACTAATATATCAAATAAATTTTTCATTTTTCACCTTCTTGTAAATTATATAAAATTTAATTTTTTAATACAATTATTATAAGTTATTTGTATAAATATTTTAATTTTGCTTATCTTAAAAAATATAAAAAAAGACGGCTAAGCCGCCTTTGGTTTTGCAAAAATCATCTTTCCTGCTGAAGTTTGTAGTACTGAGGTAACTTCAACTTTTATGCTTTTGCCTAAATAATCTTTTCCATTTTCAACAACTATCATTGTTCCATCATCTAAGTAGGATAAACCTTGATTTAATTCCTTTCCAACTTTAACTATGGAAACGGACATTTCTTCACCAGGTAAATAAACAGGTTTAACAGAGTTTGCAAGTTCATTTATATTTAAAACTTCTATGTTTTGAACTTTTGCCACCTTGTTTAAATTATAATCGTTTGTAACAATTTTTCCCTTTACATCCTTTGTAAGTTTTAAAAGTTTTGAATCAACTTCAGCTATGTCATCATAAGTTAAATCTGAAACTATAATTTCAATAACTTTATCTTCTTGCATTTCATGAATAATGTCCAGACCTCGTCTTCCTCTGGTTCTTTTTAAATTATCTGCAGAATCTGCAATGTGTTGAAGTTCCTCAAGGACAAATACCGGTACTATTACAGGCCCCTCTAAAAATCCACTATCACAAATATCTTTGATTCTGCCGTCAATTATAACAGATGTGTCCAAGACTTTTGGTTTGCCGCTTATTTTTGGAAGTTTTAAAGTTTCTTTTTTTTCAAAGGGTTTTTGAAGGGCTTCTTTAATTCTGTTCGTAAGCTCTTCCTTGTTATGAACTGCAAGTCTTACCCCTAAAAAGCCAAACATTACATAAACTAAAATACTAAGTACACTTCCAAGATATGGTATTGGTATTCTGTAAATTGGTTGGGAAATAAAAAAGGCAACTAATAAACCTATTATAAGACCTGAAAGCCCCCAAATAAGCTCCGGTAGGCTCCTACCCTTTAACTCTTCTTCCAAGAAATCCTGTAAAGACTCAAAACCTTTAAAGATTTTGGGCCCCGTTATAAAAAATATAATTGCAAATAAAATAATTAAGGATATCCTAAAAATTAAGTTTGCCCTTCCATCAAAAAATTCAAGCCCGATTAATCTAAAAATGGTAATTAAAATTAAACCGAAGCCTGCGCCAACCAATGACCAAAGCAGCCTAAAAATTTTTTTAAATACTTCTTTATTTATGGTCTTTACCTCCTCATGCTAAAATAGCCTTTTCAACAAGGCTGTCAATTTCGCTTACGCTTTTATCATAAACGAGGGCCATCTCGGATATTATGATTTGTTTAGCATTATTAAGGAGTTTCCTCTCTCCAGTTGATAAAGTTTTCTCTTCATCCATCTTAGTAAGACATCTGACTACTTTTGCAATTTCAGTAAGATCTCCCGACTTAATACGTTCCATATTAAACCTGTATCTCCTGTTCCAATTTGATGGCAAATCTTCTTCAGCATCATCTTTTAATGTTTCAAAAACTTTATTCATTTCAGCAGGGCCATAAATATATCTAACTCCAAGGTCTTTAGCATTTTCTACAGGAACCATAACTCTCATTCCGTTTATGGGCATTCTGAGAATATAATATTTTCTTTCTTCGCCAAGTACTTCTTTAATGTCTATATTTACAATTATTCCGGCGCCGTGCATGGGATATACTACTTTATCTCCAATTTCAAACATTTTAACCTCCTTAAATGGCCTATTTATAGTATAACATTGAAATTAAAAAAAGTAAATTTTATATATTATCACAAAGTTTAAGAGATATCAAATATTTTTGCATTTTAATTATAATTTTCTTTAACTTTACTCAACTTAAATTAAAGTGTATTCTATAAGAAAATATGATTGTTTTGAAAGGAGACTTATTTTGGAAAAAATTAAAAAATCAGTATGGCAACAAATTGACGAAAATGAAAAAGAAAAAATTTATGCTTACGGTGAAGATTATAAAAATTTTTTAGATAAGGCAAAAACTGAAAGAGAAGCCACTTCTTTTATAATTGAAAAAGCAAAAGAAAAGGGTTTTATTGAACTTAAAGAAGCTCTTAAAAATAAAATTAAAAAGGGTGACAAAATTTATGTAAACAATAAAAATAAAAGCCTTGCTCTTTTTGTAATAGGAGATGACTTAGAAGAAGGTATGAATATTGTAGGATCTCACATAGATTCTCCCCGCCTTGATGTAAAACAAAATCCCCTTTATGAAGACAGTGAACTAGCCTTTCTTAAAACTCACTATTACGGCGGTATTCGCAAGTATCAATGGCCGACTATTCCATTAGCAATTCACGGAATAATAATAAATAAAAACAATGAAAAATTTGAAATTGCCATTGGAGAAGATGAAAATGATCCAATTTTTTATATAACAGATTTACTTCCCCACCTAAGTGCAGATCAAAACAAAAAACCTTTAAGTGAAGCAATCACTGCAGAAAGTTTAAATGTTATTGTAGGTCATTCCAGCTACGGTTCAAAGGAAAAAGAAAATCCCATAAAAAAATTTGTTCTTCAATATTTAAATGAAAAATATAATATGGTTGAAGAAGATTTTGCAATTGCAGAACTTGAAGTTGTGCCTGCATCAAAAGCAAGAGATGTTGGTTTCGACAGAGCTATGGTAGCTGGTCACGGTCAAGATGACAGGGTTTGCTCTTTCGCAAATCTCTACGCCCTTCTTCAAGTTGAAAATCCAAAAATTACTGCAGTGGGCCTTTTCGTAGATAAGGAAGAAATCGGTTCAGTGGGTAACACTTCCATGAATTCTGCATTTTTTGAAAATGCCCTTGCTGAAATTTTGGCAAATCAAAAAAATTATTCAGATTTACTTTTAAGACGTTCCATTGCAAACTCAAAAGTTCTTTCAGCTGATGTTATTGTTGCCTTAGACCCGGACTTTAAAGAAGTAAGTGATGATAAAAATGCAGCCTTAAGTGGATACGGTGTTGCTATAGCAAAATATACTGGAGCTCGTGGAAAGAGCGGCAGCAATGATGCAAACTCTGAATTTTTAAGAGAAGTTGTAAATAAATTTAACGATAACAATGTTATTTGGCAAACTTCAGAACTTGGGAAAACAGATCAAGGTGGCGGCGGAACTATCGCCTATATTCTTGCAGGAAAGGGCGCTGAAGTAGTTGACTGCGGAACTGCTATGCTCTCCATGCACGCACCTTATGAGATACTTTCAAAGGCCGATGCCTATATGACAATGAAAGCCTATCTTGCATTTTTAAAATAAAATTTAAATTTTAAAAGGGATGATTTTAAAATCATCCCTTTTTTTATTAAATATTATTCTTCAACTTTTTCCTTCATTCGATAATATTCCATGTTGTAAAATTCTTGAATTTTCTTGTCTGTTTCCATATCTCCATTTAGACGAAATTGACCATTGACCTTTAAAAAGTGAGGTTTTATAACATCTATATTTCTTGTAAAATCACTTAGATATTGATTGTACCAATCTCCCTCATAACCTAACTGTTTAAAAAGATAATTAAACAAAAAGCAAGGATCAAGATCAGGACCCTGTCCCCTAAAAGCATTTCCAGTTACTTCTTTTGCCTTTTCATTTGCCCAAATAATATAAGGAGTTGAATAATTATTCCAAAATCCATCAACAGTTGCCAAATTGTCATTTATACCAAAAATTTTAAAAAGTCTGTTTTGCTCTTGCATTGATGGAGAATGATCTCCCCAGAATATTAATACAGTTGGCTCTTCAACCTGTCTTAAATGATTTATTAAAATCTCAAGTTGATTTGATGTGTCTTCCATAAGATTTAAATAATTGTTGAAATAATTAAAATCTTCTCTTGTATAATTATCATTCCAAACTAAAGCTTCATTTTGAGGCCCCTCTTCTTCATTATAAGGGCCATGGCCTTCATAACTTACATTAAAGCTCATATAAGGTCCGTTTTTTCTGTTCTCGTCAAACTTATCTAAAATAAAATTAAAATATTCCCTATCAAATAAAATGTCATCACTCATTTTGCTGAAGGTGTTTTCCATGTCATAAAAAGTCCCAAGACCAATGGATTTATAAGCATTTACCCTGTTGTAAAAAGTTCCTACAAAAGGATGGGAGCTTTCAATTTTGTAGCCCTGATCTGTTAAATATCTCGCATAAGTTTTTCTTGGTATATCATAGGTCGGCGTGTTTCTATATCCACTTATTACACTGGATTCAGTATAAAAAGTTCCACCTCCAAAAACATTAACTATAGTCTGCCCATAAATAGATTCATTTTGTAAATCATGAAAATATTTATAGGGATCGTGGGTAAATTCAAGATTAGAATTTCTATACATATAAAAATCCTTAAAGGATTCCAGTTGTATTGCAATAATATTTACTTTTTTCTCATCTGGTATTCCTTTGCTTTTATAAGTTGAATAAATTTCTTCAGCCTTTTTTTCATTGAAGTCTTTATATTTATAACCTACCGCAGATTTTATAGAGTGTAAAAAAGGATATACAAAACCCTTTGACTCATAAGAATCAAGGTGTATCCAAAGATTTAAATTGCTTTGAGATCCAAGAGATGAGTATACATTCTCATCAAAAATATAAATATTTGTAAAAATAAAAAGCAGGCAAGTTAAAATTATGGATTGTAAAAATCTGAACCGCCACAGAGCTTTGTTATTTTTAAAAAATTTTATTAAAAATACAAAGAGTACCAAAACTAAGACAAAGCCTATAAGAACTTGCTTGTCCGGTGCAACTTTATATTTTTTAACCATGGTAAAAGCTTCTTTTATAAATTTAAAGTCTGAAAAATAAAGAGGTTCAGACCTATACAAAACTTTTTTCCCATTGGTAAAGGCAAGTAAAAGACTTATAAGGCTTGTTGCTCCGAATCCTATTGTTTCACTTTTAAATAAAAAACTTAAAATTAATACAAAAAGATAAATTGGAATAAAATTGTATAAAATTATTAAGGGTTCTTTAAAATACGAAAAAAATATTCCATCTTTAAAGCCATAACTTGATATAAACATAACAAATATTGTTAAAACTAAAGAAGGTAATAATTGTATTAAATATACATTCTTTTTTAATCTATTCATCTATAAAGAAATTTCTCCTTTTTAACTATGATATTTATTGTAATTAAACCACTTTTACCCCATTAATACAAGATTTTTTTACAATTGATAAATTTCTTTACAATTATTTTGCAATTTTTTAAAAAATTTTTACCCTATAAAAAAATCGGTCTTTAATTTTAATCCAATAGACTAAATAAAGACCGAATTTTTTAATTTAATTTGCTTTTTTAAGCTTTAACAAATCTTATTTAATTTGTCCAAGAGCTTGTTCAAGGTCAGCAATAATGTCATCAGCATTTTCAAGACCTACAGAAAGTCTAACCATACCATCTGTGATGCCTGCAGCTTCTCTTTCTTCTTTAGAATATGGAGAGTGAGTCATTGTAGCTGGATGTTGAATTAGAGTTTCAGCATCTCCTAAAGATACAGCTAATGTACAAAGTTTAACAGAGTTCATTAAAGTTCTTCCAGCTTCGATTCCACCTTTAAGTTCGAAAGAAATCATAGCACCAGGAAGTTTCATTTGTTTTTTAGCAAGATCATAGTATTTAAATGATTTAAGTCCAGGATATGCAACACTTTCTACTGCTGGATGATTTTCAAGGAATTCAGCAACTTTCATTGCGTTTGCACAGTGTTTTTCCATTCTTAGTGGAAGTGTTTTTAGTCCTCTGTTGATTAGGTATGCAGCAAATGGATCAAGAACTGCACCTGTCATATCTTTAAGACCAACAAATCTAATGTTAGTTATCATTTCTTGGCTTCCAATAACAAATCCCGCAATGACATCGCCGTGACCGTTGATGTATTTAGTAGCTGAGTGAACAACTATATCAGCACCTAAAGATAGTGGATTTGAAATGTATGGTGAACAATAAGTGTTGTCTACAATTACAAGACCTTCTTTATTGTTTTCATGAGACAATTTTGCAATTGCTTCAATATCTGAAATATCCATGTTTGGATTTGCAGGAGTTTCAAGATAAGTTATCTTTGTATTCGGTTTTAAGTGACTCTTAACTTCATCTAAGTTAGCCATGTCTATAAAATCAACTTCTACTCCAAATCTTGGTAGAGCATGTTCTAAGAATGCAAATGTACATCCATAAAGAGTTTTTGCAGCAAGAACGTGGTCTCCTGCTTTTAAGTTTGTCCAAATTGCTGAAGTTATAGCACCCATTCCGGAAGCAGTTGAAAGGGCAGCTTCACCGCCCTCAAGCATGGCAACCTTTGCTTCAACTTGAGCGTTTGTAGGATTTCCTAAACGAGAATAAATGTATCCGTCTTCTTCAAGAGCAAATCTTCTTCCGCCTTGTTCAGCAGAATCAAATATAAAGGTTGAAGTTTGGTAAATAGGACAAGCAAGTGCCCCAACATCATTCTTTACATAACCTGCGTGTACACACTTTGTGTCAAAGTTTAATTTTTTCATTTCGTCTTTTGAATTCATTTTTTCCTCCTATAAATTTAAAATATTAAACACGTGCTACATCTTCCGGTTTTACACCTTGATCGATGTATTTTTGTGCTTCGTCTTGCCTCATGTCATATTCAAAGTTCCAAGTTTCTTTTGGTTTAGTAAATGGAACCCATATTGAGATTAAAGCAACAATAGCAAGTATAAATTGATACCAGAAATATGGCATAATTTGGAAAGGTGCTACTGCTCCTTCAGTAAGACCTGCTGCAATAAGAACTTGAGCACCATATGGTATAAATCCTTGCATTACGCAAGAGAAAGTGTCAAGAAGTGATGCAGTACGTCTTGGGTCAACCTTAAACTCATTAGAAAATTCTTTGGCTACAGGACCTGCTATTATAATTGCAACTGTATTGTTTGCAACTGCAGCGTCAAGTAAAGATACCAATACTGAAGTACCTACTTCAGCAGATTTTTCTCCACCTAAGAAATTCTTTGTCTTTTGAATAATCCATTCAATTCCACCTTCTTTTCTAACCATGTAAGCAAGTCCTCCTGTTAACATAGAAAGTAAGAAGATTTCAAACATACCTGTAAATCCACCCCAAATGTTTGCTGAAACATCTAAAAGGGCAATGGAACCAGTACCTACACCAATAACAGCTGATAAAATAATACCTGCCATAAGTACTAAGAATACGTTCATACCTGCTATAGCAGCAACTAAAACTACTAAGTAAGGTACAACCTTAATAAAGGTGTATTCCAAATTATCTTGTTTAACTATAACTTCAGGTCTTGCAAAAATTAAAAGCAAAACAAAAGTTATAATTGCTGCAGGAAGAGCGATTTTAAAGTTCATTCTGAACTTATCTCTCATTTCTACATTTTGAGTTCTTGTAGCGGCAATAGTAGTATCTGAAATAACTGACAAGTTATCTCCAAACATTGCTCCACCAACAAGTGCACCAAGAACAAGAGGCATATCAAGGCCGGCTTTAGTAGCAAGACCTACTGCTATAGGTCCAACTGTTGAAATTGTACCTACTGAAGTGCCTGTTGCCAGTGAAATAAAAGCAGCCATTAAAAATATACCTGCTGTTAAAAATTGCGGCGGTATAACGCTCATACCTAAGTTTACTGTAGAATCAACACCACCCATGGCTTTTGAAACTGATGCGAAAGCACCTGCAAGTATGTAAATAATACACATGATAATGATGTTTTCGTCACCACAGCCTTTAATAAAGGCTTCAAACTTGTCATCAACGCTTCCTTTAAACATGATGAAGGCAACGATAATACCTACAATTACGGAAATTGGGGCCGGGATTTGGTAGAATGCAAGTTCTACACCAGTAGCATTCAGATAAAAACCTGTGCCTAAATAAAATGCAATAAATACTATGAAAGGTATTAGTGCCGATCCCTTTGGCTTAACTCTGTTTTCCATAGTTCCCTCCTATAAAAAAATTTTTAACTCCTTAGAGCTAATCTCATTATAACACTAAATGAAAATGTTAACATGGCATTTTTCTATTTATTTGTCGAAATCTTGCTTTAAAGTCCGAAAATGTATAGCTTTTAACTTATATAAATTTTAAATAAACATTAAAAATGCTTATAACTTTAAATTTTCGTTTAAAATATTGTTTTTGTGATCTCCATCACATCATCGCAATAAAGGCTTTATATAGCAATAAGTTTTTTAAAGTTTTTTAAATCATATCTATACTTATTAAGTCTTATATTAATTATCTTCTATAAAAATAAATATCAAAAAAATTTTTATAAATAGTTATTTTTTTATGTTTTTAAAAATTTTGATTTTAATAACATGTAAGTGGTCTGAACAGTGTAAAACATTTTCACGATTTTTTAAAGTTAGTTTTATAATTCTTTTTGTATAAAATATCTAAGATAAAGTTTGTTTTTTACTAAATAAAATAAAATTCCTTGCTTGAAAAATTTTTCTATATTACAATTATTTTAAATTTTAAAATTTTTAAACAATTGTAAAATTAATATTAATAGAATTCGGGGAGTTACTATGAATAAATATATATTAGTAACAGAAAGTGGATCGGATTTGCCGCAAAAATATTTAGATAAATATAAGATAAAAATAGTCCAAATGCACGTAACTATGGGAGATAAAACCTATGATGACAAAGATGTGCAAGTTGAAAAAATTTTCGATTACTATGACAAGGAAAAATCCTTAGCCACAACATCAGGAGCAACTCCTGGTGACTTTGAGAAAGTTTTTAAACAAATAAATGAGGAAAATAAAGATGCAAAAATTATTTATATAGCCTATTCTTCCGTAACAACAGTGTCCTTTAATTCTGCAAGACTTGCTGCTGAAAACTTTGATAATGTCTATTTAATAGATAGTAAAAATGTAAGCGTGGGCCTTGGCAGCCTAGTGATTGAAACGGCAAAATTTATTGAAAAAAATAAAGATGCAAGTCCCGAGGATATTATTGCTTTTGTGGAAGATGTAAGAGAAAGACTTCGCTTTATATTTTTACCTCAAACCCTCTTATTTTTAAGGGCGGGAGGCAGAGTTTCCAACGCCGCATATTTAGGAGCCATTCTCTTAAGAATTTTTCCAACTATAAATATTGAAAATGGCTATTTAGTTGCAGGAAAAAAATATATGGGATCTTTTAAAATTGCCTATAGAAAATTGATAAATGAGTTTTTCAGAGAAAATGATTTTGAAGAAGGTTCCATAAGACTTGTGAAAGTCCCAGATTTAAACGAAGGTCATATTAAAAATATAGAATCTCTTCTTTCTTTTCATAAGATTGAAGATTATGATTGGTTTAATACTGGCTCTGTTATTGCCTGTCACGGCGGACCTGGAGCTATGGGGATTTCAGGAATCCTAAAAAAGTAAATACAAAAAGCAAATATAAAAAAATAAAATGCCGAGTTTTCGGCATTTTTTTAATTTGTTTTTTATGCTTTACGTAGAGCATTTTTATTTTTATTTTTCAATAAACTTTTTATCCATATTTTTTCTTTTTCGTTTTTTTATTTTCTTTTATTTGGCTTCGCCGCCGGACCAATAGCAGATATTTGCAGCCAAATCAAAGATTTGGGCAAATAGTTGCATGAGACCTACCACGATTTTTTTCAAAAATCGGGTTAGGTCTTCAAAGTTGGTCCCTACAAAACTTCTATAAGACTCTATGGCGAGAAAACAAAATCAATATTTTTTACAAAATATTTTTTACGCTTCACGTGAAGCATTTTTATTTTTTAATCTTCATATTCCCTTGGATCTGTTATTACTACTTTTCCGTCCTTATCAAGAAGGGGTGTAAGACCTCCTGCGTATCCGTTTACAAAGGACAAATAATTTACTCCAGTTTCCAAATCTATAAAGATATTTAGATTGTCTACAAATCCTTGGCCATAAATTTTTTTAAATCTTTTGTCTTTCATTTTTTCCTCCTTATTTTTATCCTAAAAGTATGTCTAAAATCATCATTATTATAAAGCCTATTATAATCCCATATGTTGCTTCCCTTTCAAAACCGTTGGAATGGGTTTCGGGGATTATTTCATCGCTTATTACAAAAAGCATAGCTCCTCCTGCAAGGGCTAGGATAAATCCTATTAAGGGTCTAAATATAGATACTAAACCAAAGCCTAAAAAAGCTCCAAGGGGTTCAATAAGCCCTGTAAATAATGCAATTAAAAAGGCGCTTTTCTTTGAATAATCTTCTCTTACAAGGGCAAGGGCTACTGCCATTCCTTCAGGCATATTTTGTAGTCCTATTCCTAAAGCTATTGCTATACCATTTGAAATATTTTCCGTTCCAAATCCTACTCCTGTTGCAAGTCCTTCGGGAAAATTATGAATTGTTATGGCAATTACAAAAAGCCAAATTTTCTTTAAACTTTCAGTATTTTTCCCTTCAACTCTTTTATCTATTAAATGCTCATGGGGTGCATACTTATCAATCATATCCAGCATTAAAGCCCCTAAAAATATACCCGCCGATGCAATTAATACTGCTTTTAAATCTCCTCCTCCATATTCTATGCTGGGAAGTATTAAGGAAAAACAGGTCGCCGAAAGCATAACTCCCGCTGCCGCTCCTAAAAGTACATCCAGGACCTTTTGTGATACTGATTTTGTAAAAAATATGGGTATTGCTCCAAGCCCTGTCATAAGGCCTGGAATAATACAGCCTAAAGCTATTATTAAATTTGCACTAATTCCTTTCATTTTTTCTCCTATTTAATAAATATAATTATATTTTAAAAATATTTTTTTAATTTGTTTTAAATATTATAAATTAAAATTTCTTTTTTATAAAATTTTATTTATTTTTTATTCTAAAATATAATTAATATCATTGATTTTATGTATCACTTATTTTATGTATCACTTATAGTACATTATTTAATGCCTTTTAATATTGATAATTTTATTAAAAGGCATTTCGGAATTTTTTATAAATTTAAATAAATTCTTTTAAAAGTTAAATTTTAAATAATGAGGTGATGTTTTGATTAGTCTTATAATGGCTCCTAAGGATGTGGATCTTAAAGTTGCCATGATTAAAGATAAAAAAACAAAGGATGAAATTTTAGCTCATATAGCCAATTTAGGCTTTGTAAAGGGAGCTAAAGTTCGTGTTGTTTTTGAAAATGACGGAAATTTAATAGTTAAAATTAAAGATTCGAGACTTGCTCTTGGAAAAGATATCGCCAAAAAAATAATTGTAGAGGAGTTATAAAAATGGACGAAAAACTTACTTTAAAAGACTCTGTCGTTGGTAATTATTACACAATTACAAAAATCAATGGCAAGGGTCCTTTAAAAAGAAGAATTATGTACATGGGGCTTACTAAGGGAAGCAAAATTTTTATAAGAAAAGTTGCCCCTCTTGGAGATCCTGTACAAATTAACGTACGTAACTATGAACTTAGTATAAGACGTGATGATGCTGAGTTAATTGAAATTGAACAAGTTTTGGGACGAGAAAATGACAATTAATATTGCTCTTGCCGGCAATCCAAACAGTGGTAAATCAACCTTGTTTAATGCTTTGACCGGAGCTAATCAATATGTAGGTAACTGGCCCGGAGTTACTGTAGAAAAAAAGACCGGACGCTATAAAAATGATAAGGATGTATTTTTTACTGACCTTCCTGGTATATACTCTCTTTCTCCCTATACCCTTGAAGAGGTTGTATCAAGAGATTTTTTACTTAATGAACATCCTGATGTAATTATAGATGTTGTTGATGCTTCAAATGTAGAAAGAAATTTGTATCTTGCAACTCAACTTATAGAGATAGGAATTCCTCTTATTTTAGCTCTTAACATGATTGATGTTGTTGAAAAAAACGGGGATACAATAGATACAAAAAAAAATTGAAAATATTTTAAAGTGTAAAGTAGTTGAAATTTCAGCTCTTCACCACAAAAACATCAATACTTTAATCGAAGAAGCAAGAAAGCTTGCAGCAACTAAAAATGAAGAACTTATAACTTTTGATTCTAAACTTGAAGAAGCTTTTAAGGAAATTGAAAACTTTTCTTCCATTAGAGACCATATCTCAAAAAGATGGTTGGCTGTAAAGATGTTTGAAGAAGACGAAAAAGTCTTAGAAGATTATTCTCTTACTTCTGAAGAAAGCAAAAGACTTAAAGAAATAAGAGATGATTTTGAAGAAGCTTATGATGACGATGCTGAAGGAATAGTCACTGACAACAGATATAACTTTGTAACAAAGCTTACTCAAAATTCAGTAAAGAAAAAAAATCTAGGACTTACAACATCTGACAAAATAGATAAAATTGTTACCAACAGATTTTTAGCAATTCCAATTTTTGCAATTCTAATGATAGGTATTTATTACTTTGCCGTAAAAATCGTTGGTGGTCCTGTAACTGACTGGGTAAATGATGTATTCTTTGCAGAAATTGTAGGAGGAAACGTTCAAAAGTTTTTAGAAGGTGCTGGTACTGCTCCTTGGCTTACATCTCTTATTGTTGATGGTATAGTCGCAGGAGTTGGAGCTGTTTTAGGATTCTTACCTGTAATTGTTGCTCTTTTCCTTTGTATAGCAATCTTGGAAGACTGCGGTTACATGTCAAGAATAGCCTTTATTTTGGACAGAATTTTTAGGAGATTTGGACTTTCAGGAAAATCATTTATTCCTATTTTAATCGGAACAGGTTGTTCAGTTCCTGCAATTATGGGAACAAGAACCATTGAAAACAACAATGATAGGCGTATGACAATTATGGTTTCATCCTTTATGCCCTGTGGTGCAAAAACTGCCATCATAGCACTTTTTGCAGCATTTTTCCCAGGTGTTTGGTGGTATGGTCCAGTTTGGTACTTCGGAGGAATTACTGCCGTAATTCTTTCAGGAATTATGCTTAAAAAGACAAACCTATTCCACGGTGATCCTGCTCCTTTCGTAATGGAACTTCCTGAATATCATATGCCAAGTGCCTACAATGTATTTCGTGCAACATATTTCAGAGGCAAGGCTTTCGTTATAAAAGCCGGAACAATAATCCTTCTTATGACTATTGTTATTTGGTTCTTACAAAATATTTCTACAAGCGGTCAATTTCTTTCTTGGGATGATGCTTCAGCAGATTCAATCCTTGCTTTTGTAGGAAAGAAACTTTCCTTTATCTTTAAACCTTTAGGTTTCGGAAACTGGATGGCTACTGTTTCTACAATTTTAGGTCTTGTTGCAAAGGAAGTTGTTGTTGGAACTTATGGAGTTGTTGCAGGTCTTGGAGATGTTGAAGATAACGTTGCTCCCCTTATACAACTTTTAAGCACACAATTTAACCCTGTAACTATTTTTGCCTTTGTATTCTTTAACCAACTTACAGTTCCTTGCTTTGCAGCTTTAGGTTCAATAAAATCCGAATTGGGTTCAGCGAAGTGGTTTGCCTTTGCAACTGCTTACCAAATCGTTTTCTCTTATACAATAGCTCTTATGATTTATCAATTCGGAAGAGTTCTTGTATTAAAAGAAGCCTTCAGCTTAGGAACAGGAGTAGCTTTGGTTATCCTTATAGTTTATCTATACTTCATATTCAGACCTGACAGGACAAAAGAAAATCTATATGAAAAAGATTTAAAAAATAAGAAGGTGCTTAACTAATGGTAACTTGGATTATAGGTATCATCCTTTTAATCGTAGTAGTTTTTGCTATAAAGCATGTCAAAAAAACTAAAGGTTGTGACTGCGGCTGTGGCTGTGGTTGCGACAAGGGTTCATGCTCAATGAAAGATGATAAATAAAGATTTTTATAATTCAAAAAACGATGAGAAAATTAAAATCTCATCGTTTTTTTATTTTTTATTAAAAATTGTCCCTTTCCTTTCTGAGTCTTACAAAATCTTCAAAATTCTTAGCCCTAAAAAAAGGATTTATTTCCTTTTCAAGACCTATGCTAGTAGGTAAAGTTACCTTATTGTTTTCCCTAAGAGCCTTAACCCTTTTATACTCTTCATCCACCCTAGCACTGGGCATAAATTTTTTAGAAAAATCCAAATTATGAAGACTATATTCATGAGCCGGATAAACCTTTATAAAATCACTAAGACCCTTAAACTTTTCAATAGTCTTAAAAGCCAACTGGTAATCTTCTGTAAAAACCCTACCACATCCTGCCATAAAAAGAGCATCTCCACAAAATAGATTGTCATCAAATAAATAAGAAAGGTGACCATGGGTATGCCCAGAAGTTTCCATAACTGAAAAATTCAAACCCATAAGGCTAAAAACATCTCCGTCAGAAAGGTTCACATCGTTTATAAGGCTAGTTTCCTCTGGACCATATACCAAAATATCTCCATAAACTTTTTTAATGTCCATGACCCCTCCTGTGTGGTCATAATGGTTATGAGTAAGTAAAATACCATATGGCTTTTTGTCCCTTAAATAATTTAAAAGATCTTTACTTTGACCAGGATCAACAATAATTACTCCATTATTTTTTTCAATAAGCCAAATATAATTATCTTCAAAGGCCTTTATAGGAAAAATCTTCATTTTTTTCTCTCCTCATCAAATTTGTTTTATTTTTAAATATATACCCCTATTAAGGATAAAAACAATTTTCTATCATAAAATTTAAAATAAAAAATTTTCAAAAATTTTAAAAAAAAATGATTGACAAGATTAGTGATAATTGCTATCATATATTTAAGCTATTTGATAGGTAAAATAAATCTGAACCTCTCATAAATTATATTTTATATTAACCATGAAAAATAAATTAATACAAATAAAATACCAGATTATAGCCGATTTTACCGGATAAATAATACATATTGTAAAAGATTTGTTATTTATCCAATCAAATATCTTAAGTCCATTAATTTTTAACCGGACTAACTAATGCATAATAAATCTCTAAAAAATGAAAGACTCATTAGAGTCTTTTATTTTTATGTTTTTTTCTTTTATTCGGATTCTCCACCAGACCAATAGCAGATATTTGCTGTTGGTCCGCGTGTCTTTTGTGAGAGAAAAAAACAAAATTTTTTATAAAATATTTTTTTACGCTCTACGTAGAGCATCTTTTTATTTTTTTAATTTTTTCAATTTATATTTTTTCCACAACTTTTCTTTTTCATTTTTTTATTTTGTTTCAAATTATTCGGCTTCGCCGCCGGACCAATAAATTGGTCCCTACATTCGATTGCAGGGTTTTAATCTTTTGAAATCTCTTCGCATAAAATTACCCCACATTCGCGTGTGGATTTCATGTTTGGATTAAATTACAATAAATTTGTGCGTGGGCCTTTGTGGGCTGTAGGGACCGGTTTACCGGTCCGCGTGAATTTGGTGGGAGAAAAAAAACAAAATTTTTTATAAAATATTTTTTTACGCTCTACGTGAAGCATTTTTAAAATTTATTTTTTACATATGAAAAAAGGCAGACCTAAGGTCCGCCTTTTCTTAATTTTTTATTATTTTACAAAATCAAAGTTGATTCCTGGAATAAAGAATAACATTGTTGCAAATTCGCTTCTCTTAATGTTGTTCTTAGGTTTGAATTTTCCTTCAGGATATCCGCTTATAGTTCCTGCAGAAATTAATTGTCTAACTTCTTGAGCGTATGCTGAACTTGAAACGTCTGAAAGGCCCTTGTCGCTTCCTGTGTTGTTATATTTAAATAGATGAGCCATTACATAAGCAACTTCTTCTCTTGTAATATTATCTTCAAGATTCTTTCCTGAGAAAATATTTGTAGGAATTCTTTGAAGAACATATTTTACATTTTCATTTCCCCATGTTGATGATGAGAAATAAGGATTTTCATTTACAACTTTATTAACTTTGTTTTCATCAAGAGTTTGAGCAAAAAGTCCAAGCATTGAAAGAGCTTCTCTATCTGAAATTTTATTTTCTGGTCTAAAGGTGTTGTTAGGATATCCGTTTATTACACCCATTGCAACCATAGTTACAATTTTATCTTCAGCCCAGTGTCCGAAAATATCTGTAAATTTATTTCTTGCTTCAGCTTTTGTCATTGTTTGTAGCATTGTTTGTTCAATTTCTACTTGAATGTCTCTGTTGTTTATAATATCTCTTACAGTGAATTTTGCCTTTGTTTCTCCTGCTTTAAATTTGATGTCATCATTCATTCTGTAATATTTTCCGTCATAGATTGCATAGTATCCTATTGGATTTGGATCTTTCTTGTCTGATGTGTTAAATTTAAAAGCTTCCATAGGCTTAAAGGTTTCTTTCTTTGCCTTTGGATTTTTAACAAGTTCATAATTTAAAACATTATTTTTTCCATCAATTACAAGAACTGTAAATTTAAATTTATCTGAAGAGTTTGTCCTTGAAATTTCAATTTCATATCTTCCCACGCTGTCAAATTTTTGATAGTTTGAAGAGAAATTATTAATTTGTGGTGAAGAGAAAGTAAGTTCATATTGACTGAAATTTCTAAAGGTATCTTTTATTTCATTTCCAAATTCTCTAAAAGTATCAAGGTATTCACCCTTTTTAAGGATGATTAAATCCTTTGTTTTAACTCTTGGAACATCAATGCCGTTTTTAATCTTATTTAAAAAGTCTGAAACTTGCTTTGGTGCTGTTCCATATAAAACTTTTGTATCATCTTCAGAGTTTATTTGTATTTCTGCATATCTTCGTGCGCCGCCGTTGTCTGTTACCATTATTTCTTGAATAGATGGCTTTAAAACATTTTTTATAACATAATCATTTTTGTCATAAATCTTATTGGGGTCATAATAGTTTTCGTTATAACTTCCTAAAAGATATCTATTGCTTGAGGAATATCCAAGACCATGATTGTCATCAACATATTTGTAATCTCTATCACCTCTTGGCCTATATTGGATCCCTCTTTCATTTATTCCAAAGTCAGAAGTAATGTTTAAAACAAGATTATTTCCTACTATATAGGCATAGTTGATTCTCAAAGAATCATAACTTGGATTATACTTAACTGTGTATGAAATTTTTTTATCTTTTCCAGTTACGGTTATTTCTGCCGTGTGATTTTTTAATTCAGGTCTTTGACCATATCTATAGTCATAGCCATAGTTATAAATACGATCAACTTCTATTTTATCTCTATAAAATTCTTGGGCTTCTTTGTCATCAATTTTATAGATTCCTTTTTGTCCGTTAGCAAGCATTGGTAGATAAAGATATAAAATTCCCTCTTCAACTTCAAATTTTGTATTTTCTTTTAAATATTCTTCGGAACCTATATTATCAAATCTTGTATTAACTTCACTAATATGCAATTGATCAACAGCCCTACCATTTTTTAGAACTAGAATATAATTTCCACCATAATAAACATTTTTTGAAGGAACAATTATTTTATAAGTATTCCTATTTCCATCATCATAGATGTATGAAAGCCCATTGTTATCATAAGTTCCCCAACCTTGACTCCAAGGATCTTGACTATATTCTCTTCTAAATTGGTTGAAAGTTATTTTTTTACTTTCATCTTCATCTTTAATGTAAGAATCCATTAAATCAAATTCTCCATTAGTAACTTTTACATTATAAATTTTTACATTATTTGCTGCAAAACTTTTAAAGGGTATTATTGTTACAAGCATTATAAAGGCAAGTAACATTGACAAATGTCTTTTAAAATTTTTCATTACACTCCTCCTATTTTTTATTAATTTAATTATAACATTTAATTGTCAGATTCCTTATTAAGACTTTATTACAAGATTAAAACTATATAAGGTCTTTTTATTTCTGTTATAATATTTTATCGGAGGATAAAAATGTTAAAAGATATTTTAATAAATGAGGGAGTAAATGAATCCCTCTTAAAAGAAGTTGATAAATTTAAGGCTTTTTATAAATTGGAAGAAAATCTTAAGGACCGTATTCCCGATCCACGTTTTGTATACTACGGTAAAGAGGTTTGGGAAAAGGCAATAGCAGGGATCCTATCCGGCCACCATTTGCTTTTAAGTGGCCCTAAGGCAACGGGAAAAAATGTTTTGGCAGAAAATTTAGCTCTTCTTTTTTCAAGACCCCTTTGGACGATTTCTCTTAATGTAAGTACTGATTCTGATTCTTTAATAGGATCTGATACTTTTAAGGATGGTAGGGTTACTTTAAAAAAGGGTCCTATTTATCAATGTGGATTTTACGGTGGCTTTGGTATCTTAGATGAAATTAATATGGCGAAAAATGAAAGCCTTTCTGCTATCCATTCGGCTCTTGATTACAGAAGGGTAATAGATGTTCCTGGCTATGATAAGTTAAAATTACACGAAGCTACAAGATTTATTGCTACTATGAACTACGGTTATATAGGTACAAGAGATTTAAATGAGGCTTTGGTTTCAAGATTTTTAGTTATTGATATGCCCAGGATAAAGTTTGAAGATTTAAAGAAAATTTTAAAAAAAGAGGGCAATTTAAAAGAGGAATTTTTGGAAAGATTTGCAAGACTCTTTTTAGATTTGCAGGATAAGTCTTTAAATTCAGAAATTTCTTCAAAGACCATAGATTTAAGAGGGATGATTGCTTCTCTTGAACTTATGAAAATTGGTCTCGGCCTTATTCCTTCTCTTGAAATGGGCATAATGGACAAGGCTTTTGATCCCTATGAAAAGGAAATTGTTATGGATACTTGCAAAACTCTTTTTGATTTTTCTATTAAACCGGAGGATTTTTTTGAAAATTAATAAGGACCGCCGGGACAATTTGTTTTGGACGGTGTCTGAAAATTATCTTGCAAGGGGCTATGAAATTTTTAATCCCGATTCTTTTTACCAAGTTTGTCTTTTAGGCTATGCTTTTAAAAAATATCAAATGGATTATTTTGTTGATTTTGCAAGAAGCACTTTTTTAAAATTTAATAACAAAGATGATTTTTTATGTCTTGCCTTTTTAACTCTTGATAAAAATTTAAAGGAAGAGCTTTTTAAGGAAAGACCTGGCCTTATTTCCATTAGGAAAAATTATTGTGATGAAATTTTTAAAACTTTAACTTTTACAAGAAACACTTCTTTTGCCCATGAGCTTACTCTTTCTTATTTTCAGTTTGAAAGGGGAATTTATCCCAAGGCTCACAAAAATATAGTTGAAATTTTAAATTTAATTTTCAAAAGCTCCATTAAAGATGTTAATGAGCTTATGGATTTTTTAAGTGGAATTTATCTTAAATATTTTCATCTTGATAAGACTCTTTCCAAAGAAAAAATAGAAGATACTAAGGAAAAAATTAAAAGTAGAAAGACTCTTGGTTTAAAGACTTCTTCTAAATCCAATTCTCAATTTTTAAAAGATTATGAATTGGAAAAATTTAACATAGGCTCTTCTGAATTTTTTGAAGAAAATTATGAAAATTTAAAGCTTGTTAAGGATAAAAAGGATGGAAGTGCCGGCAATGAAGATTTTCTTTCTGTAATAGAAAAAAATTACGGTCAGCTTTCTCTTGGGAAAAATCAAATTCAAAAACTTGAAAACAGCATTTCTAAGGGGATCCATTCCAATATTAAAATCTATTGGACCAAGGGCCAGTTTAAAGAGGACACTTACTACAAGGAAATAAGCCTTGAAAAGTTTAAGGAAAATTATAGTGAGTTTGAAAAAAATAAGCTTAAATATCTTCGTGGAATCAGAAACTTAAGAGAAGTTATAAAAAATTCTCTCTTAAAGGAAAGTGAAGAATACAGTCTTTATTCAAAAAGCGGCTCTCTTGAGGTTTCAAAACTTTGGAAAATAAATTATATTGAGGACCCAAAAGTTTTTAAAAAGAATTTTATTGATGACAAGGGACAAATTACTGTGGACATTTTGCTGGATTCTTCTGCCAGTCAAAATGAAAGAGAAGCTCAGGTTGCCATTCAAGCCTATATTATTTCTTCTGCCCTTTGTCAGTTGAAAATTAAAAATAGGGTTTTAGCCTTTAATAATCTTTTTAATTATCTTACCATTCGTGAATATAGAAACTATAATGACGATATTTCAAAAAATAAGGATATTTTTTCTTACCAGGCAAGAGGCTCAAACAGGGATGGCCTTGCTATAAAGCTTATGAATTATCTAATTGATAAAAACAAGGAAGATAGAAAATTTTTAATTGTCTTATCTGATGGAAGACCTAATGATGAAGTTAATCTTGCCATTCTCGGAAGAAAAAAGTTGGATGTTAGAGATTACACTGATGATTTTGCCCTTTACGATACTTCAAAAGAAGTCTTAAATGCTAAGCTTAAGGGCATTAATGTCTTAGGTGTCTTTACTGGAAACCCAGAAGATTTACCTAAGGAAAAAATTATTTATGGAAATGATTTTGCCTATATTACAAAGCTCAATAGGTTCTCTCAAATTGTTGGTCTTTTCTTTAAATCCATGGCAAATAAATTAAATTAATTTAAAACTTCGCTTCTTGCGGAGTTTTATTTTTTTATCTTTACTGTTAGAATGGATATGGACAAAAACTATGGAGGTGACTTATGGACTATAGTGAATACTCGGAAAATAGAGAATATTTTAAAAAACTCATTGATGAAAAAAACTTAAAAGAACTTAAAAGCACAATGGCTGAAATGAACGTTGTTGATATTGCAGAGATTATCGAAGACTTTGACGATAAGACCATGCTTTTAATTTTCAGAATGCTTCCCAAGGAAATGGGGGCTGATGTTTTTTCATACATGGAAATGTATAACAAACTTAGAATTGTAAATTCCATAACTGATGAAGAACTTCGTTCAATCTTAGAAGAATTGTATTTTGACGATATGATTGACGTCTTGGAAGAGATGCCTGCCAATGTTGTAACAAAAGTTCTTAAAAATTCCACTCCAGACACAAGAAAACTTGTAAATGAATTTTTAAGATATCCTGAAGATTCTGCCGGCTCTATAATGACTATAGAGTATGTAAGCTTAAGACCTGAGATGACTGTTAAGGAAGCCCTTCAATACATTAAGACCACAGGTATAGATAAGGAAACTATTTACACTTGCTATGTTGAAAATGAATATAAAATGCTCCTTGGTTTTGTATCTTTAAGGACAATAGTTATAAGTGATGAAAATGAACTTATAAAAAATATAATGACTGATGATGTTATTTTTGTTAACACTCTTGATGACCAGGAAGTAGTTGCTGATAAGTTCACAAGATATGGCTATCTTGCTCTTCCCGTTGTTGACGGCGAACACAGACTTTGCGGCATTATAACTTTTGACGATATCTTGGATATTGTCGAAGAAGAAGCCACAGAAGACTTTCACAAGATGGCTGCTATTAATCCTTCCGATGATGAATATTTGGATCAAACTCCTTGGCAACTGGCAAAAAACAGAATCCCTTGGCTTTTGATTTTAATGATTTCAGCAACGGTTACAGGTCATATTGTAGATAGGTTTAACGGAATTATTTCTCAATTCATTATCCTTACTACTTTCATTCCCATGATTACTGATACTGGAGGAAATTGCGGTGCTCAAAGCTCAACTGTTGTTATTCGTGCAATGGCAACTGGTGAAATTACCATGGCTGATGCTTTAAAAGTTATTTTTAAGGAAATGAGAGTTGGACTTATTGCAGGAGCGGTTCTTTCTGTTGTGAATTTTTTAAGGGTAATTTTATTTACTTCATCTTCACCAAGAATTGCCTTTTTAATTTCTTTTACAGTATTTTTTACTGTTGTATTTTCAAAATTCTTAGGGGCTCTTTTACCTCTTTTTGCAAAAAGAGTAAACATAGACCCAGCCATTATGGCTTCTGCCGTTATTACTACAATAATAGACTCAGCAGCTCTTTTAATTTATTTTGCCATGGCTGAAATTTTCTTAAAAGTTGTTTAATAAAAAAGGATAAAATTTTTGATTTCTCTTTCAAAAATTCTATCCTCTTTTTTTATTATTCAATTATTTCTAAAAGTTCTCTTATATCATCAATTCTCGCACTTGCTTCTTTTCCTTCTTTTTTTTCTCCAAAACCGTAATTACAAAATATTGTGTCCAAGCCGTTTTTTATTCCACCCTGTATGTCAAAAAACCTGTCTCCCACTACTATATAATTCCTTTTGTATTTCTTCATTGTTCTTTTTATAATTTCTTCTTTGGGAATCTCTTTAAAGGCTTCTGATGTTAAAAAATCATCAAAATATTTTTCCAGTTTAAATACTTTTTTTACTGTTTCATAGTAGGAAGTTCTTGCGTTGGAAAGAAAGACTAAAGTTTTATTTCTCTTTTTTAGTTCTAAAAGAGTCTCATCAACTCCATCATATAAGGTTCCCTTTCCCTCATTTAAATTTTCCTGCATTTTTTTGCCTACAAGGATTTTTACTTTTTTTCTTATCTCATCATCAGCATCTGGTAAGACTTTTTTCCACATTTCTCCTGCATTATAGCCAAGCCAAGTGTGATAAGTTTCAGGGCTTAAATTTTTAGGTTCTATTCCTAAATTTTTTAAAAATTTTACTCCATCATCTAAGGCGCTTTTATATATTTTCATTGTGTTGTGCAAGGTTCCGTCAAAGTCAAAATATATTGTGTTTGCTTCTATCATTTTTTCTCCAATCATTCTAAGTCTAAAAAGTTCAGTTGTCTTAGGGCTTCAAATAAAATTATATTTGCAGAGTTTGCAAGGTTTAAACTTCTTCCAAAGTCCTTAAGCATAGGAATTCTTATAGCCTTTTCATAATTTGAAAATATTAAATCTTCTGGCAATCCCCTTGTTTCAGGTCCAAAAACTATAAAATCTCCGTCCTTATATTTTACATCTGTATATTTTTTCTTTGCTTTTGTTGTGGCAAGATAAAAGTTACTGTCTGGATATTTTTTTAACAGTTCATCATAGGAATCATAATAACTTATATCTACCAGGTGCCAATAATCTAAGCCTGCTCTTTTTAAATGCTTATCGTCAGTGGAAAATCCAAGGGGTTTTATTAGGTGGAGCTTTGAGTGAGTAAGTCCGCAGGTCCTTGCTATGGCTCCTGTATTCCAATGGATTTCAGGTTCATAAAAAACTATATTAAGTGACATTTTTACCTCTTTTTATTTTAAATTGATACTATTTTCATTATATCGTATAAGTTTTTTGAAAAAACTTTTTTTCTATTAAAGGCTCTTTCAAAATCTTCTGTAAAGATTTTTCCGTTTCTTATTCCTACAGCCAGGGCTTTATTTTCATCATTTTCAATCATTTTTTTTACTAAGACGTTACCCATTGCAGATGCTAAAACTCTGTCAACTGATGAGGGACTTCCTCCCCTTTGAATGTAGCCAAGAATTGTTACCCTTGTTTCAATTTCTGTTATTTTTTGGAGTTTTTCTGCAATTTCGTGGGCATGGCCGAGCCCTTCTGCCACAAGGATTATGTGGTGTCTTTTGCCCCTATTTTTTCCCATGAGCATTTTTCTTGCTATATCATCTATGTCTGCTTTATTCTCTGGAACTAAAATTGATTCAGCTCCTCCTGATATTCCTGCATAAAGAGCTATATCTCCACAATTTCTTCCCATTACTTCTACAACATTTGCCCTGTTGTGAGCGTCTGTTGTGTCCCTTATTTTTGAAATGGCATCAGTAACAGTATCAACTGCCGTCCAAAAGCCCACAGTATAGTCTGTATAGTCCATATCGTTGTCTATTGAACATGGTATAAGGCCAACAGGGAAACCTTCCTTGTAGAGGCTATATGCTCCTCTCATGGACCCATCTCCTCCAAGGACTATTAAGCCTTCTATTCCATAAACTTTTAAAACATTAAGGGCCTGGGAGACTCCTTCTTTTTTTGTAAATCTTTCAGAACGGGAGGTTCCTAAAATAGTTCCTCCCTTTTGAATTATATCTGCAACGGAACTTTCTACCATAGGCACAAGACTACCGTCTATTAAACCTTCATATCCATTTTTTATTCCAAAAACTTCAATTCCTTCAAAAATTGCACTTCTTACAACTGCACGAAGGGCGCTGTTCATTCCCGGAGCATCTCCTCCGGAACAAAGTATTCCTATTTTTTTCATAAAACACCTACTTAACAATTATTTTATTGTCATTATTATTTAAATAGTTTAAAAGCTCTATTTTTAAATTATCAAAGTTTTCAAGAGATATCCACATATCTTTTGAAACTCCATAGGGCTTTTTACTTTTTTCATCGTAAATTATAACCGGGACCTTGCCCTTATATCTTCTTAAAATATTTTTTATTGAATTTATATTTTCAGAATTTATATCTTCCACTGAAATATAGAGTCTTTTATTTTCTTCAAGGTCTATTTTTCTTGCAGAATCCACAATTATTTTTGCTTCTTCCACATCGCTTAGACTTATATATCCTTCAATGGCAAGGACTTTTCCCTCTTCAAACAAATCTTGAAATTGGGAAAAAACATTTGGAAATATTATTAATTCCACATTGCCGTAAAAGTCTTCCAAACTTGCAAAACACATAAGTTTATTATTTTTTGTTACCAATTTTCTTTTGGTTTTTATGATTCCAGCAATTTTTACCTTATCATTATTTTTCCCTTCTTCATTTATCAAAACTGTAGAAGTGTCGGAATTTATTTGTATTGCACTTCTATAGGAGTCCAAGGGGTGACCCGATGCATAAATTCCTAAAATTTCTTTTTCCATTTCAAGTTTCATAGATTGAGAAAAATCTTTAAGTCTAGGCAAATTATCTTCGTCACTTGAAGCTTTAAACATGGAAAATTGACCTTCCACATTATTTTTCTTTATGCCTGTAATTAAATCTATAATTTTTTCATAAACTGCCATATATTGTGCCCTGTTGCCCTTAAAGCAATCAAAGGCGCCGCTTTTTATTAAAGACTCAAGGGCCCTTTTATTTATAGCATTGGAATTTATTTTTATAACCCTTCTGACAAAATCCGTCATGGAAATAAATTCTCCGCTTTTTCTTGCTTCAACTATTGCATCAATAAAATTTACTCCCACATTTTTTACTGCACTTAAGCCGAATCTTATAGAATCTTTTTCTACAGTAAATTTTTTAAAGCTCTTATTTATATGGGGAGACAGGACTTTTATGCCAAGTCTTTTACATTCTTCAACATAAAGGGCAATTTGTTTTGGTCTATCCATAAAAGATGAAATCTGTGCCGCCATAAATTCTTTTGGATAATAATATTTTAAATAGGCCGTCCTATAAGCAACTACTGAATAGGCAAGGGAGTGGGATTTATTAAAGGCATAGTTTGCAAAATCTATCATCAAATCATAAATTGCATTGGCACTTTTTTCATCAAGGCCATTTCGAAGAGCTCCTGTAAGTAAAATTTCTCCCTTTTCATCAACTTTTCCATAAATAAAGTTTTTTCTCTCTTCTTCCATAACCGACATCTTTTTTTTGCTCATGGCACGTCTTAAAATGTCAGCTTCTCCCAGGGAGTATCCCCCTATTTTTTGCACAATTTGCATAACCTGTTCCTGATAAACTATACAACCATAAGTTGAAGAAAGTATATCTTCCAGGGCAGGATGAATATAATTTATCTTAGATTTATCGTGCTTCGATTCTATAAATTTTGGAATTTGCGACATGGGTCCTGGTCTAAATAGGGCATTTGCTGCAACTAAATCTTCAAAAGCATCTGGTTTAAGCTCTTTTAAAAAATTTCTCATTCCTTGAGATTCAAATTGAAATACTGCAAGGGTGTTGGCTTTTTCAAAAAGTCTTAGAACATTTTTATCATCATAGGAGTGGTCTTTAAAGTCTATTTTTTCCCCATAATTTTTTTCAATCATGTCTACTGCATCTCTTATAACTGTTAAGGTCCTAAGGCCTAAGAAGTCCATTTTTAAAAGACCAAGTTCTTCCAGCTCTGTCATATTAAATTCCGTTAAAATGATATCATCATTTCTTGCAAGGGGTACATAATCTGTTATAGGTCTATCTGCAATTACAACTCCTGCCGCATGGGTTGAAGTGTGCCTTGGAAGCCCCTCTATTTTTAGCGCCGTATCAATAAGTTTTTTTACCTGATCTTCTTCGTATAAATTTCTAAGTTCTGAAGAAATTTCAAGGGCCTTTTCTAGGGTCATATTTAATTGTTGGGGTACTTGCTTTGCAATGTAATCAACTTTTGAATAGGAAATTCCCATTACACGACCTACATCACGAATGGCTCCCCTTGCTGCCATGGTTCCGAAAGTTACTATTTGTGAAACGTGGTCTTGGCCATATTTTTGTCTTACATATTCAATAACTTCTTCTCGTCTTTCATAGCAAAAGTCTATGTCTATATCAGGCATGGACACTCTTTGAGGATTTAAAAATCTTTCAAAGAGCAAATTAAATTTTAAGGGGTCAACATCTACAATTCCTAAGGCATAGGAAATTATAGAGCCTGCTGCAGATCCTCTTCCAGGTCCTACTTGAATATTATTTTTTTTGGCATAATTTATGAAGTCTCTTACAATTAAAAAATAATCTACATAGCCCATGGAAAGAATTGTGTTAAATTCAAACTCAAATCTCTTTTGAATTTTGTCGTCTATTTCTTTATATCTTTCTTTTAAGCCCTCTATGCTTAATTTTTTTAAATAATCTTCATTTTTCATTCCATCAGGAGCTGTAAATTTCGGTAATTTATAATTGTGAAATTCTATATTTACATTGCACCTTTTTGCAATTTTTTCAGTATTTTCAATAGCGCCTGGATAAGATGAAAAAAGCTCCTCCATTTCTTCTGGGCTTTTTAAATAAAATTCCTGGGTTTGAAATTTCATCCTATCCTTGTCATCAAGAGTTTTTCCTATTTGGATGCAAAGAAGAACATCGTGAGCCTCAGCATCATCCTTTGTTAGGTAGTGGACGTCATTTGTTGCAACAAGCCCGATTCCAGTTTTTTTATGAATTTCCAAAAGATATTTATTAACTTCAAGTTGTTCTTTTATGCCATGATTTTGCAGTTCAAGAAAAAAATTGCCTTCTCCAAAAATATCCCTATATTTTTCAGCTGCTTCAATGGCTCCTTCAAAGTCCCTATTTAAAATATTTCTTTGAACCTCACCTGCAAGACAGGCTGAAAGGGCAATAAGGCCCTTAGAATATTTTTTTAAAACTTCATAGTCAATCCTTGGCTTGTAATAAAAGCCATCCACCCAGCCTATGGATACAATTTTCATTAAGTTTGCATAGCCCTCGTCATTTTCTGCCAGCAAAATTAAATGAAATCTTTTATTGTCCCTTGTCTTATCTGAAAGTCCCTTTTCCGCCACATAAACTTCACAGCCTAAAATAGGTTTTACATTTTCTTTCAAGCATTCCTTATAAAATTGTATAATTCCAAACATATTTCCATGGTCAGTAAGGGCTAAAGAATCCATTCCCAATTCTTTAACTTTTTTTGGCAAATCCTTTATTCTAATGGATCCGTCAAGAAGAGAATACTCACTGTGGACGTGGAGATGTGTAAACATAAAATCACCTTTAAATATAAAAGAGCTTTACACTGAAAGCTCTAATCAAACATTTATAAAATTATTTTCAATAAGGGAAGTTAAACTTTTTAAAGCCTCTTCTTCATCAGGACCATCGCATTTTATTTTTACGTTTTCTCCTTCAAAAGCTCCCAAAGACATAATCCCTATTATGCTTTTTCCGTTAACTTCATCTTCATGACATGAAAGACTGATTTCAGATTCATATTTATTTGCAGTTCTCACGAAAAGTGCCGCCGCTCTTGCGTGAAGTCCGTCTTCGTTAGAAAGTTTTATTTCTTTTGTTACCATAGTCACCACTCCTTAACAACTTTGCTATCTCTCTTAATTTTTTCATTCTGTAATTTACTGCACTTTTCCCAATCTTAGGATTTAACAGATTACCTATATCTCTTAAAGAGGATTCTCTATTTTTTAGCCTCAAAAGAGCAACCTCTCTTAAGTTTTCATCTAAACTATTAAGACCGATTTCTTTATCAATGTATAAAATGTCATTAACCTGATCTAAAGAAGAATTGACAATTTTATTTAAATTGGCAGTTTCCATATTCACAAGCCTGTTAACATTGTTTCTCATTTCTTTAATAACTCTAATGTTTTCAAATTCCAAAACGGATTTAGATGCCCCTATTAAAGATAAAAAATCCGATATTTTTTCAGCTTCTTTTAAATATATAAGGTATTTGTCTTTTCTAAGAGTAAGACCCGGTTTAATATCATAATCAGATAAAATTTCCATTAAATAATTTGCCGGTCCCCTATTTTCAAAAATAATTTCAAAATGGTAAGTTTTTTCAGGATTGGTAACAGAACCGCTACCTAAAAAACAACCTCTTACAAAAGCTCTTTTTTCTTCTTCAGTAAGCCTTGGTTTTTTCTTTGAAAGGGTGAAGACTCTTTTATCCTGTCCTATGTACACCTTGTCAAGTAAAGATTTAACTGCATAAGTGTCAAACAAACTAATTGAATATTTATTTTTTCTAAGCTTATAATTTTTTCTTATAGAAGCTTCAACATCTTTAGAATAAGTTTTTAAAAAAGTAAAAATCCTTCTTGCAACGGAGGGGTTTTCAGTGTTAAAAGATAAAATTAAATTTTCTCCCTTTAGCATAATTGCACCGCAAGTTGCCAAAAGTCCCGATATTTCACTAGTGATTAAATTTTTATCCTTTACTTTAATTTTTGCAACTTCATCTTTAACAGAAGAAGAAAAACTCATAGGTCCTCCTCCAGTCATTGGACTTAACTATAACTATTATACAGGTACTTATTTAAAAATAAAAGACTTTTAATAAAAATTAAACAAAGTTTTGAAAACATTTTCAAAAAATTTTTTAAAAGTTTTTTAATTGAAATTTCTATTTTCCCCTTGTCTTTTGTAAATTTTTGATAACTTTGAGATTTTGTATTATTATTGTAATAATGTTTTCAAAACTTTTATAGTAAAATAATCTTAAGGAGATGATTATATGAAATTAATGAAAAAAATATCTTTATTTGCCCTAAGTGGAGTAATTTTATCGGGACTTTTTTCAGTTAAAACTCAAGCTGCTCAATATGCAACCATACCAACTTTTAAAGTTACCTTGAACGATAGAATTTTTGAAGGTACTTACAGTCAATATCCTCTTTTGGTTTATAAAGACATAACTTATTTTCCAATGACTTACTATACAACAAGATTTTTAGGAGTTGAAACAAGTTGGAATTCTTATGACGGCCTTGGCATAAATCAAACAGGTATAAGAGGAGAATATCATTTTTACGGACAAGGTTTTAAAAATGCAAATTCTTATCCTGTAGAAATCCCGACTTTTAAAATTAAAGTTAACGGCAAATCAATTTATAATCAAGATGAAAAATATCCTCTTTTAATTTTTAGAGATGTTACTTATTTCCCAATGACTTGGAGGTTTTGTGTAGATGAATTTGGCTGGGCTTATAGATTTACAAATGAAAACGGTCTTGAAATAAAATCTATAAATAAGGCTCCAGAAAAAGCTCAACCGAATCCTCAAAGTCCAACAGTTAAAAAAGAACTTCCTCCAATTGGAATGGGAAAATTGGAAAATGACGGAAAATATATTTATTATTTTAGAGAAGGAAATATTATAAAAGTAGATGAAAAAGATTTTTCTCAAAAAATAGTTTCAAGAAATGTAAATGTTAGAAATAACGGAGTTGACCTATACGTTCTTGACGGAAATATTTATTATATAGACGGAAGAGATAATTCTCTTATGAATGGAAACGGAAATGACTTAAATTACGGTTATAGCGTTGAAAGTATTGAAAAATCTTCCCCATACTTTATAGCTAATTTCTCAAGCAATAAAGATGGAAGTATGCAAACTGTCATTTATGATAAAAACCAAAAAAATATATACACAGCTCAAGACATAGACTTAAGTAAGGGATATAAAATAGACAAGAATATTTTCTCCTATACTGATCTTAAGGGCATGGCACAAGATATAACTTTAAAATAATAAAATATATATTACCGGGCTGAAATAAGCCCGGTTTTTATTTTTTTTGAATAATTTTTATTTTTGTTTCATAATAGCTTATTGGAGGTAGAAATGATTGATATTATAATTATAGGCGCAGGTCCCAGTGGGGTTAGTGCCGCCCTATATGCAAAAGCAAGGGGTAAAAATATTTTAGTTTTTGAAAAAGAAAAAATCGGTGGTTTAATTTCAAATGTTTCAAAGGTTAGCCATTATGCTTCCGTTGAAAAGGATGAAACCGGTCCTGAATTTGCAAAAAGATTGGAAGACCAATTAAATTATTCTCAAATTCCTGTAAAATTTGAAGAAGTTAAAAAAATCGAAAAAATCGGAGATTCTTTTAAAGTTACAACAAATAAAGACCAATATGCATCTCAAAAAGTTATTTGTGCTTGCGGTTCAAGTCTAAAAGAATTACCTTTAAATGTTCCGGAAGATTTTTCTGTTAAACATTGGCCTTTAGGAAATGAAGAAGAGTTAAAGGGCAAAACCGTCATTATTAACGGTGGATCTGATGGTGCAAGTAAAGAAGCTCTTTACATTTCTAAGTTTGCAAAGGAAGTTCATATAGTTCAAGACCAAGATAAACTTATGTGTATTGATGAATTTAAAAGACAAATTGAAAATTCTGAAAATATTAAGGTTCACACTTCATCAAAATTACTTGAAATTAATGTTGTAAATGGAAAGTGTTTAAGTGCAAAATTGACAAATTCTGAAATAAAAGATGATAAGGGCATTGAAATTTATGCTCAAATCGGTCAAAATGGCAACAGTGAAATTCTAAAGGATTTTGCAAATGTTAATAATACTTTCTTAGATGAAGATATAATTTCAAAAACTTCAGGACTTTTCTTTGCAGGAGATATTCGTGTAAAGCCTGTTAAACAAATTGCAACAGCTGTTTGTGACGGTTGCCTTGCAGGAATTAATGCTTGTAAATAAAAAAAGCTATGGGAAATTTCCCATAGCTTTTTTCTTTTAAAATTCAGTAAGATATTTTATTATAGCTTTTGCAGCTTTTATAAATTCTTCAATTACCACATATTCTTCTTTTGTGTGGACTTTTTCCATGCCGGCTCCTATTATTATAGAGTTAAAGCCTTCTTCTGCAAAAAAGTTTGCGTCAGAACCTCCCCCTATTATTTGTAAGTCTGCATCAATTCCCATGTCTGCATATATTTTTTGAAATTCTTTTGCAAATTTTAAATCGTCTTTTGAGGTTAGGGGCGGATATACAAATTCTTTTTCTATTTCAAATTTTCCCCCATATTTTTTAGCACTTTCTTTGCCGATTTTTTCAAACTCAGATAAATATTGTTCCAATTTTTCTTTTTTGTGGGATCTCATTTCTCCATGGCAATAAGCATAATCAGGCACTACATTTGTTGGAAAGTCGCAATGTATCTCTGAAATATTTGCCGTTGTAATTTCGTCAATTCTTCCAAGTTTAATTTTGCTTATAGTTTCAGCTAATATTTTTATTGCATTTATTCCTGCTTCAGGATTTATTCCGGCGTGAGATGTTTTTCCATAGGCTTTTAAGAAGTAGTTTGATGCACAGGGTGCCTGATAGGCTACATGGCAGGAAGGGCCAGCGTTATCAACTACAATCATATTTTTTGCAGGGTTTATATTTTTATAAACTTCCTTCCAATTTATATTTTGTGCTCCAAGCATTCCTGCTTCTTCTCCTGGTGTGAAAATACAATAAATATCTCTGTGGGCAATTTTATTTTCTTTTAAATATTTAATTGCATATAAGACAGTGGCAAGTCCTGCTTTGTCATCTCCACCTAAGGTGGTACTGCCGTCTGTTCTTATTATTTTTTCTTCTTCTACAATTTTTACATTTTTATTAGGCTCAACTACATCCATGTGGGCTGAAAAAGTGACTCCTTGTCCCTCACCTTTTATATGGGCGAAAATTGTGGGACAGTTTCCTCCATAGGTATCTTGAGACTCATCAAGATAGATTTCTGCGCCTATGTTTTCTAAAAATTTTATTATATGTTTTGCCACTTCTTTTTCCTTTAGAGATGGTGAATGAATTTCTACAAGTTCTTTGAATATTTTTTTTAATTCTTCTTCATTAAAATTTTTCATTTTTTTCCTCTTTTTTAAGTTTTTTAATTATTTTCTTTGTTTTTTCTGGTGGATAGGGAGCATTTTTTAAATTGTAATAATTTTTATCTATGACCAGGGCCTTTGTAGGAATATTTTCTTTTCCCGTAGGAACAAGTACATAATCATCTTCTAAAATTGTATCATCTTCTGTAATATAATTATACTTTTTATATGAGTCTTTAAAGACTACGCTTAAATAAATTAAATCTCCTTCATGTCTTGGTGCTTTTTTTGCGAGTTTTATGTTAAAAATATCAAATTCGTCATAATAGGACAAAATACTTTTTATTAATTTTATAAAAGTAAGCCATGATTTAGGCAGATTTTCTATGTTAAAATCTCCCTCTAAACTTTCGCTTTCAAGATTTCTATAATCAATTGTGATTTTACATTTTATATTGTCAATTTCTGATGGAATTACCTTTTTCTTTTTCCCACTTTTCTTATCTTTTTTTTGAGTCAGTTTTAAACTTGATACATAATCTAAAAGAATTCCAATCCTATTTTTAATTTTATATTCTTTGTTTATTTCTACATTATCTCCTAAAGCTCGTGCAACGTATATGCTTTCATTTTTTCTGTTTATTAGTAGAAATTCTTCATTATCATAGACAGAGGAACAAAATATTTCTCCGTCAACTTTTTCAGCTTCCACCGCTTTTATTCTTCTGAAGTTTATTTTTATATTTTCTATAATATGAGAGCTTTCATAATTTCCAAAAGCCCATATTTCTTTATTATTAAGAATATTTCTAAAAACTTCTGTAAGGTTTATTTCAGATTTATTATAGGACATATATATGCCTATTAGTGGTCCGTTAAGTTTTATTATTTTATTATTTTCGTCTGTCAGCTCCAAATACCAATTGCCTATACCGGGGCTAAATTTATTAAAGTTTTTTCCTTTTAAAAATTCTTTTGTTACATCAAATAAAAGGTCTTTGTCTTCTTCACTTATTTGAAAATTTGCCTTATAAGTTTCATGGTAAAGTTCTTTTAAGTCCACAAATTTATATCTTATTAATTCCACATTTCCATTAAAATCAATAAAAATCCTCTGCTCAATTTCTTGGCCTTTTTTCATGTTTTTATCGGAAAAAAGTTTATTTGAAATTAATTTTATTTTTTTTATTTTTCCAAATTCTTTTTCTTCTTTTGCATAGGTCAAGTTACAAAGACGAAAACTTGCATTTATCATCCAAATTAAATTTTCTTTATCCTCGCTTATGTTTTGGGATATATTATAAAGTTTTGCGTAAATAGCAGAAATTAAAATAAATATATCTTCAGAACTTAAAAATGAGCTTTCTATTAAGTTTGAATCTTTAAAAACTTGAGGATTTTTTGCAAAAAATCTATTGCCTAAGTAAATATCTGCTCCTAATTTTTCCAAATTTTCAAAAATTTTTTTATAATTTAAGTCTTGAAAGGCAAATAGGGGGTCTAAAAATTTATTTAATAAAAAATTCCCATATTCATTAAGATTTGTATAGATCATTTTCCACCTCAGTTTTCAGTCTATATTAAAACCTATAAAAAAGACAGCCTTAAATCTTATAAGGCTGCCTTAAATTTAGTTAAAATTATAATCTGTTAAAATTTTTTCTCTTCCTAAAACTTTATCTTGATAGTATTCGTAAAGAGATATGCCTAAGAAGGATCCTGCTATATTATAAACTTCTTTATAGCCATGTCCCTGAAGACATTTAAGGGCATTGTAAGACCTTTGAGATGATCTGCAGTGTAAATATACCTTTTTGTCTTTTGGAATCTCCTCAAGCCTTTCTCTGAGCTCAGAGAGGGGTATATTTTTTGCACCTATAAGGTGAGATGCTTCAAACTCAACTTTTTCTCTTACATCAATTATGCACTCATGGTTTTCTACAAGTTCTCTTACTTTTGTAAGGGGAACTTGCTTAAATTCTTCATATAGAAGATTAAGTCCTACAAGGGCAGCTTGGTTTACTACATCTTTTGCACTTCCATAGGGTGGTGCATAACATAACTCAAGTTCTTTTAAATCTTCAAGGCTTCCGTTTTTTTGTATTAAGGTTGAAATTACATCTATCCTCTTTACTGCCATGCCCTTTGATATTGCTTGAGCTCCTAAAATTTTTCCTGACGGATATTCAAATATAAGTTTAAAAAATATTGGGCTTGCCTTTTTCATTAAACCTACCCTGTCTGAAGGAATCACAAAAGAATATTTATAATTAATTTTATTTTCCAAGCACTCTCTTTCATTTAAGCCGACACTTGCAACATTTAAATCAAAAATTTTTACAGCTGATGCTCTTACAACCCCTTTGTTGTTATGGTTTCTGTTATATATGTGATCTGCCACTGCTCTTGCTTGTCTTTGTGCCGGTCCTGCCAAGGCAAGTCTTTCATTTTTTCCTGTTATAAAATTATGACTTTCTATTACATCTCCAAGGGCATAAATATCTTCTTTTGAGGTTTGGTAATTATGATTTACTTTTATTGATCCTCTTTCAGTAAGTTCAATCCCACAGCCTTCTGCAAGTTTTGTGTTAGGTTTAACTCCTAAAGCTGCAATTACTAGTTGAGCCTTTACTTGTCTACCGGACTGTAAAATAACCTTATCTTCTTCAATTTCTTTTACCTGATCATTTACAATTAAATTTATATTTTCATCTAAGATATATTTTTGTAAAATTTGTGCCATTTCATAATCAAGGGGCATCATAACTTGCTTTTGTCCTTCAACAAGACTTACATTAAGACCTCTATTTTTTAAGTTTTCCATAACTTCAAGGCCTATAAAGCCTCCCCCTATTACCAGGGCATCTTTTACATTTTTTTCTCTTATAAATTGATCGATTTTTTCCACATGGGGAACAGTTTTTACAGGAAATACATTTTCTCCTTCTATCCCCTTAATTGATCTTGGAAGAACTGCATCTGCTCCTGTTGCAAGGACAAGTTTATCATAGGATTCAAAATATTCTTTATTATTCTTTAAATCTTTTATTTTTACCTTCTTTTCTTCTGCGTTTATTTCAAGAGCCTCATTTTCTACTCTAACTTCAATATTATATTGTTTTTTAAATTTTTCAGGACTCATTAAAAGCAAAGCTTTGCTATCTTCAATTTCGCCACCTAAAAAATATGGCAAACAACAATTGGAAAAAGATGGATAGGGTCCTCTTTCTATTAAAATTATTTCTGCCGACTCATCAAGTCTTCTAAGTCTTGCAGCCGTTGATGCACCTCCAGCAACAGCTCCTATAATTAAAATCTTTTTGCTCATTTTTTCACCTCTTTTATTTAACTAACCTAACTTTCTTAAAATTTTTATTCTCTTAAATATAAAATATATAGTTAAGCTACTTAACTATATCATAAAAATAAATGAACTTTAACTATAATTAATTAAAATTCATTATTTTTTATATTTTTTCTTTATTTTACCAGGCCATAGGTTTGAATAACATTATCTGCAAGCCCTCTATCTACAATTGTATAAATTGCATTAAACATAAAATCTCCCTCCTTTGAAATTTCTCCTTGGTTTTCACAGGTTTCCGATCCCCATACTCCCAAAACATTTTCCACATAGGCTATCCCCCTATGGGCTTTTCAAACTCAAGTTTTTGGCAAATATATTGACCAGCTTTTTTTATTGTTGAAGAATAGCCTATAATTAAAACTATTTCTTTCTTTTTATCATTTAAACCCAAATAGTCGAAAATATTTTTATTTGCAGTTCCTCTTCCAAGAAAAATTGTTCCTCCTTCAAAGCCCATTTCTCTTAACAATATTTGTGCCGAAAGAATCTCCTCTGGGAGTAATTCCTATATCAACTCCCAGTAAAAAAACCGTAAGACCTATAATTATAAAAAAAGCTCCTAAGTAAAAGCGAATAAACATATTCCCTTCCAAAGGAGTTATAGTTAAATGTAAAAATAAAACTAAAATGGAAATAGGAAGAACTGTTGCAAAAACTTCTTTAAATTTTTCAAATATCAAAGAATCGCCTCCTAAAAACATAAAACCTAGATCTATCCTATTGTAAAAACATGACCTTTTGCAAGTCTAAAGCTTTAAAACTTTTTAATTTCCTCTTCTATGACATTAATTTCTTCTTTAATATCAGGATGTTCTTCAATTTCACTTTTAATAAACATAAGCATAAAACTTAAAAATAAGAGAAAACAAGAAATCCAAATTGTTTTTAAGCCCAAAAAACCAATAAGTCTTCCACCTATGACAGCTCCGCCGGCAAATAAAAAAATTATGCCGAAATATTGGATAGATTTTTCCAAAATACTTTTATTTTTTGTTTTAAAATATGCAAAAAGTGCTTCCGTTCCGCTTCTAATATTACCTATACACATAGTGCTTGCAAATAAATGGCCATTAACTTTTCTAAAAGTCTGAACTTGCATGGCACAGGAAAAAGATACAAGAGAATTTGCAATTAAATTTAATTTTTCAGGTAAAAAGCCCACTATAAACAAAAGAAAAATTTCAATAATTAAAACCCTTTGTCTCCAATGAACTTTTCTTGAACTTTTAAATTTATTCCTGATAAATTCAGCAACAATAACTCCAAAAGAAAAAAATAAGATTGGAATAAAATAGGCAAAAACTTTAGAAAAATTTCCCTCATATAAACTGCCACTCATAAGGACAATATTACCCGTTTGAGCATTGGCAAAAACATGTCCCCTTGCAATATAGGTATACATATCCTGTAAACCACCTGAAATTGATAAGAAAGCGGCAGTTAAAAAAGATTCAGACATTTCATTTTTACTTTTGTAATTTATTTTTAAATCCATTTAAAAAATAAACCTCAAAATAAAATTTTATAAACTCTCAATATATTTTTTTACATCCGGGCCAACAAAAACCTTATCTTTCACAAGAAGAATAGGTCTTTTAACCAGCATACCGTCTGTGGACAAAAGTTTATATTTTTCTTCAAGAGTCATCTTTTCAAGTTTTTCCTTTAAATTATTTTCACGATAAATTTTTCCACTTGTATTAAAAAATCTTTTAATATCAAGGCCGGATTTTTCATGCCACTTTTTAATTTCTTCTTGATTCGGATTTTCTTTATCAATTTCTCTTAAATCATACTTTAAATTTTTTTCTTGCATTAATTTTTCAACACCCTTACAGGTTGTACATTTTTTATAACAAATAAAAATCATTTTAATTCCTTTCGTTAAAAATATTTCTTGATAAATCTTTCATTCTCATGGCAAGATTATAATTTTCTCCAAGAACGTCATAGGGAATATCTTCATTTAAAACTCCCCTTTCCATATCTTCTGGTAAAAGTCCCATATCATCTGCACTATAATCTTCCATCCACTTTTCAGATGAATAATAGTCGTCAAAGGCCTTGGCTTTTTCTTTAAAATTTTCAAATTCATCTAAGGCTTCGTTTAACTTTTCTTGAACTTTAGAAAGCTCTTCCATAATCTTTTCCATCTTTGTTATTCTTTTAATTCTCTTATCAAGATCTTTTTTCAAATATTCTTCGCTGTATTCTTCAGCTTCCATATCCAAGTTTTCATCTTCCATAATCTCTTTGCTTGCAAAAGCATTTCCAACAAAACCCCCAAGAAGATTATAAGTGTTTTCTACTGGATTATAGGTTATAAGATCCATAGACTCAGTTTTAATTTTTCCCTCTTGATCAATAAATTCTTCTTCTACACAGACATTTACAATTTCGCCCACAAGTCTGTGGTCTTTTTCATCATAACTTACAAATTTACATTCTATGGAAAGAGGACTGAAAGAAATTATAGGAGCATCTACAAATTCACTTTTTATAGCTTCAAAGCTGGTTCTTTTAAGTTTATCTTTATTTTCATTTCCAGAAACAATTCCAATGTAATCTGCATCAAGTAAATGTTCCATATCTGCAAGATTTACCGTAAAAGCTTTTGTTCTTAAAACATTTTTTATAGTCTTTCTAACAGGGTTTATATAGAGGGAAATGCTTTTGTCATCTCTCATAGAACCATAGGCAACGTTCATGGCATTTGGACTTTTATCTTCGTTGTAGGTGCCTATAACAAGTACCGGCATTGGCAAAAGATAAGGTTTAATTCCTATGTTTTTTCTCATAATTATCTCCTCCTACTTTTTATTCTTTATAAATTATATCATTTATTGTTAAAATCTAATCCATAAAACTTTAATAAAGTTTTTTTTCTGATAAAATTATTTTAAGGGAGGTTTTATATGCTTCTTATAAAAAATATAAAAGTCCCCTTTGACAGAGATACCTCTGCCATCAAAGAGGCTATAGAAAAAACAATTCATAAAAAAATAAATTCTTTTAAAATTTACAAAAAATCCCTTGATGCAAGAAAGGGAATTTATTATGTATATCAAGTTTTAATTGATGAAAAAGTGGACGAAAAAATCAGAAAAAAATTAAAAAATAATATTTGCGACTTTTCAGAAGAAGAACTTATACTAAAAAATAAAAATAATATTAAAAAAGCCATAATAGTAGGAGCAGGTCCAGCAGGTCTTTTTTGTGCCTATGCTCTAGCTAAAACAAATGTAAAGGTAACAATTATTGAAAGAGGAGAAAAAATTGAAGACAGACTTAAAAGTATTGAAAAATTTTTAAAAACTCAAACTTTAAATGAAGAGTCCAACATTCAATTTGGTGAAGGCGGTGCCGGAACTTTTTCAGACGGAAAACTTACCAGCCGGTCTAAGGATAAGAGATCTCGTGAAATTTTTAAAATCTTAGTTGAAAATGGGGCTCCTGAAGAAATTTTATATGAGCAAATGCCCCACGTAGGAACAGACCTTTTAAGAAAGGTAATAATAAACATAAGAAAAAAAATAGAAAGTTTTGGTGGAGAATTTGTTTTTAAGGAAAAATTTGTGGACCTTAACATAAAAGATGGAAAAATAATTTCTCTTATTACAGACAAAAATTCTTACTCTGCTGATGAATATATCCTTGCTTTGGGCAATTCCGCAAGAGATACTTTTTTTATGCTTAATAAATATATTGATCTTAGTCAAAAACCCTTTGCTGTCGGCTTTAGAATTGAACATTTACAAAAAGATATAAATTTATGTCAGTATAAAATTGCAGATGAAAGACTTCCCCAGGCAAGCTATCAGTTAAATTATTTTAACAAAGAAAAAAATATTTCTGTCTACACTTTTTGCATGTGCCCTGGTGGATATGTAATTGCAGCTTCCAGTGAAAAAAATAGACTTTGTGTAAATGGAATGAGTTTTCACAAAAGAGATGGTCAAAATGCAAACTCAGCTATTGTAATGGCAATAGGGGAAAATGTCTTAGGAAAAGATAATCTTTCAGGAATTAAATTTCAAAGGGAAATGGAAGAAAAAGCTTTTAAATTAGGTGGCGAAAATTTTTTTGCTCCTGTTCAAAAACTTTCAGATTTTTTTGAAAATAGGGTAAGCGAAAATTTAGGCAAGATTAAACCCTCTTATGAGCCTGGATATAAATTTGCAAACTTAAATGAAATTTATCCCCAAATAATAAATGATTCAATAAAAATAGCCCTTAGAGAATTTGATAAAAAAATACCCGGTTTTGCTGACGGAGATGTAATTTTAACAGGAATTGAAACAAGAACTTCTTGTCCCATAAGAATTGACAGAGAAAATTATTCAACTTTAAAATTTAAAAATTTAAGACCTATTGGAGAAGGGTCTGGATATTCGGGAGGAATTATTTCTTCTGCTTTAGACGGACTTAAATGTGCAATACAAATCCTTGAAGATTAAAAAAAAGCTTAACTTTAAAAGTTAAGCTTTTTATTTTACAAATACACATAGCCAAAGAGTTGTTTCTTCTTTCGATGTATAAGAAACTCTATGCTTTTGTCCTTTTTTTATGAAAAAACTCTCTCCCGGATTAAGTTCAAGGGAAAAATCTTCAAACTCTAATATTCCCTTTCCCTTAATAACAAGGACCCATTCATCTTCATCTTGTATCATCCAGTCACTTGTTTGTCCGTAGGATAAAATTCTTTCTATTCTTAAATTTTTCTCTCTACATAAAATATCTATAAGTTCATTTTCTCTTTTTTCTTCTTTAAAATCAAAAATATTCATCTTAATTTTTTCCCACCATCATCTCATAAAGGTGACTGTAGAATGGTTTTGAATGTAGACTTTCCGCAAGAGTATAGGAAAGCATGGCAACTATTGCTACTGCTAAAAGATAGTCAAAAGAGCCTCCTGTCATTTCAAGAATTAAAACTATTCCTGTTAAAGGAGCTCTTACTATAGATGAAAATTGTCCGCACATACCTAAGATTGAAAAAGTAAGAATTAAATCCGGTGTGATTATTCCCGCACCTGCAAGGATTGAGCCATAAATATTTCCAACTAAAGAACCCATAGCAAGAAGAGGAACCAAACTTCCTCCAGGACAACCTACGGCAAAGATGATGGCAAGTAAGAATAATTTCATAAAATAGTAATAAATTAATCTTAAAGGCTCAGCATTTTGACTTAGGGGATAAAAAATAAAATGTTCTCCCGATCCAAATAAATTTATATCCATAAGTAAAAAAATTGCAGTTACTAAAAAAGGAATCACAAATTTTACAAAGGGATTAATTTTGATTTTTTCACCATATTTTTTACTGCCTATAATTACCTTATTATACAAAACTCCCGAAAGACCAGTTAAAAGTCCAAGAAAAAATATATGGCTGTAAGCTGAAAGTCCAAGAGCTTTTATCTTTGGAATATTTTCAAGAGTAGGATGATTTCCAAGTAACATATTTGAAATTATTATTGCAGAAAAAACTGTAACTGAAGAACTTAAAAAAATCTTTCTATTTGTTTTTTTATAAATTTCTTCAACGGCAAACATAATACCTGAAAGTGGAGCGTTAAAGGCAACGGCAAAACCCGCTCCTGATGAAGCCCCAACAAAAACTCTTCTCTCCTCAACTGACTTACCTATTTGGTGAACAGCTTGACCCACAAGACCTCCCATTTGCACTGAAGGGCCTTCTCTTCCTAAAGTTAAACCAGAACCAACTGTAACTATGCTGGTAAAAAATTTCATAGGTAAAGTTTTTTTCCAGTCTACATTGAATTTCTTATCAAGTACACCGAATATTATAGGTATTCCCGATCCTTTTATATTGGGATCAACTTTTGTAAAAAAATAAATTATACTTGCCATTATGAAAAAGGCTGAAATAAAAATTATTTTTCCCATGGGACTAGATCCATAATTTTTTAAAAACCCTGTAACAAGTTTTGCAAACTTATCAATGCCCATCTTATAAAAAGTTATAACGAGGCCTGTACAAATACCTGTAAGAAAAAACAAAAATAAAGAATTAAAATTAATCTGCACCCATCTTAGTTCTTCGTTCTTTAATTGTTTCAAAATTTACATCTCCTTTAAATATATCGTTTCTATTATAACAAATAATTTTTATTGGAGAAAATTTTTATGCAGTTTCCTTTCCATTATAAAATATCAAATCGTAAAACTTCCTTAAAAGACTTACTGAAACAAGTGCTACAAAAGTTGGAAGAAGCCATGAAAGACCTTCTGCTGCTAAGGGAAGGGATTTTTCCAAATCTGTAAATAGGGGAAGACTTACTTTAAAAGTCTTATCAAGCATTTGTATAAAAGGAAGACTTACGGAAAAAAATGCAGCTACTAAATAACTTGCTCTCGTGTAATTTGCATAGTCGTGGCTTATACCCATAACAATTAAAACAAGGGCAACAGGATAAATTAAGATTAAAATAGGCACTGAAAATGCAAGTAAGTTATTTAATCCGAAATTTGCCACAACAAAGGAGAAAAAGGTCCAAATTAAAACCCAAGCCCTATAAGACAATTTTTCCTTAAATAAATGGTGGAAATATTCTCCTCCACTGGTAATAAGTCCTACACAAGTTGTTAAACAAGCAAGAGTAAATATTCCTGCAAGTAAAAATAAACCAAAATCTCCATAAGCAAGTTTAATTGCCTTAGTAAGAACCACTGCTCCATTTTCAGATCCTGCAAACATTCCTGATGTTAACATACCTATTGAGCTTAACATTGCATAAACTATAAATAATACAAGGCCAGCTAAAACTCCAGCTTTTATTGTATATTTTGTAACTTGATTTTTATCTTCAACTCCAAATCTCCTAATAGCAAGAGCTATTACATATCCAAAATTTAAAGCAGCAACGGCATCCATTGTGTCATAGCCTGAAAGAAATCCCTTAACTAAGGGTGATGATTCATAATCTCCAACAGGACCGCTTATATTCTTGCCTACAAAAACAATTTTCACAAACATTAAAAAAATCATAATTAAAAGGGCAGGAGTTAAATATTTTCCAACTCTTTTTACAAGTTCATTAGGCTTAAGGCAAATTAAAAGGGCAACTAAGAAAAATACAAAGGTATAAATAAGCCTTGCAAGATTTATATTAAAACCTTGAGGAATATAAGGAGCTATTGCCATTTCAAAAGGAACACTTCCCGCTCTTGGTATACCTAAGCCGGGCCCTATGGATATATAAATTGCTGTTGTAAAAACAATAGAAAAAACAGGTCCCACTCTATTTGCCAAGTTTGAAAGGCCGTCCGTTTTACCAACTACTATAGCTCCTATAACGGGAAAAACAACCGCCGTTACAGCAAAACTTAAAAGAGCAGTGAAAGTGTAAGAACCCGCTTGATTTCCTAAAAGGGGCGGAAAAATTAAATTGCCGGCTCCGAAAAACAGACCAAACAACATAATGCTTAATTGTAAAAACTCACTTCTTGTTAATTTTTTCATTTTAAATCTCCTTTTTTTTGATTAATTTAAATTTTATGCAATAAAAAAATCCTTTGTCTTATAGACAAAGGACGAAATTTTCCGCGTTACCACCTTTTATTCTTATTAAAATAATAAGCTCTCAAGCATCAATCAATGCCGGGTATAGATAACGCCTACCAAAGCGTCAAATCTTACTATTTTCAGACTTGCAAAAGAAAAATGATTTTCGAATCCACTTTAACTGTGAGCTTTCACCAACCGCTCACTCTCTGTAAGTTTCCATAGACCTACTCGTTTTTTCAAATTTTTATTATAAAATTTAAACTATTGTGAGAATAATAATATAATTTTTCTCTCCTGTCAAATAGAATTTAAAAATTTTTTTGTAAAAACTTTTTATAAGACAAATCAATTAAAAAGGCTCCTAAAGGCGCTGTAATTATTATTCCAAGAACAGCCATAGATAATATTGCCATACCACTTTTAAGACCCGCTCCTAAGGCTACAGAGCCTATAGCAGCCTGAACTGTAGCCTTGGGTAGGTATGAAAAAATGCAAAACAATTTTTCTTTATTTTTTAATTTTCCTGGGTTTACTGAAATAAATACCCCAAGACTTCTAAAAATAAGACCTGCAAAAATTAATATAAGTCCCAATGGACCTATCTTTGTCATGTAGCTTATATCAACTTCAGCTCCCACAAGGACAAATAATAAAATTTCCGCAAAAATCCAAAGCTTTCCGAATTTTTGACCCAACCTTTCCACTACAAAATCATTGGACTTAATTCTTATAAGAGAAGCCATGGAAACCACAGCTAAAAGACCTGAAAAAGGAATTATATCCTTAAGTAAATCTTCTCCTGAACACAGGATAAAAGAAATTGCCAGAATAATAATAACCTTTACAGTATTTCTAATATATTCATCTTTTTCATATAAACTCTCAAAAAATAAATATAAAATATAACCGACTAATGCCCCTAATAAAATCCCAATGATAATAGAAAGAGGGACTTTAAATAGGCTCATTAAATTAGGATCTTGACCCTTTGCCATAGAAAAAAATGAGGAAAATAAAACCAAAACAAAAATATCATCACAGGAAGCCCCTGCTAAAATCATCTGAGGAATGGATTTTTTAACCCCATAGCCCTCCTCCATAAGTCTTACCATTCTTGGCACTACAATTGCGGGAGAAACAGCAGCCATAACCGCTCCAAGCATGGCCCCTTCAACTAAAGTCATAGATAAAAAAATCCTTGCAAAAATTACATAGGCTAAAATTTCAAAACTTGCCGGACAAAAAAGATAATAAAACAGCAGAAAGTCCAACTTTTTTTTAAATCTTTTTATATCAAGAGAAAGACCAGCCTTTATTAAAATTACAATTAAAGCCATCTTTCTAAGCTCCGGAGAAATTAAAAGAATTTTATTGTCCAATAAATTTAAAAAATGGGGTCCCAAAACTATGCCCGTAAAGAGCATTCCTATAATATTAGGTATTTTTAACTTTTTGCACACTTGTGCAAGGCCCATTCCAATTAATAATATTAAACCCAGGGATATTAACATAAAACCTCCTATAAAATAAAAAAAGCTGACTCTTCCGTTAAAATACAGAAGTCATCAGCTTATAGCAGTTCAGAAAAATCTTGGGAGAACTTCATTCCCAAAAAATATTATATTAAAAATAAAAATAAAAACAAGAAAATTTTTAAAATTTTATTTATAAGTTTCCCAAGTCCTTCCCCCGTCCTGGGACTTATATCTATTAATATTTCCATTAATATCTTTAAAAGTTAAATATATATTTCCCTTATGGTCAACCTTACCTTCAAAACTTGGACTTGTGTCCTCTAATTCTGAAATAAAAATAAGTTTTTCATCCTTAATTTTTACAAAAAACCAATGAGTCCTCGGCCCTGCATGGTCAACTTCCAATAGGGCAAAATCAGAATTTTCAATTTTCTTAGAATCTTTAAAAGAAAATTTATCCACAATTTTTTGCTTGTTTTTATAATCCTCTTCCTCATTTTCTTTTAAAGGTTCTTCTGCTACATCGTCATCAGCTATTTCTGGTTCTGCTTCTTTTTCTTTGCCTGTATCAACCTTTTCTTTTGGTGTTTTATTTTTAATATCTGGTTTACCTTTTTCTTTAATAATTTTTAAAATATCCCTTGCCCCTTCATCTTTTATATCATTTAAATCAGAAAAAATCTTTTCAATTTCCTTTTCATTTAACTTATCCATAGTAAAAAATTTTTTCTTATATATCTCATAATAAGGATCAAGCCAACCTTCATTTACATAATAGTATTTTTGATTCTCAAATAAAAAAGGATTATTATCCTTGACGGCAAAAATACTTAATATTGCCATAATATACAGCCAGAGGAAGGCTAAAATTACAATTAAAATAAAAAATAATATTTTTAAAAACTCTTTATTTTTAAGCTTAAATAAATTTATTACAAAAAATATTTGGCAAGAGATAAAACTTATAAAATTAAAAATTATTATAGAGTTGTTTAAAATTGGGATAAAATAAATTTTTTCAATAAAGAAAAATAAAAAATATGTGAAAACAAAAGAAAAAAAGTAAATTATTAAAGATAAAATAAATTTTTTATTTTTTAAGCTCATCTTACATCTCTTTTTAATTATAGTATTTATTAAAATATCTTTTCCCTTTAAACATATTGCCTATCATTTTATTTCCCAAATTAAAGTAACTGTATCTTCCATATCAATGTCGTCAGGTTCAATTTCAAAGTTATATGATGCTTCATAAATTAAATTTTTAGACATAAGGGACTTGTTCATAGGCTCTGAAAACATCTTTATTTCTCCCCAAGAATAATCAATAGAAATTAAATTTCCTAAAAAAAGCCCACTAGCTTCAACTAATATTTCAGCTTTTCTCTTAGAATCTTCTACAGCCTTAGCAAGTAATTGATTTTTTGCCGCTTCCGTATCTTTTACAGTATATTTTATAGAAAATTCAACATTTACATGGCTTTTCGCAAGTGCAGTCAATACTTTAGACAATTTTTTATTGTCACTAGGAAATTGAATATATAAGAAGTGAGTGTATTTATAACCTAAAAATCTTCTTCTGTAATTATTTTCCTTATCATGATAGCCCTCATATTCTGAATCAATTGAAAAGCTCGTGGTTTTAAGATTCTTGGAATCAAGGCCTGCGCTTTCAACTGTATTTCTTAAATCTTGCATATCACTTGCAGATTGTGTTAGGGCTCCTTCATAATTTGGGCTTAAGTATGTAGCTTCCATATTAATTCTAATAGTATCCGGCTTAACAGATAATTTTCCAATTCCTTTAACTCTAATTGTTCTTTCCATAAATTAAGTCCCCCTTTTTATAATTTATATATTTTCTATTTTTATTTTATAATAATAAAGATTTTTTGTAAAAATACCTTATATATTTAATTTACATTTTTTTAATTCTTATTGGTAAATTTCCCTTAAGACTTTTATTTTAATTCATTATTTTTTAACTTATTTTGATATAATAAATAAAAATAGAATTGTTTTAAAAGGGTAATTTTTTACCCTAATAAATTTTAGATTAAATGAAAGGAGATTAATATGTACCGCAAAGAAATTTTCACCTATTGCCTGTCCATAGTTTTTGTCCTTATGGCAGCTCTATTACATATTTTGGAATACTTTCATTTGCTTAACTTTTCTGTCAATGTTCCGGTCTTCGCTTTATATACTTACGTAATTCTCTTTTGGAAACGTAACATGGAAAACAGAATTTTGAGAACTTCTTCTATAACCCGCATTAGGAGTATCAGTTTTCTGCTTATTGGCTACCTGGCCACGAGAACTTTAAAGTACGAAATATTAATTAACAATCCTGTGGCTATGAATCATGTTAGAAACTTTTACTATTTTTTCTCTCTAAATATAGTTCACCTTGTATTTTTTACATGTCTTTTAATTGCAAAATCTGAAAGAGAGCCTATAAATAAGTGGTGGAATCTTTTATGGATCCCCACAGAAACATTTATTTTACTTATTTTGACCAATGATTTTCATAACTTAGCTTTCACATCAACTCAAAACGGCATAAGTCAATATGGCCCCCTTTTTTACATAATACTTATTTATATAAGCATCTTAGGAGTCGGCTCTGTAATTCTTACGTTTAGACCAGCTTTAAGCACAACAAGCTTAAAAAGTATATTGATTCCTAATTTAATTTTAATTATTTGGGCAATTTATACTTTTCTATACATCAGTGATTGGAAATACTTTTACTTTATTAAAATCTCTTTTAAAAGTGCAGAGTTTAATATATTAATTGTCATTTTATTTATTGAATCTTTAGTGTTTACAAGACTATTGCCTTCAAACAGGGGCTATGACCGTTTTTTAAAGCTGTCCTCTCTAAATATAGGCATAATGAACTTGGATGAAAAAATTGTTTTTTCTCCCAAGGAAGGTCCCAAGGTTAGCCCATCCCTAATAAAAAAAGCCTTGGGAAACCCCAGCCTTATTAATAAGGATACTCTTCTTGAAAGTGCCACAATTAATGGTGGCATAGCATTTTGGTTTATCAACTTAAAAGAACTTAATTCTCTTAAAAGAAAACTTTTTGCTTTAAACGAGAATTTAATGAATGAAAATGACCTTCTTATTGCAGACAATAAACTTAAAGAAAATATGGCGAAACTTGAAGAGCAAAATGAAATAAGGTCTTACATTGACAAAAAACTAAATCCTCAATTTAACCATCTTAAAAAAATAATAGAACATCTGCCAGAAAATGAATTTGAATTTGAAAAAGCTCTAAAGAATGCCTCTATCTTTAACGTTTATATCAAAAGATATTCAAATTTGTTTTTGCTTTCAAAAAATAAAAAAATCTTCCCCTCTCTGAAGTTCGCCTTGCTTTCTGGGAATCTTTAGATTATTTAAAGTTAAAAGGTGTTGAAGTTTTTTTTGATTGGCAGGTAGAAGATAGCTTAGATGCACAAAGCTGTCTTTATATTTACGAAATCTTTCAAAATATTTTAGAACTTCATCTTAATTTTCTCTATTCCATATCTTTACTGTTTGAAAAAAATGAGACTGATTTGGAGCTTATAATTCGTATAAATTCTTCTAAATTGTTCTCTATAGAAAAACTTATTAAAAAAATAGAATCAGAATCTAAAATTTCAGTCTTTGAAAATTTGGAAAAGGAAAATCCCTACTGGATTATTAAAATTAAAGGGGTGATTGAATGACTTTACTTAGTTTAAACAACTTTTATCTTTCAGTTATCTTTATCATAAGTCTTTTGCTTCTAACCGTTAGCATAGAAGTTGCCGTAGAAAGGTCTGACATTAAAATAAAATCCTATAGCTTTTTATACAGTCTTCTGCTTTCCTTGGCAAGTCTTTTACCTGCACAAACCTTAGCAGAAATCGGTAGTGGAAAAATCTTTATAGCTAAGATTTTTTTAAACTCCAGTATATATGGCTTTATTTTTTATATTTTATGTGTTTTTTTTCTGGAAATTTTCTTTATTAAAAAAATTTTAAACGATAGAAAGAAACAAATAGGAAAAAACTCCATAAAAGAAAGTATGGATAATCTTCCTGACGGAATATGCTTTTCTAAATTAGATGGAACACCTCTTTTGGTCAACAGAAAAATGCAAGAAATAAGCTACCAAGTTTTCGGCAAAAGACTTGTCAATGATCTTGCCTGTGAAAAAGCCGTAAGAGAGAAAAAAATTAAATCCCAAGCAAGTGTTTTACAAGACAATCCCCTAATTATTGAAAGCGACAATAAAATTTGGCTCATAGAAATTGTTTATCATAGCTTAGTTAGAGAAACCTTAGCCTATGATATAAGCCTTGAATGGGACTTGTTAGAAAAGATCAAAAATAAAAACATGGAGATTAAAGCCTCCAATCTTCGCCTTAAAGATTATCAAAAAAATGTTAGCCAGTACACAAGGCAAAAAGAAATTTTGCAGGCAAAAATTAATATCCATGACAAAATTGGTCAATCTTTAATTTATTTTAAACACTACTTGGAAAAACCCAATAAAAATAAAGAAGATAGAAATAAATTAATCCAACTTTGGCAAGAAAGTCTTTTGATTTTAAAAGAAAAAAAAGATTCCACCTCAACTAAATCTTCATGGGAAAAGCTAATCTCTACAGCCAAAGCCATAGATGTTGAAATCCATCTTAAAGGGCAACTTCCAAAATCAAAAGGAGACTTAAATATCCTGGTTGGCATAGTCCATGAAGCCTTAAACAATGCCATAAGACATGGAGAAGCAAAAAATGTTTGGATAAATTTGGAAGAAGACGACTCAAAAGTTTATTGTCAAATAATAAATGACGGCAAAGCTCCCCAACTGCCTCTTGAAGAAAAAGGCGGACTTAAAAATATTCGCCAACGCTTAAAAATTTACAATGGAGAAATGAAAATCTATACAGACTCAAATTTTAAACTGGATTTATCTTGGCTTAAAGGAGAAAATTATGACTTATAAAATAATGATTGTAGACGATCAATTTGTATCAAGAGAACTGTTTAAACTTTATATTGACAAATCTCCCAACTATCAAGTCGTACACTCTATAGACAGTGCTATGTTTGCAGACACCTATGCCTTAAATGGAGACATAGACCTGGTAATTATGGACATACTCATGCAAGACGGATCTAACGGTCTTGATGCAGCGGAAAAAATAAAAAGACTGAAACCAGACTTAAAAATAATAGCCGTAACAAGTATGCCTGAAGTTTCTTGGATGGAAAGAGCAAAAAAAATAGGAATTGAAAGTTTTTGGTATAAAGAAGTCTCCGAAAAAACAATCTTGGAAATTATTGAAAGAACTCTATGTGGAGAATCCATTTATCCTGAAGAAACACCAAAAGTTAAACTTGGACTTGTAGACTCAGCTAACCTAACCCCAAGAGAAATTCAAGTCCTTCGTCTTCTTACAACAGGAGTTGGTAATGAAGAAATTGCGAAAAGACTAAAAATTTCAGAAAATACAGTGAAAACTCACATAGGACACCTTTTAAATAAAACAGGCTTTAAAACTCGAACACAACTTGCAATACAAGCTCGCATTACAGGTTTTGTAATAGAGGATGATTGATTTTATAATTTTTTAAAAATTGAAATAATTTGAATAACTTAAAAAGGGCTATTGGAAAATATATTCCACTAAAGCCCTTTTTGTTTTAATTAACTCCAATTAATAATTTAAAATCGTCCTTAAGTGGATCGTACTCTAAAAGCAAAGTTCCAACGTCATTAATAAAATATTGTCCAACAAGCTCTGACAAGTCCTTATCTATAGGATTGTCCTTTCTCACGCTTACAAAATAACCTTGGTCACTTTCATCTAAAAACTTTACTGAATATTTCTTAACATCAGTAACATAAGCCTTGTCATCAATAATTTGAAGTTCTTTTAACCTTAGTAAAACTTCACTAGCTGCATTATTTTCATTAATGTATTTAGGCAAATTTGACTTTTCGTTAATATAGACTGCCCTTATATTTCCATCCCATTCTACAATCATTCCCAAAAGTTCAGCCACAGACCTTAAAGAAAGAAAAGTTCTGTTGTTTTTAATAATGGGGGGACAATCAAGTAAAGCCGGCCCTGCCATTTTTTTATTTGAAATCCAAGCCATATCATCACCAATTGCAAGATAAATATTACTGTCATCCCTCTCTATATTTATGCTTTTATTTTCCTTTTTGTAAGTTACTTTTGCCCCAAGATTTTCAGCCACTGCCCTAAGGGGAAGAAAAACTCTGGAATCTAAGATAAAGGGCTCTTGATTTGATTTTATAAGCTCATCATTTACATAAATTTTTACAGATTTATAAGCTTTAAATCCGCTTAAAATAAAAGCTGAAAAGATTATAGATAAGGCCATAAATTTTAAAATCATGTTTTTTTTCTTTAAATTTTTCATAATAGCACCTCTTTAAATTTTTCCCAAAAATTTTTTGCAAATGAAAGTCTCAATGCTTTTATATTTTTATAAACCTGCTTTTTTAATTTTCCTTTTAAAAATATGTAATTAATCCTTCATATCCTTGTAATAGATTGTTTTTATTTTTTGCACATCACCCGAAAGGATGACATTTACATGTTTTTTTCAATTTTTTTGATCTTTTTATATATTTTTTTATTTAATTCGCCTTCGCCGCCAGACCAATAGCGGATATTTGCAACCAAATCAAAGATTTGGGCAAATAGTTGCATGAGACCTACCACGATTTTTTTTAAAAAATCGGGTTAGAGCTTCAAAATTGGTCCCTACATTGACTACATTGACTTTGTTTTATATTTTTTTTGCAAATAAAAAAGAGACCTCTTAAGTCTCTTTGGTAATTTTTTTATTTATGCTGCAGATTTTTCCATATTGTAAAAGATGTCTCTGTATATTTGCATAATCTTGTTTAAAATTCCCTTTTCTCGCACTTCTTCTTTTACTACTAAATTATTGTTTCCTATTTCTTTTCCGTCTATGGAATAAATTATTGTTCCAACTTTTGTTCCTTCTTTTAAGGGGGCTTTCATGGTGTCAAGTTGGATTTTTTCTTGAACTTTTTCTTCTTTATCTAAAAGCAAGCTCATGGGCTTTTCTATATATACGTCATATTCTTTTTTCAGGGCGTTTTCTATTTGGATTTTTCCTTTTGAGTTTTCTTCTGCTCCTAATATTGTCCATGAATATTTCTTAAAGCCATTTTCCATTATTCTCTTTGCCAGGACAAATCTTTTAAAGTCGTTTGTTGAGCCTGTTACAATTCCTATAAGCCTTGTGTCTTCACTTTCTTTTTCTTTTCCCTTGCTAAGACCTGTTGCTATTAATACTCTGCCGGCGGCGTTGGTGTTTCCTGTTTTTAGTCCGTCTATTTGAGGAAGTATTCCGAGAAGGGGATTGGTGTTGTATTCTTTATAATTTCTTTGGGGATCTTCCAAGACTTTTATGCTCGAGTAGTTTAAAATTTCAGGATAGTCGTGGATTAAACTTCTTGCAAGGATAAACATTTCTCTTGTTGTCATCTTGTTATAGTCTTCTATGGTATAGTCTGTAAGCCCTGTTGGGTTTACCATGTGGGCGTTTGTAAGCCCAAGTTTTTTACATTTATCATTCATAAGGACTGCAAAGTTTTCAACTGAGCCCGCTACTTTTTTGCTTAGGGCTGTTATTGCATCATTTCCCGAAACTACCATGGTTGCATCTAAAAGTTCTCTTACGGTTTTTTGATCGTTTTCTTTTAATTTGTAGGTTGAACCTATAAGGACTGAGCTTTCATGATCTACGGTTACTAGGTCATCTAAGCTTAGGTTTCCTTCTTTTATTTTATCTAAAATTACATATACGCTTACAAGTTTCGATGTGGATGCCATGGGTCTTACTTCGTCTATGTTGTTATATTCCAAGATTTTTCCGCTCTTGTAGTCTCCAAGTAAAAAGGACTTTCCCAGATCTGAAGATGGAAGTTTTTCCAGCTCCATTATTTTGTTATATTCTTCAAAGGTGGCGTTTAAGGGTCCTTCTTTTGTGGGAACGAGTATTGGTTGATCTCTTACTGGTCCTTGATTTTCTTCTATTGCGGTTTGATTGTTTTCTTTTTCCTTAGTCTGAGCTCCTTCTACAAGGGTTAGGTTAGTAAAAAGTAAAAGCCCTGCAAGGAAAAAAATAAGGGAAGTTTTCTTCATTATTTCTCCAATTTTTCTTCTACGGATTTGATTTTTTCGTGAAAATCTCTTTCTTTGTCTCTTCGGTCGTCGATTTTTATTACGGAATAAACTCTGTTCGCTCCTTTTTTAAATACAGATTCTTGCATAATTTCTATAGCTTTATATAGTGTAGAAAGTTCTTCTGCTGCTATTACTGTTCCCATGGGGTTTAATTCATATTGTATTCCTTCCATGTCTTTAATGCTGTCAAGAGCTCCTGCTACATATTTAGAACAACTTGTTCCTTGTCCTAGGGGTACAAGGGTAAGTTCACAAACTTTCATATTTCCTCCTTAAATTTTTAAATAATATAAAATTCTTTTTCTATTGTATAACTGATTTTTTTAAGACTCAAGTTAAGTAATTCTTAAATTTAAAATTTTTACTTTTTAAAGCTTATATCTAAGTCATTTAATTTATATTTTTCAATGATTCTTATGACTTTTTCTGCATATTTAGGGTCAGTTGCGTAGCCTGCAGCTTTTATTTCTCCTATGGCCTCCTTATAAGTTTTGGCTTGCAGGACTTTTTTATATCTCTTTTTACTTCCTATTAAATTTCCATAATCGTAAAAAGAATCTTTTTTGGATTTATATTTTCTGAAATTTTCCTTTTGCTTAACAGACTTGCCATTTATATATTCTTCTGTTTCCAAGGCTACTGTATCTTTTTTACCCTTTATGCCAAAATAATTATTATATTCAGAAGAAAGCTTACTTCTTCCGTAATTACTTTCAAGAGCGGATTGGGCAAGGGTTACTGATGGAAAAAGTCCATATTGGTTGGAAACTTCTATTGCTAAATCTTTTGTACTTTCTATGTATTCTTTTTTTATATCTATCTGATTTTTTTGAGCATTTTGTACAATTAAAAGAAATAAAAATATGGGAATTAACAAAAAACTCAAACAACCGATTTTTTTCTTCTTTTTTTTCGCCATAGGTCCTCCCTGCCCTTTATTTTATCAAAAATAGGTCATAAAATATATATAAGCTTTATAGTATAATGAATTAGAGGTGATTTTTTGAAGCCTGTTGACTTATCTTTTACTGGTTTTGAGTTTGATAATTGCAAAAATAAAAAGAAATATTCAATTTTCCACAAAGAATATCCTTTAATTCTTTCTCGAGATATGCTTATGGCAATAGAATATCTTCTTTGGTATGTTCCCAATATAAACTCCATTCAATCTTCAAAAAATGATATGGTGGAGTCCATAGATTTTGATGATTTTTCCTTTGATATTGTAATGGAAAATATGAATCTTAAAAAAGAAGATGTGGCTTTTTTAGACTATATAAATCCTTTAATTGTAAATTTTTATAGAGATGAGATTTGCACCAATTGTCAAAAAATAATTTTAACTCGCTATGAAAATGAATCCAAGACCAAAAGTCTTTTAAGGCACATTAGAAATGCCATTGCTCACGGATATTTTAATGTTGTAGATGGAATCTTAATAGGTTTTGATTTTAAAAATGAAAATTATAAAATTGACGACTGCACGGGAATTTTTAAAATCAGACCTGAAAATTTACTTAAAGCTTTAAAAATTTTAGATCTTGAGGTTACAGAAGAAAAACTTGCTTCCATTGCTCTTAAAAAAACTGGTTACGAAGTTGAAGGTTTTGAAGATGAAAATATCAAATTAGGCTTTGATTTTTGGGCTAAAAAAGGCAATAAAAGATATGCCGTTGAAGTTAAAAAATATCCGGAACATAAAACTTTGCCTCAAGATGCCATAGACAAATTAATCAAAGAATTTTCTGGAACCTATGCAAAAAATGCAAAGCCCGTTTTATTTATAAACACATCCCTTATGACGGATAATGAAAAGACAAAGTTAAGAAGAGAAAAAGTAATTTTGTTAGACGTTAAAAATATTAAGAAAATGCTTAGAGGAATAGATATTTTAAAAGAAATTGAAAAACATGAATGATATATATTTTATGAAACTTACTTTAAGGCTGGCAAAAAAAGCTTATAGCCTTGGTGAAGTCCCTGTTGGAGCTATAGTAACCCTTGATAATAAAATTGTAGGTTACGGTTACAATTTAAAGGAAACTTTAAAAGATGCCACAGAGCATGCGGAAATACGGGCCTTAAAAATGGCGGCGAAAAATTTAAAAACTTACCACCTTGAAGGTGGACGCATGTACGTCAATTTAGAGCCCTGTTCCATGTGCGCTGGTGCTATGGTCCTATTTCGTATTAAAACTCTTGTAATAGGCTGTGACAGCCTCAGAATGGGTGCTGCTGGGTCTAATCTTAATATCTTAAATAGAGAAGGCTTAAATCATAAAGTCGAAGTTGTAAGAGGTGTTTTAAAGGACGAGTCCAACAGATTAATTTCAAATTTTTTTGAAGAAATGAGATTTTATAAAGAAAGGAATGGAAGATAATTTTTCGTGAGAATTTTTATTCCATTCCTTTTTATTTAATTGGATTTGCCGTCGGACCAATTTCAGATATTTGCTGTCGGTCCGTTTATGTCGCGTGGGAGAAAAAATAAATATTTGAATTAAAATTTATTTTACATTATTTAAGAAATCCTTTCATTTTAAACAAATTTATTTTCACCATAACCCTTGAAAATCTTGTAGGGACCGGTTTACCGGTCCGCGTGTATAATGTGAGAGAAAAAGCTTAACATTTTTTATAAATTATTTTTACGCTCTACGTGAAGCATTTATTTTAAAATTTTCAACATACCTTTTTTCATTTTTTTATTTTATTTCTATTGATTCGGCTGACGCCGTCGGACCAATAAATTGGTCCCTACATTTATTTGCGAAGATTTATTTTTGTGATTTGTAGGGACCGGTTTACCGGTCCGCGTGTGTCGGGTGAGAAAACAAAATCCACATTTGATTTAAAATTTATTTTTAAATCTACATTTTTATTTTTATTTTTTTTATGCAAATTAAAAAATACCTTATAGGTTTTATTGCCATATAAGGTCTTTTTATTTTAAGTTTTAGATTTCTAATGAATTTTCCCAAAGTCCGTGAATGTTGCAATAGCTTAGTGCATAAACTAGACCTGATTTTTCAGTTTTTATGCATACATTTACTTCTGGTTTAGAACAAATTTCTTCTTCTCCGTGAGCGCTAAATGTATATGAGCCTACTTCTGTTGGAAATTTTGCTCCTTCCGGTTGGAAAAATACTTTTATCCAAGCTATATGATGTTCAAGAGTATTAGGATGTTCTACTTCTTCTCCTACAAGTGCATGAATTTTTAAGCATCCTTCTGATTTTTCTGCATGAAGTGCAGGTACGTGTTTTTCGTTTTTCCAATCTCCTGATTGTACTGTTTGTGTTAATTTCATATATTTACCTCCCAAATTTTTAACCATTATATATTTACCCTTATGTTTTTTTATTATTCACTTTCTTGGTAAATTTTATTTTTTATTCTTAAATTAAAAAAACCGCAAGTTGTTTTGCGGCTTTATTTTTAAATTATTCAATTACATATACTTTTACATTTCTTCTTCCGAATCTGTTTGCTTGTGCGTTGGTGTTGTAGAATAAGTCTATTCTTTTACCTTTTATTGCACCGCCTGTATCTTCTGCTACTGCATATCCATAGGTTGGAAATCCGTCCATTGATTCAATGTAAAGTTTTGATCCTAGGGGTATTACTCTTGGGTCTACTGCTACGGCACCTACTCTTGCACGAGTACCCATGGCGGTTCTTGATCCTGCTGTTGGGTCATAGGCTGTTGCCTGCATTACATAAACTGCTTTTACTTTTTTGCCTTCAAGGCCCTTTGCTTGTGGTTTTTTTGTTCCCACTTCTTTTATTTCGTCAACGGGCTCTTGAATTATTTGACTTTTTACAACTTCAACTTTTGAAGGAACTCCATTAACGTATGTTGTTTCAATGGTGTTTCTTTGAAGTCCTTTTACACCAATTTGTATGATGTTTACTTCTGATTCGTATTTTTGATCATTTTTTTGTTCTTTGCTTTCAAAGTTTATTTCAACTTCTTCTTCTGTGCTTCTCTTTTCTATTCTGTCAACTTTAATTGTCATTCCTTGAGTTGCTTTTTCAGTAACTGAGGGATTTACTCTATCAAATTCATTTAGGTCTATTCCTAAATCTCTAAGTACATCGCCTACGCTCTCTCCTTGAGCTTCAGTTATAAGAGTTTTGTTTCCGTCTTTTATTATATATGACTTGGGAGAAATAATTTTTATTTCCATCTTGTCTACTATTTCTGTATCCAAGTCCGGATCAACTAATTCTCTATTTTTTAATTCAATTTTTTCAGTTTTTAAAAATTCTTCTACTGTTTTTGAATATGTTACTATATTTTTTTCTTGTCCATTAATGTTAAGCACGACATTTTTTCCGAGAGCTGTTGAAAAACCCATTGTCACAATTGCTATTACAAATAGGGACAAAAGGATAATTTTTCTAATTCTCCCGTTAATATTTCGTTCTTTCATAAAAAACCTCCAATTCTCATGAAATGTTACTATTTTGTAACTTTTCATAGTTTTGAGTATAATTTATAAAAGTTTAATTGTCAAATTTTTTGTAACTTTTTTGTTACACTTTAAAAATTCAATAAAATACAGGCTTAAATAAGTTTTAAAAAAATAATTTTTTGAAATTTATTTTTTTTATCTTATCTAAGCCTGTTAAATAGCGATTTATTTTTTTATATTACAAGTTGATTAAATTTTTGTAAACTTTTGGGAAATTATGTCCGTGAAGTTTCTAATCATTTTTGCAGTAAAACCCCAGATTATTTCTTCTTTATAGTGGTACAATTCCACTATTTCCCCATATCTTTTAAATTTATAATTTTCTCCATTGGGAATTAAATCGTAGGGAAAGTCCGGTTCTTTTGTAATTTTTATACTGGTTTTATAAGCATCGGGAGAATTTTCCAAGAAAAAACTTAGAGGAACTGTAAAAATATAAGACACTTCATCTTTATTTGCTTTTATCTTATAAAATTCTTCATCAATTAGACCTATAAAAGTGTAAATTATTTCCCTATTGGGATTTACTAAAAAATTTCCCTGGGCAAAAATTTTTATTTTATTTTTTTCTATTAAAAGTTCTTCGCAGGTTTCTCTTATTGCCGCCTCTTTTTCTTCTTCAAAGGCTTCAATCTTTCCTCCGGGAAAAGAAACTTCACCCGGTTGTGTTCTTAAAGAATCCGCTCTTCTTTCAAAAAGAACGTGGATTTCTCCATCCACCAATATAAGAGGAATTAAAACTGAATATCTACTTTTTATATCAACGGGCAAAGGTTTGTGACCTTTTATAAGCTCTTCTATTTTTTCTAAGTTTATATTATCTAATTTATCCATTTAATTCTGATGTGCAGTGAGGGCATCTTGTTGCCTCAACATTTATCTGACTCTTACAATAAGGGCAGATTTTACTTGTTACTTTTTCTTCTTCCGGTTTTTTAAATTTATTTGTAAGCTTTGTCATTTCTCTTATTATTGTAAATATTACAAGAGAAATTATTAAAAAGTTGACCACATTTTGAATGAAACTTCCATAAGCAAAGGTTGCAGTTGCTTCTTTTGCTGCTGCTAAAGTTGGATAGTCCTTTCCATCAAGGGCATAAAACATTTGGCTGAAGTCATTTCCTCCTGTTAATTTTCCAATAATAGGCATCATTATATCATTTACAAGAGATGTTACTATACTTCCGAAAGCGCCACCTATTATAACACCAATAGCCATGTCAACTACATTTCCCCTTGAAATGAAATCTTTAAAATCATTTACAAATTTTTTCATCTTTATCCTTCCTTTTTAATCTTTCAATCCTTCTTCCATTTTTACGAGTTTTATATTATTTTTTTCTATAAGTTCAAGGGCATATTGGTCCATCCTATAGGCATTTAAATAATATATTTCTTTTATACCCGCCTGTAAAAGTGCCTTGGTACAATTTAAACATGGAAAATGAGTCACATAACACTTACAATTTTTAACTGATATACCTTCCTTGGCACAATATAAAAGGGCGTTCATCTCCGCATGAATTGTAGCTATACAGTGACCATCACGCATAGTATGTCCTATTTCATCACAAGAGGGATTGCCGGCTAAAGAACCATTATAGCCTGTGGATACAATTCTGTTGTCTGAATTTACAAGGACACATCCTACAAAGGCCCTGTCGCAAGTTGATCTTTTTGCCACAAGTTTTGTTATGTCCATAAAATATTGATCCCAAGATTTTCTCATATTGCCTCCTTTGCAAGTTTGTCAACATATTCATTAAGCTCAACTCCCTTATGGGATTTAACTTTAATAAAAACAACTTCCAAACTTTCTTTTATATTATCATAAAAAGACCTTATAGTCCTTTGTAAGGCTTTTATTTGTCTGCCAATTTCCAAGGGCCCAGTCTTCTATTCCCCTATAGTCATAGTGGATATAAATTTTATCTTTTTTAAGTTCTACCGCTCTTTTCATTGCAAGAATGGCTCCCTTTAATTCTCCTGCTACATTTCTAAAAGAAGCATCTTCATCGAAAAATCTTTTTGAATATTCTTCCTTAATTTTTCTATCTCTTAAATAAACTCCGTAGGAATAAGACTTATCCTCATCTCTATAAGAACCATCAACATAGGCAACCATTTCATTTTCCTTTAAATCTTCAAAAGATTTTAAGGAAACATCTTCTTTTAAATTTTCATTGGAACTATTTATAAAAGCCTGAGCTTCTTCTAAAGTTTTAAACTTTTTATAAACTGCATTTTTAAATCCCATGACCTGTTCCTTGCACTGGTCCCAAGTTTTATAAATCCCTCTTTCTCTTCCCACTTTTACAGCGTAATACATTTTCCACCTCAAAAATATTATACCAAAAGACAAGAAATAAAAAAGGACGAGCTTTTTCTCGTCCTTGATTTTAATTTTATTTTGATTTTTACATCATACCTGGCATTCCTGCTCCACCCATAGGCATTTGTGGTGTGTCTTCTTTTATTATGCCTACTGCTGCTTCTGTTGTTAGGATCATTGATGATACGCTTGCTGCATTTTGAAGAGCTGAACGGGTAACTTTTGTAGGATCTACTATTCCTGCTTTTATCATGTCAACATATTGACCTTTAAGGGCATCATAGCCGAATCCTTTTTCAAGAGATTTTACTTTTTCTACTATTACTGAGCCTTCAAGTCCTGCGTTTTCTGCTATTTGTCTTAGAGGTTCTTCAAGGGCTCTTAAAATAATATTTACTCCTGTTTTTTCGTCCCCTTCTTTTTCTTCAAGTAATTTTTCAAGAGTTTCAATACAGTCTATAAGAACTGTTCCGCCTCCTGGCACAATTCCTTCTTCTACTGCTGCTCTTGTTGCTGAAAGGGCATCTTCTATTCTAAGTTTCTTTTCTTTTAGTTCAACTTCTGTTGCTGCACCTACGTGGATTACTGCAACTCCACCTGATAATTTTGCAAGTCTTTCTTGTAATTTTTCCTTATCAAATTCAGAGTCTGTGCTTTCTATTTGAGATTTTATTTGGTTTATTCTTTCGTCAATGTCTTTTTTATCTCCTGCACCGTTTACAATAACTGTAAGTTCTTTTTCAACTCTTACTTTTGAAGCTGTTCCCAACATATCTATTGTTGCATCTTTTAAGTCCATTGCAAGATCTGAAGAAATTACTGTTCCTTTTGTAAGAACTGCTATATCTTCAAGCATTGCTTTTCTTCTGTCCCCATAGCCTGGAGCTTTTACTCCTACTATGTTTAAAGTTCCTCTTAATTTATTTAATACAAGAGTTGCTAAGGCTTCTCCTTCAATATCATCTGCTATTACAAGAAGACTCTTTCCTGATTGAAGAACTTGTTCAAGTAAAGGAAGTAGGTCTTGAATGTTTGTAATTTTTTTATCTGTTATTAAGATGTAGGGTTCGTCAAGGGCTGCTACCATTTTTTCAGAATCAGTTACCATGTAAGGTGAAAGGTATCCTCTGTCAAATTGCATACCTTCTACTACTGCTAAGTCAGTTCCCATAGATTTTGATTCTTCTACTGTTATAACTCCGTCACGTCCTACTTTTTCCATAGCTTCTGCTATTAAGTCGCCTATATTTTTATCTGCTGCTGAAACAGATGCTACTTGAGCTATGCTTTCTTTTGTTTCAATAGGTTTTGAAAAACCCTTTATTGTTTCTACAGTTGCATCTACTGCATCCTTAATTCCCTTTTGAAGAATCATCGGATTTGCTCCTGCTGCAAGGTTTCTCATTCCTTCTCTTATTATTCCTTGAGCAAGAAGAGTTGCTGTAGTTGTTCCGTCTCCTGCAACGTCATTTGTCTTTGTTGCAACTTCTTTTAAAAGTTGTGCTCCCATGTTTTCAAAGTTATCTTCAAGATCAATTTCTCTTGCTATACTTACACCATCATTTGTAATTAAAGGAGAGCCGAATTCTTTTCCTAAAATTACATTTCTTCCCTTGGGTCCAAGAGTAACTTTAACTGTATCTGCAAGTTTATTAATTCCTGAAATTAATCCATTTCTTGCGTCTTCTGCAAATTTAATTTCTTTTGCCATAAAAATTTACCTCCTTATTTTATAACTGCAAGTAAGTCTTGGTATTTGATTACTATATATTTTTCTTTTTCAAGTTCAACTTCAGTTCCTGCATATTTGGAAAATAAAACTTTATCTCCTACAGAAATTTGTCCCTTTGTCTTTTCGTCTTCTTCAACATCTTTACCTATTGCAATAATTTCAGCAATGTTTGTTTCTTCCTTTGCTGATGATGGCAATACTATTCCTGATGCTGTCTTCTCTTCTATTTCTATTTTTTTAATTACAACTTTTTCTCCTAAAGGTTTAAGTTCCATTTTATCCTCCTATAAAAATTTTTTACAAAATTATTAGCACTCATTTATCTTAAGTGCTAATTGTATTGTAATACATATATTTTATTTTTTCAAGCTTATTAAAAAATAAGTCCAAATATTATTGCAAACAAAATTGAAGGAAGCATATTGGCAGTTTTAAAGTCTTTCATCTTAAGCATATTAAAGGCAAGGGCTATTATTAAAAGTCCACCCACTCCGCAAATATTGTTTATAACTGCAGGGGTAAAAAAATTCTTCAAAATGTTTGCAGCTAAATAAATAAGGCCTTGATATAAAAAAACGCTAAATCCTGAAAAAATCATGCCCCTTCCAAGACTTGCACTCATCATAAAAGCCGAAACCGTATCTAAAATCGCCTTTGAAATTAAAATGGAGTTATCTCCTAAAAGGCTGGAATTTAAAGGACCTATTATCGCCATAGACCCAACGCAAAATAAGAGAGAGCCTGTTACAAAGGCTTCTACAAATTTATTTTGTCCAAGGTCATTTTTTTGTTTTTTCAAAAAAATTTTTTGAATTTTTAAACCTAAGCCGTTAATTTTTCCTTCAATGTCAATTTTTGTTCCCACAATTGTTCCAAGAACAAGGGCTATTATTACAGAGAGTAAATTATCTCCCTTTAGGGCTGTGTTTATTCCAATAATAAGAACGCTCAACTGAAGGGCATCAATAATTGCATCTTGATATTTTTTAGAAATTTTATCCCCTATAATTGAACCTATAAAAGAAGCAAATATTATTCCAAAAGAATTTATTAAAATAGCTATCATATTTTTCCCAACTTATTTTCTCTGCCATAGAAAAAGAGGTATTGTTGTGCAAAGCCTGCAAAATCTTTAAATAATTCTCTTCCCCTATCTGCAACTTCTGTTTTTTTAACTGTTTCCTTAAAATACAATTCTTCCATTACTCTTTTTATCCAAACATCAACAGGAAAAGATTCGCTTCTGCCGTAAGCAAAAAGAAGGATACAATCTGAAACCTTAGGTCCAACTCCTGGAAGTTTTTGTAGCTCTTCTGAAGCAAGTTTTAAATCTTTTGTATAAAAAGAATTTATATCTATTTCCTCATCATAAATCATATTCGCGGCTTTTACTATTCTCTCATCACGAAAGCCAACTTTTGCAAATTCTCTTAAATCTTTAGGATCTGCATTTTTTAAAACTTCCGCCTTGGGAAAAGAATAGTAAGTTCCAAAGGGATTTTCTATTTTTTCTCCGTACATTTGACTTATGATTTTTATACTCTTTTTGATTCTTTTTATGTTGTTATTGGCACTTATTATAAAGCTTATAATTGTTTCAAAGGGATCTTGATTTAAAATCCTTATTCCTCTTCCATATTCAATTGCCCTTTTTAAAACTTGATCCTCACTTAAATCATTTATAATTTTTAAATAATCCCTATTTAAATCAAAATAATTTCTCCAAATTTTATTAAAGTCATCTTCATCAGAGTTTTTAATTATAATGTCCTTTTCTTTTTTACTTATATTTATAACTCTATCGTGGGCAACATTGGTAAAAGAACCGTCTTCTTCCAATTCCCATCTAAAGGCCTGTCCGCACAAAAAAATGTGTTCCGGATTAAAGGCGTCCATGTTTTTTAAAATTATTTCTTTTTCATTGTTTTTATAGATCTCATTCATACTTAAAATTTTAACACATTTTTTTAATTTTAAACTTTTAATAATATAAAAAACAAGCAGCATTGCTACTTGTTTTTTTTAGTGTTTTCTTTTAAATAATAAGACAGGGTAAGTAGTGAGTCGTTAAGTCTTACATTTTCAACAACTACGCTTTCTGGTGCCTGAATATCAACAGGAGCAAAATTCCAAATGCCCTTTACATTTCCTCTTATAAGGATGTCAGCAATCTCTTGAGCTACAACTTTGGGAGCACTTATAATACCGACATCTATTTTATTTTCTTTTAAAAATTTACTTAGCTCACTTATACTTTTAACTTTTATACCGCCGACAAGAGTCCCTGCAACTTCATCAATATCAAAGAGCATATCAATTGAAAAGCCACTTTTTTTAAAGCCTGGATATCTTGCAATTGCACGTCCAAGATGTCCAACTCCCACAACAACTGCTTTATAATCTCGATCTATTCCTAAAATTTTGTCGATTTGACTTCTAAGATCTGCCGCATTATAACCGTAGCCTTGTTGCCCGAATCCTCCAAAATTGTTTAAATCCTGTCTTATTTGTGAGGCTGTAAAACCAGTAAGCTTTGAAAGTTCACCAGAAGAAATTCTCTCAATTCCTCCGTCAATTAATTCTGTTAAATATCTGTGATAAATTGGAAGGCGTCTTATGACCGTATCAGAAATTTTCTTTTCCATATCCACCTCCGAAAGTATGTTATTATTATAACAATAAAAAACTTCTTTGTAAAACTTTAATATAAGCCCCCTGCTGTGATAAAATTTTTGTGAGGTAAAAAATGGCAATAATAAATATTCAAAATTTATATAAAAATTTTATAGATAGAGAAATTTTTTCAAATGCTTCTCTCATTGTGGAGGAAAAAGATAAAATCGGTTTAATAGGAAATAACGGAACTGGTAAGACTACCCTCTTAAACATTATCTCAGAAGCTATATCCTTCGACAGGGGCGATTTTTTTAAGACAAAGGACCTGAGTATTGGCTACTTAAAACAAGACCATATTTGGGCGGATAATTTAAGCCTATATGATGTTTGTCTCAGAGCTTTTAAAGATATTATAAAAATTGAAAAAAGACTTTCTTATTTAGAAGAGAAAATGAGCAAAAATCACGATGATTTAGAAAATACTATGGAGGAATATTCCATTCTTCAAGAAAAATTTCAGGCTCTTGACGGATACAGCTACAAGTCAAAAATCCGTGGAACTTTAAGGGGCATGGGCTTTTCTGAAGATGAATTTAATAAGCCTGTAAAAAATCTTTCCGGCGGTCAAAAATCAAGGCTTTCTCTTTTAAGTCTTTTATTGGAAAACCATGATCTTCTCCTTCTTGATGAGCCTACAAACCACTTGGATATTGATGCTATAACTTGGCTGGAAAAATTTTTAAAAGATTATAATAAGGCCCTTATAATAATTTCTCACGACAGATATTTTTTAAACAACATAGTAAATAAAATAGTCCTTCTTGAGGATAAAAATCTTACTCTTTTTAAAGGAAATTATGATTATTATGTAAAAGAGCGTAAAAAACAAATTGAGCTTAAAAAGAAACAATATGAAAATCAGGAAAAAGAAATAAAACGTCAAGAAGAAATAATTGCAAGATATTTAAGCCTCGGTAGAGATAGGTTTATAAGAGCTGGAAAGAGCAGGCAAAAACTTTTGGACAAAATGAAAAGACTTGAAGCTCCAAAAGAAAAAAATCAAACTCTTGTAAAATTTAAAGTTGATGTGGAACCGGGAAAGGACATCTTAAAAGTTGAAAATTTAGAAAAGTCTTACAAGAAAAAAATCTTTGAAAATATTTCTTTTGAGGTCTACAAAAATGACAAGATCGGCTTGACCGGTCCCAACGGAATTGGAAAAAGTACGATTTTTAAAATTATTACTGGGAAAATTAAAGACTATAAGGGAGATTTTTCCCTGGGAGCCAATGTAAAAATCGGGTATTTTGATCAGGAAATGGAAAATTTATCCTTGGAAAAAACTGTAATTGATGAAATTTGGGACGAGTATCCTAAATTATCCTACTATGATATTAGAAAATATCTAGCTCAATTTTTATTTATAGGAGACGATATTTTTAAAAATATTTCAGAACTTTCCGGCGGCGAGAAAGCCAGAGTAAGTATTTTGAAAATCATGCTTAAGGGGGCAAATTTTTTGCTTCTTGACGAACCTACTAACCACCTGGATATTGATTCAAAAGAGGGTCTTGAAGATGCCCTTATAAATTATGAGGGAACTATCCTTGCAATTTCCCACGACAGATATTTTTTAAATCACGTTGTAAATAAAATATTTTTTATGGAAAATTCAGAAATTAAAGAATATCTTGGAAATTATGATTATTATCTTGAAAAGACAAGAGTTTCTGAAGAAGAGGAAGAAGAATATATTTCAAAAACCAAAAGGGATGAAATTAAAAAATTAGAAAGAGAAAAACGGCAAGAAAAAAAACTTATTGAAAGGCAAAAAAAAGAATTGGAAGAAAAAATTTCCAAATCTGAAAAAAACTTATCCACAATAGATGCAAAGCTTGAAACCTACAGTAAATCTGGAGATTACGAAAAAATCTTAGAACTTACAGAAAAACGTGAAAGCCTTGAAAATACTATAAATGACCTATATGAAAAGTGGATGGAGATTAATTAAAAATAATCTTCATCCACTTTTTTTATTCACAGGGCAAAATGTTATAATTACTTTATCCCCAAAGTTATTAACATTATCCACAAGGGTTAGAACAAATATTTGTTGACATTTATAAGTTTATTTTTATGCCCTCAAGTTTATTTTTTTCTCTTTCTCCTTCCAACAATTTTTTAACAACAAATCGAGTTTTAGGAGCTTCAACATTTATTCTATAGCTTCCTCTTTGGTCTTTTCCTTTTATAATTAAAGTTCCGCTTTTTTCCTCATAGATATTTTTAATGCCTTCATAGGGAAAATTGTAAATTCCAAAAACCAAACCATCCTCATAAATTCCCGCTTGAACATCGTATTTTTCTCTTCCGTTTCTAAAGGGTCCCTTTTCCTTAATAGTGAAAATCTTTATATTGTCTTTTTCTTCCACAGTGGGAAAAATTCCGCTATAAAGATTCATTGTAAAAGTAAAAAGAACGAGAATCATAATAAGGGGGTTGGAGAGTTTATTAATAAGTAAATTATCTCTTAAATAAAGTTGTCCCAAGAAAAAGGCATTTAGAAAAATTACAAAGGCTACATAGACAAAGACATTTAAATATAATCTGGTCTTTCGCATAGTAAGTCCCTTTAAAGATAAAATCTGGTTATATTCTTTAAGCATGGCAATAGTCGTAGTTAAAAACATAATATTTACAATAGCCCACAAAATATTTAAAACTGTGGTATCTTCCACATAAGGACTGGGGCCAAAATATTTTTCGCTTCCAAAAGCTATTATTAATGATATAAGACCTATAAAAATTGTACTTTTTTTCAAAACAAAAACCTCCTTTAATATTGTAACATAAGGGGTATAAATAAAGAGGAGGCAATATGAAATATTATAAAAAAAGTGACGATGAATTAAGAAAAACTTTAAGTAAGATTCAATATGATGTAACTCAAAATAGCGGAACGGAAAGACCTTTTTCTGGTGAGTACGACAATTTTTTTGAAGATGGAATTTATGTAGATATAACCAGCGGTCAACCTCTTTTTTCTTCAAAAGATAAATTTAACTCTGGTTGCGGTTGGCCAGCTTTCTCAAAGGTTATTGAAAATACAAAATTAATAGAGCTTAGAGATGAAAGGTTCGGTATGCACAGAATAGAAGTTCGTTCCAATGCAGACGCCCACTTAGGTCATCTTTTTAATGATGGCCCTAAAGATCTTGGAGGATTGAGATACTGCATAAACAGTGCAAGTTTAAAATTTATCCCCAAAGACAGGCTAAAAGAAGAAGGTTATGAAGAATATTTAAAATTGTTTGATAAGGATAAAAATAAAGATTAATTCTATGTATTAAAAAAGCACCTTTTAAAGGTGCTTTTTATTTTGTTTTTATCTTCTATTTTGGTTGTCAACCCATTCTTTAGCTTCTTCAACTGCATCTTCAGTAGGAATTTCAACTCCTGTTTCAGGATCTTTTCCTGCAGTTTTTGAATAAATATCACTTGCTGGTTTGTGAGCTTCTTTAATTTCACTATCTTGTTCAATATCAGCTTTAACTTGTTTTAATCTCTTATTTGTTAAATTTTCTCTTGCTTCTTTTTCTGACATAATAATCCTCCTAATTAATTTAAAAAATTTTAATTCTCTATTTATTATAACACTAAAAGCAAAAACTTTAGGTATTCTTGCAATAAATAATTTTACAGTTCATACTGTTAATAATAGGAATGAGGTGGAAAATGCTTAAAACAATATTATCACAAGTAAGAGAATACAAAAAATATGCTCTATTAAGTCCCCTATTTGTAACTTTTGAAGTGCTTTTTGATATTTTAATTCCCTATTTTATGAGTGTTATCGTTGACAAGGGAATAAACCTTGGAGATGAGGACCTGATAATAAGAATGGGAATTTTTTTGGTAATTTCAGTTTTATTATTATTCATATCAGGAATTGCATCAGGATATTTTGCAACCAAAGCTTCAGCAGGACTTGCGAAAAATTTGCGGGACTCCATGTTTAAAAATATTCAAGGCTTTTCCTTTGAAGATATAGATTCTTTTTCAAAGGGTTCCTTATTAACGAGGATGACAACTGATGTGCAAAGTGTTCAGCTTTCCTTTCAAATGTCCACGAGAATAGCCATAAGGTCTCCTCTCTTATTAATCTTTGCATTTTTTATGAGTTTTAAAATAAATTCAAAACTTGCAATGTATTTTTTAATTATGATTCCAATTATGGCCTTTGTCTTAATTCTTGTAATAAAGAAAGTTTATCCCTATTTTAAAAAAGTTTTTCAACTCCTCGATAAATTAAACACTCATGTTTCTGAAAACTTAATAGGTATAAGAGAAGTAAAAGCCTTCACTCGTGAAGACCAACAAATTTCTAAATTTAATGAAATCTCAAAAGATTTATACCATAAATATATTTATATTCAAAAAAATTTTATGATGCTTATGCCCTTTATGAATCTTTGCGTTTATAGTATATCTTTACTCATAGCCTGGCTGGGAGCAAAATTTATTATCTTGGGTTCCATGAAAACCGGCCAACTTATAAGTTTAATTACCTACTCCTTTCAAATTCAAATATCTCTTGTTATATTCGCCATGGTCTTTACTCAAATTGTAAATTCAAGAAATGCAGCTGAAAGAATAAGTCAAATAATAAATAAGGATTCCAGTTTAAAAAATGGCGAAAAAAATGTAAATATCGTAAAAGACGGAAGCATAAGTTTTGAAGATGTATGCTTTTCCTACACTGATGATCTTAATAAACTTGCCCTTAAAAATATAAATTTAAACATTAAAGCAGGAGCTAATGTAGGGATAATAGGTTCAACAGGTTCTTCAAAATCCACTTTGGTTCAACTTATACCAAGGCTTTATGATGTTACAAAGGGTTGTGTAAAAGTTGGCGGCCTCGATGTGAGAGATTATAATCTAAAGGCTCTTAGAGATAGTGTTGCCATGGTTTTACAAAAAAATCAATTATTTTCAGGAAGTATAAGAAGCAATTTAAAATTTGCAGATGAAAATTTATCTGACGAAAAAATGATTGAAATTTTAAAGGTTGCAGGAGCGTACGACTTTGTAAAAGAAGCTGGAGGTCTTGATGCAAAAGTTGAAAGAGGAGGAAATAATTTTTCCGGAGGGCAAAAACAAAGGCTTACCATTGCAAGAGCCCTTCTTAAAGATCCAAAGATCTTAATTTTAGATGACTCCACTTCCGCTCTTGACAACACTACTGAAAGAAAAATCGTAGAAAACTTAAATAAATATTTACCGAATTTAACAAGGCTTACCATATCTCAAAGAATAAACTCTTTAAAATATGCAGACACAATTATAGTTATGGATGAAGGAGAAATTGAATCCATAGGAGATCATGAGTATCTTTTAAAGAATTCAAAAATATATAGAGAAATTTCTCAATCTCAAGAAAGAGAGGGGGATTTTGATGAAAAAAAATAATATTAGAAAGTTATCTAAAAATGATAATTTAAAAGTCGGAAAAAGACTTTTAAATTATATTATTAAAAAACACAAATTTAAATTAATTTTCGTTTTCTTCTTGGTAATTTTTTCTACAATATCAGGAATATCTTTTTCTGTATTCTTAAAAACTTTAATAGATTCTTATATCAGTCCATTAATTGGAGTAAAAAATCCTGATTTTTCTCCCTTATTAAAGGCAATTTTAACTATGGCTTTAATTTTTTTAGGTGGAACTATTTCAAATTTTATCTATCAAATGATTATGGTGTATGTAACTGAACAAACCTCCTATGATTTAAGAGAGGATGTTTTTAAACATTTACAAACTCTTCCCATAAGTTATTTTGATGAAAATTCTCACGGAGATATTATGAGTGTCTTTACCAATGATATTCAAGCTGTAGAACAAGTTATAGCAAATTTACCCATACTTTTTTCTTCAATAATGTCTATAATTTTAATAATTTTGGTTATGCTTTTTGAATCTTTAAGTTTAACTTTAGTTGTAGGTCTTTGCCTTGTGCTTTTGTACATTATAATGAAATTTATGGGCAAGAAATCCTCATCCTACTTTATAAAACAACAGGAAACTTTGGGAGAAGAAAATGGTTTTATAGAAGAGAGAATAGAGGGACAAAAAATTATAAAAGTTTTTTCTTACGAAGATAAAACAATGGAAGAATTTAGAAAAATAAACGAAAGACTTTTTGAAAACACTATGCTTGCCAACAGATACTCTCTATTCTTAATACCTATAGTCTTTTCAGTTTTTAATCTTCAATACGCTTTTATAGCCCTAGCTGGAGGCCTCATGGCCCTTAGTGGAAAATTTAATATAAGTGTAGGACTTATTGCAACTTTCTTGCAACTTTCAAGAAATTTATCAGGACCTATGAGAAACATCTCCTCTATGCTTAATCAAGTTTTACTTGCCCTTGCTGGAGCCTATAGGGTTTTTAATCTTTTAGATCAAGAGTCGGAAGAAAACTTAGGAAAAATAGAACTAGTAAGAATAAAATACCAAGGGGATAAAATTATAGAATGCAAAGAAAATACCGGACTTTGGGCTTGGAAAAATCCGGAAGATTTACAAAATCCCTACACCCCTCTAAAGGGTGATATAAGATTTAATAATGTTACTTTTGGCTACAAGGAAGGGGAAGCTGTTTTAAAAAACATTTCTCTTTTTGCAAAACCTGAAGAAAAAATTGCCTTTGTCGGTTCCACAGGAGCTGGCAAAACTACAATTACAAATCTTATTAACAGATTTTATGATATATGGTCAGGCTCCATAAGCTTTGACGGAATAGACATAAGAAAAATAAATAAAAAAGACCTAAGAAAATCTTTAGGCATGGTTTTGCAGGACACTCATTTATTTACAGGAACAGTAAAAGAAAATCTTCGTTTCGGTAAATTAGATGCCACTGATGAAGAAATAATAGAAGGGGCAAAAAAAGCAAGAGCCCACTATTTTATAGAGCTTTTGCCTAAGGGATATGAAACTATAATCTCAGGAAACGGCAGTGAAATATCTCAAGGACAAGCCCAACTTTTATCCATAGCCAGAGCGGAAATATTAAGTCCTCCAGTTTTAATACTTGATGAAGCAACATCTTCTATAGACTCGAGAACTGAAATGCTAGTGCAAAAATCCATGGATCAAGTTATGAAAGGAAGGACAACTTTTGTAATAGCTCACAGACTTTCAACAGTTCAAAATTCAGATGCGATTATGGTTCTTGAAAAAGGAAATATAATTGAAAGAGGAGACCATAAGGATTTAATAGAACAAAAGGGTCTTTACTACAAACTTTACAACAGTGGTCTTGAAGAATAAAAATAAACGGCTAAAATATTTAGCCGTTTTTTAATGAATTTATTTAATAAAATTATGGTAAACTTAACTTATGGAAAATAAAAACACTTTTACAAAATTTTTAATTTATTTTTTAATATATCTTTTGACTTCTGCCGTAATTTATTTTTTTAACATAAGAAGATTGTATTTATTATTTAATACAGGCCTTGCCTTTATTCCCTTTATTTTAACTTCTTATGGAAAAAGAGAAAAGACAAGGGGCATATTTTTAATTTTAGCAGTCTTAGTTGCAATAATTTTTTATCCCAACTGTATTTATATGTTTACGGACTTTATTCACATAAAAAGAAGCGACTACTATACAAACATAAATCAAGTAATTTATGTTTTCAATTACTTAAATTGGCTTCGCCTGGGCACAGATTTAATTATGATTTTACTGTCCCTTATCTTGGGCTATGAAAGCTTTGTAAATTTAGTTACAATTTTTAAATGCAGAGGCCATATCCTTGCGGAATTTATCCTTTTAATTTTTTTCAGCGGTCTTGCTTCTTTAGGCGTATATTTAGGCAGATTTATAAGATTAAATTCCTGGGATATTTTAAATCCTCTATCACTAAAAATGCAAATAACAGATATAATTTCAAAAATGAACCTTAACGACTACTATCTTCTATGTGTTTTTGCAGGAGTTCATTTCCTTGTTATCTTGCTTTTTGCAAATTTAAAAAGATAATTATTTGTGATAGGGTTCATTATTAATAATTTTAAAAGCCCTGTAAATTTGCTCTAAAAGATTGATCCTTATAAGTTGATGAGGTAGAGTCATTTTTGAAAAAGAAAATGACTCATTTTTTATTTTTAATACATTTTCACCAAGCCCTAAACTTCCTCCGATAATAAAAACAAGGCTGGACTTGCCATGAATCATTAAAGAATTTAATTTTTCTGCAAACTCTTCGCTGGTTCTTTCTTTGCCCTTAATTTCAAGACTAAAGCAGTAATCTCCATCTTTTATCTTTGATAAAATCCTCTCTCCTTCTTTTTGGAGAATCAATTCTCTTTCCCTGTCAGTTGGATTGTCAGGAGTTTTTTCATCTTCAACTTCAATAATCTCAAACTTGCAAAAGGCAGATAATCTTTTTAAATATTCCTTTTGAGCTTCTTTTAAATATTTTTCTTTTAAATGGCCAGGACAAATTATTTTTATCTTCACTTAATCTCCACTTTTTCCTTTAAATCTTCTAAATTTTTCCTATGATCCTCTTCATTTACATAAGCAAGGCAATTCTTTAATAAACTTACTTTTTTACCAGTCTTTAAAAGTTCAAGAACAGTTTCCCTTACACAATACTCCGATGCAATGCCGCAGACAATAAATTCCTCCGTTTGAATTTCATGTAACTTTTGTCCCTCAGCATTTTCTCCATTAAAGGCACTGTATTCTTCAATATCATCATTAAGCCCTTTCTTATATGTGTTTTGAGAATTTGGTCTTTTGTCCTCAGAAAGTTTTAAAAACTTTTGAGATAATTCTGCTCCATAAGTATTTTCAAGACAGTGAATAGGCCAAATGCCTCCGTTAACCTTAAAGCTCTTATTATTTTTACTGTGCCAATCCATTGTATAAACAGGATTTACCTTATTTTTTTCAATATATTCTACAATATTATCTATAGCTTCCTGACCCTTTAAACAGGCAAGACTTCCACTTATAAAATCATTTTGACAATCAACAACAACTAAAGTTTTCAAAATAAACCTCCCAAATTTTATGTATAAAAAAAGGGAGCCAGGCTCCCTATTAAAATTAAAGTAATTTTTCAGCTTCTTCAATAGCCCTATCAAAGTTTACTTCATGAGTAACTTCAGGAACTATTTCAACATATTTTACAGTGCCTTCCTTATCAACAATGATAACACCTCTTGTAAGAAGTGCAAGTTCTTCAATCATAAAGCCATATTTTTTTGCAAAATCTCTGTCCTTATAATCACTAACTATAATAGCCCTGTCAATTCCTTCAGCTGCACAAAATCTTCCTTGAGCAAAGGGAAGGTCCATGGAAACAGTTACAACCTTTACATCTTTACTCATTTCAGTAGCCTTTTCATTAAAAGTTCTTGTTTGAATTGAGCAAACTCCCGTATCAATGGAAGGAACTATACTTAAAATTACAACTTTTCCTAAATCATCACTTAATTTATATTCGCTTAAATCATTATTAACTGCCTTAAAATCAGGTGCCTTTTGTCCAACTTCAACTTGCTTTCCACAAAGAGTCATCTTTGTTCCGCCAAATGTTACATTCATTATAATAACCTCCTAAAAAATAAAATCAATCTACATATAATTTATATCCAAATCAAAAAAAATTAAACCATTATAGTATACTTTTAAAATTCTTTTACAAAATAATTTTTTCTTTTTGTAATTAAAAAACCGAAGAAAATTCCTTCGATTTTATTTTTATATTTTTTTAATTTTAGGAAGGTGGAAGTTACATTTTAAGGATATAAGCCTTATTATTACCACAATGGAAAATGTTATTATCATTAAAAAATTTTTGTTTATATCTGTTTTAAAAAACATTATATATGCTAAGGCTCCTAAAAAAGATGCGACTGCATATATTTCTTCTCTAAATATAACGGGAATGTTTCCTGCCATTACATCTCTTATTACTCCTCCTCCTACTCCTGTTACCATGCCCACAAATATCAATAAAAATTTACTTTCATAACCCATGCTTATTGCGGTATTTATTCCTGTTACAGTAAATGCTCCAAGACCTATGGCATCAAATAAAAGCATTATTTTTTCTATTTTTTTCATTGTACGAGAATTTATAAAATCAAATTTTACATAAAAAATTGCAAATAATATTAAACTGGATATTAAAGAATATATGGCAAGTTTTGAATCTCTAAACATTTGTGGAGGAATATTTCCAAGAACCAAGTCTCTTATACATCCCCCTCCTAAGGCCGTCACAAGCCCAAGGACGACTACTCCAAGAAGATCCATACTTTTTCTTATGCCCACCATAGAACCTGCAAAGGCGAAGGATATGGTTCCCAAAAGTTCAAATAATATGTCCATAGCTTCGTAGTTCATTTTTTTCTCCTAACTATTATAACAATTAAAAATAATGCTACAAGGCTTCCAATAAGGTTATATACTAGGTCTTTTACTTGGGGCGCTTTTGTATATATAAAATAAAAATTTAAGGCAAGTAAAATTATTTCTATTAAAAGACCGATTAATCCCACAATTATTAATTTATTCTTATCTTTTTTTACAAAGTCCATTAAGTATTTTAAAAGTATATATTGTATAAAACCTACTATGGGAAGTATTATTACTTCCCAGGGCCTTTTCATTTGATATTTTATTAAAGAATAAGTGGCAAGATATGCCTGAGCGCCTGCTATTGCAGCTAATAAGTTTTTTATTATTTGTTCAAACATTATTTTAACAAACGCTCCTTTAAATCTTTTACTCTTTCAACTATTTCATCTGCTCCGAATTTTTCCAATTCTTCCTTGCTTCCATATCCATAGAGGACTCCTATAGTTTTAAGCCCGTTTTCTTTTGCTCCCACTATATCTGAAAATCTGTCTCCTATCATAATTGCTTCTTTTGTTTTTAATATTTGAAGAGCTTCTCTTATGACCATGGCCTTTGTATTTTTTTCAGTTGTTGAGCCTTTTATTGTCTCAAAATATCCATCTATCTTTAATCTTTTAAGGATCATTTTTGCGTGAGCTTCAGGTTTTGATGTTGCCACTGCAATTTTATGTTTTTTTGAAGTTTCTATTATTAAATCTTCTATTCCTTCAAATAAATTGCATTCATTAATGGCTTTTTTCAAATAAAAATCTCTGAATATTTCTGTGGCTTCTTCTATTTCTCTTTCATTCATTCCCAGCTTTTTGAAGCTTTCATGAAAGGTTGGCCCTACATATTTTAAAAGATCTCCGTATTTTTCTTTTTTTATGCCCATTTCTTCAAAGGTTATTTTAAGTCCTTCTACAATTCCCTTTTGAGAATCTATTAGAGTTCCATCTAAGTCAAATAAATATATCATGTCTTCTCCTATTTTTTAATTTTATTTAATCTTAACATAAAATTCAGTTTAAATAAGTTGGGTTTTTATTTTTTAATAAAAAACCCCATAATATTTTCATATTATAGGGTCTTTTATTAATCTAATATTTCAAGGATTTTTTCTAAAAATATTCTTTGTGTTTCTAAAAGCATTTCAAAATTTAATTTTTGCCAATTTAAAAATAATTCAAATTGTCTTTCAGCATAAGTTTGTTTCATCAACTGGCCTTTTTTTTCAGAAATCTTGGCCGGCAACTCAGGATTTTTCCTTAAATCTACCCTTTTTTCCTTGGGCGGATGCATTTCAATAATAAGTTCTCCAAAATTTTTATCTTCTTGAACTTTTATTTTCTTTGTTTCCTTTTTTTCGGCTTTAATTTCTATTTTTGCGGGAACTTTTCCCTGTCTTAAAATTATCTCATTTTTTTGATTTAAATATTCTTTGCTTAACTTTATTATCTCTTGATCTTTTACTTCCTTAAAAATTATGCCCGAAGAAAGGTCTAGTATTTTTTCATTCAGATCTTCTTTTTTAATTTTTTTAAAGACAAAGGGAATTTGGAAGCCCTTATTAAATTTCGAATCTTTTAAAGCAGAGCCTATTGCAATTTCTTCACTACATATCCAAACTATATCGCCCTTTTTTATTTTGCTCATGCCGTTTAAAAGAATGGATGCTTTTCTTTGATTTTCCAATTTTTTTCCAATTAACTTTTTATATTCCATAAAATCTTTATAAGCTTCTTTAACTTCTAAGTTAAAAAATATACTTTTGGAATTTAAAAAATCTTCAAATACCCCTTGGTCTGCAATAAGTCTATAAACTGAAACCATATTTTTTCTTCCTTTTTTATTTTTCTCTATGTTCTTTTAAAAGTGTATCCTTTACTTCCCACAATTTTTGAGACAAATCCACTATATATTCATGAGGATTTTCAAGCCTTTTAACTTCATCCCAAAGAGAATCCAATTCATTTTTAGCTCTTTCTCTTATTTCTTCCAAAGTTGGCTTTTTATAAATTAATTTTCCTTCCCTGTAAATTTGCACAAGAAGAGGCTTTACATAATAATCTTTGAAAGTCTTTCTCTTCCAAGTGTAAATAGGATGGAAAAGTTCAATAGGCTTACTTTCATCTATTTTTTCATCATGTAAAGTTATAAGATCTGCCTCAGCTTTTCCTGTCTTCTTGTCATAGATTCTATATAGATTTTTAAAACCTGGAGTTGTAATCTTGCTTACATTCTCTGAAATTTTAATAGAAGGACGAATATTTCCGTCAGCTTCCTCAATTCCCACAAGTTTATAAACTCCACCAAAAACAGGAGAAGATTTTGAAGTTATAAGCCTTTCTCCAACTCCAAAACTGTCAAGTTTAGCCCCCTGCATTAAAATGTTTTGAATTGTCCACTCATCAAGAGAATTTGATGCCATTATCTTTGCATCTTTATAGCCAGCCTTGTCCAGCATTTTTCTTGCTTCCTTAGAAAGATATGCAATATCTCCTGAATCTATTCTTATTCCCTTAGGCCTAAATCCTCTGGGAACTACTTCCTCATCAAAAACTTTAATTGCATTTGGAACTCCCTCTTTTAAAACATCAAAAGTATCTACAAGAAGCAGACAATTGTCTGGATAAACCCTTGCATATTGTCTAAAAGCTTCAAGCTCAGAATCAAAAAGTTGAACCCAAGAATGAGCCATAGTACCAAGAGCGGGAACCCCGTAAATCTTTTCAGCAAGAGTATCTGCCGTTCCGAGACAGCCTCCTATATAAGATGCCCTTGCTCCCAAATTTGCCCCAGAATATCCTTGAGCCCTTCTTGAGCCAAATTCAACCACAGGACGACCTTCAGCAGCATTTACAATCCTATTTGCCTTTGTTGCAACCATAGATTGATGATTTATTGTTAAAAGCACCATAGTTTCCAACATTTGAGCTTGGATAACAGGTCCTCTTACTATTACAAGGGGTTCTTGAGGAAAGGCAATTGTTCCTTCTGGAATTGCCCAAACATCGCATTTAAATTCAAAATTTTTTAAATATTTTAAAAATTCCTCATCAAAAATTCCCTTGGTCCTTAAAAAGTCAATGTCCGAATCATCAAAGTGGAGATTTTCCATATAATCTATAACTTGTTCAAGACCTGCTATAATTGCATAGCTTGCATTGTCGGGAACAGAACGGAAAAACATATCGAAAATAACATTTTTTTCCTTAAGTCCAACTTTAAAATAACCGTTGCCCATTGCAAATTCATAAAAATCGCAAAGGAGGGTTAAGTTTTCTTTTTTTTCAAAATTCATTTTTTCTCTCACTTTCCTTATCTTTAGTCAATTATATTATTAAAAAAAATCTTTTCAAGAAATAGGAAAAATTTATCAAGTTTTAAAATTTTTAAAATGCTTCATGTTAAGGATCCTTGTTTTATAAAATAAAAAATCACCTTATTTTTAAGGTGATTTTTCGATTTCTTCTTATTTTTCTAATATTCTTGACAAAAATTCTTTTGTTCTTTGATTTTTTGGATTGTTAAATATATTTTCTGGACTGTCTTCTTCAAGGATTACTCCCTTATCCATAAATAATACCTTTGTTGATACGTCCCTGGCAAATTCCATTTCGTGGGTTACTACTATCATGGTCATTCCTTTTTTTGCAAGTTTTTTCATAATGTCCAAAACTTCTCCTACCATTTCTGGATCAAGGGCTGATGTTGGTTCGTCAAAAAGCATTACATCAGGTTTCATTGTTAAAGATCTTGCTATGGCAACTCTTTGTTTTTGTCCTCCTGAAAGTTGTCTTGGCCTTGCATTTTGATATTTTATCATTCCCACGTCTTCTAAGTTTTTTTTGGCAAGTTCTTCTGCTTCTTCTTTTTTCATCTTTAGCACTTTTATGGGACCTATTGTGCAATTTTCAAGGACTGTTAAATTTTCATAAAGATTAAAGGATTGAAATACCATTGCCATTTTTGTACGGATTTTTCTTAAATCTACCCTGCCTTCAAATATGTTTTTGCCTTCAAATATTACATCTCCTGATGTTTTTTCTTCAAGGCCATTTATACATCTTAAAAGGGTACTTTTTCCTGATCCTGATGAACCTATTATGGATACTACTTGTCCTTTTTCTACTTTAAAGTTTATATCTTTTAATACTTTATTTTTACCAAAGTTTTTTTCTAAGTGTTTTATTTCTAAAATTTCCATTTTACACCTGCATTTGATTTCCCATGGAAAGTTCGTAAGTTTCCGGTCCTTCCATTTTTCTTTCAATCCATCTTAAAAGGTTTGTTATTATTGTTGTCAATAGTAGATAAATGATACTTGTTATAAGCATGGGTGAAAAATAATCTCCACTTGCTCCTCCTATGGATTTTGATGCAAAGAAAAGTTCATTTATGGCTATTACGTTTAATACCGATGTATCTTTTATGTTTATTACAAATTCGTTTCCTGTTGCTGGCAAAATATTTCTCATTGTCTGCGGTATTACTATATAGAGCATTGTTTGAAGGTGACTCATGCCGGAACTTGTTGCCGCTTCAAATTGTCCCTTATCCACTCCTATTATTCCTCCACGAACTACCTCAGACATATAGGCTCCTGTGTTTATGCTTACTATAAAATAAGCTGCAAGCATTTTATCAAGGGTTATATTAAATAATATGGGCATTCCATAAAATATAAGCATGGATTGAACCATCATGGGTGTTCCTCTGAAAACTAAAATATATATGGAGAGAATAGCATTTATAATTTTTTGAAAAATTCCCTTTGAACCTTTTTGTTTTGGGATTGTCCTTATTGTTCCTACTAAAAGTCCTATTATTAAGCCTACTATTGTGCCGAATATAGAAATTTTAAGAGTAACTATTGTTCCGTTAATAAACATGGGGCCGCTTGTTGCCCAAATGTTGGAAATTTTATTTAGCATTTATTAATTTGCCTCCGAAATTGGTTGCACTGAAAGTGCTTCTTCCATTAATTTTTGTCTATCTTCTTGGGTTAATGTCTTTAAAAATTCATTTATCTTATCTTTTAATTCTGTATTATCTTTTTTAAGTCCAACTGCAATTCCTATGTCTGAATCTGATACGTCAAATCCCTTTCCTTCTTCAAAGCTTACATAGGTAAAATCATCTACTGCTTTTGTTATGGAAAGTCCTTCTGGAAGCTCTGCAACATATCCATCAATTATACCACTTTTAAGGGCAACTCTTTCTTGAGAAAAGTCACCTATGGGGTCTTGTTTATCTATGCCTGGCATTTGATCTAATACATCATAGTGGAAGGTGTTAAGTTGACCTGTAAGTTTTGCTCCTGCAAAGTCATTTATTGATTTTGCATCTTTATATTTTGAATCTTTTTTTACTACAACTATTAAATCGCTCTTCCAATATAAGTCGGAAAAATCTATTTCTTCTCTTCTTTTGTCTGTTGGGCTCATTCCTCCTATAATTGCATCTATATAGCCTGCTTGAAGGGCTGGTATAAGTCCTGACCATTCCATTTTTTGAATTACAAGTTTTTTACCAAGAGAATCTGCTATTTTCTTTGCAATTTGTACGTCATATCCATTTGCAAATTCTTTTGTATCTGCTATGGGAACTGCTCCGTTTTTATCGTCTGTTTGTGTCCAGTTGTAGGGAGCATACATAGCTTCCATTCCTACTGTAAATGTTTCTGAATCCTTTTTTTCTTTTGCTTGTTGAGAATCCTTACTTCCACATGATGTTAAAATCATTATTGATACAAGTAAAATACTTATTAATTTTTTCATTTTTTTCCTCCTAATTTTTAAATCAAAATAAAAAAAGCTTCCGCCCCAAGGGACGAAAGCATCGTGTACCACCCAATTTTATACATTTCTCGCAAAATGTACCTCTTTAAGTTTAAACTTATTTGTTAACGCCAACTACGTCTTGAAATATTACTTCAAGAAGCTCCGAGTCCTTATTCTTTGAAAAAGTATCTGTGCTCTTTCACCTTACAGCACTCTCTAAGAGACCTTTTTTCCAAATACTCTTCTCTTCATCGCTAAAACTTTAAACCATTATACACAAAGTAATTTTTAAAAACAAGGGAATTTCAATTTATTTTTGTTTTTATTTTAAATAACCTAAATTTTTTGATATTTTTTGAGAACAAAGAAGCAATTTTTTCTTTAAAGCTTCAACATCCTTGTCAATAATTCTAAATTTAGGTCCAGTTATTGAAATAGCACCTTCAATTTTATTTTGTCCGTTTATTATTGCCGTTCCCAAACAATAAATCCCCTTTTCATTTTCTTCATCATCTATGGCTATTTTACTTTTTCTAACTTCTTCAATTTCTTTTAAAAAAGCCTCTAATTTTATATCTGATTTTTTTATAAGGCCTTCTTCAATAGTTTTTTTAACAATTTCTTTTATTTCACTATTTTCAAGAAAAGACAAAATTGCCTTTCCTACTGAAGTTTTTACTAAAGGAGCCCTTCTTCCTATTCTGGAATTTAAAGTAATTGCATTTTGTGCGTCAATTTTATCAACATATACTACATAAATTCCGTCACGAGTGACAAGATGGACTACTTCATTTATATCTTGAGACAAATTTTTTATAAATTCATGGCTTATTCCAATAAAATCCATTCCCGCAAGTTTTGTGTTTGCAAGAGAATAGAGTTTATATGTAAGAGAATATTTTGAATCTTCATCTTGTTTTACATATCCAAGGGAAATAAGGGTATTTAAAAATCTGTGAACCGTTGACTTGTGAAGATTAACTTCCTTGCTTAGTTCAGTAAGACCTGCTCCCGCAGGAAATTTTTCAAAACTTTCAAGAATATCAAATACTCTTACAATGGATTGTATTTTATCTTCCATAATTACACCTCTTAACTTACTAAAGTTAATATTAACACAAAAAAAAATAAATTCCTATATTTTAAACTTTTACCCTTGACTGAAAAATCGATTTCATATATACTCTAATTGGTTTTAAATTACGAAAGTTAGTTTTATATTATGAAACTTTTTGGAGGGAAAATGAATAAATTAGAAGTTTTAAAAAGAGTTCACGAACTAGGAATAGTAGCTGTAATTCGTGGAAAGAATAAAGAAGAAGCTTTAAATTATGCAAAAGCCTGTGTTGAAGGTGGAGTTGATATTCTTGAAGTTACTTTTACAGTTCCCGGCGCAATTGATGTACTTAAGGAATTAAATGAAGAAGTTAAGGATGCACTTTTAGGTGCAGGTACTGTTCTTGATCCAGTTACTGCAAGACTTGCAATAATGAACGGAGCAAATTTCATAGTGTCTCCTTCCTTTGATAAGGATGTTGCAAAAATGTGTAATCTTTACGGAGTTCCTTATATGCCAGGTTGTATGACTCCAACTGAAATGACTGAAGCCTTAAAATATGGCGTAGACATTATTAAAGTCTTCCCAGGTTCAGCTTTTGGTCCTTCATACTTCGGAGCAATCCACGGACCCCTACCTCATGTTAACCTTATGCCAACAGGTGGAGTTGACATTGACAATGTTGGAGAATGGATTAAAAAAGGTGCTTATGCTGTAGGTGTAGGTTCCAAACTTGTTAAAGGTAGTAAAGAAGAAATTATAGAAAAAGCAAGAAAATTTTTAAATAACATTAAGGAGGCTAAAAATAATGGCTAAAAAAGTTGTTACTTTAGGTGAAATAATGCTTAGACTTTGCACACCGGGCTTTGACAGATTTGTTCAAGCTGATAGTTTTGACGTTATCTATGGCGGTGGAGAAGCTAATGTTGCAGTAAGTCTTTCAAATTACGGTTTTGATGCTTATTATGTTACAAAACTTCCAAAGCATGAAATTGGACAAGCTGCTGTAAATGCTTTAAGAAGATACGGCGTTCATACAGATTACATTGCAAGAGGCGGAGACAGGGTTGGAATTTATTTTTCTGAAACAGGTGCTTCCATGAGGCCTTCAAAGGTAATCTATGATAGAGCAAACTCTGCAATTGCAGAAGCTGATGTAAGTGATTTTGATTTTGATGAAATTTTTAAAGATGCAAAATGGTTTCACTTCTCAGGAATCACTCCTGCAATAAGTAAAAAAGGTGCTGAAATTACAAAAGCTGCTGTAAAAGCTGCAAAAAAACATGGAGTTACAGTTTCTGTAGACTTAAATTACAGAGCAAAACTTTGGACTCCTGAAGAAGCACAAGAAGTTATGAGAGACCTTATGCAATACGTTGATGTTTGTATAGGAAACGAAGAAGATGCTTCTCTTTGCCTTGGATTTACACCAAAGGGACTTGATGTAACAAAGGGCAAACTTGATATAAAAGGTTACGAAGTAATCTTTAAAGAAATGATGGAAGAATTTGGCTTTAAATATGTAGTTTCAAGTTTAAGAGAATCTTATTCAGCATCAGATAACGGTTGGAGTGCTTGTATCTATGACGGAAAAGAATTTTACCACTCTAAGAAATATGATGTAAGAATTGTAGACAGAGTTGGTGGAGGAGATTCTTTTGCATCTGGAGTTATATGTGGACTTCTTGACGGTAAATCTACAAAAGATGCTCTTGAATTTGGAGTTGCTGCATCTGCATTAAAACACACAATAAGAGGCGACTTTAATATGGTTACAAGAGCTGAAGTTGAAAATCTTGTAGGTGGAGACGGCTCAGGGAGAGTTCAAAGATAAAAAAGAAATTAACAAAAATTTGATAAATATTTTCCAAAGGCCTGCAAATAATTTGCAGGTCTCCTTTTTATTAAAAAAGGGTTCAACTAAAACATAAGGCATTTTTAGTCGGACCCTTTAAAATTAATATCCCTTTTTAAAATTTACAATATTTATTAAATCTCTATTTTCAGAAAGAGCTTTTAAATTATATAAAATCCCCATCATTCTCCTGTCATTGTAATTTTCAGCATCATCGCTCATGTGAGGGCTTATATAAATGTTTTCAAGATCCCACAGAGGACTATTTTTATCAAGAGGCTCTATATTGGCAACATCAATGGCAGCAGCCTTTAATTTTTTTGACTTTAAATTTCTATAAAGAGCTTCTTCATCAATAATAGAACCCCTGGAAATATTAATTATGCTAGCTCCGTCTTTTAACTTTGAAATAAAATTCTCATCAATCATTTTATTAGTCTTAGGAGTGCCCGGTAAAGTTGACACAACAAAATCAAATTGGGATAAATCTTTATATAGATTTTCTTTAGAATAAACAAAGTCAAAATATTCAGCACCTTGTCCCCTTGTGTTGTAACCTGAAATTTCCATATCAAAAGCTTTAAGCCTTTTTGCAGCTTCATGAGCAATGGAGCCTGTACCTAAAATTAAAACTTTTTTATTATATAAAGTTCCCACATGATCATCAGGTCTTTTCCAAATTTTTTTCCTTTGATTATCAAGGATACTCCTATTTTCTTTTTGAATTTGCAAAATATTATAGACAATCCATTCCCCAATAGGCTCAGAATATGCCCCATGGTTGTTACATAAAATGATATTATTTTTTTCTATATAAGAAAGATTTAGGTAATCAAGCCCTACTGAATCTAAAAATATATACTTTAAATCTTTAAAATTATTTAAAAAATCCTTGGGCATGCTCTTATACTCAAGACCTAAGCAAAGGACCTGAGCATCAAGAGGAAGGTTGACCTTTAAAGAATCTTTTAACTTTGAAAAATAAACTTCATGCCCCATTTTTTCAATTTCTTCTTTATAAGAAAGAAATTTATCCCTTAAAAAAAGAACCTTCATTTAAAAACCTCCGTAAAAATCTTTTAAAGTCTTAACTAAATCATCATAGCAGTCAACAAAAATACAATGACCACTATCTTCAAAAACCTTGTACTTATTATTTTTTCCAAAATAATCTAAATTTTCAAACATTATCTCAAGAGGAACAACCAAATCATATTTGCCATGAAGGAAAAATAAGGGTACATCAGACTTGCCCTCATAGTCAAAGGATCTTACAGCCCCATTTACATCAGATAAGTTTTTTTGTTTAAGAGCCTGAGAAACAAAAAAATCAATAGTAGAAGAATCCGGCATGTGTCTGTTAAAAAGAACTCTTTTAAAAATATTTTCAATGCTTATTTTTCTAAGATCAGCCTCAACATCAAAAAAAGCCGACTTATATAAATTTTTCATTTCATTATAAGTATAAAGATAATCCCTATTTATATTTTTAATATAGTCATTGTAAGCCGAAAAAATATTAAAATTTAAAAAAGACTTATATAGATCACTCCCTAAATTATCATTGGTCTTTTTAAGACCCCTAATTCCCATGGAAGATAAAAAAACTCCGCTTTTTATTCTGTTTTTAATCTCCGGATTTTTAAGAAGCTCCATAAGAACTCCCCCTCCCAAAGACCAACCTATTAAATTAATTTTATCTAAATTAAGCTCTTTAATTAAAAGAGCCATGTCCTCAGAAAGATCATAAACGCTTTTTATTCTGTTTTTATAAGAACTTTCTCCAAATCCTCTTAAATCCGGTGCAATAAAATTTTTTCCAAGGCTCTTTCCAAGTTTTATCATGATCTCTTTAGAAGTCATATTTCCATGAATTAAAAAATTCACTTCTTTATCATCATTAAAGCAATAAGAAAAATAAGAAATTTTTTCTCCGTTTGAAAGATTTATTTCCATAAATCCCCGCCTCCTTGTGCAAATTGAAAATATATCCTATCTATATTATAATAACAAAAGGAGTGATTTTATGGAAATATTTCAAACACTTCCCACAGTGGTTAGACAAAATCCTGAAGAGAATTTTCAAATAGTAAGAGCAGACCTTGTCCTTGGAGACAAACTCTCTCTTGCCGTTGATATATTAAATATGTCCGAAGAAATCGGAACGGGAATAAACTTCGCCGTAAAATTTAAAGACCAGTTTGACAATCCTCTTTTTAACGGATTAGAATGGTCTTTTTCAGCTAGCGGATTTGAAGCTTTGCCCCATAAAATATATTACATAAAAACTTTTACTCTGGACTCCCGTTTTACAGAAGCAAGAGCTGTAGAAATCAGAATAGAAAAAGTTCAGCTTAAAAATTCAAAAATATATAAATACGACAAGGATTACGAGTACGAATTTATTCTTCCCGTTATAACAAGCCAAAAAATGGAAAAAATTAAAAGCACCCTGGGTCCTGAAATAAACACCTACGGAGAAAATACCATTTACGGTTGGAGATGTGTGTGCGGTGCTCTCAATGGAAAAGACGAAGAAGAATGTAAAAACTGCAAAAGAAACAAAAACTTTGTCCTTAACAATTTAACAGAGCCTCTTATAAATTTAAAAATGCTCAATCTTCTAACTCTTAATGAAAATGAAGATAAAGAAAAATTAAAATCAAGTTTAACTCAAACAACCCTTTCAAAAGTTGTTCCATCCCCCGAAGAAATTGAAGAAAAAAGGATAAATGAACCTAATCAAAATTATAGAAGAGAAAAAAGTTTAACCCTATTTTTTTCAAAACTTATAAAATTTTTATGGATAATCATATTAATTTTATCTCTATCTTTTGCAGGCTTAAAACTAGTCTTTAGATTTAATGATAAAGAACTTTTAACAAGTGGCATAAATTCCATAGAAGAAGGATCCTACGACAAGGCCCTTAAAGAATTTATGTCCATAAGAAATAAAAATCTTTCAAAAGAAAAAATAGATCAAGCAAGAGCCCTTATAAAAAGTGACCGTGCAAACAAAGAAGGAGATAACTTTATTATCTCCGGAGACTATTTAAATGCAGCAAAAAGTTTCAGAAAAGTAATAGAAGAAGACGGAAAAAATTATAAATCAGCCCAAGATAAAATTTTAGGCCTAGAAAAAATATTTTTAGACCGGGCAAAAAGAGAAGTCCAAGAAAACAATCCGGAAAAAGCAAAAAATACCCTTAGCTCATTTTTACAAGTAATACCCGAATCAGCAAAAGCAACAGCTCTTTTAGAAGAATTGAAGGGACAAAAAACTGAAAATTCTGGAAAAATTGACGAAAAAACAGAATCGGAAGAAGAAGATAAAACCAGGGCCGACCTTGTAAGCCAAGGACAAGCTTTATTAAACAGCTATCAAAAAGTTCTTTGGGACAATGCCAACCTAAGAAAGGGACCCAGCATAAACTCTGAAATAATTACAAGTTTATCAAAAGGAACAGACCTTTACATTAAAGACACAAAAATAGAAGGCAACAAAAGAATCTGGTGCCTGGTAGAAACAAAAAATGAAAAAACTGGTGAAAGTTTTGAAGGTTGGATCTCAAACAAAGTTATGGAGGCTGCAGAAAAATGATTTATTTAAAAGTCGAAGTATTTATTCCAAAAGAAAATGTGACAAGTCTTGTAAATAAATTAAACGAAAAAGGACTTCTTTTGGACGGCAACTATGATTATGTCTACTGCGAAAGCCTCGTAAGAGGACATTTCAGACCCCTTGAAGGAGCAAACCCAGCAGTGGGAAAAATCGGACAAGTCACAGACCAGGAAGAAATTAAACTGGAATTTAGAATAAAAAAAGAAAAAAAGAAGACGTGGACAAAATAATAAAATTAAATCACCCCTATGAATGTCCAGTAATAAATTATATACAATTAATTTAAATATTGGAAATAATAAAATTCATAAATTAAAATTTTAGAGGCTTATAAAAATAAGTCTCTTTTTTATTGTTTTTTTATTTAATTCACCTTCGCCGCCGGACCAATAGCAGATATTTGCAACCAAATCAAAGATTTGGGCAAATAGTTGCATGAGACCTACCACGATTTTTTTCAAAAATCGGGTTAGGGCTTCAAATTGGTCCCTACATTCGTTGGTAAATCTTTTTAAAAAATTTTTATAATGCTCTATGCAAATTTTTATCTACATGGCACAAAAAAATACCCGAGAGCTATGTCTCGGATATTTTTTATTTATAGCGATTTGCTGTGGATTTATAGCCGTTTGAATATAGGGCTTCCCTCAGCCAATTTTTTAATTCTCCTGTGGTTAAAAGTTGCCTATTTTTAAAGTTTTTCAACACGTCTTCCGTTACGATGTTTATGTCGTATTCGTTCATGGGGCATTCTGCAAATTCGCTGTTGCTTGCTATATCAAAAAACATTTTTTGTTTTGAAAATTTTTGTATATAGCCGTTTTTGTGAAGTACATATCTCTCACCGGGGTTATGAGTTTCTGATATTTGTTTTTCAAGTACTTCAAGCTCCACTTGTCTTAATAGTTTTACAATTTCATTTGTGTTTAATTTTTCCGTCTTTATTGTTTGATAAATATTCTCAGCAAGACGAGTTTTTAAATCCATTTTTTCTCCTTTAAATTAATGCTTGTTCGTCATCGAAGTTTTCTTCAGGGATAGGTCTTTTTACAATATGTTTGTAGTAGATTTTTTCTACTGCTATTGATATTGCGTTATCTCCTGTTACATTGGCTGCTGTTCCGAAGCTGTCTTGTGTTAGATAAAGAGAAATAAGAATTGTTGCCATTGGTGAGTCACTTGCTACTCCTACAAATGGTAGGAAGGGAAGTGCACTCATTACTGCTCCACCAGGTGCTCCTGGTGCTGCTACCATTGCTACTCCAAGTATTGCGATAAATTTTATAATCAGTCCGAATGAGTGGTCAAGACCGTACATTTCAAGAAGTGTATAGATACATGCTGTTAATGTGATCATTGATCCTGGTAGATGGACTGTTGCGCATAGTGGTATAACAAAGTCTCTTATTTGTTTTGTTACTCCGATTCTTCTGTTACATTCTACGTTTACAGGTATTGTTGCTGCTGATGATTGTGTTCCTATTGCTGTTAAGTATGCAGGTAATGCTTTTCTAAGAGATTTGAATGGATTCTTGCCTGCATATGAGCAGGATACGATAAACATAAGTGAAATGTATATAACGTGTAGTACTATTATGCAAAGGAATATCTTCCAGAATATTGAAAGTATTGCAAATACTGATCCTGAGTAGGACATGTTTGCAAAGTTACCCATTATAAAGAATGGAAGTAGTGGAATGATTACTCCTGAAAGTACCATTACTATGATTTCGTTAAATTCATTTATTAGTTTATAAAATCCTTCTCCTGATCCTTTTTGTCTAAGTATTGAAACGCAAAGTCCCATCATAAATGCAAGTACAAGGGCTGCGGTTACATCAATGATAGCTCCAAGGGGAATTTCAAATAGAGGTGCTATTGTCTTTTCACTTGCTGCTTGAATCTTTTCTACTAATTCTGGAGTTATGAAGTTATCAAAAACTACATTTGCCATTGTGTATGATAAACTACCTGCTATTAATGTTGAACAGTATGCTATTGCTACTGTTATACCAAGAAGCTTTCCAGCTCCTTCTGAAAGGTCTGCTATACCTTTTGTTACGAATGCAACAATCATTAATGGTATTATAAAGTTAAGGAACTTTCCAAAAAGTCCTGAAAGAGTTACAAGTATTTGTGTAACTGTTTCTGGTAGAAATCTACCGATTAAAATACCAAGGATTATTGCGATGATTAAACGTGGAATAAGTCCTAATTTTTTCATAGTGTCTCCTTTTTTCTAAGGGATTTTATTTTTCTCCTAAAAATTCCCTTCTAATAGATTGACCGGTTTTTGTTCCTGCTATTCCACCTAAGCCTGTTTCTCTTAAGCTTTCGTCTAATAAATGTCCGACGGAAGCCATGGCTTGAACTGTTTCTTCAAAAGGAACGATGGATTTAATTCCTGCAAGAGCCATATCTGCTGAAATAAAAGAATTCATAACTCCTGAGGCATTTCTAAAGGTGCAGGGATACTCAACTAAACCGGCAATCGGATCGCATACAAGTCCCATAACATTTATAAGACTTATGCTTGCTGCTTGAAGAGCTTGATCCGGAGTTCCTCCAAGCATTGCAGTTATTGCTGATGCTGCCATTGCTGACGCGCTTCCACATTCTGCTTGACAACCACCTTCTGCTCCGGCAAAGGTAGCATATTTTCCAATGATTTGACCGATACCGATCGATGTCAATAGCCCTTTTATCATAGTCTCATCATCGAAATTATATCTTTTTCTTGCGGATGTCATTGCAGCGGGCATTATCCCCGAAGATCCTGCCGTAGGTGCGGCAGCAATCTTGCCCATGGCTGCATTACATTCCGAAGTTGAAAAAGCCATAGCCATAGCTTCAATTAAAAAGTCCCCGACAATGGATTTGCCGGTTTTTTTATAGTCCATAAACTTTTTTGCGAAGCCATCTATCATCTTAAATCTTGTACTGTAAGATTTTTCTAAAGTATCATGAGCGGATTTGTCAAAAACATCAAGAACAACTTTTAATTTTTCTTTTATTTGTTCTTCGGTTTTTTTGGTATTTTTCATTTCAGATTCCAAAACCATTTGACCTATATCAATTTTATTTTCCTCACAATAATCAACAATGTCTTTATGAGTATTTAACATTTCACACCTCTACATACTTAGCTTCAAGAAACCTATCTTTGTTTATAATAGCATCCTTAATTTCATCAGTTAGATTTCTATCAATTTCAATTGTTAAAGTTACAATGTCTGTCAGTTTATCTTTAACGGTATTTATAGATTCAATATTGTATGAATTTTCTGAAAGTATTGAAGAAACATAAGCTATTACACCCTTTTGTTCATTGTATCTTAATAAAATTGTGGGAAATTCTCCTCTAAATTCCAGTTCAATTCCGTTTATGTTTACTATAATCATTGCACCACCACCAATAGATGAGCCGATTACAAATTCATCGTGGTCATCATAGTGAAAAACTATTTTTACACTGTTGGGGTGATATTTTTCACCTAAGTCAGTTTTTATAAATTTATATTTAACACCTTCTTCATCGGCAATTTCAAAACTATTTCTAATACGAGGATCATCAGTTTCAAATCCCATAACTCCTCCTACAAGAGCCCTGTCTGTACCATGACCCTTATAAGTGTGAGCAAAAGAACCATGTAAAAAGAAATCTACACTTTTCCAGCCCTTTGAAGATATTTTCATAGCTGTCTTGCCAATACGACAAGCACCGGCAGTATGTGAAGAACTTGGTCCAATCATAATAGGACCTAAAATATCAAAAGCACCGAATTCAGCCATTTTTACCTCCTATAAAATCAAAGATTTCCAAAAAAAATTTTTTATAGAAATCGTTAACATTAAAATTTTCTTTTTTTGAATTACATATATAATTTATACTAATCATTCAAATTTGTCAAAAACTTTTTGACAAAAAAATAACTATAATTATTAAAAACTTGAAAATTTTTTTATTATTTGATAGCATAAAACATTACTAATACTAAAAATATATGGAGTGATTGAATGAAACCTTTAATAGGACTTACCCCAACTTACACTGGCAAATATGAAAGCTATTTTCCTGTTACTCAATACTATAAAGCTATAATAGCTCTTGGAGGAGTTCCCCTTTTAATACCGATTTTGTCGGAAAGAGAACAAATGAAACCCCTAGTAGAAGCTCTTGATGGAATTGTTTTTTCAGGAGGCCACGACATTCAGCCTTCTTACTACAATGAAGAAGAAACAAAAGAGCTGGGTCTTGTTGTGCCTGAAAGAGATAAACTCGAATATTTGTTGTTTGATGAAATTATGAAAACAGATCTTCCCCTTTTGGGAATCTGCAGAGGTATGCAAATAATAAATGTATTTTTAGGTGGAAGCTTATATCAAGATATACCTACAAGTTTTCCGTCAGATATAAAACATAGTCAGGAAAAGCCTTTTCATAATGCTTGCCACTCAGTTACAATTACAGATGAAAAGTTTAAAAATCTCCTTGGAGAAAAAATAAAGGTAAACTCAAGACACCATCAAGGGATAAAAAAACTTGCGGATTCTTTAAGCCCCTTTGCCCAAAGTGACGATGGACTTATTGAAGGAGTTTACATGAAAAATAGAGATTTACTTGCTGTTCAATGGCATCCGGAATATCTCTTTAACAAAGACCCTGGCTCAGAAAAAATAATAAAATATTTTATAGACCTTTGTAAAAAATAAAAAACTTACCAATCTTTTCAGAAATATTGATTGATTTTTTAATTTTAAAAACCGGGCTGTTTTTCCAGCCCGGTTTTTTTATAGTTCTATTAAATATCGTCTTGTTAAAAATTTTTCTCCATCTATATTGTTTTCTATTTTGTCTTTTAGTTTTCCTTTATTGTTTTCTATTACTCCTATGGAGCCTAAATTCTTATCATTACATGTTAGCAAAACTTCTTTTAAGCCGATTTTTTTTGCTTTTTCAAGGCAAAGGCTGAGCATTTGTGTCCCATGGCCTTTTTTCCTATATTTTGTATTTATTGCATAGCCTATATTGCCTCCGAATTTTTTTAAATTTTCCGTAAGCTCATGCCTTAAAGCAATTATTCCTATTAAATTATCCTCTTCATCCACCATTAAATAGACATCTGCTCTTACATAGGATTTGGGTAAATCTTTGCCCTTTGCAAATTTTTCTATTTCTTCAAGCCACTTATTAAATTCTTTTTCATCGTCTAAATTTTCATTGTGTAAATAAAGTTTTTCTCCTTGAAAATTTACAAAAAATTCTTGAAGCTTTTCTCTATACTTTTTTTCTGGCCTTACTAACTTCATTTTATTTTAGCTTTATAGCCTGCTTCTTCTACTGCTTTTACTAATTTTTCGTCTTCTAAGTTTTCTCCTTTTACTTTTGCTTGTTTTTTAAAGAGAGAAACTTTTACTTCTTCTACTCCTTCTATTCCCTCTAGAGCTTTTTCTACTTTTGCCTTACAATGTTCACAAGTCATTCCTTGAACTTCTAATATTTTTTCCATTTTTTTCCTCCTAATTTATAATTTCTATTTGTATTTTATTTGCAAATTCTTGCCCAAATAATTTTCCTACCATTTCTCTTAGCTGGCTGTCTTCTCCACTGGTTAAAAACTTTATATTTTTATTTTTTTCAATGATATTTCTTGATTTTAAAAAGTCTTTCATTGACTTTGCCGTTTCTAAGGCAGGATCTATTAAGTTAATTTTTTCACCTTCTTTTTTATTTTTCAGATATTCTTTTATTTTTCCTAGAGCTAAGGGAAAGTGGGTGCAGCCTAATATAAGAGTGTCGTAGTCAAAATCTTCCAATTGATCTAAGTATTTTTTTATTATTTCCTCAACTTTTTTATCATCTACATGACCCATTTCTATTGCCGTTACCAAATCTGGACAGGCTAGGGCTCTTATCTCGAAAGATGGATCAAGTTTTTTAAGTTGGTCTTGATAAACTTGCCCTTCTACTGTTGCTTTTGTTGCTATAAGGGCAATTTTTTTATTTTTACTATTTTTAAAGCCTTCCATTACTCCTGATGAAACTACTCCTAAAATTGGAAAATTAAATTTTGTTTTAAGATAGGCTTCACTATATGTAGTTGCAGTATTGCAGGCTATTATAGAGGCTTTTACTTTATTTTTTTCAAAAATTTTAAAAGATTCATAGCTTAATTTTCTAATTTGCTCTGGACTTTTTTCTCCATAGGGAAGGTTTTTCGCATCGCAATAATATATATAATTTTCTTCTGGAAGTAGGTCTATCATGGCTTTTAACACTGTAAGCCCTCCTACTCCTGAGTCGAATATTCCTATTCCGTTCATTTTTATCACCTTTTTATTTATACCCTTAAGGAATTTTTTTACCTAGTTTTTTTGCTTTCCTTTATATAATTGTTTATTTTATTTAAAAAGATTAATAAAGTTTTTTAGGGTAAATAATTAATGCAGTTAATTGAATTTAATTTTTAATGTTATAAAAAATTTATGAAAGGATGATGATTATGAATAGAAATGAACTTAAGTTGGATAAAAAATATAAACTTTTTATTAATGGTAAATGGCAAGATGCTTCAAATGGAGAAACTTTTAAGTCCTATTGTCCTGCCGACGGAGAATTTTTAGCTGAAATTGCTCAAGCTTCTAAGGAAGATGTGGATGAGGCTGTAAGGGCAGGTAAAGAAGCTTTTAAGTCTTGGAAAAAGACTTCTCCAAAAGAAAGAGCAAGGATTTTAAATAAAATTGCAGATATTATTGACGAAAATAGAGAATTTCTTGCTATGGTTGAAACTGTTGATAACGGAAAGCCTATTAGAGAAACTATGTCTGTGGATATTCCTCTTGCTGCTCAACATTTCAGATATTTTGCTGGAGCTATTCTCTCTGATGAAGGTTCTTTAAATAAAATGGATGAAAATACCCTTTCTCTTGTTATGAGAGAACCTCTTGGTCTTGTAGGGCAAATTATTCCTTGGAATTTTCCATTTTTAATGGCTGCATGGAAGCTTGCTCCTGTTTTAGCTGCTGGTGATTGTACAGTTATTAAACCTTCTTCATCAACTTCTCTTTCTCTTCTTGAACTTATAAAATTAATTGGAGATATTGTTCCTGCAGGTGTTATTAATTTAATTACAGGCTCTGGTTCAAAAGCAGGCCAATATATTTTAGATCACCCTGGTTTTGCTAAATTTGCTTTTACAGGTTCTACTGATGTAGGCTACAATGTTGCAAAGGCTGCTGCTGATAAACTTATTCCTGCAACTCTTGAACTTGGCGGTAAAAGTGCAAATATATTTTTTGATGATTGCGATATGGATATTGCTCTTGAAGGAGCTTTGACAGGTATTTTGTTCAATCAAGGTCAAGTTTGTTGTGCTGGTTCAAGAATTTTCGTTCAAGAAAGTTTTTACGATGACTTTGTTGGAAAATTGAAAGAAAAATTTAACAAGGTAAAAGTTGGCCTTCCTTGGCTTCCTGATACTCAATTGGGAGCTCAAATAAATGAAGGTCAAATGAAAAAAGTTTTAGGTTATATTAAAATAGGTGTGGAAGAAGGTGCCACTCTCTGTACAGGAGGAGAGGCTCCACAAGATTCTCTTTTAAAAAATGGATGTTATACCCTTCCTACACTTTTAACTGACGTTACAAACGACATGAGAGTTGCCAGAGAAGAAATTTTTGGTCCTGTTGCCGTTGTAATTAAATTTAAAGATGAGGATGACCTTATTGAAATGGCAAATGATTCTGAATATGGCCTTGGCGGAGGCGTATTTACTAAAAATATAAATCGTGCTCTTAGGGTTGCAGAGGCTCTTGAAACTGGAAGAGTTTGGGTAAATCACTACAACTCTATCCCTGAAGGAGCTCCCTTCGGAGGTTACAAGAAAAGCGGTATAGGTCGTGAAACTCACAAAATGATTTTAGATGCCTATTCTCAAGTAAAAAATATTATTATAAATATTTCCGATAAACCTACAGGTTTATATTAATTTAAAAATTTTTCTCCTTTTTAAATAAAATAAAAAATCGGCTTATGTAAAAATAAAGTCGATTTTTATTTTAAATTAAA
>NZ_AWXB01000059.1 GCF_000478985.1 Peptoniphilus sp. BV3C26
AATTGAAAAAACATAAAAGAAAATGCTTCACGTAGGGCATAAAAAATTTTAAAAATAAATGTTAAATCAAATATTTATTTTTTTCTCCCACACGACACACACGGACCGGTAAACCGGTCCCTACAGCCCACAAGGGCCCACATGGGAATGTAGGGTAATTTTTTGCGTAAAGATTTCAAAAGAATAGAACTCCGCAAGAGAATGTAGGGACCAATTTATTGGTCCGATCGCCGTTAGGCGAATTAAATAAAATAAGCAATGAAAAAAGGTAAATATAAAATAATAGATCTTTTAAAATTACAACCAATGTAGGGACCAATTTATTGGTCCGGCGCCGTTAGGCGAATTAAACAAAATAAAAGACGAGAAAACAAAAATTTAAATAAAAGGTAAATTGAAAAAATTTAAAATAAATGTTAAATCAAATATTGATTTTGTTTTCCCACACGATACACACGGACCGGTAAACCGGTCCCTACAGCCCACAAGGGCCCACATGGGAATGTAGCGTAATTTTTTGCGTAAAGATTTCAAAAGAGTAGAACTCTGCATATGAATGTAGGGACCAATTTATTGGTCCGGCACCGTCAGGCGAATTAAATAAAATAAAAGACGAGAAAACAAAAATTTAAAATAAATGTTAAATCAAATATTGATTTTGTTCTCCCACACGATACACACGGACCGGTAAACCGGTCCCTACAGCTCACAAAATCCCATGTTGAATAATTGAAAATTAAAACCAATGTAGGGACCAATTTTGAAGACCTAACCCGATTTTTGCAAAAAATCGTGGTAGGTCTCATGCAACTATTTGCCCAAATCTTTGATTTGGTTGCAAATATCTGCTATTGGTCCGATCGCCATCATTCGAATTAAACAAAATAAAAAATCCATTGATTTTTTCATATTTCAATGGATTTTTGTTTTATTTTTTATTTTAATTTTTGACAAATCTCTTCTATGGAAAGTTCTTCTTGGTCTGATGTTTTCATGTTTTTCAAGGGATAAAGTCCTGTTTTTATTTCATTTTCTCCCAATGCTAGGGAATAGGGTATGTTTAATTTGTCTGCATATTTAAATTTTTTACCTATTTTTCCTTCTTCTGAATAAATTATTGCCTTTATGCCCTTTTCTTTTAAGGTTTTTACAAGTCTTATTCCTTCTGTTAAAAAGCCTTCCATGGGGATTACTATTAGGTCTACCAGGGATTTATTTTCTGCTTGTATTAGGTTTTTTTCCATGAGTTTAAAGAAGAGTCTTGAAAGTCCTATGGATATTCCTACTCCAGGAAGTTTTAAGTCTGTATAGTATTCTGCCAGGTTATCGTATCTTCCTCCTGAACATACGCTGCCTACGTCTTCATGGCCGGTTAAGAATGTTTCGTAAACTGTCCCTGTGTAGTAGTCCAGTCCTCTTGCTATTTTTAAGTCTACTTCTATGTTTTCTTCTGATACTCCAAAGGCTTCTATATATTCCAAAACTTGACTTAGTTCTTCTATGCCTTCTTTAAATTTTTCGTTTTCTATTTTTAAGCTTTTTAATGCTGAGATTTTTTCTGAGTTTTTGCCTTGGATTTGTAAAAATTCCAATATTTTTTCTATTTCTTCTTCTTTTAAGCCCTGATCTTTTAATTCTTCAACCATTTTCCCCATGCCTATTTTGTCAAGTTTGTCTATGGTTCTTAATATTTCTTCTTCTTTTTTTGCTCCTAAGTTTTCAAAAAATCCTTTTAATATTTTTCTGTTGTTTATGTGAACTTTAAAGTTTCCAAGTTTTAAGTCTTTAAATATTCCACAGATTATGACAGGCATTTGGGCGTCATTTACAAGGGAAAGTTTTCCATTTCCTATGGCGTCTATGTCGCATTGGTAAAATTCTCTAAATCTTCCTCTTTGGGCTCTTTCGCCCCTATATACTTTGGATATTTGATATCTTTTAAAGGGAAAGTTTAGGTCGGAAAAGTGTTCTACTGTATATCTTGCAAGGGGTACTGTTAGGTCAAAACGCATACTCATGTCTGTGTCCCCTTTTGTGAATCTGTAAATTTGTTTTTCCGTTTCTCCTCCTCCTTTTGCTAAGAGGACTTCGGTTTTTTCAAGGACTGGTGTGTCTATGGGAAGAAAGCCATTTTCTTCGTAATGCTTTCTGATTATGTCCATCATTTTATTAAATAATATTTGTTCTTCCGGTAAGAGTTCCATAAAGCCCGGAAGGGTTGAGGGTTTTACTTTATCCATTAATTTCACCTTTCTTTTTTAATTGATTATTAATTTTCCTACGTTGTAGATATAGGCTTGTATTCTTTCTAAGGCACTTAAAGTTTTTTCAAACACAAGGCCGCTTTCAGGATCACATACGCCAAGTCTCATTCTATCCATGTGTTCATTTCTATAATCATCTACATAGGCTTCTATCCTGTTTGAGAAAAATTTAAGTCTATCTTTTTTCTCTTGAGATGGAAGTTCCGTTATAACTGTATTAAGCATTGTCATTATTGAGGTTTGGACTGCGTTTAATTCTTTTATAGATTCTTCTGTGTAGATTAATTTTTTGTCTTCTTTTAATTTTGCTCCTTCTGCTATACTTTTTGCGTGGTCTCCTATTCTTTCAACGTCTCTTACTATTCTCATATAGCCTGTATAGTTTGCTGCCATGTTTTCATCCATTTCCATGGATAGGCAGTCAATAATATATCTTGTTATGTTGGAGTTTAGGAAGTTCAAAATTTTTTCATTGTGAAATACGGTTTCGTATTTTTCTTCTTCAAATTTACTTATTAAGTCCATGCTTATTTTAAAGTTTACCATGGCTATGTCTATCATTCTATGGGCTTCTGCACGGATGTCTGTAAGTTCTGTTGCTGCTTCTCTCATAGTTTTTTTAGGATTTATATATTGAAGACTCATTTCTTCTTGTTCCTTGTCTTTTCCTCTGATTATAAAGGTTGAAAGTTTAGCAAGGTATTTTGAAAAGGGAATAAGTATTACTGTTGCCATTATGTTAAAAAAAGTGTGCATGTTGGCTATTTGGGCTGCTGGTAATGCTCTTGATATACTTTCTATAAATTTATCTATTGGGATAAATTGTGCAATGATAACAAATATAATTGTTCCTATAAGGTTAAATAGCACGTGGACTGCTGCTGTTCTTTGAGCATTTTTTGATGTTCCTATGGAGGAAAGGACACTTGTTATACATGTTCCTATGTTAAAGCCGCAAATAATATACATGGATCCGTGAAGACCTATTAAGCCTTCATTGGCTATTGCTTGTAATATTCCAAGAGATGCTGCTGAAGCTTGAATTATTGCTGTTATTACTGCTCCTGCTATAATTCCCAAGAGTGGGTTTGATATGCTTATAAGTAAGTTCCTAAATCCCTCATATTCTCTAAGGGGACTCATGGAGCTACTCATAAGTTGCATTCCCATAAATAAAAGCCCAAGTCCTAAAATTACTTGCCCTAAGTATTTTACTGTTGGTTTTTTTATAAATTTTCTGATAAAAAATCCAATAAAGGCAAGTAATGGTGCGATACTGGAAATATCCAGGGCTACAAGTTGACCTGTTATTGTTGTTCCTATGTTTGCACCCATGATAATTCCCACTGCTTGTTCAATAGTCATAAGTCCTGCGTTTACAAAACCTACTACCATTACAGTGGTGCCTGATGATGATTGTATTAGGGCTGTTACTCCTATACCTACCAAGAGGCCTTTTAGGGTTGATGATGTCATTTTTTCAATCCATTTATGTAGCCTATCTCCTGCTACAAGTTCAAGGCCGGCGCTCATTAAGTCCATTCCGTAAATAAAGAATGCAAAGCCTCCTAAGAGTCCAAAAATATAAGTTATCGGCATTTATTCCCTCCCTTTGTTTATAATTAAATAATATCTTAAATGAAAAGTTTTTTAAAGCATTGTGTAAACTTTTATAAAGGTATTTTATATAATATTGTAAAAGTATCTTTCTTATGTTATTTTTTACTTGGAGGTCTTTATGGCTAATAAAATTTTTTATGAAATGTTAAGTGAGCTTTCAAAATATACAGTTAGGGCATCGGATATGCTGAGAAGAACTTTTTATGAATTTAATTACGATGATATGAGATTTATAATGATGGAAATTCATGAAATAGAAAATGAAGCTGATGCTATAAATCATAATTTGCAAAAGGCTCTTGAAAAACAATATATAATTCCTATGAGAAGGGAAGATATTGCCCTTTTAGGTCAAACGACTGATGCTGTTGTAGATTCTATTGAAGATGTTATAAGAAGTTTTTATATGTATGACATAAAAAAAACCATTCCACAAGTGGAAGGTTTTATAGATATAATTGAAAATTCCTGCAAGGAAATTTTTAATATTATGTCCAATATGAAAAATCCAAAATCTTTTAAAAGTCTGGAAAAATCCATTGAACTTATAAGGTCCTATGAAGATCAGGCTGATGGGCTTTATATAAGGGCAAACAAAGAACTTTTTGACCTTAATAATCCTGATGAGCTTATTAAGTGGGAAGAGTTGATTTTCAGGCTGGAAAAATGTTGTGATACTTGTAAAAATGTGGCTGATACTGTAAATAACATCTTTTTAAGATACAACTGATCCTTCAATGGGAAGGGAAATAAAAGTTTGAAAATAGTCCCCATCTATTACCAGTTCAAATTTTCCTCCCAAAATCTCTACTAAATTTTTACTTATATAAAGGCCCAGACCTGAGCCTTCTTTTGTTCTTGATCTGTCTACTTTTACAAGTTCTTTCATAAGTTCCTCTGCTGATATATTTAATTTTTCTGCAGAGGTATTTTTTATGGAAAAATAAATATTATTTTCATCTGTTGTTGTTTTGGAATAGATTCTTGTCCCCTTTAAGGAATATTTGTAGGCGTTTGACAGAAGATTTTGAATAACTCTTGAAACTAAATTGCCGTCTGAATAAATAAATATATTTTCCTTATCGGAGTCATATATAAAATCCAAGTTGTTTTTTTCAAACAAGCTTATAAAATCTCCATAAGTTTGGTTTACAAGTTCGTTAAATTCTATAATTTCCTTTTCAACTTTTATATTTTTGGCGTTGGTCCTTGCTGCGTAAATTAGGTCTATTATCCTGGATTTAAGTCTTCTTGAATTTCTGCCTAAAATGTTTATATATTCTTTTGCTTCTTCATCTAAGGTCTTCTTTTTTTCTAAAAGGTCTGCATAATTTATTATGGAAGTTAGGGGAGTTTTTAAATCGTGAGATATATTTGTTATAAGCTCCACTTTCATCATTTCATTTTCCATTTTTTCCTGTATCATTTGGTTTATATCTAAGGAAATATTATCCAGCATTTTTAAATTTTTAACTGTTTTTTGAGTGGCAAAATTTTCATCTATTTCTATTTTTTCAAAACTTGCCGTCTTTTTTATAGCATCTGACAAAATTATGTTTTGTGAAACTTGCCTTTCTATTTCAAGGCAAAGTCTTAAAAGTAAAAATACTATAAAATAAATTTTCGTTCTTGTAACTAAGGCTGACAAAATCAATATGAGGGCAAGGATATTAAAGACAAAAGACAACATATAATAGGGGCTTTGTCTTCTTCTTACATATAAATTTAAGGTCCACAGGGAATTTAAAAAATTTTTTTTATAAATTTTTATAAGGACAATTAAAAGGAATAGGCCTACTGCCAAAATATGTCCTATATCTATAAATATAAAGTCTAAAATTATAAGAAGATTTAAAAGGACAAATTCCATTTTTATGTCTTTAAGAATTTCTATAAGTTTTTTTTCTGAGTTTTCCATTTTTATCCTTCAATTTTATATCCCATTCCGTAAACTGATTTTATTAAATCGGGTTTGTGGGGATTTATTTCTATTTTATCCCTCAAGTGGGAAATGTGAACGCTTATTATCTTTTTTACATCATGGGCTTCTTCTTCCCATACATATTTGTAAATTTCATTGGAAGAAAATACCCTACCCTTATTTTGAACTAAATAGAGTAAAATTTTATATTCATAGGGAGTTAAAGAAACTTCTTCTCCGTCTACAGTTACAACTTTTGCAGAATCGAAAATTTTTACCCTTCCTATAGAATACTCGTCTTTTGCTATGTTTGCCGATCCAAGGCTTGTATATCTTCTTAAAACGGAATTTACCCTGGCAACAAGTTCTATGGCATTAAAGGGTTTTGTTATATAGTCATCAGCTCCTATGTTAAGGCCTATAATCTTATCTGTTATTTCCGCTTTTGCTGAGAGGATTATAATTGGGATGTTTTTATTTTCTCTAATTTTTAAAATGGCTGTTGTTCCGTCCATTTCCGGCATCATTAAATCCATTATTACAAGATGAATGTCTTCTTCTTCCATAATCTTCAAAGCTTCTTTTCCGTTATAAGCTTTAAAAACTCTGTAGCCTTCAGCTTTAAAATATATTTCAATAGCATGTACTATGTCTTTTTCGTCATCACAAACTAAAATATTAAAAATCATTTTTCACCTCTTAAATATTTTCTCCTTTTTATTATATAATATATGTGAGGTACTTATGAACAAGCTAAGTGATTTTTTATATAAAAAAAGAAATAATAATTTTTTTATTTTTATTGATAAACTTTTTTATAGGATTGTTAAGGGGAATATTTTGGCTATGGCAGGCTCTCTGTCATTTTTTTCTTTAATTTCAATTTTTCCTTTTGTCTTTGCTCTTCTTAGCCTTATAGGTTCTATAAAGATTTTAGATTATGATCCGGTTTATAGTGCAATAGGTCTTTTGCCAAAAGAAATCGGAAGGATTGTTTACAATTTTATACAGATGCTAGAGGAAAATTCTTCTGGTGGTTTTCTTTCCCTTTCACTTTTTCTTGGTCTTTGGTCCGCATCAAGTGGCATAAAGCAAATTTTGTGGAACGTTAATAAATCTTACGGGACTGATGATAATAGAAATTATTTTTTAGTAAGGCTTATGGCTATGTTTTTTACTGTTTGCCTTATGATTATGGTTTTTATTTTGACTTTTACTCAAATTATAGGAGAAACCTTTATTTTAGATATTTTTAAGTTTTTTAAAATAAATTGGGATTACAGTTACCTTTTCAGCAACTTAGTGAAAAATTCCCTTCCTCTTATTTATATCTTTATAATTTTTATTGTTCTTTATTATTTTGGAATTAATCCCTACACAAGAAGTCTTGTAAAGATTAAAAATGTAATGCCTGGAGCTTTATTTACTTCCATTTCTCTTATTTTCATTACTTTTTTATTTGGAAGATATTTAAATACTTTTGCATCCTATTCTGTTACTTATGGGTCTCTTGGCAGTCTTCTTGCTTTTTTTATCTGGACCTATTTAATGAGTATTATTATTTTAATAGGGTCTGAGATAAATGGAGTTTTCTTTTCCATGAAGAATTTTAAAAGTCAAAATTTATGGCCAAGGCATGATTCTTTTATGAAGAAATTTTTATAAATTTTTTTGTGTAAATTTTTACAGGTTAAATATGTTATACTTATTTAGGTGATTAATTTGAAAGACAATACTAATTTCAAAAATATGAATAAAGAAAATATTTCTAATGATGATTTAGATAAAAGAAGGAATGAAAGAAGAAAAAGAGCAAGGATAAGAAAACAAAAACTTCGCAGAAGATTTTATTTTATTTGCGGAATTGTTTTTATTTTATTGATTTTACTTATGAAATCTTGTTCAAGAAAAAAAGTTGAACCTATAAAGGTTCCCGAGGACAGGGGCCTTGCTTCCTGGTATCTTATGCAAATTTTGCGGGAAGAAAAAGGACAATATGACCATTCTTCATATATACCTAAAAAACCCTATGAGTTTGCTTTTATGGCTCAAGATGCTGCTACAGGCATGTTAAAAGTCATTTCAAAAGATTCTTCTCATATTACTCAGGCTGATTCTTATGCCTATCCTGCAGAAGAAATCAGAGATTATATTCGTGGAGAAAAAGACTATACCGGAAAAGATAAACTTGTTTTTCTAACTTTTGATGATGGTCCTAACAACACTATTACGCCTGGCATCTTAGATATTTTAAAAAGAAATCAGGTTCACGGAACTTTCTTTGTTGTAGGTAAAGCCGTAACAGAAAATCATGAAGATGTTTTAAGAAAAACTATTTTAAATGGAAATTCTATAGCCATTCATTCTTTTAGCCATGACTATTCCACTTTATATCCAAACAGAACTGCTGATGCTCAAACTATTGTTGATGAAGCTGTTCTAACTCAAAAAAAGACTTAAAAAAATATTTGGCGATGACTTTACAGCTCATGTCTTCAGATACCCGGGCGGTCATATGTCTTGGGCTGGTATTAACGCTTCAGATGCTGCTTTAAAGGATAGAGGCATAACTTGGATCGATTGGAATGCTCTTACAGGTGATGCTGAACCGTTCAGAGTGCGTCCTAAAGATGAAAATGAACAAGTCCAATACCTTGACACCTCTTTGAACCAAAACAAGCATACAGAGGTTGCTGTGGTCTTAATGCACGATGCCTCTACTAAACCCTTAACCCTTAAAAGTTTACCTTTAGTTATTAATTATTTTAAGGAAAGAGATTATAAGTTTTGTATTTTAAAATAAGTTTTTAAATAAAAAGCCCCTAAAGTTCTATCTTCAGGGGTCTTTTTTTAATCTCTTTTCTTTTGTCCGTAAGTTTTAAATTTTTCCAATACTTCGTCCATTTTTTCGTCTTCTATAATTTGAGGTTTTCCTGCACTTAAAGAAATTACATGAATTTTGCAAAGTTGTTCTAAAGTCATGGCAAGGTTAAAAGCTGATTCTATATCTTTTCCCCATGTTAATTGACCATGGTTTGCTTGAAGACAGGCTCTTCTTTGTCCCATTGCTTCCATTGATGCTTGGGCCAGTTCTTTAGTGCCGAAAGTTTCATATCTTGAACATTTTACAACTTTATCTCCTGCATCGGCTATTATATAATTTGATGCTGGAAGATCCATTCTAAGAGTTGAAAGCACTGTTGCATAGGTGGAATGGCAATGAACTGTGGCTCCTGCTTGAGGGTGATTTAAATAAACATAGCGATGCATTTCATGTTCACTGGAAGGCTTTTTTTCTCCTTCTATTATTTTTCCATCCAAATCCATTATTACTATATCTTCCACTTTTGTTTTAAAATAATCTATTCCGCTGGGGCTTATGGCAAAATATCCCAGTTCCTTATTAAAAATGGAAATATTTCCTCCGGTTCCTGTGGTTAAACCGTCAGTTATTAATTTTTTTCCAAATTCTACTATTTTTTCTCTTTCTTCAATCATTAACATAATTTTACCTCTTTTTTTATTTTTCTATTTTAGTTTAAGATATGAAATTTTTTAAGCTAAGGATAAAAATAAAAAGAACATTTCTATTCCTTTTATTCTTCTTCTATTTTTTTTATCCTTGCTTCGTGGCGGCCGCCTTCAAATTGACTGTTAAAAAATTCATCAACTATCATTTTTGCAAGGTCTGTTCCAACTATTCTTCCACCCATGGCTATTATATTTGCATTATTATGTCTTACGCTCATTCTTGCAGAGTAGGGTTCTGAGCAAACACAACATCTTATTCCCTTAACTTTATTTGCACTTATAGAAATTCCTATTCCAGAACCACAAACAAGGACTCCTTTTTCAACTTCTCCTTCTACAAGTGCGTGAGCAACTTTTTTCCCATAATCAGGGTAGTCAACTCTCTGTTCACTATATGTACCGTAGTCAATACATTCATGTCCCTTTTCTTCCAAATATTTTTTTAATTCTTCTTTTAAAGCAAAGCCTGCGTGATCTGCACCAAAACCAATTTTCATTTAACTTCTCCTTTTATTTTAATAAAAATTAAACACATTTATTTAATAATACCATAAATAATAGAATAATTTTCTATAAGAAACCTAAAAAAATAGAGAGCCGATGCTTAACATACAGCTCTC
>NZ_AWXB01000060.1 GCF_000478985.1 Peptoniphilus sp. BV3C26
TATATATTATTATTCTTCTTATTCAGTAATTTATTTGACAAATAAAAAACCACCGTATAAAACGATGGTTTTGAAAATTTTTTTATCAACCTATTCCGCCAAGCATTGCTCCTGCTATTAAAGCAGTAATAGCTGCTAATACGTAAACGTATTTTGCAAGAGGATAATACCATCCTCCTATTGGTTTTATTGTTCCTTCATTTACTCCATTAAGGGCAAATTCTTTGTCTGCTACCCATAGGAACATTATAGCTGCAAGAGCTGCTCCCAATGGACAAATGTAAATTGAAATAACGTCCATCCATTGTGATACTATTGCTTGAATTAAAATTGCAATTACACATCCTATTACATGTATAGCCCCTGTTGCAAGAGGTCTTGAAAAATTAAATTTTTCTTGTAAATATGCAACTGGTGTTTCATAAAGATTGATTATTGAGCTTACTCCTGCAAAAAGAACGCAAACGTAGAAAATAATTCCTACTATTCTTCCTGCTGGCATTCCGTTTAATACGTTAACCAAGAATATAAACATAAGTCCCGGTCCTCCTGTATCAAGAGGTGCCTTGGCTGCTGCCATTGCAGGGATAATTACAAAGGCTGCAAGAAGAGCTGCTATTGTATCAAATACTGCTACGTTTCTTGCTGAAGATGGTATTGATTCTTTTTTGCTTAAATATGATCCGTATATTACAGTTCCACTTCCTGCTACAGAAAGGGAAAAAAATGCTTGTCCAAAGGCAAATACCCATACTTTAGGATTTTTTATTCCTTCAGGATCTACTGTAAATATATATTTGTAGCCTTCGCTTGATCCTGGAAGAGTAAAGATATAAATTCCAAGTCCTACAAAAAGTATAAAAAGTACAGGCATCATTATTTTGTTTGCCTTTTCAATACCGTTTGAAACTCCCAGTACCATTATTATAAAACTTACAATAATTGCTACAACAATCCATAAATTCGCTCCACCTGCAGTGGCTGTGGCTCCGAAAGTGGATCCTATTACATCCATATCTTGTCCCATTTTAGCAAGATCTCCTGTAAAGGACATAAAAGTATATTTAAATACCCATGACATTACGCAGGTATATCCTATTGCAAGGGCAAGAGATCCAAGCACTGGTATAAGTCCTATAGTTTCTCCTATTGTTTTATTTCCAGTTCTAAGCTCTGTACATTTTCCAAAAGCTACTACTGAACCTGCTTGAGTACTACGGCCTAAGGCCATTTCAGTTATTACACCTGTAGAACCTATTAGTACTACAAATATAAAATAAGGTATTAAGAAAGTCATTCCACCGTATGTAGAAACCAATATGGGGAATCTCCAAATATTTCCCATTCCAACTGCGGAACCTATACAAGCTAAAATAAAACCCCATTTAGTTTGAAATCCATCTCTCTTTTTTACTGTATTATTTTCCATAAGGCTCTCCTTATTTAATATAGAGCCTCCCCTTTTAAGGGGAGATTAATTTTATTCATTTTTTACTTTTCTTCTTCACTTGGTGCATATGGTTCCAAGAATGCGTGGAAGTGACGCATTGGTAGATTATGACCTTTAACAATTTTTATGTTTGGAATTGAAGCTCTGTCTTCATAAAGAGCTTTTACAGCTGCTATTACATAATCCATATGTTCCTTGCTAAGTTGACTTCTGTTTATTGCAAATCTTACTACGTTAGCTACTTCTTTTTGTTGTTCCGGTGTCTTTAGATCATATTCCATTGAATAATTTCCAAGTTCAGCTGTTCTTATGCCATATCTACGAATCAATTCAACTGAAAAACCTTGACCCGCAAAAGTAAGAGGTCCACGTTTGTTGTCAAAGAATTCATCCATGTTTATATAAACTCCATGTCCACCTGCTGGAAGTACAACTCCCTTTACTCCTGCTTTATAAAGACCTTGAGCAAGATATTCACATTGTTTAACACGAGCGTCTAAATATTCAAATTTTGATGCTTCATAAAGTCCTGCTGCTAGTGCCATTATATCACGACCACTCATTCCACCGTAAGAGTCATTACCGTAGCATGAAATTTGTTTAACTTTAAGTAGGATACCTACATCTGTTTTTACTGATCCATCTTCGTTAAAGTCTGAGAATTTCTTCCAAAATAATCCCTTATCTCTAAAAGCTAAAACTCCACCCATGTTTGCGTGGCCATCTTTTTTAAGAGAAGCTGTAAAGCCGTCACAATATGAGAACATTTCTTTAGCTATTTCGTTTATTGACTTATCTTGGTAGCCTTCTTCATTTACTTTAATAAAGTAAGCATTTTCAGCCCATCTTGCTGCATCAAACATATAAGGAATGTCATATTTGTGAGCTATTCTTGAACATTCACGAAGGTTTGCCATTGATACAGGTTGACCACAAATTGTGTTATTTGTAATAGTTGTATAAACTAAAGGCACATTTTCAGGTCCAAGTTTTGTAATTAACTCTTCAAGTTTTTCTGTATCCATGTTTCCTTTAAAAGGATTTCTTTCGTATTTACCACCTTCAGGAATATCCCATAATAATTCTTTATTATAAAGGTTTCTTGGAATAGAACCCATTTGTTTAATATTTCCTTCTGTTGTGTCAAAGTGACCGTTGGATGGAATTGTATATGTCTTTCCAGGTTCCCTACTATTTAAAATATTTCTTACAAGTTCAAAAAGTACTGATTCTGCAGCACGGCCTTGTTGGATGATAAATGTGTTTGGTCTTTCCATTTGAGCGGAACCTCCATTGAAAAGTCCCCCTTCATATTCGCAAAGATAGACTTCATCCATCATTTTTTCAACATCTGTACAATCAGTTCTAACAAGGTCTATTATTCTTTTTTGATCATTTCCTCTTTCAAATACATCTCTAAAAGTATCTAAAAGAACATAATATCCCTTATTTCTACCATATGATTCGTCTCCTAAGAACATTGCAGACCATTGCACATCAGTCATGGCAGTTGTTCCTGAGTCTGAAAGCATATCAATTGTAAGCATTCCTGCAGGAAATGCAAATTCATTGTAGTGAGTTGCTTTTAAAGCTCTTTCTCTTTGTTCAACAGTAACTTCCGGTATGTTCTTAGTGACATATGTATAAGAACGTGGTGTCGGTACATTTAATTGGTACTTCATTATCTAACCCCCATATAATTAAAATAATACAACTTTTCTACAGAGGACCCCGGTTAAAAATTTGATAAAATTTTGATTAACACTTTATCGTTTGAAAATTTTTAATAAAATTTGTTTCAAATTAATGAGCGGACAGTACCCTAAGATAAATATTTTAAATTTACCTCTACAAAGAGGTTACCTCTTAAGCATTTATTTGTCAATGCAAATTATTTTTATTAATTTGATAGATTTCTTATTAAATTTATCTTTTATGTAAAGTTATTATAAATATTTAAATAAAAAACCCCAGCTTAAGCTAGGGTTTAATTACCAAAATTTAAAAATACTGAATTTGTCTAAGGCAAATATTGTTCCTAAGGTGTAGGCAATCAAAGCAAATGGTTTTAAAAATATTAAAATCAAAGCAAAAGTTTTGATCCTCATCTTAGTAAGCCCCGCAAAAAGACACAATATGTCGTCCGGTGCTACTGGTGAAAAAATTGCAAGAGCAAATAAAGTGTTGAAATTTTTCTTTTCCAAAAAATCACCATATTTGTCAAAGTTTTTATCTCCTATAATTTTTCTTACCATAGAGCTACCAAAATGTCTTGCAAGAAAAAAGTTTATAAAGCTTCCTATTAAAATGCCTATATAATTATAAAATGTTCCCTTTAAGGCTCCAAAGATTATTACTCCAACTATTGATGTTATTCCGCCGGGTATTATGGGAATTACAACTTGTACAATTTGTACAATAATAAATATAATAGATCCCCAAACTCCAGTTGAATTTATATATTTTATAAGGTCTGATTTAGAGTTAAAAATTCCGGATTTATATCCCCAAACTCCAAAACCTATTATAAACAATAAACTTAGATAAAATAAAATCTTTAATATTAAACTTTCTCTTTTTATATTTTTCACAGGATTTTTTGCCTTTGTTATAATTTTCTTAGCTTTTTTTACTTTAGGTGTTTCTTTTAAAACTTCCATAATCCACCTCAGTATTTATTATATCTAAGAAAAATAAACTATATTTAAAGTAATAATTAAGATTTTATAAAGATTTTATGAAAAATATAAAAAATTATTATTTTCCTGTTGCTTCTAATATTTCATAGTAGGCCCAATTGGATTTTTTAACATCCTTAAATGGATTTTCAGAAAATTTATCTATAAATGCCCTATCCGGTCTTCTTCCTTCCATTCTATTTATTACACTGGCAACTTCTTCACGTTTTATTCCTTGATCCGGTGCAAATTTCTTATCTGACCTGCCTGACATAAAGCCCCATTTAGCAACTGAATTTATTGCATTATAAGCCCAATGGTCTTCTTTTACATCACTAAAAGTCTTATCTGAAATTTGGTTAAGCTTTTTAAAATTCATTACTATTTGTGCAAACTCTGCCCTTGTAAGTTTTTTATTCGGTTTAAATGTTGAGTCTTTATAGCCTGCCATTATTCCATTTTTTTCCACATAGGCAACGGCATCAGCATACCACATTTCTTGAGATACATCTTTAAAGTCAGAATAATCTCCACTTGGCATAGTTTTGTTGCTTAAAAGGGCAAAAACTGCTGCAGCTTGAGCTCTTGTCATAGGTGCATAGCCTTTAAACTCATTTTTACTTACACCGTTCATATAAGGTTTCCTAAAAAATTTAATTGTTTCCAGAAGATCGTTTGAAATTTTGTTAATTTCTTCCGGATTTTTGTCAGTTTTTACAAGTAAATATTCTCCTGTTGCAACTAAGGCTTTTATTTTAGCAAAGTTTTCCCTTGAAGCATCTTGAGGATTTAAATTTTTACCAGCATTTACAAGAATTTGTAAATTTTCAAGATCTCCCAAGTTTTTATTTTTTTTCATATTTACATCTTGAGGATCTTTTTTGTTTTTTTCATTTTCCTCACTTAATAAAAGATCTTTATCTAAAGATTTTTCTCTTACAACTACAAGAGCTTTGGCATTTGCCTTTTTTTCTACTTTATTTTCGTTCCAAGTTGCAAGGATGTTTATACTTGTGTTTTCTCCCTGTCTTGGAATATTTATTTTAAAATTTCCATCTTTATCAGAAAAGCCCTGACCTATTTTTTCTTTTGTTGAAATATCTATTTTTGCCATTGGATTTGTAGTTCCTACAACAAAATCAGAATCTGTATAGATGGTTTCAACTTTTATGCTTCCGTCTTCAACTTTTGTTTGAGATTGAAAGTTTTTTTGGTCTGTGTTTTCTTTTCCATCATTGTTCACACTTGTAACTATAATTGAGTTTTTAAAGTTTTCTACATTTGAAACGTTAGATTTTACCCTTGTTTTTATACCAACTTTAAGATTTTTTACTCCCTTTAAATAGCCTAAGTCATTTACTGAAAGAGTGGTTAAATATTGGGTGTTGTTTTTTACGGAGCTTGTTTTTAAATCAATTTTACCTTTTTCCCTTTGAGCTCCTCTCAAACTTATATCCTCTACGCTTAAATTTTTATCTGTTAGAACCGTTACTACAAAAGATTTATATATAGTTTCGTAGTTTTCCGGAAGATTTACATCTATATAATAATATAAATCCTCTCCTGCTTTTGCTGAAAGTTTTGCCGGTTGTTCAAGTATTACCTGAATTTCTTCTTTAGCAAATAGGTTTACCGGAAAACTTAAAATTATAAAAGCTAAACATATACAAAGTATTTTTTTAATTTTCATAGGAAGCCTCCTTTTATTATTATTATAATATCTTTTTAAACAAAAATCCCCTTTTCAGGGGACTTTTATATTTTTTTGTCTATAATATCCATAAGTTGGCAAATAACTTCTTCTCTTGTAAGATTTTTTTCCGGATAAAATTTTCCTTTAGAAAGGGCAAATATTTTTTCTTCCACTGTATTTTCTACAGAAATTTTTGCAAAATCATTTAATTTTGAAATGTCTTTAATTTTATTTTTACTTTTTAAATTTTCTTTTAAGTTAAGGATTTTACTATAAACAATGGCTCCTTCATATTTTTTAAGTTTCTTATTTGGATAAAATTTATTGTTATAGCCCTTTAATAAATCCAATTCATTTACTGCATTTGCCCACTTTGAATCACAGTCTGAAAATGGGCTTTCCTTTTTGTGAACATGAATCCAATCTTTTTTTTCATATATTTTTACAAGAAGTTCTGCAAATTCTTCTCTTGTAATTTCTTTTTTCATATCACTTCTTACCTTGTCAGAAAGTATGCCCAGTTTTTGAGCTTTATCTAATTTTGCTTTTGCCCAATCACTGTAATTATTATATATTGGCACTTCTCCAAGGGTTATGGAGTTTGAATATTGACTTTTGTTTTTTCCTATAAGATATCTTATTTTAATTTCATAGGCTTTGGCTTTTATTGAACTTTCAATTTCTGCCTTTTTTATTTCAATTTTTTCTTTTTCATTTCCTTCTAACGCTTTTTTTAAATTCACACATTTTTTTGAATTTAAATCTTTTATATTTATTTCTAAATAAATTTCTTCTTTTTTTCGTTTTTTATAATTTTTTCATTGTTTTCAAAAGAAATAATATATGAGTCTTCTTCAGTTTCTCCTGAAAGTTTTTTCGGTCCTTCTATTTTTTCGCCTGCAAAGGCATTTGTGAATAAAAAAAGGACTGAAAAAATAAATATTAATTTTTTCAATCTTTTCACCTCAGGTTAATATTAACATAAATTCATTAATTAAAACTATTTGTAACCGTTTTGTAATCTAATTGTAAACTATCTAACACATAAATTTTTCCAATAAAAAAAGCGCATCGAGCGCTTATTTTTCTCGTGCGCAATTAGTCCATTGCAATAACTTCTTTTCCGTCGTAGAATCCACAGCTTGGACACACTCTGTGTGGAAGTTTTGCCTCATGGCAGTTAGGACATTCAACTACAGTTACTTTGTTTAATCTGTATGAAGAAGCACGTCTTTTGTTTCTTCTTTGTTTTGAAGTTTTCCTCTTTGGTACAGCCATTCTCACACCTCCTCATTAAAGAGATTTAATAAATTCTTAAATCTGGGATCTACTTGGCTCTCATCCTTGCAATCACATGGTCCTTGATTTAAATCTTTACCACATTTCGGGCAAAGTCCTTTGCAATCTTCTTTGCATAAAACTTTTCCTGGCATTGATGTGATTACTTGAGAAATAATGAGATCATCTAAAAAAATCCCCTCATCATTCATTGTAAAATATTCGGTCATTGCATCATCATCTATATTTCTTAAATCTTTTATAAAATAAGCTTCAAGTTTTGTTTTTACATGATTTTGCATTTCTTTTAAACATCTGTCGCATTTTGTATTATACTCATATTCAATAAGTAAATCAAGTTTTAATTCATCATCTAAATTATACAGATGTCCCTTATATGAAATCGGAAAATTTATTCCAAGTCCATCTATATTATAGTCGCTTTCATTTTCTTTAAGGTCTCCTTCAAAGTTTAATATTCTATCTGAACTTTGCAAAAAATCCTTTATACTGAGTATCATAAATATCACCTCTAGAAAAGCGCAATATACATTTTATCTTTTTTTAAAAAAAATGTCAAGATTACTATATAAAAAATCCCGTCTTAAACGGGATTTTAATTAGCTTTAATTAGCATTCAGCAATCATTTCAATTTCAATCATTGCATCCTTAGGAATTGCTGCAACTTGTACACAGCTTCTTGCAGGTTTATGTTCATTAAAATATTCTGCATATACTCCGTTTACCTTAGCAAAATCGTTAATGTCTTTTAAGAAAATATTTACTTTAATTACCTTATTTAAACTTGATCCTGCATTTTCAAGAATTGCCTTATTGTTTTCAAGACTTCTCTTTGTTGCTTTTTCTATTGATTCGCTTACAAGTTCACCTGTTTCTGGGCAAAGTGGAATTTGTCCTGATGTAAAAATAAAATTACCTACTTGAATTGCTTGTGAATAAGGTCCTACTGCTGCAGGTGCCTTGTCTGTGTGTAAAGTTTTAACGCTCATTGTTTTCCTCCTGATTTTTTTTAATTTCACCATTTTCCCAGAGCCTTTCAAGATTATAATATTCTCTTTCATCTCTGTGGAATACATGTACTATTATATCACCGTAATCTAAAAGAATCCACCTCATGGAATTTCTACCTTCCTGATTGTCGGTGTCATAGCCGTTTTCACTCATTTTTTCTTCAATTTCATCTGCAAGGGATTTTACCTGAGCTGATGAATTTCCACTTACGATTACAAAATAATCTGCAATTGAACTTAAATTTTTTATGTCTAAAACTTTTATGTTTATACCTTTTTTCTCTTCACAGGAATCCGTAATAATTTTCAATTTTTCTTTAACGTCCAAATGAACCTCCTATTTTATTCCTATTGTTCTTAACAAGTCATCAGTTTTTTCTTCATCCATTATAAAATAAGAAATTTTGCCTATATATTTAGGTCTTCCTTCTATTGTGTCTGAAGAAATATCTGATAAATCCAACTTTCTTGCAGCAAGTCCAAGTTTCACAACTTCTGAAAATTCCATATTTGTATCTGCATGTTTTTTGTAAGTGTTTATGATTGCAGGGATTCCCAAAACTCCTCTTGGGCTTTTTATTTTATTGGCAAGAGCTTTTACAAAATTCCTTTGAGCTTTAACTCTGTCTAAATCATTTTCTTTGTAGCCATGTCTAAACCTTAAAAATTTTATCGCATCATTTCCATTTAATTTTTGTAGTCCCTGTTTAAAGTGAATGTGAAGAGGCGGTTTGTCCCATTCATCATCATAGTCCATGTCTATAGGAATATCAACTTTTACTCCTCCTACGGAATTTACTACCCCTTTTATAAAACTATAATCAACAGTAATATAATTTTTAATATCTGTGCCCAGTAAATTGTTTACGGTTTTTAAAGTTAATTCGCTTCCACCATAAGCAAAGGAATGATTTATTTTTTCTTTTCTTTTTCTTCCTGCTATTATTGTTCTTGTGTCTCTTGGAATTGAAATAAGATGAATTTTTCCCTGATCAAAGTTTAAATTTCCAATCATAATTACATCTGATCTTGTATTTTCTGTATTTTTTTGGTCAAGAGAATCCACTCCCAAAAGTAAAAATGAATAAGATCCGTTTTGTCCCTTTAATCCTTCTAATATTTCTGAAGGACCCTGACCCTTATTTATAAATATAAAATATCCTACAAATCCAATTCCCAAAATAATAAGAATAAGAAGTGTGGTAAAAAAACCTTTTAAAAATTTAATCATAATTTCTCCAATAAGTTATTTCTTGCTTTAATTGTTTCTAAGTCTATTACTTTTTTTTCTTTTATTAAAAATTTAATTGTTGAATCAAATTTATATAGGCAGGCAAGATTTAAGTCCTCTTCTGAAAGCCTACGAGCTTCACAGACCCCTTCAAAATCTCTTCCCGGTTCTATATAGTCTGCAATAAAAATAATCTTGTCTAAAGGGCTCATATTAATTTTGCCAGTCGTATGAGATTTTATAGCTTCAAGGATTTCTTCATCATTTATTTTATAATCTCTCTTAACTTTAAGTGGAGCAAGGTAACAGTGTATAAGCTGAGGAGATTCTATTAAATTTTGACTCAATTTAAAATTAAATTCTTCAGCAAGTTCAAAGGGATCTCTATTGTACTTTGCACTATCGTGAATAAGCCCTGCTAAATATGCCTTATCCTTATCCACTCCATAAATTTTTGCAAGTTTTTTTGCAGTGTCGGCAACTCTTAGGGAGTGCTCATATCTTGATTTTTTTAAATTTTTTTTAAGATCTTCTTTAATAAATTCAATAGTTTTCATAAAGACCCTCGTCCTCTATATATTTAATTACATTGTCAGGCACTAAGTATTTTATGGATTTCCCCTCTTTTATTCTCTTTCTTATATCAGTAGAAGAAATTTCATACTGAGGAAGATCCTTTAAAAGATAAATCTCCGCCCCGTAATTTTTTTTCAAATAAACTATTTCTTTTTCAAGTTCATCAATCTTTTCATATCCGGGACGAATTGAAGCGACAAACTTACAATTCTTTGCAACTTGGTCAAAATTTTTCCAAAGTTTTAAAAGAAAAACAGTGTCACTTCCTAAGAAAAAATAAAAATCTCCCCTATAAAGACTTTTAAGCTCATTTAAAGTGTCAACAGTATAAGAAAATCCAGTTCTTATAGTTTCGATGTCAGAAATTATAAACTTAGGATTATCCTTAATTGCAAGATAAGCCATATTAAACCTGTGAAAGGCATCAGCTTTTAGGTGATCCTTGTGAGGAGGGTTCCCTGTAGGTAAAAATATAACCTTATCTATATTCATTTGTTCAGACAGATACTCTGCTATCATAAGATGTCCAAGATGAATAGGATTGAAAGTCCCTCCCATTATTCCATATTTCATAACTCTATTTTTTTATTCTCTTTTGATTCTCTATAAATTGTTAATTTGCTTCCTATTTGCTGAACAAATTCAGCACCCATTTCAGCTAAAATTTCATCAGCAACTTCTTTTGCTTCAACTGGAGAATTTTGTAAAAAATTTATTTTTACAAGTTCATGGTCCTCAAGAAGCTTGTCAAGTTGACTGTAAGCCATATCACTAAGACCTGACTTTCCAATTTGCATACAAGGTCTTAAATTGTGAGCTAAGCTCTTTAAATATGACCTTTGTCTTCCATTTATCATTTAATCACCTATTCAAAAAATTCAAATTCATATCCGTCAATAAAAACGGAATCTTTTTCTTCTATTCCCAATTTTTTAAGTTTATCTATTACACCATTTTTTCTTAAATTTTCTTGGAAATATCTCAAAGAATCCCTATCTTCAAAGTTTGTGGACTTAACTAACTTTTCAATATAGGGTCCATCAACAACAAAGCTATTTGATTCATCAAGATATACATTTATACCTTCTTCTTTTTGAGAAACTTCTACAAATTTTTCATCGTAAGTTTCTTCTTCCAATTCCGTTTCATTTACAAGTTTAAAAGCTCTAAACATAAGGTCCTTTAAGTTTTTTCCACTTGCTGCAGACCCTTCATATATTTCATACTTATTTTGAAACTCTTTTTTAAGTTTTTCAAGGCCTTCTTCGCTGCCTGGAATATCCATTTTATTGGCAAAGATAATCATAGGTTTATGAAGAAGCTTTTCATTGTAATTTTTCAGCTCATCCATAATTTTATAAAAATCACTTACAGGATCTCTTCCTTCACTTCCTGAAACATCAATAACATGGATTAAAACCTTAGTCCTTTCAATGTGTCTTAAAAACTCATCTCCAAGGCCCTGTCCTTGAGCAGCACCCTCTATAAGACCAGGTATATCTGCAATTACAAAACTTTCTTCTGGTCCAAGATTAACAAGTCCTAAATTAGGTTTTAAAGTTGTAAAATGATAGTTTGCAATTTTAGGTCTTGCATTTGATACAACTGAAAGAAGAGTTGACTTTCCTACATTTGGAAAGCCTACAAGTCCAACATCAGCAAGAAGCTTAAGCTCTAAAGTAATTTCTTTTTCTTCTCCGCGAGTTCCTGCTTCTGCAAAAGTAGGAGCTTGTCTTGTAGAATTTTTAAATTTTGCATTACCCTTGCCGCCACGACCACCTTTTGCAATTACATATTCCATGTCCTTTTTATTTAAATCAACAATAACTCCTCCTGAATCCTTATCTTTAACAAGGGTTCCTAGAGGAACTTTAAGGACTATATCTTTTCCCTGAGCTCCAAATTTTAATTTGCTCATTCCATTTTCGCCATTTTCGGCTTTATATTCTCTTTTGTATCTAAAATCAAGTAAAGTATGAATTCCAGTATCCGTTTTTAAAATTATATCGCCGCCGCGACCTCCATCTCCTCCGGCAGGTCCTCCGGCAGGTTCATATTTTTCTCTTCTCCAAGCAACGGCACCATCTCCGCCTTTACCTGCTTTAACTTTTATATTTGCTATATCTATAAACATAATTTCACCTTTTTTTAATTATATCACATGAAATTAAAGGCACTTTTAAGAAAAAGTTAAATATTAATAAAAAAATAAGGTCGCAATACTGCGACCATTATGCTAATTCAGCTTCAGGATAAACACTTGCGTATTTTTTGTTTCCTCTGCCTTTAGTTTCAAATTTTACTCTGCCGTTTTCAGTTGCAAAAAGAGTATCATCTTTGCCTCTCATAACATTTAGACCTGGATGAATTCTTGTTCCCCTTTGTCTAACTATTATGTTTCCTGCAAGAACGAATTGTCCATCACCTTTTTTAACTCCAAGTCTTTTTGATTGAGAGTCTCTACCGTTTTTAGATGAACCTGCTCCCTTTTTAGATGAAAACAGTTGAAGATTAAATTTAATCATTCTGCACCTCCTGTATTTCGATCTTTAAGTTTTCAGAAAATTGCATTCTTATTAAATCAAGTCCAAGCTTAAGTGAATTAAATAAAAGTTGAACCTTTTCATTATCTGCCAATTTTCTATTTACTCTTATCATTAAATATCCGTCAGTTTGCTTATCATAAATATCGCTTTCGTCAAAATTTAATAACTCAAGCAAAGAAAAATAAAATGTTTGAGTTAATGCTGAAATCCCTGCACACACAATTTCTTCACTATCATTGTCTGCATAGGCATGGCCTTTTGCTTCAAAGCCAAGAAAAATATTATTCGACGAAAAAAATACAATCTCAGTCATTATGCAATACTTAAAATTTCAACAAATGTGTAAGGTTGACGATGTCCTTTTTTTGTTCTCTCATTCTTTTTAGATTTATACTTGTAAGTAATAACTTTTTTATCTTTGCCTTGAGCTAAAACCTTAGCTTCAACCTTGGCACCTTCAACTAAAGGTTTACCGATTTTAATGTCATCGCCTCCAAGAACTAAAACTCTGTCGAATACAAGAGTTTGACCTTCTGCAACATCAAGTTTTTCAACTTTGATTTTATCTCCAACGCTAACTTGATATTGCTTTCCGCCTGTTTCAATAACAGCGTACATTGTAGCACCTCCTCATAAATAAGACTCGCCATTGTAGGCGTCTAAGACTTAATACCTACTCTGTGCGGTTACATTTAAGTATAATAGCATATATAAGCTTCTTTTTCAAGTAATTATATATTAGTATTAATAAAAAATTTTTACTAAAAAAATAAAAATAGCAAACCTCTAATATTTGCTATTTATGAAATCTATTTGATTAAAATGTTATAAAATTTTCACAGTATCTTTTTATAAAAAGTCACCTTTCGGCGGCAATTTATTATTCAGCCTTAGCTTCTTCAAGCATTTTGCTTACAAGTTCAACATAAGCAGCATGAGTATGGGTTGCCCCTGTTACTGAATCAACTTTAGTAATGTCTTGTTTTTCAACAAGTTGCTTTGGATAATCTTTAGCTCCTTCAAGAGATGCTTGAGCTTTATCGTAGGTTTCTTGATTTTTAATTTCTCCGTTTTCTTTTCCGTAGTTTTCGTCCTTTTCGCTTCCATCACCGTTGTAAAGAACAAGTCCTGCGTCTGTAATCTTACCATCTTTTACAGTAACTGTTGCTGTCATATATCCACCATGTTCGTCGGGTTCGCTGTCTTTTGTATATTCACCGTCTTTATAAGCCATTTCAGTTGCTGCTGGTTTAGCATTTCCATTTGCTTCTTTACTGTTCTTAGGTGCTGCATTTTTATTTCCGCAACCACTAAGAAGAAGTGTAGCTATTAATGATACTGTAACTAATTTTTTAAACATAATCTTCCTCCTTATTTATGTTTTGTCGTTATTTTACAAAAATTCTTTTTATTTTTCAAGATACCCTTACTAAAGCTTTATTGCGTGAAGTCCATTAAAATAAAAAGGGAGGTGCCGAGGCACCCCTATGAAAAAATTGAGAAACTAATCTTCTATTCTTTTTGAATCTACTTCTTCTTGTAGATCTCTTACAAAATCATCAAACTTAACATCTTTTATTTCTTGACCATTTCTCTTTCTTACTGAAAGAAGACCTGATTCCATTTCTTGTTCACCTACAACTAACATATAATTAATTTTTTTAAGTTGAGCTTGGCGAATCTTATATCCAACTTTTTCAGCTCTTTCGTCTATTTCAACTCTAAAGCCTTTTTCTTTAAATTTTTTCCTTAAATCTTCAGCATATTCATAAAATTTTTCAGAAACAGGAATAATTTGAATTTGAACAGGACTTAACCAAAGAGGGAATTTTCCTGCAAAGTGTTCAATTAAAATACCCATAAATCTTTCAATAGATCCCAGCAAAGCCCTGTGAAGCATTACCGGTCTTGCCTTTTCGCCATTTTCATTAATATAGGAAAGTTCAAAGTTTTGAGGCATTTGGAAATCAAGTTGGATAGTTCCACATTGCCATGTTCTTCCTATAGCATCTTCAAGATGGAAATCTATTTTAGGACCGTAAAAGGCTCCGTCTCCTTCATTAATTTCATACTTAAGACCCTTTTCTTCAAGAGCGTCTTTTAAATTCTTTTCAGCAATGTTCCAATCTTCAATTTTTCCCATAAAATCGTCAGGTCTTGTAGAAAGTTCAATTTTATACTTAAAGCCGAAAGTTGAATAAAGAAGATCTGCAAGGTCTATCATTTTGAAAACTTCATCTTTTACTTGTGAAGGAAGACAATATACGTGAGCATCATCTTGAGTAAAAGTCCTTACTCTAAATAATCCGTGAAGAGCTCCTGAAAGTTCATGTCTATGAACTTGACCAAATTCAGAAAGTCTTATAGGAAGATCTCTGTAAGAATGAGTGTTTTCTTCATAAACAAGTATTGAACCTGGGCAGTTCATCGGTTTTACAGCATAGTCTTCATTATCTATTTTTGTAAAATACATATTGTCCTTATAGTGATCCCAGTGACCTGATCTGTGCCATAAAGCTTCATTTAAGATAATAGGAGTTTGAATTTCTCCATATCCTCTTTCAAGTAAAATATTTCTCCACCAGTTTAAAAGATTGTTTTTCAAAATCATACCGTGAGGTAAGAAGAATGGAAATCCAGGTCCTTCATCTCTCATTGTAAATAAATCCAACTCTTTACCAATTTTCCTGTGATCTCTTTTTTCAGCTTCTTCTATTCTTTGAAGATATTCATCAAGTTGTTTTTTCTTCATGAAACTGATTCCATAGATTCTTTGAAGCATTTTATTGTCGGAATCTCCTCTCCAATATGCACCTGCAACGGAAAGAAGTTTTATAGCCTTTATAGATTTTATATTTTCAATGTGAGGTCCCTTGCAAAGGTCTACAAAATCTCCAATTTTATAAATATAAACTTCTTCATCATCAAGATCTTTTATAAGTTCAACCTTATAATCTTGGCCTTCTTTTTCAAAATATTCAATAGCTTCTTGTCTTTTCATTTTTGAAGCTTCTACATCGTAAGCTTTTTTAACAATTTCAGCCATTTTTTCTTCAATTTTTTGTAAATCTTCCGGTGTTATTCTTTCTTCCAAGTCAATGTCATAATAAAAACCGTTGTCTATAGCAGGTCCTATAGCAAACTTTGTTTCAGGCCATAATTCTTTAATAGCATATGCCATAAGATGAGAGCTTGTATGCCAAAAAATCTTCTTACCTTCAATATCATCAAAAGTAACAATTTTAACATGGGCATCCTTTTCAACTAACTCTCCCATACCTAAAATTTCTCCATTAACAACAGCTCCTAGAGCATTTCTCTTTAAACCTTCAGAAATCTTTCCGGCTATGTCCATAACCTTAACCGGTCCGTCAAATTCAAGTTCTGAATTGTCAGGTAAATAAATCTTCATCCTTTTCCTCCTAAATTAAAAAATAAATAAAAAAAGCCATCATCCAAAAGGACGATGACCGTGGTTCCACCTTAATTAAACTCTAAGAATTTATCGCATATCTTACGCCTTGCATTACCAAGGAGCTCCGGGTTAGTTTTCAAATAAATGAAATTTGAAGCATTCTCAGCCTTTCTTAGCTTCTCTCTGTCTAATTTCTTAGATATTTTACTCTTCCCTTCAACCAATGGAGATATACTAACACATTTTTTATAATTTGTCAAATTTTTTAAAAAACACACATGTCAAGGATCCCACCATAATCCACTAATTTTTCAGATAAAACTTGAGGCTTAAATTTTTCTAAAATCTCCTTAGAAGGATGATCCTTGTAGGGACCGCTTATAAAAAACTTATCTAAAACTTGTCCTGTGGCTCCGCCTATAAACCCATAATTATAATTTTTAAGCTCTATAAAACCTTTTTCAATTAAATATATATTTGTAATATCTTTAAGCTTCTTGTAGATACCCATGTCTGAAGTAATTAAAAAATTTGAACCCAAAGCTAAATTACACTTTGTATAACCTTGGTTTACATTAATTAAAGTATATCCATGCCTTTTATAATAATTTAAGATAATTTCATCTGTAAGCTCTAAATTATGAATAAAATAATTCGCAAAACTAAGACAATTAAGACTTACATAGTCCCTATAAGTTGACCCGAAAGATTTAGAAGCCTTTATAACTTTTCTTTCTGGAAAAATCTCGCAGTAATAGTCATAATTATCCCTATCAACTATAAGACTTCCGTCGGGAAATTTATGGACTAAAATATCTGGATGAGTGTTCAAGGGAAATGGAATGTTTTTATTCTCGCAAGTTTTTAAAACTTTATAACCAAATTTTTTTAAATTTTTTTCAATATTTTCATCGGCTCTTTTATCTATTAAAACAATCTTTTTCATTTAGTCATCTCATACATTAAAATTGATGCGGCAACATTGGCATTTAAAGAGTCCACTTGTCTACTAATGGGAATCACTATATTGTCGTCACTTAACTTCATAAGGTCCTCTCCTATACCGTGAGCTTCGTTTCCTATTATTAAAATTGTATTTTTTTCAAATTTATATTCCCTTGAAGAAGTAGAATTATTTAAACTTGTAGTTACAATTTTGAAATTATCCCTGTTTTTATAGAGAATATCCCCGCCTACATCTTGATAAATTGGAATTCTAAAAATAGAAGCCATGGAAGATCTCACTGTTTTAGGATTATATAAATCAACTGTCTCTTTTGAGAGGATCACCCCATTAAGGTTAAAGGCATCGGCACTTCTTATTATGCCTCCTAAATTTCCCGGGTCTTTTATTCCGTCAAGATAAATATATTTTCCCTCTTTTTCTTTAAACTCTCTTTCAAATTTTTTGAAATATGCAATTATACCCTGAGAATTTACTGTTGAGCTTAAAGATGAAAAAAGACTTTTACTATAATAGTCGTGAGAAATTTTTTCTATATCTTTTTTTAGATTCTCAAATTGTTTTTCCTCTTCAATGGCCATATAAATTGGTTTGTAAATTTTAAGGGCTTCTTCTAAAACAATAGGTCCTTCAACTAAAAAGATTTTTTCTTTATCTCTGTACTTTTTTTCCAATAAGGATTTATAAAATTTGAATTTATTATTTGAACTACTTTTTATTAATGTCATAAAAATATTATACCTTAAGAAATAAAATATTCAAAAATTAAAACTTTTTTCACTTTTTTATAAAAGTTCATTTTAAAGAAATAAATACTTAAAAAACAACTTGTAATTTTTTGTAAAAATCTGATAAAATTAGGCGTAAGCTATTTTTATGAGAATCTTATTTTAGGAGGCTATTTTGAACCAAGGATTTTTAGAAAATCAATTTCACCTAAGTGAAAGAGGAACAAATGTAAGAACCGAAATTATGGCAGGTCTTACTACCTTTATGACTATGAGCTACATTCTAATTGTAAACCCCAGTCTACTTTCCCAAGCAGGCATGGACCAAGGAGGAGTATTTACAGCTACGATTGTATCCTCAATTATCGCAATTATATTAATGGCATTTCTTGCCAACCTACCCTTTGCACTTGCTCCCGGTATGGGATTAAATGCATTTTTTGTTTTTACGGTAGTTTTACAAATGGGACATCCCTGGCAATACGCTCTTACTGCAGTGTTTATTGAAGGTGTCCTTTTTTTATTGTTATCAATTTTTAAAGTTCGTGAAGCCCTTTTCGATGCTATACCTATAGTTTTAAAAAAGGCTGTTTCTGTAGGAATAGGACTTTTTATAGCCCTTATAGGTCTTTCTTCAGCAGGAATTGTTTCCTCAGGAGATGGAGTAATCTTAACTATGGGAAATTTAATTTCAAAAAATTCTGCAGTATTTTTCTTTGGCCTAGTTTTAATGGCATTTTTAACTGCAAAAAATGTAAGAGGAGCCCTCTTATATGGAATAGTTGGATCCACAATTCTTGCCCTTATTTTAGGAGTAACAAGTTTCCCACAAGGCACAATTTTTTCTTTACCTCCAAGTTTAGGACCTGTTGCTTTTAAAATTCAATGGAATAATATTTTTACCCTTGAAATGTTCAGTGTAATGTTCACATTTTTATTTGTTGATATTTTTGACACTGTGGGAACTCTTACAGGAGTTGCAACGAAAGCAAAACTTCTTGATGAAAATGGAAAACTTCCTAAAATAGGACAAGCTCTTTTGGCCGATGCAGTAGGTACTGCCTGTGGAGCTTTACTTGGAACAAGTACCGTAACAACTTTTGTAGAAAGTGCATCCGGTGTTGCTGATGGAGGAAGAACTGGACTTACTTCTCTCTCAACAGCATTTTTCTTTTTCCTTTCCCTATTTTTCTTCCCAATTATTTCCATTATACCTGGAGCTGCAACAGCACCTGCCCTTGTAATGGTTGGACTTTTTATGATGAGTCCTATAGTTGATATTAATTTTGATGATTTCACTGAAAGTATTCCTGCCTTTTTAACAATTGCCATGATGCCTTTTGCCTACAGCATCGCAGAAGGAATCTCCTTCGGAATGATTTCATATGTATTTTTAAAAGTTTTAACAGGAAAGCAAAAAGAAGTTTCACCCTTAATGTATCTTCTTGCTTTAGTCTTTATTTTAAGATATTTAAAACCCCTCTTCGGTTTTTAAATTTAAGGTAAAATAAAAACAGGCCGAATTTTTTCATCGGTCTGTTTTTATTTGCCTAAAATAGGCATATATATGATTTAATTTGGAGAATTACTATTTTAACTGATCTATTATTTTTTCAGCTTCAGATTTATTAATTAAACTTTTATTTTTATTTATAACTATTGAATTAAGACTTTCTTCCTTATCTTTAAAAATTATTTTTTTATCTTTAATAAAAATCTCAGCTTTTTTGGAATCTTTTTCCAATTCCACTGAATACTTTTTTGCTTGCCACCTTACAGTAAAGCCCTTATCTTCAAAAAATTTTCTAAGATTTATTAAATTTTCAGAAAGGTCAATAACTTTTTCAGGACTTGTTTGTGGTGGGTCTGACCTTGTTGCAGTTTTATAAAAAACCAGAAATTCATTTTCTTTTTCTTTTAGAGGAACTTCCTTTCCTTGTAAGTCTAAAATTTTAAGTCCTTCTAAATTTAAAATCAGCCTTTGACTCATGCCTCTACCACTTTTATCGTAAAAATCTATGTCCACTGCAAATTCATATTTTTCTTTTGAATTATATTTCACTATAAAATTCGGTGAAATTTGTGGTGGTTCGCTTAATAAAATAGGTGTGTCATTTTTATAATAAACATCAACCAAGTCACCTTTTTTTAGATTCATTTTTTTTACAAGAGAAGAAGTTTTTAAATCTACAAATCTAGTATTTTCTAAATGTAAAATATATTTTTGTCCTTCATTATCTTCTATTCTTGCACTTTTTGAATCTGCAGATAAAACTTTTGCGGAAATTTTTTCATAGGATTTGGTGATTTCTTCTTGTGAGTTTTTTTCTCCGGCAAAGACGTTAAGTCCTAGTATAAGCGTAAGTACAATGCAAAATATTGTTTTTTTCATTTTTTCCTCCTTTATAAAAACAAAAAAGTTTAAATAATTTATCTTTAAATAAATTATACAAAACCCAGTGTAAAATTCTTGTTAAGAAAATAAAGAAAATTAAAAAAACAAAAAAAATAAGCCCCACAATTACCTGGTGGTCGTAAAACAGTAAAATCAAAAAATGGTGAAAACCTTGTGTTTTCAAGGGGCGACGTGACGAAAGTCACGCCGTTTCCTTTTTCATCAGCTCATTCAGAGGAATAAAGCCCAGTCCGTCGTACTTGATATGGATGTGCTGTGCCCGCTTGTGCCGATCACCTTTTTCGTAGTAGGTGATGCGGTTTTCAAGCTGCTGTTTTTTGTGTTGGAGCTGCGAGAACTTGCGTTCATTTTCCGCTTTCTCCGCTTCCAGTTGGGGTATGGTTTTCTGTTTTGCCATAGTACATGACCTCCTTGTTTTTGATGTGGGGATATAAAAAGACCGCCTACCGAAAGTCGGCAAACGGTCATGGGTATATATACAAAACTTTGTGAGTGGTGCTGTTTGCGTCAGCAAATTGCGCCACTCACAAAGCACGCAGGGATAGCCGCAAAGCGGCGCAAGGGGTGCAGCCCCTTGTACGGAACAACATGACGCAAAACAGCCCGGACTTCCAAGTGTCCGGGTTGTCTGCCTCGCAGAGCGCACGTATACAGGCGTCAGCCTGTATAGAAGTGCGCCCTTTGTTCCAAAGGGATTTTTGACTTAATCAGCAATGTGCAAAATGCGTCTCACATATTCCTCATTGCCCAAAAAGTATTGCTCGATTAACTCCCAGCGCTCATCGTCATTCATGTCGGCAGAAAAGAATGCCGTGAGAAGTCGCTCGTTATTACGATGATGTTCTTGAATGCTTTGCAGCACACCATTGGTATATTTTCCGCTTGTTGCCAGCCGCTCAAGTTTTTCAGGATCGTTAATACGAATAAATACTTCTGCTTTTTCTCCGCCTCGGATTTCATAGGTTGCCAGCCCAAGCAATTCCATAAAACGCAGCAATGGCATGATCTCAATTTGCTTATTTTGAACCAACGGGTAAAATCGGAAGAACGAATTATCTTCTGTATTAACCACGCACTGCCCAATTTGGTGAATAAAGAAGTTGGGAAGTCGCGCGTATGCGGCACTGCTGACAAAATATCCTGTCTCGTCCGCTCCGGGCATTTTCCTACTACGAAGAACCCGGACACGGCTTCGACTCTGGCTGTATGCTGCATACTCATTTACGCTTTCGGTGAATATGTCAAGCAGCATGCCTGCTTTGTCATGAGGAATCACTTTTTCGCCAAGCATTTCAGCAAGTTCTGCTTCAAACTGCTTTCGAGAAAACTGCTTTGTCTCGCCGTTTTTATACTTCTCAAATATTTGCGTAATTGCAGTAATAACAGTCTCGACGCGCTGTGATACGGCAACATAGTCATCAGAGTAACGTATCTCTACTCTGACGCGCGGTGCAACAGTATAGTTTTTTCCACTCACGGAAATTCCCCGCTCAAAAAATTCCTTTTTGAACATGCCGAATGAGCGGTCTGGGTAACAATTTTCCCAAATCCCCGCCATATCTACAAGGAAGGTTTTCCCAGAACTGTATACTGTAATATCGGATGCACGGCTCTGATTCTTTGTAGGAACAGTGCGAGGTGCAATGCCTTGCTGGAATGTGCAGTATGATCCAAATAACTTCAAAAACTCATTTTCTATCTCGTGTGGAACATTGACATAGTTTTTTGAAAGCATTGCTTTGGGACGTACAATTAAAACGGGGAATGTGTATTTGTTGCTCAAGTCTTTTGAAAGAAGCAACAAGCCTGATTTTGTCCGATTTTCGACATCTTTTTCCTTAAAAAGGTACTCGAATGTTTCCGCCGAAATCAACAGATTCCGCCTTTTCTTTGCTCGTTGAATTGCACATATCTTTTTCAGCATTTCACGCAGCTGATACTGCCGCATTTCAGAAATTCCGTTTAAGGATCGAACATATCGAAGATCACTGGGAAAGTAGTCAATATGAGCTACACCTTGAATCTCAGTATTGCGGGCGGCTCTTCCGATTTCCTGAACATAATCAGATAGTGTGCCGGTCGGGGCAAAGTGAATAACGTGTTTAATATCGCCAACATCGATACCCATGCCGAAGGCTTTGGTGCAGAACAGCCCCATAGCCGTTCCCGCCTTGTAGTCTCGCTCCACCATCTTGCGTTCCGCCGAAGGTATTTGCGCGTGGTATCTCCGAATCTTCACATGGTCTGTGGCATTAACCAGATTATAAATCTGATCGACTTGACTCCGATAGGGAAAATAAGTAAGTACCTTCTCGCCTCTGGCAATATATTCACGCATTCTCTTCAATGTCAAATCCAGTTTGGCATTTTCGATTCGTCCCTCAACTTCGGCGGGGTTATGGCGTTGAATATCGAAAGAAATATTACTTCGCTTTACATTCCCGAGATGGATAATAGTCTTTCCCAAACCGAGTTCGTGAATTATATCATTTACAACATCGTCATCACCAGAATATACAGCCGTGGCTGTCAGACACAGTACGGGGAACGATAATCCATCACGAGCCGTCTGTTTCAAGAAATCGCCAAGGAACCAATAATCTGATCGAAAATCGCGTCCCCAACTTGTGACAGTATGGGCTTCGTCAATGACAACCATGCCTACTTGCCGACCGCCCAAAAACGATTGCAAATGAGTTGTCAATAGCAGCTCAGGGGCAAGGTATAGCAAGGACTTTTTTCCTGCATGTATCTGGTCGATAACATCACTACGTTCCTCTATGCTCATGCTTGAGTTAATGCAGGCAGCAATAGAAATTCCTCGTTCACGTTGCAGTTGGTCAACCTGATCGTTCATAAGAGCTATCAGCGGGGATACGACAATCGTAACAAGATTGTACTTTTCGGCAAGATAGATCGCAGGAATCTGGAAAAGAATCGACTTTCCAGAACCAGTCGGTGCAGTTATAAATATATTGCTGAATATATCTCCATCTTGGGCAGCTTCACACTGATCTACGATTTCAGCGATAATTTGCCCCTGGGTTATTATTTCTGTTTCCTGTGAACGGTCGGGATCTTTGTAAAAGAGTAATGGTCGAAATTGAGCCGCATTGCCCCAGTACTTTTGAAGCACATGAACAAATTGGCTATCATTATACTCTATTTTTTCTTGATACAGCTCAAGTTCATCAAGAAATACTTCCAGATTAAGCAGATTTGCCGCACTAAAAATTGCGCTGGTTCGAGCAGAAAGGCTATCTCCGCTTTGTAAGAAAAGCGCAGATGAAAGCACACCATTGGTCATATTAAGACAATACTCCCAATCTTCTATGCTACCAACTTCAATATGCTTGATGTCATCTGTAAGCGGTTCTTTCTCTACCACACAGCCTTGCCAAAATGGAACGATTTCAATGCGTTCGTCATCGAGAGTAGCTGGTAAGAGTAACGCTTTTTCCTTCTTCAGCAGCTTAACATCTCCGTACATTTTGACGAGTTGGGCCAAGGGACTCCCAGCAGGAGGTTCATGCTCGGTCTGCCAATAATCAAAAAGCTTTTCAGCATAACTGTATGGGAAATAGCAGGGAACCCAAGGTGAAAGGATATTATTTTCTATGACTACAATATTATCGATCTTCATACGGGGAAGGAGTTGTCTAATCGCCAAAAGCTCCTCATAAAAGCCCACCATCGGTTTTGTTGCACTTTTGATAGATGCTGCAAGATCGAGCCATCTATCGTCTATTGCTTTCAAATCAAGGAACCCCTCGTGTAGCAGAGAGGCATCATCCAACAATGAATTGGGATGTGTAATCAAAAACCGAATCTGTTCCAATCCAAATCCTTTGAAGAATATCAAAGTATGCCCTGTGAACTCGGAAATCAGTTCTTCAACGCGATTAGAAAAATACTGTCCGATGGTTGAAGTAGACATTGTGGTGCCCTCTCTTTCTATCCATGCTAAATTTCAGACTTAGCATGGGGTAATTTAATGCTTTAATTATATCGCAAATTCGCCTAATTTACAATTATTGCTGGTCGTTTTTTCGTCTTTTCTGCCACACAATGTCATATCCCAGCACATCCGCCAGCTCCACCGCCTCGCCGTAGCGGAGCGAGCCGCGCTTGATCTTGCCGGAGAGATTGGGAACGCTGCGGCTCCAGCCGTATTCATCGGAGAGGTAGTCCACCACCTCGGTCATGGTCATGCCGGTGCGGACAATGTAGGACTTGATCTCATTGCGGTAGGTTTCGGATTTTCTCATATTCAAACTTTCCTCCTGTTTTTTCGGTGCGCTCTATGGTAAAATGGGTTTGTCAAATCGTGACACCCGTTCGCCATAGGGCGCTGGTTTTTGATGTACGGCTTTCGGCTGGAAATACTGCCAATGATACGTTGGTCACGGGCAACACCCGCAGCTTTTGCCGTTTGGTGTGTCTTTGTGTGAAACGTCGAAACATCATTCTGAATGGCAAACGTCGTTCGCTGCCGGGTAGCGCTCTGTTCCATGCAGACAACCGCACAGAGCAGAAAACTATTTCGCCGTTTTCACTTGCTTTGATTTTTACGTTTGATTTTGCCGCTCCTTCCGAACGTCGTTCCTGCCCGGAGGATCGCTCCCAGCGTTTCGTCCCCGTTGGTACGCTCACGCTTTCGCGGTCATAGCGGTTACTTCGCTGGGGGACATATCCCGTTCGGACGGTCATGCAATTTTCAAGGTTCAGGTGCGATTGCAAGACCATTTTAGCGAAAAATATAGCTCTCTCCCGTATATCCAAGAGGTCGGAAAACGCGCCGAAAAACGCAGATTTCCACGCTTATGGACAAGACCGGAAAGGGCAGAAATTTGAAGGGAGGACACCGCCATGCAGCCGAAGCTCACCATTCAGGAGCGTCTCAAAGACCTGCGCGTGGAGCGCGGTCTGACGTTGGAACAGCTATCTGAGAAGACAGGCATCTCCAAGTCTGCGCTGGGAAAATACGAAGCCGATGATTTTAAGGACATCAGCCCGTTCAGCATGGTGGAGCTTGCAAAGTTCTACGGCGTGTCTACCGATTACCTGTTGGGGCTGACAGAGCAAAAAAATCACCCAAACACAGAGCTGGATGCGCTGCATTTGGGTGATGATGCAATCGAAGTATTGAGAACGAGCAAGTTCAATCACCGACTGCTGTCGGAGCTGATTTGCCATAAGGATTTCCTGCGTTTCATGCTGGACGCCGAGATTTACGTTGACCGGATCGCGGATATGCGCATCAATGATATGAACTCCGTGCTGGAAGCAGTCCGGCAGATGGCTTTGATGAAGAACGGTGACAATGAAAATGATCTGCATCTGCGGACGCTGGAAGTCGCGCAGATCAGAGAGGACGAGTATTTCGGAAGCCTGATTGCAGACGATCTGAAAGGCATTCTCCGTGACATTCGGAGCGAACACCGCCCCGACACCATGACGGCAGATGAAAGTTCCCTCGTAGCAACTGTACGGGGTCAGTTGCAGGATGCGATGAACTTTGAGGGTAGCTCCGAAGAAAAGCAAATTCGGTCGTTCCTCGCTACCTTTGGCATTGATTATGACAAGCTCACCAAAGAGCAGTTTGTCTCGCTGATTGAAATACTAAAGCTGTCCAAATACTTGAAAAGCCCAATCAACCAGCGCGGAAAAACGACCATGACCCACGGCAAGGGAAAACGGAAACGGAAATAGGAGAAAGCCGCGATATCCAGTAAAAATCTGGATATCGCGGCTTTTCGTTGCCCAATCCCGCCTGACAGATGCTCATTTCGTAATTTTGGTCTAAACCTGTTTTACGAACACCTGTCTATATAGTGGAGCTTTTTTTCGACTATTCTTCTTCAGCCACTTCTTGACCTTCTTCGTTTTCAAGTTCTTTGTACTTTTCAAAAACGATTCTTTCAATTTCCGCTCTTGCTTCTGCATTAATCGGATGTGCAACATCTCTAAATTCTCCATTAGGAAGTCTTCTTGAAGGCATTGCAATAAATAGGGAATCATTTCCTTGGATAATCTTAATGTCATGAATAACTATTGCATCATCAAAAGTTACTGAAACTATAGCTTTCATTTTACCAACGTCTGTTAATTTTCTAATACGTACGTCTGTAATGTTCATCTGTGTCACCGCCTTAATTTATATACACTTATTATACTATAATAAATGAAAAAAAACTTAAAAATTTTTAAAATATTGACAAATTTATAGGTTTTATATTATCTTCTGAAAAAATAAGATTAATTTATGATATAATTTTTATGTTAGAGGTGGATATATGTTTAAATTTAATCTTAATGAAAAAAAATATAAGCATGTTCACTTTATAGGAATTGGCGGAATTTCTATGAGCGGACTTGCAGAAATATTAAATAAATACGGATACAAGGTTACAGGCAGTGACAGTAAACAATCCGATACAACTGATAAGCTTAAAAGTCATGGTATTGATGTAATAATAGGACAAAAAAAAGAAAATATTAAGGGAGCTGACCTAATAATTTATACAGATGCCATTTCCCTTGATAATGAAGAACTTGCTCAAGCAATAAAAACTAAAGTTGATTTAATAGACAGAGCTTCTTTCTTAGGTGCTCTAATGGAAAATTATAAAGTTTCCATAGCAATTTCAGGAACTCATGGAAAAACTACTACAACTTCCATGGTAGCTGAAATAATTAAAAATCTTCCAACTGAACCTACTATAATAGTTGGAGGAAAACTTGATGATATAAATGGAAATGTCCTTGTGGGAAAAGAAGAAATGATTTTAACTGAAGCCTGTGAATATAAGGCCAATGTTTTAAAATATTTCCCTACTACAGCTTTAGTTTTAAATATTGACGAAGATCATCTTGATTATTTCGATAATATTGACCACATTATAAATACTTTTAAAGGCTATGGAGATAACTTAGGAAAAGATGACAAACTTATTTTAAATATTGACGATGAAAATACAAGAAATCTTCTTGAAAGAGATAACACTCAAATAATTACCATTGCCGTTGACAGATATGCTGACTATAGAGCAAAAAATATAGAATTTAATGACCTTGGCTATCCCCAATACGATTTATATTACAAGGACAAATACATTGATAAAGTTTTTCTTTCCATAATGGGCGTCCACAATGTATATAATTCTCTGGGGGCAATTGCAGCAGCCCATGAAAACAATATATCTTTTAAAGAAGCTATTGATGGAATTCATAATTACCATGGAGTTCATAGAAGACTTGAATACAAGGGTAACTATAAGGGAGCTCTAGTTATGGATGATTATGCCCACCACCCAACAGAAATAAAAGCTTCTCTTAACGCCTTAAGAAAGGGCTGCAAGAAAAATTTATATTGTATTTTTCAACCCCATACTTATACCAGGACAAAATTGCTTTTGGACAGCTTTAGCAAGAGTTTTTCTCAAACGGATTATACAATAATTACTGACATATATGCTGCAAGGGAAAAAGATTATGGAGATATTCATTCAAAAACTTTAGTTGATGCAATAAATAACAATGGAAACTCTGCATTTTACATGGAAACTTTCGACGAAATTGTAAAATTTTTACAAGACAATCTTCGCCCCAATGACATGGTTGTTACCATGGGTGCCGGTGATGTATATAAAATAGGACAAATGCTTTTAAATTCTCAAAAATAAAATATACACAAGAAAACAAAAAATATTTTAAATTTATAACTTACTTTATAAAAATACCCTCTCTACTTTATTAGTAAAGAGGGTAAAATTTTTTTAATTTATCAAGTGTCCCACTCCAAAAATAAAATCTCACCCCTATTCTCATCAATTATAAGTGCAATGAAATTACCATAAATGTTTTCAAAAACATTGTCTGAAGTTGCTTTAAAGTAGACTTCCTTATTCAAGTCAATAGAAGTTTTAAAACCTCTTTTTTTAACTGCATTAAGGCAAGTATTAATTTGAGAAATTTTATTTTCATCATCTTGAACCTTATAAGCTTTAAGTTCTTTTTTTAATTCTTCAATATCATTTTTATCTATAGAAAATAAAATTGCAGCCTGACCATCTCCGTGAAAATCCGGCTCTTTATAAAGCTCTCTTACTCTCTTCACGCTTTTAGGAAGGTTTATTCCAAATTCATTTTCCACTTCCTTTACAGCCTCTTCTCTCTTATCTGAAAGTAAAAACAAAAGGGGAATTGCTGCAAGAAAAATTATAAACATAATAATCAAAACTCTTTTAAATTTTTTATCACTCATCTTCATCACCCTGATACCTTAAAATATCCCCAACATTACAATTTAAAACTCTACAAATTTCTGAAAGAGTGGAAAATCTTATGGCCTTAGCTTTATTTGTTTTTAAAATAGAAAGATTTGCAAGGGTTATGCCAACTCGCTCAGATAATTCCGTTAAAGACATTTTATTTTTTGCAAGCTCCACATCTAAATCAACAATTATTTTTCCCATAGTCCACCTCAAATCGTTAGATCATTTTCTTCTTTTAATGTAATTCCTTCTTTTATCAAATCACATAGTAAAAGAAAAATTTGTCCAATTAAGATGGAAACAATTGCCGCTCCAATAAAAATTAAATTTGTAATTGAACCATCTAAGTTAAAATTTGTGTAAATTATAGAAAGAATTGATAAAAAAAATATCCCTATAAAAGAAAGTGCAATAACTTGAAGATCAAAAAGCATTCCATATTCAAAAATTTTGTCTTCACCATATTTTTTAAGGGCAAAAAGTCCAAATGAAACTGCAACAATTAAGGCAATTACTATCCCCTGACACAAAAATAACATGGGATATCTCATATTCATAAACATGGGATAAATATCTGCCATAATTTTTGAAAATTTAAAAATTTCATAAAATGAAAAAAGCAAAATTATAATTGCAATAATTAAAAGCCCACCAATAAATTTAACTCTAAGTGATTTCATAGTAACCTCCCTTTATTTTTAATATACCACTTTATTTTATGATTTACAATAATTATTTATTGTTTATCGATAATTTTTTAAGTTATGAGATTTAAAAAATACCCTCCTTACACTTTGCTAGTAAAGAGGGTATTTTTTCTATAAATTTTTCAAAATAAAACTTCTTCTATTAATTCTTTATTTTTTAATTTTTCAATCCATTCTTTTGGAATTTGGTCATAGCCATAAATAATGCCTGCAAGACCTCCTGTTACAGCTCCTGTCGTATCCGTATCATCTCCAAGATTAATAGCCTTTAAGACTGCATCCCTATAAGAATTTGTATTTAAAATACACCAAATACTTGCCTCTAAAGTGTCAAGAACAAATCCACTGGATCTTATTTCATCTTCCCTTTTATTTTTAATTTCATCACAAATAAATTTTTCCTTTTTTATTAATTTTCTTGCAATTTTAACATATTCCTTGCAAGAATCTAAAGAAATTTTGTGACCATGAGTTATAGCAGAAACTTTTTCAATTTCCTCATCATCAGCATCAGTAAAAGCCAAAGGCAAAATTCTCATTAAAGATCCATTTCCATTAGAATAATAATCATCTAAGCCATGACCCTGTGAAATGGCCATCCGAGTTGTATTGCCCACACCAAAAGTTTTCCCGTCCGCAGTAAACTCATCATTGTAAACCCAAGACTCAAAATTTTTTCTAATATCAATAATATTTATTTTCCCGCCATTGTCTTTAATAGCCTTACAAGTGGCAAGAGTCATACTTGTATCATCAGACCAAGTTCCCGGCTCCCTATTCCAAGTCCCATTTCCCACCATACTTTGGCACTTAAAGGTATTTCTTCCTTTAAATTCATAAGGAACTCCCAGAGCATCGCCAACTGCAAATCCGTAAATAGCATCTCTTAACATTTTTTCCTCCTAAGTTTTAATTTAGATTTTTTACTTGCAAATAAAAGGGAATTGATAAAATTTGAGCTGAAATTGAAATAGCAATCATAAGAGGAATTGAAACTTCATACATTGTTCCAAGAAGCCAACTTCCCAAAAACCAAAAAACTCCGAAAGAACACTCAAAAATCCCATAACCCGTTGCACGATTTTTTTTATCCACCATTGATGTAACTGCAGCCTTTAATATTGATTCTTGAGCTCCCATTCCTATTCCCCAAAGGATCAATCCGAAAATAAGAGCCGGAATGCTTTTCATACCAAAGATAAAAAATGAAAAAGGAGCAGAAATAATTGTTGAAATTACCAAAGCCTTAAGGCCATTTTTATCATACATATGTCCGAAAACAAGAGCTGCTATGGCGTCAATTAACATTGCCCCGGCATATAAAAGAGGTATAGTTCCACTATTAATTAAATTTGAAGTTTCATAAAAGTTTCCCGCAATTTCTGTATAATTTTTAGAAATATGCATAATTACTATTGAATAATCAATAAAACCGAAAGCAAAAAAAGAAATTCCCGCAATATAAAAAATAAATGATTTTTTCATTTTAAAAGGTTGAGCTTTTTTTATTTCAGGTTCAAAAGCTTCAGGATTTGGAAATTTTTTCTTTGTATAAAACAATAAAAAAATAGTAATCATACCTGGAATAAATAAAAAGGCAAAACATCTTCTATAAATTTCAAAAGCACTTCCATCAGTTTTAAAAAGCATTACTAAATAAAGAAGGACCGGTCCCAAAAAAGCTCCGATTTGATCCAACATCTCTTGAATTCCAAAAGACTTTCCAACCCCTTCTTGGCTTGCTGCAAAAGACATAATTGTATCCTTAGCAGGTTTTTTTATTGCCTTTCCCATTCTTTGAAATATTAATAAAGCTGACGCAGCCACCCAACCATTTTCTCCCACAAGAGCAAGAGCAGGCACTGCTATAATATCTAAAATATAACCGAAAATTACCATGGGCCAATATTTTTTCGTTCTGTCGGTAATTTTTCCAAATACATATCTCATGGAATATCCAACTAATTCACCAAGACCCGAAACAAATCCTATAGTTCCTGCAGATGCACCTAAAATTGTAAGATAGGCTCCCCTTATACTGGAGGCGCCTTCATGAGTCATATCTGAAAATAAACTTACAATTCCAAATAAAATAATAAATAACATTGCCTTTGAAATTCTTTTTTCTTTCAAATTTATCTCCCCGCTATTTTTATAAAATTTAAAAATTTTATTTAGATAATGCTTATGTGCTTTTTTACATATTATCCTTTACCCCCACAGCAATAATTTTTGCTTTAGCACGAACTAGGCCCTCAGCTTCCATTTCCATATTTACAATTACTTTTCTTTCGCCGATTTCTTCCGGCCATGAAGTAACTTTTATCTCCTTATTCATAGGCAGGGGCTTTTTAAAATCAATCTCAAGCCTTGCAGTAATAAAACGACCTATAATAGTGTCTTCATTAAAATCGAGACCCCTTTTATGGTGGTTAAACCAAGCAGCAGATGCAGTCCCATGGCAATCAAAAATCATGGCAATCATTCCTCCAAATAAATTTGCAGGAACTCCCCCTGTAAAATGCTCATCAGGTGTAATTTTACAAATACAAGTTTCCCCATCCACTGAAGGGTAAGATTTTAAATGAAGACCCTCTTTATTTTTAGGACCACAGCCCCAACAATATTGAAATCTTTCCCCATAAGTGTCCTGAATAGCCAAAGCCTTGTTTTCCTTTTCCATATTTATTCCTCCACATTAAATTTATAAAATCCAACTTTATTTTCAACTTAAACTTTTCTAATTGACTAGTATTTTAACACTTTTAAATTTTTAAAAAAAGTTGGCAAAAAAATTGCCTCCCTTTTAAGGAGGCAATCATAAGATTTTACTTTACCATGTCTTCTATTAAACGAATCCAGTTTTCGACAATACCATTTTCGTTTCTTCTGATATATTCATGGGAATTTGCAGCTTCCATAATTTCATAGTAAGCCCAATGATTTTCATTTAAGTCTGTAAAATGCTTTAAAAGTCCTAGGTTTTCTATGCCTTCAAGACTTTTTGCATCAGCCTTTCTATCATAAAAATTATTCAAGATAGTTACAATTTCAGCTCTTGTAATAGGAGCATCAGGACGGAAAGTTCCATCAGGATAACCTGCTATACGATTATTTCCGTAAGCTTGATTAATCGCATCTTCATAAATGTGTCCTTTTACATCAGCAAAAGGTGCAATAGAATTATTTTTCTTATCTATAAACTCTATTAATTTTGCAAATTCAGCCCTTGTAATAGGAGAATCAGGGCGAAAATCTTGTCCGGATTTTTCAACTAAAATACCCTTTTCAAAAGCAGCATTGATATACTTGTTGTACCAAGAACCTTCCTTAAGATCCGAGAAAATTCTTGAACTTGAATCACTTAAATCATAGCCTTCAAGACGACTTATAAGAGCCACTGCTTCTGCCCTTGTCATTTTGCCTTCTGGTAATACTCTTTGATCTAAATAGCCTGCTAAATATGCCTTATGACTTTCAATTTTCTTTTTAAATTCATCAGGGCTTTTTATAGTGAAAGTTCCCAAATAACCCTCATCTTTTACTTTCCTTTCAATCTTTTCCCATTGAGCGGCAAAAATGTAGTTGCCGTCAAGCTTAAATTTATTGCCTGGATTAAGAGTAACTTTATTTACACTTGCAGCATCTGAAGTTACTTTTGTACCCCTCCATCCAGTAAATTTAAAGCCTTCTCTCACAGGCCCTGCTGGAATAGTGATTTCATCATTTACCTTATGGGCTTCCTGCTTTTCTGTTTTTCCGTCTTCAAATTTTCCGCCGTTGGCATCATAAATTATTAAAAAGTCTCCCTTGTAATTTATGTCATAATTATTTAAAAGGCTTTTGCTCATGCCCTTCATATGAGGAATATCAGATGTATCACTAAATTTTAGTTTATCAAATCTATCATAATTTATTGGAGGTGCAAATAGACCTAATCTAGCCTCATTACCCTTAAACAATGTAGTTTTATCGATGCTTAAATTTTGATACTTAGTTTCATCTGCAGGATTTTTATAATCGCTTGATACATTATAGATAGCTCCTCCAAATCCAGCTTTGTTATCTATAAACTTGCTTGAATCGCTAATATTGACAGTAACACCCTCATCAATATAAATACCTCCGCCTGCAAGAGTTTTTTGATCTTGTTTAGAACCAGTATCGTTGCCATTAAATTCAGTTCCTTTTATATTGACAGTTCCTTTACTTTGTGAGCCACCTGTTCCAACAAAGATGCCAGCAGCTCCATTAGCTGTATTGTTTTTAATTATACACTTATTTAAATTAACGATAGTTTGAGCTACAGATACAATTCCGCCACCTAATAAATCTGAATTATTAGCTTCTATACTAGAGTTTTCAACAGTTAAAGTGCCAAGAATAGCTGTTATACCTCCACCTATATTTTTAGACTTGTTATTTTTTATTGTGCTATTTTTAATTGTATAATTTACTGTGGGATTGTTTTGTACACCTAATAACAAAGCTCCACCACGAGCTTTACTATCGTTCTTTTCAAAAGTACAGTTGTCAATGTCAATGTCTGCGTCAACACTATAAACAGCTCCACCGTCTGACACTGAACTATTTTCTGTAAAAGTAGAGTTTTTTATTTCAGCTCCGCCTTGTAAATACAAAGCACCACCAGCTGATGCAACTTTATTGTTTTTAAATGTAACATCATTTAGTGTTAATTTCTTTGATGAAAAAATTGCTCCAGCCCAATTAGCTGTATTATTTTCAAAAGTGGTATTTGAAACACTAAATTCTTTTGAGCTATATATTGCACCACCTGTGCTTGCTTTATTGCCTTTAAATGTAGCATTAGAAATACTTGCTGAATTATTTTTACCAATAAAAATAGCTCCACTAGTTTTCTTGGCTTCATTATTTTCAAAAGTTCCTCCAGTGATGTTTAGAACTCCAGAAGCCGCTATAGCTCCACCATCACTTGTGTTGGATTTGTTGTTTTTAAAAGTTCCGCCACTAATATTTACTGTAGAGTCTTTACGAGCTTGAATAACTCCACCTTGTGTATCTGAATTGTTATTTTGTATTATTGCTCCATCTTCAATATTAAGGACACAATTAGAAGAAACTAATATAGCTGGACCATCATACGAAGGAACGTCAATAAAGTTTTGTACAACCGTTCCTTTCCCTAATGTAAGTTGGCCATTTTCTGATAAAAATGTTAGTTCTCCGTCCTTATTACCATCTAAAATTATATTTTCAACTCGCATCTTGCAATTATGGGCAACATAAAAAATTAGTCGTGTTCCAAGCCTTTTTAAAGTGCAAGTTTTCCCATCAGCTGATTTTAGTAAAATGTTAACATCCTGCCTTGACCATACGTCCTCATTTGCAGGAATATCATAATCTTTATTAACTGTAATTACATATTCGTTTGCCATATCATTTTGTTCACATGCGCCAAAAGCATCAAAAAGAGTGTCAAACTCTCCAACAAGTGTCCCGTCTCCTGTACTTCCAACAGATCTTTTTGTTACTGTGAAAGTCTTTTCCGTTCCTCCCACAGGATTTTGCATTAAAAGTTTTTTGCTTTTATCTTCTTTAAAATTTAAAACTTTTCCTTTATTTTCCACATCTTTAGAATCTTTATTCATAAGTTCCTCTTGAGGTAAATCATTTTTTACATGATTTAGAGGATCTGTGGAAGCTAAAGTCCTTGTAGGAAAGATAAAACTTCCTAAAAGAAGGGCTAAAATAAAAATTAAATTAAATTTTTTCATAAAATATTACCTCCAGTCTCTATTTATATTCATTATACATATTTTACCATAGATTTTATATATAAAATATAGAATTTAATTTAATTAAAGTTTTAAAAAAGTTTTTATTTATATTCTGTATTGTAACCTGTGTTTTCCTTTGGTCTATAGGCATTTGGAAAGGCTTGATCGGTGGTAACATCAAGGCTTACCTTTTTAAGAAGTTTATAAACGCCGTAGGGATCTTCGATTGAAATAAATCTATTGGCATCAGATGAAACTCTGTAATTAAAAGCTCCATTTACATTTGCATTATAAAACAAATTAAGGGTGCCTACTTTTCTTATATTTTCCAAAAAGTTTACATCAACTGAAAGGTTTGTGATTTCTCTATGTTCAAGAGTATTTATATCTCTTCCAAATATACCTCGACTAACGTAAACTCTCTTATCCGTAATGGCATATTCGACGGTTCTGTAATTTATAAGCCTGAATATTGGGCCTATTATGGCAAACCAAACGGGAAATAGATGAAAAATAAAAAAAATAAAAATAAATCCATTTAAAAATTGAGCATCTTTTAAAAAATCGGAAATTAAAAATAAATCAAAAAGGCCCCAAAAAATTGCAACTAAATAAATTGCAGGATTTCCCACAATATACAATACAATATCAGGCTTTCCTCTCCACAATATGCGTTCATTATCATCAACTATACTTTCAATCATTTCGCACCTCCATAATGAAATAATTATAGGTAAAATTTTTTTTTGATAAGGTATTTTATCATTGTTAAACAAAGAAATTTTGAATTTTTCGTTATAAATTTGTAAAATTTTCCATAATTTTATATTTAATTAGAATTGTTTTATTGTAAATAAAAAATAGCGATTTTAAGTCGCTATTTTTTTGCCATGTATAAAATTTTAAAACTATAAATGAAAAAGTTTAGCTTTAGTCCTTTTCTATATTTTTTAGTATAATTTACACATTATAATCAAAATCATCTATGGATTTTTTTTGGTCTAAATTTTCCTCCCTTAAAAAATCCATTTCCACCATACCCTTTAGCTTTGCCACCTGGGAGGTTGGAAAAGAAACTATTTCTTGATTAAAAATGCTTATATTATTATTCACTATTCTTTTTGCAGCTGCCAATTGTTCATTTTCATCATCTATCTCATCTTCCAATCTCAAAAATTCTTCAGAAGATTTAAGCTCCGGATAAGCCTCTGCCAAAACGTGAATCTTTTCTATTGCCTGGTCCTGATTTTTTATAACATTTTCAAAACCCCTAATTCCAGATTCCTGTCTTAGCTTTACCAAATCGGTAAAAGTGGATTTTTCATACTTAGCAAAAGACTTAGCCACCTTTATCATCTGACAAATGGTATCATACCTCTTAGCAAGAGCTATATCTAAATTTTTTTCCGATTCCTTTATTATTATCTTATATCTATTTAATTTATTTGAAGCCCTTATAAACCAAATTATAAGACAAAATAAAAACAAAAATGGAATGACCAAGAAAGAAGTCACTAAACTAATAAACTTTTCCATAATTTCTCCTTTAAAATTTCTCACCAATTATATCAATTAATTCATAAAAGTAAGATAATTTACCTCTGATTTTTTCATATTCCCCCGAAAGGGATAAATTTTCCACAGACTTTCCCCCACCCGGTACCGGGAATAAAAATTTATGAGACTCAAAAGAAATAGCAATATATTTTTCGTCCATATATAGGCAAACCCTCATTTTATCTGACCAATCATTTAAAATTTCAATAATCTTAGGATCTAAAATCAATCTTGTATAAAAATCATCCGTAGAAAATATTGAATAAGAATCATTAAACTTAATAGATTCAACCCTTACCTCTTTTTCATCTTTTCTCTTACTTCCATAGGCCCTATAAATTTTATCACCAAGGAAATTTTCTTTTACAACAGGCACAATCCTAATATGCCCCTTAATCTTTGTATCCATCTTAGCTGCCAAAACCTGGCCCTCAAAATCAACAACCTCTTCCTCGGTCTTATCCTTGTCCTTTATGTAGTGATATGCCCTCAAATTACAAAACTCGGTCTTATAATCATCACCAAAAATTATATGGCAATTGGAATAATATTTTTTAGAATTATAAATTAAATTTCCTAAAATTTCCAAATCTATACCCTCAAGATAATTTATCCTTGTATCCGGCAAGATTTCTTTTAAAACAGGTAATAAAAAATTATTTACATAGTCATCAGTCATATTATGTCTATTTTTTTCTAAATAATTAGACGCAATAATAATCATAATAAAAATAACTATTGCCCCATAAGCCTTAAAATATATAGCAGCATTACCTGCAATTATAAGACCAAGACAACCTAAAAATAAAGGCTTTGTTGCCCTATCTTTCATCTTAGCCTTAATAACTTTTAACTTCTCCATATTTTGAGGAGAATTTTCAAGCTCTTGAATTTTTTTAATAATATCAGGATCAGTAAATTTATCTCTAAATTTTTCCTTCATGATAAATCCTTTCATTTATGCTTTACTGTTAAATTTTATCATATTCCATTTAAGATATGAATAAAAAATTTTTTCTAAAAGCCAATAAAATTTCCATTAAAAAAAGGCCATCAAGCCTTTTTTATGTGTTTTATTTAAAAGTTATAATAAAATTTAATTTTTATTTTCAAAGATAAAAGATACTTCTAATCCGGGATGCTTATTTTTTATAATGAATTTTCCTTCATGCAATTCGGCTATTTGTTTAGAGATAAAAATACCCAGTCCATGTTTTGTAATATTGGTTAAATCTTCTTCATTAACTTTTTTTATAATGCTTTCAGATAATCCTCTTCCTTCATCTAAAATGGTAATAGTTAAGCTATTTTTAGATTCTGAAATTATTAGTCTTATTTTCCCTTTTGTATAGATTATTGAATTTTTTAAAATATTTTCAAGCATTCTATAAAATAAATTGGGATCCATTTTAAGTTTTATATTTTGCTTTTTTATATTATTTTCAAAAATAATTTCCCTTTCTGGATTTTCATTTAGTTTATCTACTAGGAGTTTTCTAATTACTTTTAGGAGATTTTCTTCTTTAAAGTTTTCTTTTTCTATGTTTGAAAGGGATAGGGTCAGATTTAAGCTTTCTAAGATATTTGAAATTTTTAAGACCTGGTCTTTAATATTTTCTACATCAAGGTCTTTTTTATTTTCCTTACTTAGTTCCCATGAAATTTTTGCAAGGGGGGTTCTCACGTCATGGCTCACTCCTCTAATCCACTTACCTTGAGCTTCTTTTAAATTTTTATATTTTTCATTTGCCTTATTTATGGAAAATGAAAGGTCTTTTAATTCTCCATATTCATCTAATTTTTCATAGTCTTCTTCATAGAGATTGTCTATTGCTTTTTGAAAGGGTAAGATATTTTTAAAAATATTTTTAATATCAATTCTATAAATTATATAGACAAAGACTAAAAATAAAATTAAAAATATTATAACTAATTCTAAATTAAAAATAAGTTTTTTGTAATTATAATAATTAAATGGTAATTTATCTAAAGAATGTTTAGGATAGGCAAATATAAGCAAGCCATCACCTGTTTTATATGTGAATACTGGATAGTCTGCTAAATAAAATCTTGTAAAGCCTGCTACGTCAGTAAGATTAAATTTATCTTTTACTTCTTTAGGCTTATTAAAGCTTTCTATAACTTTTCCGTCTTTATCAAGTCTTATGGACCAAATATCTTTTTCTTTTAAAAATTCTTTATTTTTTTCATTTAAATAAATCTTGCTTTTATTGTCTTCCACATAGGAAAAAATATCATTTGGCCTTGGATATTTATTATTTAATCTGTAGTTTAGGTAGAGAAATATCGCAAGCAAAAACATTAGAAAAAACATTAAAGAGAGTATTCTTATAACAATTTTTTTAAATCTTTTTAAAATATAATTAAACATATTATTCTTCTTTAATTAATTTATAACCAAGACCTTTTATGGTAATTAAGATCTTAGGGTCTCTGGGATTATCTTCTAATTTTTCCCTCAGCCTATATATGTGGGTTATTAAGGTATTTTCATAGCCATAAGAATCTTCCCAAATGTTGTCTAAAATTCTGTCAATTGAAACTATTTTATTTATATTTTCAGATAAGTAAGCTAAGATTTTAAATTGTGTGGCTGTTAATGCAATTTCTTCACCGTTTTTTATAAGTATTCCCTTAGATTTATGAAAAATTACATTTCCTAATTTTATTTTTTCTTGGCTATTAATTTTTTTACTTCTTCTTAAAATTGCATCAATTCTCCAAAGAAGTTCGTCTGGAAAAAATGGCTTGACTAAATAGTCGTCTGCCCTGTTTTCAAAGCCTTCTCTCCTGTCATCTATTCCATCAAGGGCAGATAAAATTATTACAGCTATATCGGAAGTCTTTCTAACTTCTTTTAATAGGTCAAAGCCACTTCCATCGGGAAGCATTAAGTCTAAAACTATTAAATCAATTTTAAAATTTTTTAGCTTAAACCTCGACTCTTTTAAGTTTTTAGCAGTGTAAACTTTTTTAAAATCCTTATTTTTTAAAAAATTATATAAATTTTCCAATAAGTTTTTTTCATCATCAACTATTAATATAGAAAAATTTCTTCTTAAATCCATCTAAACCCCCTCGTTAACCTTATTATACAACACTTTTCCAATCTATTTGTTTTTGTGATGTAAAAGTGATCTTGTTTAAACTTTATCTTTATCTGTGAGCTTTATTATATTTTTAGGAGGAATGATTATGAACAAAATCTTAGAAATAAAAAATTTAAAAAAATCATATAATAATAAAAAAGTTTTAGATATTGATTTTTTAGAAATAGAGGAAAAATCTATTTTTGGTTTAATAGGAAAAAATGGAGCTGGTAAATCTACCCTAATGAAACTTATTCTTGGTCTTGTGAAAAAAGACCAGGGTATGATTAAAGTTTTTGGGCAGGAATTAAATTCAAAAAATCAAAAAGATTTCAACAAATTTTTTGGTGCTTTAATTGAAAATCCTTCTTTTTATGACCACTTAACAGGCTATGAAAATTTAGAAATAATTTGTCAGCTAAAGGGAATAAAAAAAGATGAAATTTTAAAAACCCTGGACCTTGTAGGTCTTAACAATTTAGGCAAAAAGAAGGCAAGAGAATTTTCTCTTGGTATGAAACAAAGACTTGGTATAGCTATGGCCTTAATAGGAAATCCAAAGCTTTTAATTTTAGATGAACCTATAAATGGTTTAGACCCTCAGGGAATTGAGGAAATGAGAAATTTATTTAAAAATATTGTAAAAAATACTTCTACAAGTATCTTAATTTCTTCCCACATCCTTGATGAGATAGAAAAAATTTCCACCCATATAGGTATCCTTAAAGCTGGAAAGTTAACCTATAATGGAAGCTTGGAAGAATATAGGAGGCTCCATCCCCCATTTATATCTTTAGTTACATCTGACAATAAAAAAACTCTGAGTCTTTTAAATCTTGATGAAGATAGGCTAAGGGAGAAAAAAATAATCTTAGGTAAAAAGTCCAACCAAGATATTGCAGATATAGTGAACTTTTTACATGGCAAGGTAGATATTTATAGGTTAGAGGAAGAAAAAGAAAGCCTGGAAAAACTATTTATTGAAGAAAGCAGGTCTTAATATGAAAAACTTAGAAAGAAAAAAATATAAAAGACTGGGAATAAATTTTTTAATAATAATAGTTTTTTTTGTTCAGATGCTAATTGTAGCAGGAATTAGTCATTCAAGGTCTTTTTCAGAGGGCAAATATCCCCTTGCTTACATCTTGGATACTTATTTATTTATATCTCTACTGTCAAATCCTATATTAATATCATCTCTTATAAAAAAAGTAATAGAAATTGAAGAAAAAAATAAGATGTGGCAGATGGAAATAATTCTTGGAGAAAAGGTTAATTCTATTCTTCTTAATAAATTTAAAAATTTATCTTTTAAGTTAATTTTATTGCAAATAATTGAAGCCCTAGTTTTTCTTGCCCTAGCAATGAAGTCAGATCATTTCAATATTAATAGTGGAATAATTTTAAGATTTTTACTTGTAAATCTATCGGCTTTAATAATAAATTTATTCTTTTTGGCCTTATTTATGATAATAGAAATGAAAACAAAAAAAGTTTACACCCTTTCATTTATTTCTATAATAGGGGGCCTTACAGGAGTGATTACCATGCTCACATCAGAAATTCTATCTTTTATAAATCCCTTTGCTTGGATGGCAAGTCTTTTAAATATTTCTTATGTAAAAGAGTCAGATAAATTTGTCCAGGTTTTAAATCCCTTAAATTTTTATACACTAATTATTGCCCTTGGTCTTTTAATAATCAGCCTTATTTATTTAAAGACAATGAAATCTTATAACTTATACAAGGATTAGGAGGAAAAATGTTAAAATTAGAATTTAAAAAAATAAAATTTATAAATATTTTACTAATAAGTCTTATAATACCCCTTCTTGCCAATGCCTTTGGCCTTATAAATTATATGGGAAATAAGGGAATTCTAACCCATGAATGGCAAAGTCTATGGACCCAAGTAAGTTTATTTTACTTTTCCTTTTTCTATATTCCTTTAATTGCTATTATAATAGCAAGTCTTTGGTCCCCCGAACACAAGGCAGGGCTTAAATTTATTAGGCTTAGTCCAAAGAAAAATATCTCATTTATAATGGCCAAGTTATTTCTATCTTTTATAATAATAAGCCTTTGTCAAATATATTTTTTGGCCCTATTTTATGCAGGCGGAAAATTTATAGGAAATTTCCAAAGGATAAATTTTAATATTTATGCTTATTATATATTTCTTAGCATTTTTCTTTCACTTCCTATTATAGGAATTTTTGGAGCTCTTGCTATAAGGATAAGGTCCTTTGGAATTATAGTTCTCCTTTCCAGTATGTTTACAATATTTGGATTTGCTACAACCTATAAATCCTTAAAAATAATAGGTTTAAGCTTTCTTTCAATTGAAGCTAACAACTTTAGATTTATAAATGCACATGATTTAGGATTATTAACTATTTTTGCACTAGGAGAATTAATAATATCCTTATATTTTTCTAACAAATTTTTAAAATACGAAAATAAGTAAGTTTAAAAGAGGCTTTTTAAGAATTAAATCTTAAAAAGCCTCTTAAATTTTTTAAAAATATACTATAATCTAATATATAAGGAGAGGCTTATGGAAGAAAAAAGAAAACTTAAATTTATTTTTTTAGCTTTTGCACTTTTACTTATTACTGGCGTTATAGGTTATATGATTTTATTAAAGGTAGATTTTATCGATGCCTTATATATGACTGTTATAACCATATCTACTGTAGGTTTTGGTGAAGTTGGCACCACCAGCAATCTGTCTGAAATCTTTTCAGTCTTTATGATTTTTTTAGGGGTTGGTATAGTTGGATATGCTTTTACAACGGTGGTTGCTATGTTTGTTGAAGGCAAGGTTTCAGATTTGTGGAAGGGAAGTAAAATGGATAAAAAAATTGCTGCTTTAAATAATCATTACATAATATGTGGATCTGGTGAGCTGGCAGAGGTAATTATAAAAAAATTTATTAATGAAAAACTTGATTTTGTTGTTATAAGTGATAGGCGTGAAGACCTTGAAGATTTCAGCCATCACGATATTTTAGTGGTTGAGGGTCAATCTACTGAGGAAAGTGTCTTGAAACATGCGGGAATTGAAAGGGCTAAGGGTCTTATTGCAACTTTAGATTCTGAAGTGGACAACATAGTAACTGTGCTTACTGCAAGAAATCTTAATAAAAATATTTATATTATTTCAAATGCCCTTACTAAATCAGGTAGCGAAAAGTTATTAAAGGTGGGAGCTGATAAAACTCTATCTGCTGTGGAAATAAGTGGCAAGAGAATGGCTTCTCTTATGATAAAGCCTAATATTATTTCATTTTTAGATGTGGTTACAAAAATCGGAGATGTTGAGCTTGATTTGGAAGAGGTTCTTGTCAAAAGGGGATCCTATTTAGAAAATAAAAATTTAATTGAAGCACAGATTCCTAAAAAAACTGGGCTTATTGTTCTTGCTATAAAGAAAATTGAAGATGGAAAAATGATTTTCAATCCCCCAATTGATTATACTTTTAAAATTGGTGATGTTCTTATTGCTTTAGGAAGAGATGACCAAGTTGATAGTTTGAAAAATTTAGGTGATGAAATAAAATAAGGCTATTTTAAAAATAGCCTTTTTTTAGCCTTTATAGTTTTTATTTAATAAACCACAAAGATTTATAGTATTCCATTTTTATATGACTTATTCCGGTGCATTTAATTTGATATTTTCTTCAAAACCTGATGGATCACCATTTTTTGCCTTATCTAAAATTTTATCAAAATACTCTCTTGTAGCATCGTCACACTTTTCTTCTGACATGTAGGGCATCTTCTTTGCTTTCTCCAACTCTTCTAAAGCTTTCTCAGCTCTTCTAGGATCATTTTTATAGGTGTTTAACCACTCCTTTTCCCAAGCTGCTTCCCAATAAATGCTTGCTCTTGTGTTTCCAAAACCCTTTTGATAAACTGAACCATTTTCTTCTTCGTCTATCTCCTTTGGCACATTATAACCTTTTGGCCAATTAAGATTTTTACAAGTTTCAACAAATTCATTTTGAACACCTTTACGAGAAATCATTTCACTTGAATGATCACCTGCATTTGCCTTAACATAAGCGCCTATTCCTAAAGCTAAACAGCCTGCTAATAATATTGACCCTATTTTTCTTTTAATATTTCCTTTCATTTTTCTCTCCTTAATTTTTATTGGATTTATTATGTCATAATAATAGCAAATATTAATTACAAAACCTCTTAATAAAAATTACAAAATTATAAAATAATTTATACAAAGCTAACAGATTTTATAAATTTTTAGGGTCTATAATATGTGGAAATAAGTGGCAAGAGAATGGCTTCTCTTATGATAAAGCCTAATATTATTTCATTTTTAGATGTGGTTACAAAAATCGGAGATGTTGAGCTTGATTTGGAAGAGGTTCTTGTCAAAAGGGGATCCTATTTAGAAAATAAAAATTTAATTGAAGCACAGATTCCTAAAAAAAACTGAGCTTATTGTTCTTGCTATAAAGAAAATTGAAGATGGAAAAATGATTTTCAATCCCCCAATTGATTATACTTTTAAAATTGGTGATGTTCTAATTGTTTTAGGAAGAGATGACCAAGTTGATAGTTTGAAAAATTTAGGTGATGAAATAAAATAAGGCTATTTTAAAAATAGCCTTTTTTATATTTTCATTGTAAAAGAAAAAAAGGATATTAATATCAATATCCTTTTTTTTCTTATATAATTTAGGGCTATTTATTTTCTTTAAATGTTTTTAAATTCATCAATACTCCCGTGTGAGGAAGATACTGAACATAAGCTGATACAAACTCATCGTCTGTCCACTTTTCTTTTTCCAGGTCATAAGTTTCAGAGTTTATGCGAAATATTTCAGTGTCACCCTTTTCCGTGTAGCCTATAAGGCTATAAACTATAGAATACTCATAAATATTATCTCGTTCGAATGTTATATAGTTAAGCTTCACGACTTTAGGTGCATTTATATAAGAAAAATCAAAAATCCAAGCTCTTATTAAATAAAAAACTCCAAAAAAAGCGACGATGGCACATATCCACCAAATAATTATAGATCTTGGTTTTTCCTTAATAAAATAGTTAATAGCTAAAACTATAAAAATTACAAGGCTTATAAAAATACGAAACACAATCTCGCAAAAATATCCACTTATGCCTTCTTGATTTTCTCCCATAGAATGGCTGAATATTGCATAAAGAAAACTTATTGCAAATAAAATAAATAAAATAAATAAAAAAATTAAAAAAATAAAGACTATTTTTCTTTTGACCGGTATATTTCTTATATTTTTCATTTTATCTTCCCTTAGATATATTTTTCATTTTTATTTTAAATACAATCCCTATTTTTATATGATTCAAAGTCTTTTTTATCTTTAAGTTTTAACAAATAAGTACAATAAAAAACAGCAACAAATATTGTAGCAATTATATAGATCCCCTCAAAAGTTTGATTGTTCTTAGAAAATTTAGAAAAAGCATCTATCATTCCATGGGCAAAAATACATGGTAAAAGACTTTTACTTTTATAGAAAATAATTGTAAACATAAAACCCCAAGCCAGGGCAAAAAATATTTGAGAGATTGTTTCTAAATCCCTTTGTCCGGCAAATAAGTTTATAATGTGGCCCATACCAAATGTAATTGCCACGATTGTAATAGATTTTGCTGGTCCATCCTTTTTTAAAATTGCCTTAAAAAGAAAACCTCTGAAAATTACTTCCTCAATGTATCCAATCAAAAACATGGATAAAACTGAAAAAACCTGATAAATCCCACTGTAAGATAAATGTAAACCTCCCCAGAGGTTACCTGTGGTAAGAACCCATACAGGGATAAAATATAAATATCTTGCTCTATTTTTAGGATATTTATTAAGGCCGTATTTTTCTTCCAAATGATGTTTTTTTATAAAGATCCCAATTGCTCCAGCAATCAAAGCGAGACTTATGAGCATAATAATACTTTGGTCCCCAAACTTATCTCGAATGAAAACAGATACAGTGCAATATATTATTACCCAAACAAGTCCAAAATAAATTTCATTTTTTTTATATAAACTATACATTTTTTCCTCTTTATGTAAATTTTAAAAATTTTAATTTCATGCCTTTATCTTATCTTTTTTACAATTTTATCTTTAAATTATATAAGTAGTGTAAAATTAAAATTAAATTTCTGTAGATTTTTAAAAAATCCCCTACTTAAAATAGGCAGGCATGATAAAAATACTTTTATCATGCCCGCCTGTTTTCTTTTATTGTTTCTATTATTTATTATATTCTTTAATAATTAAATTTTTACTTGTCGTAAACAAAGCTTGTTTCATTAACTTCAAACCATGTTTCATCTCTTTCATTTTCTTTACGTTCATAAGTGTGACCATTAGTCGCTTCTACTACAGGATAGTATGCCCAGTGGGCCTTATCCATGTCCCTATAGTTTATAATTTTGTTTAAGTTGTGATCTACAAAATCTTCATCTGCAAAGCGATTTAACATACGATTTGTAATTGACACTATTTCTGCACGGGTAATCGGTTGGTCAGGTTTAAAACTTCCGTCAGGATAACCGGAAATCCATCCTGCTTCTGCTGCCTTTTGAATTACATCATAAGCCCAGTGATCTTTAGAAACATCTGTAAAATTTTTGTTTCCTCCACTGAGATTTGCAAATCTTGTAGCCATTGCTGCAAATTCTCCACGAGTAATGTTTGCATATGGTCTGAAATTCCCATCTGGATATCCCTTAATCATGTTTAATTTGCTCATATAACTTATAGCTGTAACAGACCAAAGGTCATCTGAAACATCCTTGTAGTTTCTACTATATATTATTCCCTTTTGAGGTCTTTCATTTAAAAGTCTCGAAAACATAACCGCCACTTCTTGACGGGACATTTGCCTATCCGGTCTAAAGGTTTGATCTTTGTAGCCTATCATATATTGTGCATGATCTTTTTTATTCAATAAGGGTGTATCTACTGACTTTATAAGGAAATAACCATTTCCCGATTTGTCGTGTTTTTTTGGTTCGTCAGGTTTTTTAATTTGTTCTTCCCATTGAGCATAAAGAGTTATATCACTTTCTATGACAGTGTCGAGTGTAAATGATGATGTTCCTTTACCGTCTTTTTGAGTATTCCAGCCCTTAAAAGTATATCCTTTTCTTACAGGATCAGCAGGAAAATCTTTCCCTAATTTACTTTTTTCAAGTACTAGGAATGCAGCATGAATCGGTTCTTCAGTTTCATAGTTCTTATCAAAAATAACCTTGCGAAATATTATTAAGTTAACATCATCATTGTTCAATGGGTGATTGTATTTTGTACCCGGATGAGAAGTAGACATATACAAAAGTTTTACAAATTCATCCTTCGTACTCGGTGGAGTAAAGGTTTGAAATGCCTTGTTATTTCTAAAGACCGTCGTGGCATCGGTGTTGATGTTATAGTAGTAATCTTTAGCTGTCGGAGGTTGTACAAGTGGCCCTGTAGATCCATCATCGTATTCTGGCATATAAGCATGAAGATTACTGTAAATGGCTCCGCCATGGCCCAATTCACCTGTAGCTTCATTGCCGTCAAAAACAGTGCCCTTGATTACTTTTAAAAGGCCGTGGGTTTCATCAACGGAAATGGCACCGCCAGATTTGTCTGCCTTATTTCTTGTAAATGTACAACCGTCTAGTGTAACAACTCCCTTTTCATCTAAAGCGGTATTAATATAAATGGCTCCGCCGTGACCGTTGTTTTCGTGTGTGCCGTCTGGCAAGATGGATGGTTCTGACTTTATAGCTTCATTTCCTTCAAAGGTGGATTTTTCTATAGTCATGGTATTACTTGTCCAGATGCCGCCGCCGTAGTAGGCTTTGTTTTCTTTAAACTCAGCATTTTTAAAGTTTAGGCTGCCGTTTTCTTTAATTAAGCATACTCCTCCACCAGATAGGGCTTCGTTTTTATATAGCTTCACGCCGTCAATGGTAAGGGTTTCGCCAACAGGTAAGTTGGAGTAGATACCGCCACCGTATTGTGCGATATTTTCTCTAATTACTATGCCGCCTATCTTTGCCTTAGGCGATCTAAGACGGATGCCGCCACCGTAGTTGGCTTTGTTCTTCTCAATGGTTCCTGAAATTAAATCACAGGAAGGAGTTGTACCCCACGGATAAAAACCGCCACCAGTATAAGCTTCGTTTTCTGAAATAATTCCGTTCCCTTCCATAATGAAATTGCTGTTAAATACTGCTGTTATTCCTCCACCGTATCTTCCTTGATTTTTAGATACTTGTCCTCCGGTAAGCTTGACAACTGAATTACCTGCACAATAAATTCCTCCGCCTGCATAAGACGCGGAGTTTCCATTGATTTCTCCGCCGGTGATTTCCAGGTTCGTATTTTTTCCTGTGAAAATACCGCCACCACTATTAGCCATATTATTGTGGATTTTGCCACCATTAATTATGCCTTTACCTTGTAAAACAATTGCTCCTCCGAAGCCTGAGTCAGAAGAAACCTTGTTACCAGTAATCTCTCCGCCCTTGATGGTCAATGTTCTGGTCCCAATATAAGAAATGGCACCGCCAGCTTGTATGGCCTCGTTATTTCTTATAATGCCGCCATTAATTGTGACATCCCCTGCTTCTTGACAATAAATAGCACCGCCTGTTTTGGCCCCATCGTTCGGATCAACTTTCCCATTTTGTAAGATGGCACCGTCATTGATCGTTAGACTTACAGGAAGTGGTTCCGTTGATTCCATCCAAAATATACGTTTTTGATTGTTTCCGTCGATAATAATATCTTCTACGGTTAGATGAGCCCCGTTGACAACGCCGAGCATCATAGTGTGATTTGTATTATTTGCTTTGATTGTTCTTTTGCTTGCCTTGTCCTTACTCCTAAGGGTCACCTCGCCATAGGGCCAGCCAAACTGACTGTACTCAGTTAATTCAATATCCTTATTCACTTGAAGGACAAAATTGTATTTCCTTCCCTCCTTTGTAAGGTCGTACATTTTGTCGATTGCTTGTTTTATGGTGTCGTAGTCATCGACCTTTACCCCATCTTTAAAAAGAGTGATTGCCTTTTCCTCTTGAGGATTGCCGCCCATTAAATACATTTCTTTTTTTATTTCTTTTGAATTTAGTAACAAAGCCTTATCTTCATTTAACTCCCTATTACTCACTTCAATATTATCACTTGTCGTATTTGCATATTTATCAGCTTCCTTATTCTTTATGCTGTCATCAATTGCAAAAACACTATTAAAACTGCATGATAAAAATATTAACAAAGCAACAATGGTTAATCTTATAATTTTAAAACTTCTTTTCTTAATTATATTCATGTCTCTACCTCCCTTGCTCTTATTATACCATGTAATATAAGTTTTATTTAAATATATGCCTTTTAACTCCATTGATATAGAATTGTTTTCTAAACCCTTATATATTTATAGCGTAAAATTTAAGGCAATTTTTGTATATCAGTCGGACCTATAGATTTCTGAAAAAACCTTGATTAATATTTGTGACATGAAACTTCATAAATCATGCAATAATATCCAGCATCTCTTATAATTAATTGGCGTTCTTTCTTAAGCTCTTATAAATCTCAGACATAAATATTCCAAGGACTTCCTTTTGTGCGTCTGGATGGTCTAATAGGTAACCAAAGAAGCCTTGATTTTGTCCCAAACCTTCAATTAAAGCATTCTCTACATTGGAAAAATAAGAAAACTTAAAGTCATTTTCAGAGTTGTTCTTTGCAGATGTTTTAAGTTCATCAGACTTCATCATAATATCTCTAATTTGCATAGCAGCTTTTGTTGCCACATCCACATCATACTTAGAACCAGTTTTTGCATTAATTTCAGCAATAATTTCTGAAAGGCGTTCTTTTTTTTCATCTCCTATATCAATAGGATCAGCTATAGGAAGTTTCACTATAGGGTTTGATGCCTGTTTTTCATCCTTATGGGTTTGGCCTTTAAGCTGTACAAAGTTATCAGCCTTTACCTTGTCTTTAATGTCCATCCCCATACTCTCTCCTGGCGTTAAAAGGTTTAGTAGATAAGAAATATAAATATAGTATTTATGAACATCCACATCTTCAAAACAAGACACCTGGATTAAATATTCATAAAATCTTTTGAAATTTTTTAACTTAGCAATAAATTCTTTTTGATCCTTTTCAGGATATCTATCAAGCTCAAGCTTTGCCTTTTTTATTTTAAGTTGTAGAGACGAAGCTTCCTTAGATGTTATATTTCCCTTCCTCTTCTTAAATACAATTTCGTTAACCTCGTCCACATAGATCGGATCTATAATATCGTAAGCTTCAATACTCGTAAGGAGATCTTTTATCTTATTTGCCGTTAAGTCGCTTGCTAAAAGAGTTGTTGTGTAATATGGAGCAAAAGCATTTTTAATATCCTCATAATCATTGGTAAAGTCTAAAACAAATACAGTTTTATTAAATGGTGGACACACCCTGTTAAGTCTTGATAGGGTCTGTACCGCATTTACACCCCTTAATCTCTTAATAATATACATGGCTGAAAGTTTCTTTTGGTCAAAACCTGTTTGGTATTTATTAGCCACAATCATAACATTATAGGCTTCCGAATCAAAAGCATCTGGCACCCTATCCTCGCTCATTTGATTCATTCCAACCTCTGTGTAGATCTTTTCATCACCATCTAAGCTTACCTTGCCTGAAAAGGCTACAAGGGCATGAATATTATCATAACCTTGACTATTAACATATTTTTCAAAAGCCTTGGCGTATTTTACTGCTGCAGCCCTTGAGGAAGTTACCACCATGGCTTTAGCTTGATTCTTTAAGTTATGCATAACATTGTTTTTAAAATGTTCAATAATAATTTGAACCCTTTGGCTAATGTTAGTGTCATGAAGTTCTACAAATCTTGCAATTTGTCTTTTCGCCTCAGAGGTTTTAAGTTCTGGGTCGTCCTTAATTTCTTTATTTATCCTATACATAGTCTTGTAGGTTGTGTAGTTTTGAAGGACATCTAATATAAAACCTTCTTCAATAGCTTGTTTCATTGAATATAGGTGAAAAGCTTCGTAATTTCCATTTTTATTAAGCCTACCAAACATTCTAAGGGTAGTTGCCTTTGGAGTTGCTGTGAAGGCAAACATAGAAACATTAGCTTGCTTACCAGACCTTTTAATTTGGTCTATGATAAAATCATCTTCATCTTCAAATTCATCGTCCTCAGAGCCTAAAGCTTGCGTTACCGCCTGCATATTTTTGCCAGCTGTAGAAGAGTGAGCTTCATCAATAATTACTGCAAAATTCTTATTTTTTAAATTTTTAAGTTCATCCACAATATATGGGAACTTTTGAATCGTTGTTGCAATAATCTTTGTGTTACCTTCAAGAGCCGCCTTTAAATCTTGGGAAGAACAAGAATTGTCCATAACCTTAATAAGACCCACAGCATGGTCTAAAGTCATTACAGCCTTTTGAAGTTGCCTATCCACTACCAGTCTATCCGTTACAATGATGGTAGTGTCATAAATAACCCTATTGTCTGAATCATGTAGGGATACAAGTCTATGAGCAAGCCAGGCAATAGAATTTGTCTTTCCAGATCCAGCTGAATGTTGAATCAAATAATTTTGGCTTGTCTTATTTACCTTAACATCTGCTAATAATTTTCTTATTAAATCCAATTGATGAAATCTTGGAAAGATGACCGTTTCTTTTATCTTGGTCTTGCCATCCTCATCCTCTTCCTCTTTTCTTTCAATGAAAATGAATTTATTGATTAAATCCAGAATAGAATCTTTCTTTAAAACCTCTTCCCACATATAGGAAACAGGAAGCCCATCTTTGTTTTCAGGGTTTCCCTTGCCTGTATAGATTCCCTCTCCTCTACCCTTATTAAAAGGCAAGAAAAAAGTCTTTGCCCAATCAAGTTTTGTAGTCATCATAACCACACTTGTATCCATGGCAAAACATACAAAACAACCTGCCTTCCATAGGAAGAGTCTGGACTTTGGATCTCTTTCTTCTGTGTATTGTTTAATAGCGTCCTCAATATTCTGACCGCTAAATTCACTTTTTAATTCAAAAGCAATAATAGCAAGGCCATTTAAGAAAATAATTAGGTCAACCCTCTCTTTTTCCTTGGGATAAACCTCCTGCATAACAGAAAAAATATTATTTTCATATTTTTCCACCAAGTCTTTGTTGTAGTCTGTGGCAGGCTTTGTATACATGAGAGTAATTTTCTTATTAGATATTTCAACCCCATTTTTAAGGACATCAATTAAGGAAGAACCCTTTTTAGTAATTTCTCCATTGATAAAATTGACTAAGGTTTCTCTTAAGTCGTTTTTATAGATGGCTTTTAGTTCCAGCATAGTGTCCTCTTGAGTCTTGTATAGAAATTCAAAAAGAAGGTCAATGTCCATGGCATAAGCCCTATTAAAGGAGGTGTTTTTTCTCTCTATAAATCCATTTTCTTTCACTAAGTGATTTACAAAATCTCTTTGATATTCAAACTTTTCATCATATACAGACTTGAGCATTATAGGACCTCCTTTTTACCAGTTACATACTCATAAATAAGTGACTTTTTATATTCTTCCAAGACTTCTAATTGTTTTTGTTTAGCTGTTATAGCTTCATCAATTGATTTTGTTTTTTTGTCTAAGTAATCTACAATTTTATTTTGTTCATTTATACTGGCACATGGAATTGGCAAACCCATCAGACTTGATGTTGATAATTCCATGAAAGTAGTTCCATTACCCAAAAAATTTAAAACTTCATTCTTGGTAAGTAAATAATAAAACAGTAGTTTATAATTAAGTTTTTCCCTGTTACAAACTATACTTTTAATACCTTGATTTGTGCACAATTCAGTTTTAGCAATCGCAACCGTTCCTATAGGTGCTCTTGTTGATAAAAGAATGGTGTTTATTGGCACCATGTTTGTTCCACATGAGTGATATCCTTCTTTAGTTATTTTCTTTAGTGAATCTGTAATAATTTTATTGTCAAACAAATCTTTAGGGGTTATCCACTTAATGTCTCCATCCCAATAATTTATTTTCCCTGTATTAGGGGTAGAACCGTTTAATATTGTAGCTAGATACTTAACTTTAAAAATCTCCCAATGCTTCGGTATCTCTCCAATCCACTCAATCCCAGAATCCTTCATTTTTACATTTTTATCCAAACCTTTTGTTACAGCCTCGGTGATAAGGGATTTTTTGTAGTCTTCTAAGGTTTGAATTTCCTTCACTATTGTAGATTTTATATTTTCAATTTGTTCAGTTTTTTTGTTTAAATAGTTGGAGATTTTCACTTGTTCGCTTAAGCTAGGTTGTAATATTTTGAAATTTGACACGTTTATAGCAGAAAGATTTGCCGCACAAGATCCTGTTGTTAGATTTAAAACCTCCATAACCTTAATATCTGACTGCATTATATAATTTAAAAAATCCGCATCTATATTTATAGGCCTAATAAGCATGAGAGATGACGCAATGGTACCTTTTTCTAAACTTTTATTTATTGAGCAATTTCCCACACTTCCTCTAAGACAAAATACAATATCATTAATTTGTATCTTAGCTCCATTTAAAACATTTAACCTTTCATTAGTGATGAATTTGCTGATGCTTTTATCAATATCTAAATAATATCCGTGAATATTATTTGATGTTAGAAAATAAACACCTTCATCCACCAAATCGTTTCCACTAGGATAATTCTTTCCTCTATCTCCATTATGGAAACTTGCTAATTGTTTTAACTTTGTAACTTCCCACTCCTCAGGTATCTCACCAATCCACTCAATGCCAGAGTCTTTCATTTTTCTTGTCATACTAGTCCTCCTCAAAAAGTTCTTTTACTTTTTGATTTACTAAGTCTTCTAATTCTAAAAACTCTTTGGCAAGTTCTTCTGATGGTCTTGGAGCTTGGTACTTATAAAAATACCTTGTAAATGGTATTTCAGCTCCTGTTTTAATCTTTGGTGTTTTAAGATTTAGGTCTTCTTCAAAGAGGGCTTTAGCATCAGGTATATGGGGTAGCACTTCTCTTTTCATATACTCATCAATATCTTCTCTTATGTTTACAATTTCTGTGTCTTTGGTAGATGTGTCATAAACAACATTACCTTTTTTATCTCTTTCAATTGCTGCTTCTTTATCCATAAGAGATAGACCGTCAAGGACTTTGTTAAATAGGGCCTTTGTAAGGGGAATATCTTTTAAGAGCTTTTCAACAAGGGGTTCAAAGTCATCTTTTGACATATATTTTTTGTCTGAAATGTTATTTTTTAAGATTTCAAAGATTTTTTCATAGTATGCTTTATTTTCTTGGTATTTTTTAAGTTTGTTTTTTCTGGTTTTTTAAGTTTTTCTCCAATCTCTTCTTTATCTAATAATTCAGCATGTTTTGCTGGGTCATAGAAAGTGTTAAGAGCTCCTGATCCTTCAAGCTTTTCAATTCTTTCTTCGTTAATGGCATAGGACCTTTGCATTGGCTGCATTACAGTATATTCTTTATAGATAAATTCTTCATTTGGATAAATTTGACAAAGGTCATTTTCTTTAAAGTTTGCATAAAGCTCTGTTATTTTTTTTCGGTCCTCTCCTGTAAATTCTCTTCTCTTATTACCTAAAGATTTTCTTAAGGGATGATAAATTTCACTTGCGTCAATTAATTGGATCTTGCCTTTTCTTTCTTCTCTCTTGTTTTTAGATAGAATCCAGATGTAACTAGCAATGCCAGTGTTGTAGAAGAGGTCTGTTGGCATAGCGATTATTGCTTCTATTAAATCATTTTCTAAAAGCCATCTTCTTATTTGGCTTTCTCCTGAAGCTGTTCCTCCATTAAAAAGTGGCGAACCATTTGTAATAATAGCAGCTCTTCCTAATTTATCTTCCATTTTGTTAACTGCTGATTGCATAAAGAGAAGTTGTGAATCTCCTCCTGCTGGAAGTCCCGCTGGCCATCTTGACCTTTCACCTTTAGCATATTCTTCCATTACAGCCGCCTCTTGCCCTGCTTTAGCATCAGCACCTTTCCAAGGTGTTCCAAAGGGTGGGTTTTCTAATAAGAACCTCATCTTTGTATCTCTAAAGCAATCTTCTTTTAAGGTGTCAGCATGTCTAAAGTTGGTTGCATCTTGGTCTTTAATTAGCATTTCTGCAAGGCCTACGGCGTAAGATTGGCCCATAAATTCTTGACCGAATAGTCTTATATCAGCAGTTTCATTTAGGCCCTTAATGTGGCTGTATGCCGTTGTTAACATACCCCCTGTTCCGCAAGCTTGATCCAAAATAGTTATGACCTTGCCTTCGTCATAAACATCATCGCAGCCTTCTGCTGTTAAGATGGAAACCATAACACGAATAATATCTCTACCGGTGTAAAATTGTCCAGCGTCTACATTTTGGTAAAATCTGCCAATTAAGTTTTCAAAGATATAGCCCATTTTTATGGAATCGAAGCTATGTTCATATAGATCTAATTCAGAAAAAGCTTTAACTACATTAAAAAGACAATTTTCTTTATTCATCTTATCAATGTGACTATCTATATTTAGTTCGTTTAGGATGTCTCTTACATTTGAAGAGAAACCTTCTAAGTAAGCTTTGAAATTAAAAGCAAGGTTATCTGGTTCGTTACAAAGTTCTTTAAGATTGTAATACGAAGTGTTATAAAATTGTTTCCCAGAAACTCTATACATGGCTCTTACAGGATAGTTTTTATCTTTTTCATATGTAGCAACTACCTTATTTTTTGTAGGCTCAAGGACGCATTCAAACCTTCTTATAATAGTCATTGGAATGATAACATCCCCATACTTATCAGGCATATATGCACCTCTAAGTTTATTAGCAATGCCCCATATAAAGTTGGCTTCGTTTGTAATATCTACTGAAGCATCTTCCAATATTTCCTTAGAGAGTAAATTTTCCTTCACTATTTGTCCTCCTCAATTATTTTCTTTCTATCATTGTTTTTTAATTCATTCCAAATCCAATCTTCTATTGCTCCAGAAACTGATGTATGTTTTTCTTTTGCATATTCTTTTATTTTTTCATGAGATTTTTGGGTGAGGGAAATTGTCACTTTCTTTTTGTTTTCTTTTTCCATGTTTGCACCTCTAAATAATATTTATTTTATACATACTTGTTATGTATAATTATACACCTAGTCTTTTAAATAATGTTAGCTTTCATATCCTAAGCTTTTCTTATTTTTTAAGAGGACTTTTGGAAATAAAAACCCCAGAGCTTAATCTGAGGTTTTTTGTTACAATTTACTTTTTATTTTCTTTTCTTAACTAGTGTTTTAGTAGTTCAATAATTTCATCTTGTGCAACTCTTCCTTCTCTAAAAAATCTCAATAAGGGATAGCAGTGGCACATTCCTTTGCCCACAATAATTTCATATGGGACCTGATATTTTTCCATTGCTTTTTTAAATTCGTCCGCAAAGGCATAGAGGCATTCATTTTCGCCGTAATAAAAATATGTTTTCGGGAAGTCGGTAAAATCTCCTACTGTTCCGTCAAGCATATACTCAGGCAGGTCTTTATCACCTTTTGCAATTTCTCTTGCCGTTTTAAAATATGTAGGTTCAATCATTATGTCTTTGTGGTTAAGGGCATTCATTTTTTCCCAAATCTCTTTATTTTCTTTGAGAGTTACATCGGGAATCCCTCCTGGTGAAACTGAAATAATTTTGCCGGCCATTGGAAGTGGTCTAGCTAAGGCATTATTATGTAGAAAAATTCCAAGAGCCAGGCAGGCTCCTGATGAAAATCCGAGGACACTTATGTTTTTTGCCTTATAAGTTTCAGTCATAAACCTATAGGTTTCAAATGATACTTCATAGGTCTTATCTATCTTTACATCTTCCGAGCAAAGGGGATAGAATAAAAACCAGACGTCTTTACCTGTTTGTTCCATTATTCTCTCTGATAGAGAAAAGTCTAACCTATCGGGTCCTGTTATCATTCCTCCGCCGAAGAAATAGAGGACCGCTCCCTCTGCAGGACTCTTATTTTTTTGATAAGAGATAAGCCTGTAACCCATAAGATCTCTGTCAATAAGAAGGAAAAATACCATTTGACAGAATAAAGAGATTGGCGCATCATTTCCTGAATGGTTTCTGGTGGAATTTTTTTCTCACTTGCTATATAAGGAGCAATAAAAGCAAGGGCGAACATCTCATTGTATGCCATAGGATTGTCCTTGCCTATATCATCTGCTTCTTCTATTAATTTTCGATAAATTATTTTGCTCTTTTTAATAATTTCTGATGCATATGCTTTATCATACTTCTCTATAAGAACTTTTTTCATTGAACCTTTAAATAATAAGAAATAAAAACCTTTATATTTCATCTTGCATACCCCCATCAATTTTCTAAAATTTTTTATTTTAATTTAAATATAAAAAAGACGATAGTTTTCTATCGCCTTTGTAAATATTTTGATTAAATTTTTTTCCGCAAGATAAAATATGTTAAGATACTTTTTTCGCAATCAGAACACCAATTGGTGCAAGACCTCCATAGGCTAATTTTATTTCAACTACTGAAAATCCATATTCATGGGTAAAATCCTTAAATTGCTTTTTATCCCATTCTTGGTACATCTTAAATCCAAAAATAGACATAAGAGTCTTTATAATATTTCTTTGTTTTCCCTCTTTCCATAGAAAGGTAGGCGCAAACAAAGTCCCATTAGGTTTTAAGACCCTATGTATTTCTTTCATTACCTTATCTGGCTTAGGCATAATATGAAGTGCATTAGCAATTAACACACAATCAAATTTTTCATCCGCAAAAGATAGTGACCTTGCATCGGCTACTTCAAACGTGAGGTTTTCATATTTTCCATGCTTTTTCGCTTCCATAATCATTTGCTCGGAAAAATCTGTGCCAATCCAACTTTTAGTGTACTTTGAAAGACTAAAGGAAAATTGCCCTGATCCGCATGCAAGTTCGAGAACATCCATGTCTTTATTTAAATGAGGACGAATATATTCGCAAACTTTATCATAAGCTCCTTTATCTTTTTTCATAAAAGGAGCATACAGCTTCGCAAATCTATCCCAAAATTTTTTATTGCTTTTATCATTCACTTTCACCACTCCCTCTAAATAAACTACTTTACCGATATTTATATAACCTTTATTATTCATCTGCTCTTGATAATATTATACCAAATATATTGTTGATATTAGTTATTAACATTTTATCCCCTTTCCATTTTTTGCACTAAAAAAGACGATAGATTTTAATTTTCTACCGTCCTTAGATTTTCATATAATTTTCTATTTATGACTTTCTTTTAAGAAAGCATCAATAGTTTTTCTTGATTCATTTCTTGCTTCTTCATTGCCTTCACTTGATCCACCTGTTGCAATTCTAGCTTTTACTAAATTTATAATACCATTGCCTGCAAATATATGGCCTGCTCCTTTATAAGAATAGATCTTTGCATTAGGGTTTTGTTCCTTTATTTTATTTGCCATGGCCAGGCTATCCCACATCAAATCATCCTCACCCACAATCATTAATATATTTGCCTTAACATCTTTTATTGGTATTAGTTTTTCTTGCCTATATGAGTCTTTTTCTATTGCACTGTTATAAGTTTCTTTAAAGCTAATAGGACTTTTAATAAGGGCTGGTCCAATAATATTTTTTAAAAATGACTTAAATGATGATTTTTTAATATCGATATATGGAAGCTCCTTTCCTTTATATGTCCATGATGAACCATAATCTTTAAAATCTAGACCGGCAAAATTATAAGATGATGGGGCGTATAAAATCAAATTATCTATTTCAGGATATTTACTAGCCAAATTAAGGGCATATTCTGCACCTTTTGACGCTCCCAAAACACTTATGGGTTTATTGTCTTTTATATTTTTATTTATATAACTTATAAGGTCTTCAAATTGTTCTAAAGGGATTTTTGTCAGAGTTTGTTCTTGGTTCTTCATGCCAAACATAAATAAGGCAAAAGTTTCATAACCCTCTTCTGCCAATCTTTTAGCAGTTTCAAAATTTGGACCTCCATCAGAACCTCCAAAACAAATTACAAGGCCCTTATGTGATTTTTCCTTAGGCACAAATCTAAATCCTTGCATCCTACCCTCATCTACATAAGTTACATCAACTCCATCAATGTCTGTAGGATATAGACTTATGTCAGTAACATCCTTATAATATTCAGGAAATTTCAAAGCATTGTTATCTTTATACTTATGGTCATTATATATTCTAAGAATAAAAACTAAAACTACTAAAATAATAGCAATTGAAAAAATTCTAAAAAATATTTTCTTCATTTTATCTCCTTCCTTTAAAATAAAAAAGACTACAGAATTATTATTTTCTATCGTCTGAAGTTTTTAGCTTAGTCGTTTGTTTTCCGTAAGCATATCTATTTAACACTTTTCTATTAAAACATTTCTTGCCTTCTCTTCTGTATCGTCTTTTTCATCATAACCATCATAGGGTGCTTTGGGGTCATGGACTTTGGGTTTCCTTTTTAACCCATCGCAGATCTCATCTGTATGTGCAAAAGCAAAATCTATATCATCAGTCCAACCTGTATGACCTGTTATAATTTTTAACTTTAAATTTCTCTTTCTAAGTGTTTCCTCTAACTTTTTAAGTGATTTACATTGTAATTTCTTATCTTCTGCAAGAATGTTCAAAAATGCGTAGCCACCATCTGCTCCAAACCAAATCGTATCTCCTGTAAATAAATATGCATCATCAATCAGATAGACAAGATGTCCCCAAGTATGCCCTGGTACAAGAAATGCTTCTATCTTAATATTCCCTATATAGAAAACCTGCCCATCATCAACTAATATTTTTTTATTTTCTATGTGAACTTGTGGCAGTTTAACTAATCCACCAAATACTTTACGTTTTTTACGACCTTCTAAATATTCATTTTCGATTTTTCCAATATATATAGTGGATTGGCTAAACAATCCATCACTGCCTTTTTCAATAGCTCCCACATGGTCTGTGTCTTGGTGAGTAATTAAAATTTCCTGAATATCTTTCGGATCTATATCAAGCCACTTCATTTTTTCTGCTAATCTATCATAATTATAACCTGCATCTATCATAATCCTATGACCGTCTTTTTTGTAGAAATAAATATTAGCGACATATTCTCTAATACAACTTACTCTCTCATCAATATGCCCTGTATTTAATGGTTTAAATAATTCTTTTCCCCGAAACAGAAAAGACATGACTTTTTCTTGCATTTTAGATTCTATTTTTGACATAAATCCTTGCCACACACTCTTTTCCTAAAAATTGCATTTTATTGATACTCATCCTTGTATTCTTCATTTTCTTATCTCTTTTTATTTCACGTTCACATTATTAAATTGGATACTCTAAGCAGCACATCAAATATTTGTTTTTTGAGTTTTAAACTTTATTAAAAGTCTTGGACTCCTTGTATTTACATAACTATTTGCCTCTATCACTATTGTGACGCGAAATCCATAAGTTGGCACCTATCTTTAAAATAGGTGAATTAATATTTTTAGAATTTATGGTAGAAGCAAGCGGAATCTTCCAAATCCCAAGCACCTTCTTTTACATAAAAATTATAGGCTCGCGAATTTTTTAAAGTAGTAAAAAATGCACCACTTATACCTCTTTGCTTCAATTGTTTTATACTCGTTTGGTAAAGTTCTTTTGCTAAACCAGTCCCTCTATATTTTTCAGAAACAAAAAACTCATCAATGTAAAATGTTGATTCAGTAGAATATCTTCTTATGTGACCAATTATTGCACCAATTATTTTATTTCTATCAACAATCACATTGCCAAAAAATTTAGGGAAACCTAAAATATCGCTTAAGGATTCCAAGGCTGTTTCTTCTGTCCACTTATTATTCCAAGGTGGAGCATTATAGACAGCTACCATTAACTTTGCTAATTCTTCTAAATCTGATCTTAAAATTTTTCGAATTTCTATATTAATCACTTCCATATCAATCACTTCCTTATTTTTTTCTATGCCATGGTATTACTCTGTTTACTTCTTTTAAATATTCTTCATATTCTTTGCCAAATTCATTTTTTAACCATTTTTCTTCTGTGTTTTTCATTAATATTGTTAAGAAAGCCCAAAAGACAAAGGGAAGTATTAATAAAATATAGTTTGCTGTAAATAAAAGTAGGCCTGTGAATATAAATATAAATGCTGAATAAACAGGATTTCTTACTAGGGCGTACACTCCCTTTGTTATCAATTTATTTTCTTTAACTTTTTTATTTATCTTCTGAACCATAACTGCTTGTATCCATAAATATATGCCTAAAAGGATTAAGACTATGCCCCCTATAATAAAAACTATTTTCCCTTCTTTTAATTCTCCTTGATATAAATATCCTTTAAGATGAAGGCATATTCCTAGTATTGTAAGAATTAAACAAGTAATGACATATACAGGTCCAACTCCAAAAACTGGCATTTTAAATTCTTTGTATTTCATTTTGTACCCGACTAGTGTTTTAGTAGTTCGATAATTTCATCCTGCGCCTCTCTACCCTCTCTAAAAAATCTCAATAAGGGATAGCAGTGGCTCATTCCTTTGCCCACAATAATTTCATATGGGATTTGATATTTTTCCATTGCTTTTTTAAATTCGTCCGCAAAGGCATAGAGGCATTCGTTTTCTCCGTAATAAAAATATGTTTTCGGGAAGTCGGTAAAATCTCCTACAGTTCCGTCTAACATATATTCAGGCAGGTCTTTATCCCCTTTTGTAATTTCTCTTGCCGTTTTAAAATATGTAGGTTCAATCATTATGTCTTTGTGGTTAAGGGCATTCATTTTTTCCCAAATCTCTTTATTTTCTTTGAGAGTTACATCGGGAATCCCTCCTGGTGAAACTGAAATAATTTTTCCGGCCATTGGAAGTGGTCTATCTAAGGCATTATTATGTAGAAAAATTCCAAGAGCCAGGCAGGCTCCTGATGAAAATCCGAGGACACTTATGTTTTTCGCCTTATAACTTTCGGTCATCAGCCTATAGGTTTCAAATGATACTTCATATGTCTTATCTATCTTTACATCTTCCGAGCAAAGGGGATAAAATAAAAACCAGACGTCTTTACCTGTTTGTTCCATTATTCTCTCTGATAGAGAAAAGTCTAACCTATCGGGTCCTGTAATCATTCCTCCGCCGAAGAAATGTAGGACTGCTCCTTCTGCAGAGTCCTCATTCTTTTGATAGGATATAAGCCTGTAACCCATAAGGTCTCTATCTATGAGATGATATTTTTTTCTCTCGGCTCTCTTTCTTGCCTTATCTAAATCAAATACATGCTTTGCATTTTGTCCCTTTGCATACTCGAGAATCTCTTCCTTGTTCTTTAAAAACATTTTTTTGACGCCTGCAAGTCTTACTATTGTCGATGCAATTTTATATGTAACGCTCATTTCACACCTCCATTAATAATCATTTATAAGTTTTTACCAATACTTATTCTATAACTGGGCTTCATTCTCTATCGCCTGTAATAAAATAATCACAACAATCTGCTCCATTTGCTATAGTATCTTTTCTGTGAAGTATACCATGCTCAAGACTTATCATAAGCTCATCAAGTTCGCAGAGTAGTGGCATTAATTCATCTACTCCCAGCTTCTTTGTGTAAGCACAAATGGGGCAACGAGTAATTCTATAATAACAAGCACCCTCATAGGGTTGTCCCTCAAAATCAATTTTAAATGACGTAGGATAGAGCTTTTCTTTTTCCTCTGTATACCACTTGTAATACTTAAGAATAATTTTCTTATTGGCCTCTTTCCCCCTCTTAGTATTGAGATTAACCAAGGAAAAATACCATTTGACAGAATAAAGAGATTGGCGCATCATTTCCTGAATGGTTTCTGGCGGAATCTTTTTCTCACTTGCTATATATGGAGCAATAAAGGCAAGGGCGAACATCTCATTGTATGCCATGGGATTGTCCTTGCCTATATCATCTGCTTCTTCTATTAATTTTCGATAAATTATTTTGCTCTTTTTAATAATTTCTGAAGCATATGCTTTATCATACTTCTCTATAAGAACTTTTTTCATTGAACCTTTAAATAATAAGAAATAAAAACCTTTGTATTTCATCTTACATACCCCATCAATTTTCTAAAATTTTTTATTTTAATTTAAATACAAGTTTATTTTCTTCCAATTAAAAGAGTTGAGCCATGAAGCCCTAACAATAGAGATTCTTTGTGATCCATAAAAAGACCCCCTGTTGTATCAATTAATTGCACATCTTCGTAGCCGTCTTTTTTCAGCTTTTCAATGAATTTATTCATATCTCCATATCTTGACTTGCTCATCAAATCATGAATAACAAAAACTCCACCTTTTTTAAGTACACGAAATGTTTCCAGTAAAAGTTTTTGTTTGTTTTGCCCTGAAATATTGTGATAAACATAGTTGCTTGTCACCGCATCAAAACTTTGGTCTTCAAAGGGAAGATTCACTGCATTCCCTTCTTCAAATCTCACATTTTCTATTTCCTCTAATTTTGCATTATTTTCACAGAGCGCTTTAGAGAATTCTCTTTTATATGAACCTTTCCATATGTCACAGCCCACCATGGTTGCTTTTGGATTTTTCTTTGCACAAGCTATGGTAAGTGCACCGCTGCCACATCCTACATCTAAACCCAGGCCACCATCTGGGATCTTTACATAGTCGGCAGTCCCCTCTATTATAACTTTGGCAAGCTTTCTTTTTCCATTGAAATCAAAAGCCCTATGTAGTACTCTCATCCAGATTGCAAAGAAAGTAAGTTTCAGCGTAGCATATCCGAAAATAAGGGCACAGATGAGACGAGCTCTTCCGATAAATACAAGATTACTGATACCGAAGGCTATAAATAGAATAAAAGCTGCAAGACTTGCAAATATTAATTTCTTTAGCAAGCTTTCAGGAACCCAGTTTTTGTAGTCAGGTTTTATTTTCTTGTCATCAATAAAATTTTCTTGTTTCATAAATTTTCTCCTGTAAATAATTCATTTTATTAATTCATATTAGTATAGTGCATTAATAAGGTTAGGTAGTAAATAAAATATATTATGTTAAACCAGCCTCCGCGAATGATCATATGTAGTCCCTTTGGCAATCTCTCAGCAAGAGGAGTAAAAATTATAAGAAATATAGGTGTAAATAGGGCTTGCCATCTTGGAAATACTGTGTATCCAAATAAAATAATCAATGCTATTGCTATGTTTGCTAAAGCCATAATAGAAAAAACTATTTTTGCTTGGAGTTTTAAAAATTTTAAAAATTCATCAAAAGCTCCTTTGTTTTCGTGCCTTGATAAAAGACCTAAGTAGGCACATTGAATGTGATAAGTGCCCCCTAATATCATGCCAAAAATATTTATTAAAAATACAAACCAAGCAAGATTTAAATACTCTTCTTGTATGCTCAAAACAATATGATAAAATCCAATACAATATATAAAGGCACATATTGGACCTAAAAGACCACCAATATATAATCTTTTTATGCTGACACTTTTCATTATGCCAATAATACTATTTATAGTATCCTTGCCATCATAATCCTTTGGATCATAATATAGGGTCATGTCTCCCAAAAACATCAAAAATGAACCCAAAAGACCTATCAATATACTCTTGTATAAAGTCACAATTGAACACCTCTTTTTATTTAGATGATATTAGTTCTCGCTTTAATTATAACATCAATTTTTGATAAATGTTTTTGCTTTTGTTTTATTATTTATCTAACATAGTTCTGTCCATATTTTTACAGCAAAACTTTTTTCATAGGATGCTTAAATAGATTGAAATAAAAGCTGTGATATTTCATATTTTATCCATTACCTTTCTCTTATCTATTTTCTTGCAATGAATACGACTTGTTTTTTTCTATCTAAATAATACTCAAATTTAAAGCCTAATTTTTCAAGCATCTTTGATAAGTCGTCTGGTGTGTATACTTCCATATCTATAATATTAGATATTTTTCTTACATCTCTTCTTTCCTTAGATGATGCTTCATTACATATTAAAAACTGTCCGCCTTTTTTCAGCACACGATAAATTTCTTTAAAGCATTCTTCTATGTCATTCCAAAAATAAATAGTTTCAAAAGCTGTGACAATATCCATAGATTCATCTTTAAAAGGAAGGCTCTTCACATCTCCCACTGAGATTTGGCATCTTCCAGCCTTTATTGCTTCTTTATTTATCTCACTTGCCATTTTTATACTTGCTTCTGAGTGATCAAGGCCGTAAACTTTTTTTGCTTTAGTTAAAAAATATTCTATGTTGGCTCCACCGCCGCATCCTAAATCTAAAACAGTATATTCTTTTTCAATTTTTATGTAAGACCTTCCCCACTTTGCTAATTTTTCATGGCCCTTATTCATGCTCTTTAAAATAAATCTGCCGCCAAAATTGTCTTTTGGATTTTTAAAATTTTCTAAAAAACTCTTAAACATTTACTCCTCCAACTGAAACTAATTCTCATCTACATTATATCATGTTTCATTTTTTAATTTATCGTTTTTAGGACAAAAGAACATTTTTTAAAAATTATAAGCCACCTATCATAAATAAATTAACTTGTATCATTTTCACATATTATTGCCTATCAAGTGCCATGATTGTAGCAATAACCCATCAATCTTTTCTTTGGATTTCTAATATGAATCTTCCCACAAATTATTTTTAACATAAAAATATGGATTTTAATACTTCTTGATCTTATTTTAACATCTATGTTTTACTACAACTTTTTGATCTGGTGCTTTTTCTAAATGTAGTGGTGTATTTTTACCTACTATTTTCTAAACAAAAAAACCCTCCTTACTTTTACCAAGTAAAGAGGGTATTTTTAATCTTAAAGAGTTTTAATTAGTTTTTGTTTTATTTATAGGTTGAATTTATTTAACAAGGAAGCTGCGAAAGATCTTTATTAAATCCGGTTCTTATTATGTTAGAAAGTGTCTTTTGTGAAATTTTTACTTTTGGATCAAGGTGCCTTTATCCACGTCTTCTGTCAAATCCAATAGGATCCATGCACTTGTTCCAGCTTGAACCTTGTGCTTGCCCATATTGGCTTCAAGCATTGTTTCAAATGTTGAACTGCTACTGCATTCAATAACATCTAAAATTGTCGTTGTGACATTCTTGCCCTTTGTAGTAACTGTAACCGTATCGCCTTTTTCAAATTCACCGGTTATGATTTGAGAGGTAGCCACGAGTCTGTTCTTTAATGCTTTTGCTCGTTTCAACCCCACTTTTGTCGCCTTGGGTGCAATGGAAAAGTAATTATCTGCTTTAGCTACATTGGCATAATCTCTCCTTAGTAATGAAAGACTGTGTCGGCTTTATATATTTCTGTCCAACTTGGTTGTTTCAATGGATTTTTAGCATCAGGAGCGTAAAGTGAGTCGTATATTTTATTTTGGAAATCTTCGTCAGTCATTCTTTCGTCGGATAAAAATTCGTAGTAGGCATACACTGGACCTGTTCCCATTATGAGCTTGTCTCCTATTTGATATACGACAAATATCTCTTGCGCCATTCCTGAGCCGACTTCCAAATATTTACTTGGTTCGATGCCCACAGTATTTTCTACGGTCACCATAAGATCTGCGACAGTTGCCATATTTCTATCAGACTGTTCTTCTATTTCTGCAAAATATTTTGCCTTTTCATCGACGAATTTTATAAATATATTTTCCATTTCTCCGCCAATATAGAATAGTCTTTCTTGGTCTTTTGCGTCCACGATTTCATTCTTAAGTTCAGATACGCTGACCTTTCTTAAAAATTCCACCATTTCTATAAAATTATTCATATTCTTTTCGTTGGCTTCTGTGAGAAGTTCTCTATCTTTTAAATTTTCCTTCATGTAGTTCATCGCCCAGATCATTCTATCATAGAGATGTACTCGCGGTTCCACATATGACTGAGGAATTTCCTTTTCCTCTCCGCCGCCACCCATCTCTGCTGCAGCTTGTTTACCGTAGAGAATGGTATCGTGCTTTAGTTGTGCCCAGGAGCCAAGTTGTGTATTTAGATCTTTAAATGCCCAGGCTTTTGACTTCATAAATTCTGGGAAACTTTCTGGTATTTCTTCTTCGTAGGATTTTAACATCCAAAGCCATGAACGGTAGATGTTCTTTCTTCCTTCAGTTTCGTCATCGAGCACCTTTGCCATTTCCTTAGTTTCTTTGTACCTGTTTTCAAATTCATCCCATTTTTTATTCTGTTCATTAGATAGTACCATTTCTTCTGCAACTTTACTTTCCATGACACCCATGATATCTAAACCAGAATATATCGGTCTTTTAGAAGGTCTGATGGTATCTAACAAGTTTTGTGCCCACACATTGTCAAGCACAGCCCTTTGTGGCATAAATCTAAATGAAGTATCTTCGTAGTACTGTATCTTTGGTTTTGGAAGCTCTTCCAAAGTCTTGTGCACTTTTTTTAGATTCTTTTCGTTTGCAAGTTCATCTAGATCTGTATCTTTATCGAAGTGGTTGAAGTAGACTTGACCCATTAGGTATGGATCCACATCTTCAGAATTTTCTACAAGGAAGTTCACAGAATCATTGACATCTTCCCACTTTCTGAAAGATTCTTCATCACCTATTAGATTCTTCGCCATCATAAGTCCTTGGATAATATTTTCGTCGATTGGTTTTCCCTCATCGTCGTAGAAGATCATCGCTTCTTGTGAGAATAGCATGGCACCTCGGAAATATTTTTTAAGTTCTTCTGAACGGGTGTAGTGTCCACGAGGTTTAAATTGTGAATAGTCCACCGCTTTTGCCACCAAGTTGGAGTCCGCCTTTGACATGGCTTCGATATTTTTATATTCTTTTTCTACCAAGTCCATAACTTCCTCCGGAAGTGGTTCGCTGTATTCACCGCCAAAAAGTTTCAAAGCTAGTAGGAAGTAGGCAGTGTTCTTCTTTGCAAGTTCCTTAATCGCAGGATCCCTTGCATCATTATAGTCTTCTAGGGATCTCTTCGCCATGGCATCACTTACTTCTATAAGTCTTGGTAGGAATTTTTCTACTTCAAGTTCACGAAGAAGTCCGTCGTAGGAAACGTGGAAGAGATGAAGCAAGCTGTCAGCAGTTACAAAGTTAGGTAAAAATCCATATTCATTTCCTTCGTAAGCTTCAAAAGGTTGCTCATAGGCTCTGCTACCATCTACAAAAAACTTATTTTCAACTAGGGCTTTTGTTTGCTCGTCGTTGAATTTGAAATACTCATTTATGTAGTCGTTAACATTAGAGATATTTGAAAGATCTTCAGCTACACTATATTTCGGCACAGCCGCCTCGACACTCGTCTCTTCAAACTTAGGGAATATTACTTCCCTCTTTAAATCTGCAATTGGATTTGTAAATGGAACTTTTTCTTTTGCATCATTTCCATCTGCACCCTTTGGACCACATGATATCAGCATAATCGCTGCAAGCCCAATGACAAAACATTTCTTCAAATTGTTTTTCATTTTAAAATTATCTCCTCTCCATTAATTTTTAAATCGAAAATTCTATCTTTGTAAATAATCTTTCCATCATCTGAAAACTTAGGTTTTTCTTCAAGAGTTTCACTGACATAGTCCCTATCCAAATGAAAATTCTTGTAGTGGTACGCCGCTATGAAGTAGGTGTTATCCTTTATTTCTATGGAAACTACTTCATCTCTCCCATCCTCGTCAATGTCATAGAGAATAAAATCATCCATGGGAAGTGCAAGCCGCGATGCACGAAACTTCGGCTTTAGCTTTCCATCTACAATATTGTAGAGAAATACTCTCTTCGCCATGACCTTATGATGTGGAGATTTCTTATAAACACCGAGGGCAAGCTCCTTTTCTCCATCGCCTTCCACATCTCCTGCTTCAAATTTCCAAATATTTAGAGGGTTCTTGCCTTTAAAATCCTTTAGATACAATTCTCCATTCCTTTCAATTTCAATGCGATTTGAATAGGAAGAAAATATCTTTCTATATAGGACTACCTTCACCTCACCAGACTTGGTCTTTATATCTTTCTCTTCAGTTTTAATGTGTATATTAGAAATTCCAAATACAATTAGCAAAATAAATAAAGCTATAAGGATAAGTTTCTTTTTCAAATCCATCTCCCCTCATTATTATTTTACTATATTATTAAATAAAAGTGACATATGATTTTAAATAAACGAATAAATTGCAAACAAAAACATAGATTGCTCTGTGCCTTTATAAATTTTTATTTAGTTTTCTTTTGTGAAAATAACTTAGCCGTAAATGTTTCCTTGTCAAACTCCACCTTATACCCTAGTGCCTCAGCAATATTTCTAAGTGGGATATACGTAGTAGAAGTCTCTCCATGAATCTTAGCGGCAATATTCATATCCACAACCTTTCCATTGACCCACATCGCCTTTTTATCTACCGGCACCAATATGTGGGACTTACCATGTTCAATTCCAATCATTCTCAAATGGTCATACCAGATCACCTTGGCGCCGATTCTCTCGGTGAAATCGTCTAAGGCAACCGAAGTGCTATCATCGATAGTATTCTATTTCTTTTCATTAATACCTCCGTTTAGAATAGATTACCAATTCATCCTCCATATGCCAAATTTTTGCGATTTTTCTTTATATTTGAAGCTTTTATTAATACAATTATCATATACAGAAAGGAGCAGGCATGAACGTAAATTTAAATGAACTAAAAAATATATTAAACGAAGTTGAAGTTTACCTATCTGAAAAAGAACGAAGATTATATGATAGGTTAAAAGCTGATATGGTTTTGAAACTGGAAGATGAAAAATGAAAAATAGGAATTGATAAAAGTAGCTGTAAAAATGAAAAATAATGTGTAAGATGTTGATGTTTAAGCTGTTCTCGAGGAGAAAAATTGCTTTAAATTGTTGTTCCCGGAGATATTCTTTTCCTGACTAGCATTAAAAAACTTACTTAGCTTATTTGTTTAAACTAAGTAAGTTTTTTTCGTTTCAATCTCAAAACTCAAAGAGTTCGGATTTATAACCAATCCGTTGTGGATTCGAAGGCTGGTTCCTTTTTCTGACCGGTGAGCAGCTCCACTACTTTGTTTCCAACATTGACCATTTTGTCGAATTGCTCTATGTTAAAATCAGTCATTGTAGTCGAGCCCTTTGGACCATATCCGCCTGGTGAACTTGACAGGGCGAAATTGGAACGATGGAGAAAGTCATTGCCATTTAGTTGTTTCTCTCTCCAAACGTAAAATCCGGTTGCCTTTTCTAAAATTGACGGTGTCTTATAGCCGTCCGCATCATCCCCGCCATCTATGGCAAGCTGATGCAGTCTGAATTCAATCTCATTTATATAGGGATTATTCAATCTCACAGAGAGCAGAAAATGATATTTGTATGAGTAATGTGGCGGATTGTATGGCTTTTTCTCTCCGTCTATATTCTTTTTAATTTCCTTCTTGTTCTCCTCAACGGTTAGCGTAGCGTCTACTATCTCATCAAGTGAAAAGACATCTGCATCTTCTTTCTTCGTTCCGCTTTCGATTAAAACGAATTTTCCTTGGTCGTGATTGATTAAAAGCAGGTCCTTTCCATCTAGTTGAACGCTATCGTCCGCTTGGAATATAGCGACTTCTTCCCTCGTCGATTCGCGCCATGCGATGTGGTCGCGTATCTCTTTTTCAGTATGAACCTTGTTTTCGTGATCAAAGAATGGGGAAAGCTTCTTTTGGCAGTTACCACAGACGAAGTCATCGTTCTCAAGCTTTAGCCTCGAGAGAAGCCCTGCCTTTTCACCGCATATTACACATATTTTTTTACTGAAAAGTCCCATGTCTGCTACCTCCTTAAAACATTTCTATTTTTGACGATTCATCTTAGACAAAATAAAGGCGACTAAGATAATTGTTGACTGTCTATTTATTGATTTTGTACTCTATAGAGTTCAGCATGTCGCTTACGCCATCTTTGTCGATAAGCCCGACAACAGTAATGTATACAGGAGTCCCGTCCACAACGCCGTAATATTCGTTTGCATCAGCTCCATTTCTTGTTAAATCGAATTTGACATAATCCACCTCTCCAAGTTTCACGCTCGTCTTGTTGTCAAATGTGCCTAGAACACCTGCTGCCTTTTCCTCACTTGCCTTTGCGTCAAGATCGGCATTAAGTTTGTCCATGGTGTAATTCGCTGTTCCTTCCTTATATCCCTTGAGAGTAAAGCCCACCAAAGAATTGATCGCCCCGTCCGGATCAACTGCGTCAATTTGTATATACTCGGTGTTGTTATCATCCTGCTTGTCCTTTGGGAAAATCATGATCTGTTCATAACCTTCCTGTGGCTTTGCCACATAGCCATCTGTAGGGGTTACGCTGATTACCTTGTTCGTGGATTGAACAGCAGTGCTCTTTTCCTTGCTTCCACAGGCTGTCATACCCATGGATAATATCAAGCACATAGCAATGGTCAATAATATCTTCTTTTTCATTTTAATCGTTCTACCTCCTTAAATTTTTATATCTGTATTAACTTTTCCGCAGGATCTATGTTTTTACTTTGTTGTGGCTACTGAGACTAACCACTGAAATTCGGCTGATAGGCATCGTCGACTGCCTTTGTAAGCTCTTGAGCAAAGCCGAACTGATCGCCCTGTATTAATCAACCCTTGCCCATTATGGACATGATTCTCTCAAACATCATTGGTGAATAGGTTTCTTTGTTAAATAAACTATTCCAATCGAGGATCTCTTCTCCATCTTTTACTTCATCTGGTAGAATCAAACTGCCGTCCTTTAGACTGATTGAAGGGGAGAACTCGAAAGAATCATCTCTATACCTGATGGTGATCTTGCCATTTGGAGCGATGTCACTTATATTTTGCATGACAAATGTGATGCCACTACTAGAAATGTCGTCTAGGTATAGATTTTCAACCTCTTTTAATTTTCCATCCTTAGAAAGTTCCAATTCCTTTAGAGAGACTGAAGCATTTTTGTACTTAGGAATTACTAGGTAACATTCCTCTCCATTTAGGTATTGTCTGTCGCCGACTTCGCCATCTTTCATTGAAATGACCATGTTTGGATCTTCGTAATTAGAAAAAATACTTGTCCAAGCACATAGCTTTGCAAGAGGTTCTTTCAAGGTATTCTCATCGTAACAAGAGCCGAGATAGATTACAAATGCCTTGCACTTTTCGTTATTTAGATCTATGCCGAGCCTTCTCGCCATTCTTAGATATTCATCTGAAATCTCACTTTTATCGAATCTATCTATCTTTAGTTTTAGAAGTGCTGGCAGCTGTCCCGTGTCCACGTTTAAAGATTGAGTAAAGGCAAGTGTAGGTGTGCCCACTTCGTCTATAAAAATTTGGCGATTTTTGTAATCGTAATTATCCCATAGATCGTTTAGAATCTTTCCGGTGAAATTGGAAGGATTATAGACGTAGGAAGAATCAGTTACATCTCTATAGTAGAGTTTCGTATCCATGGATTGTTCCTCACTCACACTATTTTCAATCACCCCGAGGATCTCTTCCTTCTCTATGCCTATGCTCTTCATAATCTCTTCGTCATTTATAAATTTTCCATCTGGAAGAGAGAAGTTAAACACTTTGTAACTTGGAAACTCGCTCTCCCAAATATTTGAAACTTCGACCATGACACTTAGCACATGCTCATCTTGATAAACGGAAAAAGAGGAGTAAATTCCAATATCGCAACCTACCATATCCTTTTTATAAGTAGTATATAGATCCTTTATATCTTTTACCAAGCCATCAATCTCATCGTTTGCCGCTTTGGCGTCCTTTGAATCCAAAAGAATCCTAGGCACATGGATGCCAAAATCATCCCTCTTTGCAAAATCTATGTATTTTTCATCTACAAAGTCCTTCCAAACTTCTCTGTCCTCAACGTAGGAAGACATTGAACCGATCACCGCTCCGTCAACAGGCTTTAAATTTTCCTTAACTTTAGAAGTCTCCTTAGAATTTTCCACCGCAGAATTTGCATTTGTATTTGTATTTTTATTTTCTAGCTTCGGCGAACTGTTACCATTTTTGCAACCAGCAAGGAGAGCCATCGCCACCATAAAAATAATTAAAAATTTAAAATTTCTTTTCATAATATCCCTCACATTTCCGCTTAACTATGTTATAGTATAGACTTAAAATCTACGCTTAAACTTTGTCCAAGCTTATGTAAATAAAAACGGTCTATATGACTAAACCGTTTTTACTTTTCTTATTTAGTCTTAAAGGGTGAATCTTTTATTTTACTATGATTGATCTGTAGATTGTTACCATCTTAGATTTGCTATTCCAGATTATATCCTTGCCGTCACGAAGTCCAAGTGCTCTTGCAATATTTGCAATTGTAAGCATGGTTCTGTTATTTTTGATTTCTGGTTTTACATCGCTTGTGTAGACTGTGCCATTTAAGATTATCTTATTTGTGTCTACTGGGATTTCTACTCTTGTGCTGCTATTTCTTAGCACTACTGTTTTAGTGCTTCTATTCCATTCTACGTCAAATCCTAAGGCTTCTGCTACAGATCTTAATGGTAACATGGTTCTGCCATCTCTTATATATGGTGCCACGTCCATCTTAATCTTTGAATCTACTCCGTTTATTTCTCTATCGATTGTACTTATTCCAATTGTAAGTTCTATTTTCCAGTCCATTTCCATTTTGGTTACTTTATTTTCTTCTTTTGGTTTAGGTGCTTCATAGTTGTAGTACCATCCTGGATATACTATCCATGGATAAGGTGTATATGGAGTAGGTGGAACAGGTGGAGTCGGAGGAACACTTCCTATATCTTTCCATACTGCTTTGATAATTTTATCTCCATTTAATACTATGTTATCGCCAACATTCTTTTCTGTTCCATCTACTTGCCATGCTTTGAATTCTTTGCCTGCTGGTGGTGTAAACGTGCAGGCTGGTAGGGTGAATGATTCGCCTTTATTCTTAGTTACATCTGCCATTGTTCCATTTCCACCGTTTTTGTCGAAAGTTATTGTAACTGGTGTGCCTATTGGTGGAGTTCCTACTGCTTTAAATTTAACAACGACTGTTTTATCTCCGTCCATTGTAACGTTTAAAACATTGCTCATAACTCCTGTCTCTGTGTCGTTAACTGTTACTTCGTCTAATTCATAGCCAGGATCTGGGGCAAATGTTAAAGTAACTGTTTCACCTGCATTTTTTGTTTCATTTGTTGGGCTTACACTTCCGTGTCCGCCATTTACACTTGCTGTTAATGTATATTGTGTTGGTGGTGGTGTTTTCTTTGTCCACTTAGCATAAAGCCTTATATTTGCATTTACTGCTTGTGAGAAATCAAATTTAGTTGTGCATTCAGCTTCTTTATACCAACCAACAAAATCGTAGTTAGCATCTGTTGGATCAGCTGGTGCTGTTGCTACTGTTCCTTTGTTTACAGTTATTGGGCTTGGTGCTGTGCCATGACCGTTTGCATCAAATGTTATTGTAACTGTTTCTACTGCTGGTGGTGTTTTCTTTGTCCACTTAGCGTAAAGCCTTATATTTTCATTTACTGCTTGAGGGAAATCAAATTTGTTTGTGCATCCAGCTTCTTTATACCAACCACCGAAATCATTTTCTGTATCTGTTGGGTCTGCTGGTGCTGTTGCTACTGTTCCTTTGTTTACAGTTATTGGTGATGGTGCTGTGCCGTGACCGTTTGCATCAAATGTTATTGTAACTGTTTCTACTACTGGTGGTGTTTTTGCTGTCCACTTAGCAAATAGTGTTATATCTCCATTAACAGGTTTTGTAAAATCAAATTTGTTTGTGCATCCAGCTTCTGTGTACCAACCACCGAAGTCATTTTCTGTATCTGTTGGGTCAGTTGGTGCTGTTGCTACTGTTCCTTTGTTTACAGTTATTGGGCTTGGTGCTGTGCCGTGACCATTTTCGTTAAATGTTATTGTTACTGTTTCTGTTGGTGGTGTTTTTGCTGTCCACTTAGCATAAAGTGTTATACTAGCATTTACTGCTTGTGTAAA
>NZ_AWXB01000061.1 GCF_000478985.1 Peptoniphilus sp. BV3C26
CCTTGCATTTTTCTATGTTGGCAATATCTTCTCTCACCATGTACGAGCTTATACTGGTGGCGATGTAATAGACAAAATCTTTCAAGGGATATTAGAGCTTAACACCATGAGCTTTCTTCCAAGTATTCATCCTACGGATATTTTAATTGGTGCAGGAGTAGCAGCTTTAATTAAATTCATTGTCTACAGCAAAGGCAAAAATGCAAAAAAGTTCAGACAGGGAAAAGAGTATGGTTCAGCAAGATGGGGAACGAGAAAAGATATAGAACCGTATATGGATGAAAAGTTCCAGAACAATATCTTACTTACACAAACAGAACGATTAACTATGAACGGCAGACCAGCTAATCCAAAGTATGCAAGAAATAAAAATGTTTTGGTTATAGGTGGTTCAGGCTCCGGAAAGACAAGATTTTATGTAAAACCGAACTTAATGCAAATGCACAGTAGCTATTGTGTAACCGATCCTAAAGGAACAATAGTCCTTGAGTGTGGCAAGATGCTTGAAGATAATGGCTATGAGATTAAAATTCTAAATACCATAAACTTCAAAAAGTCTATGAAGTACAATCCATTCGCATATATTCGTTCTGAAAAAGATATTCTAAAGCTTGTTCAGACAATTATCGCAAACACGAAGGGCGAGGGAGAAAAAGCAGGTGAGGATTTTTGGGTGAAAGCTGAAAAACTCTACTATACAGCACTTATCGGATATATCTGGTATGAAGCTCCAAGAGAAGAAAAGAACTTTGCAACACTACTTGATATGATAGACGCTTCAGAGGTAAGAGAAGATGATGAAACCTACATGAATCCGATTGATAGACTCTTTGAAGCATTGGAAAAGAAAGAACCGACACACTTTGCGGTGAAGCAATATAAAAAGTACAAATTGGCTGCTGGAAAAACTGCCAAGTCAATTCTAATATCTTGTGGAGCAAGACTTGCACCTTTTGACATAAGAGAGCTAAGAGAACTAATGAGTGAAGATGAACTTGAGCTTGATACACTGGGAGATAGAAAGACAGCACTCTTTGTTATCATCTCCGATACAGATGATACTTTTAACTTTGTGGTATCTATTATGTATTCTCAGCTATTTAACTTGTTATGTGATAAGGCAGATGATGTGTATGGAGGAAGATTACCTGTTCATGTAAGATGCCTACTTGACGAGTTTGCAAACATCGGCTTAATTCCAAAGTTTGAAAAACTGATAGCGACAATCCGTTCCAGAGAAATATCAGCGAGTATAATTCTTCAAGCACAATCTCAGCTAAAGGCAATCTATAAAGATAATGCTGACACAATCGTGGGCAACTGTGATAGCACTTTATTTCTTGGTGGAAAGGAGAAAACAACACTTAAAGAGCTTTCTGAAACGCTTGGTAAAGAAACCATTGACCTTTACAACACATCGGAAACAAGGAGTAATCAAAAGAGTTTTGGACTTAATTATCAAAAGACAGGTAAGGAGCTTATGAGCCAAGATGAAATTACGGTCATGGACGGCGGTAAATGTATTTTTCAGCTTCGTGGTGTCAGACCTTTTCTATCAGATAAATTCGATATTACAAAACACAAGAACTATAAGCTGCTTGAGGACTATGACAAGAAAAATTTGTTTGACATAGAAAGCTATATGAAGCGAAAAGGAAAAGCAAAGCTGAATAGGGAAACAGTTATTACAAGAGTGCAGTAAGTCTAAAGAACATAGATTTGCTGCTTTTTTATTACTCAAAGCCAGGAGGTAAGATGATAAGAATACGAAGTCCCACTAAGAAAAAAGTAAATAGGATGAGCATTAGCGATTGGAAAAGAAAAAACTCCAATCGCTTTTTTATTGAAAGAAAAGGAGAAATTTTTAATGAAGCAAGAAATGATTAACATCAATGCCAATTTATTGGCAGAGCCCACTTTCTCAAATTTTGACAAAGAGGGAGAAACTGTTGAGGTTGCAAACTTCACGCTTGTAAAAAAGTACGGGAAAGGCAAGGAGTATATCAACTGTGCCGCCTATGGAGAAAAATCGGAGAAAGCAAAGGACTTTGAAAAAGGCGATTTGATTCATATCTTTGGTTACTTTAAGAAGCGTGAAAAAGAGGGAAAGACTTACAAAAACTTTGTAGTGAAGTCATATAACAAGATTGAAAAGAAAGAAGAAAGCGAGGAGGAATAAATTATGGAATTTTTTACACAGGCAGTTAATGTATTAAAGATTTTGGTAATGGCAGTAGGTGCAGGACTTGGAGCATGGGGTGTTATCAACCTGATGGAAGGTTATGGGAATGACAATCCGGGTGCAAAATCTCAAGGTATTAAGCAGCTTATGGCAGGAGGCGGTATTGTCCTTATCGGACTTAAGCTGATTCCGCTACTT
>NZ_AWXB01000062.1 GCF_000478985.1 Peptoniphilus sp. BV3C26
TCTATTTATTTATGCGAAAGGTTGTTCCAAATGATATAGCCGTCATATTTCTCATTGTGTCCACACTCCCTATATTTTTCATCACTCTTTTTGAAAAGGACGGACTGACATTTGAGAAATATTTTAAATATATTTACCTTCATAAGTTTTATCAACCACAAAAAAGAGTGAGAAAGGAGGTTTACCTTGAAAGACAAAAGAAAGATTCAGCAGGTAAAGTTAGAACAAAACAAAAAGATGTTAAGAAGTCAAAGACAGGACTTAAAGCAAAATAAGGGAAAATCTAAAAAAGATAAAGGCGGGCTACTTGACCTTATTTTTAGAAAAGAACCAAAAAGATATACTGTCGAAGATACCATTCCCTATCATAGACTCTTAAAAAGTGGTATATGTCAGCTTGACGAAAAGCACTTTAGTAAAAGCATAGCCTTTCAGGATATTAACTACCAACTTGCTTTAGATGAAGATAGGGATCTTATTTTTAATCAGTTTGCAAATTTTCTAAACTCCTTTGATCCAAGTATCAGTATTGAGTTTTCATATATCAATCAACTTGGACGAAACGAAGAAATGAAGTCGGCAATTCAGATACCAGATAAAAAGGACGGTTTTGACGATATACGTCTTGAGTTTAGAGAGATGCTTAAAAGTCAGATTGTAAAGGGAAATAATGGACTGAAAAAATCAAAGTATGTAACCTTTACAGTAGAAGCGGATAATTTAGAGCAGGCAACATCAAAACTTGAAAGACTGGAGATAGATATATTATCTAATCTAAAGAGTATGGGAGTTCGTGCGGAAAGTTTAAGTGGGGAAGAAAGACTCAAGATTCTTCACGATATATTAAATCCCAATAAGACCTTTGAGTTTTCATACAAAAATTTGAGGAAAAGGGAAAGCACTAAAACATACATTGTACCTGATGAATTTAACTTCACGCCTTCAAGGTACTTTAAGTTTGGAAAATTTATCGGGGCAGTCAGCCATTTTCAAATTCTTGCCAGCGAGCTTTCAGACCGTATGCTTGCCGAGTTTTTGGATATTGATGATAACATCAATATTTCCTTTCATATTAAGGCAATCGACCAATCGGAAGCTATTAAAATGGTAAAGAGAAAAAATACCGATATTGACAAGATGAAAATTGAGGAAAATAAGAAAGCGGTAAGAAGCGGTTATGATATGGACATTCTTCCATCGGACTTAATCACCTATGGAGAAGATGTAAAGAGTCTCTTAAAAGATTTGCAGACAAGAGATGAACGAATGTTTGTGGTAAGTATCGTCTTTATGAACTTTGCAAAAACGGTGCAAAAGCTTGATAACACAATCTCTCAGATAAGTTCCATTGCAAATAAGCATAACTGCAAGCTGAAAAGACTTGACCATACGCAAGAACAAGGACTTATCAGCGTGCTACCTCTTGGCGTAAACAAGATTGAGATAGATAGAGGACTAACCTCATCATCTACGGCAGTTTTTATGCCCTTTACCACAGAGGAGCTTTTTATCAATTCAAGTAACAGTCTTTATTACGGACTAAATGCCTTAAGCCATAACCTGATTATGGCAGATAGGAAAAAACTCAAAAATCCAAACGGTCTAATCCTCGGAACTCCTGGAAGTGGTAAATCCTTTAGTGCTAAAAGAGAAATGGCAAATGCAATTTTAGTAACGGACGATGATGTGATTATCTGCGATCCAGAAGGAGAGTATGGAAACCTTGTAAGACAATTTAATGGAGAAGTCATTAAAGTCAGCAGTAAGTCCAAAGATTACCTGAATCCCCTTGATATAAATATGAACTATGGCGATGGGGATGCGCCACTGAAAGACAAAGCAAACTTCATTATGAGTATGCTGGAGCTTGTAGTAGGCGGCAGTGGTCTTACGGCAGAAGAAAAGTCCGTTATAGACAGGTGCTTACCTAAGATTTACGAAAAGTATTTTGATAATCCAACTCCTGACAATATGCCAATACTGCAAGACCTATACGATATGTTAAAAGGACAGGAAGAAAAGGTCGGTAAAAAGCTGGCAACGGAGATGGAAATCTATGTATCAGGTTCCCTTAATGTTTTTAATCACAGGTCAAATGTGGACTTAAATAAGAAACTCCTGTGCTTTGATATTAAAGAGCTTGGAAGTCAGCTAAAGAAAATAGGAATGCTTGTTATACAGGATCAGGTGTGGAATAAAGTATCTCAAAATAGAGGAAGCAAGGCTACAAGGTACTATATCGACGAGTTCCACTTGCTGCTAAAAGATGAACAGACAGCATCGTATTCGGTAGAGATTTGGAAAAGATTTCGTAAGTGGGGAGGTATCCCTACGGGTATTACGCAAAATGTCAAAGACCTACTTATGAGTAAGGAAATTGAAAATATCTTTGATAATACCGACTTTGTCTTAATGCTAAATCAAGCGTCAGGAGACAGAGAAATTTTAGCAAGAAAACTTAAAATCTCACTTCCTCAGCTTAGATATGTTACCAACTCAAATGAGGGCGAGGGATTACTGTTCTTTGGAAATACCATTGTTCCTTTCCTTGATAAGTTCCCGAAAGATACAATTCTCTATCAGAAGATGACTACCAAGCCTGAAGAAGTGAGGTAGCCTATGGGGAAAAAGCTGAAAAAGGATTTTAGGGAAAGGCATAAGGCAAGTCTTGAAAGAGAAATGATCCATAGTGAAACATTCACTACATCTGAAGAAAGTAAGCTAAAGCACAACGATGATTACAGAGGAAAAATCGTCCATGACAAAGACAGATTTCAGGACAAGGTTCATAAGAAAATAAACAAGGTAAGTTCTGATAATGAAAAGGCTTATGGAACATCCAAGAGAAATGCAAGATATAGAGCTTCTGATAAGGATAGTATAGCTGCTGTAAGTGAAACAGGAAGATCGGATTATATTACGGAGGTAAAGGATGGAAAAATCTATGATCCTTTAGGAAAAGACCTTGATAATGACGGGATTATAGACAGATACGATAATGACTTTAGGGACAGCGACTACTTTGAATCGACCTATGATGTGGATGATAATCTCCATAAAAAAGATGAGTTTTTTGGAAGTTCCTCTATAACTCATGAGGCTAAAAAGAGAAAGTATAAGAGGAAAAACTACACCGAAAGCCTTTATACAAGAAAAAAAGAAGATGTGTCAAAGGGAAATAAATCTGAAGGTAAAAAGACTGGAAAAGATGCTGCAAGCGAAAAAGTTTATAGTAGCCTTTCTAAAGAGCAGAGGAAAAAGCTAAAGAAAGATATGGTAAAGGTATCTGCCCTTTCAGGACTTGCCAAAGGAAGTGAAACCGTAAGGGATTATCTTTCTCATGGAAGTGATGAAAATAAAGGGGTAGAGGCAGGAGAAAAGACAGCGGACGCAAGCTCGAAACTCATTCATGGCATAAAGAAATATTCTGATAAGAAAAAGGCGAAGAAAGGATACGATCTTACAAATAAGGATTATAAAATCAGGAAGCGAAAATCGAAGCTTGAATTTCGTGATGCCAAAGAGAACCTGAAAAAGACGAATGAATATAAAAGAGCAAATGCCTATAAAAGATTTCAAAAGAAAAATCAGGTAAAGGCAGCCATTCGTCGTGAGAATAAGTCAAGGCTCAGAGATCGGATTAAAGAAAACCTCATTGGCTCGTTGAAAGGCTCAAAGAGATTTATATTAAGAAAAGCAAAGGGACTTATGATTATTTTCATAGGTCTTATTATTTTGGGAACTTTCTTTATCAACTTTGCAGGAACGGGAATGACAGGCTTTATGAACTCCACAAGTTCTATTCTTACAACAAGCTATTTGTCAAAGCCAAATGTCCTAAATGAAATCAATCAGAGCTTTTCTGCTATGGAGAGTGAGCTTCAAAATGAGGTTGATCATGTCAAAAATAACTATCCCGGCTATGACGAGTACATCTTAAATAATACAGAGTATATTGGTCATAATGTCCATGAGCTTTTATCCTATATTACATCAAGATGTGGAGAGGTAAAGAGTGTATCGGAAGTAGAATCCATATTAAAAGAATTGTTTGAGTCCATGTATGACCTTGAATATAGGGAAGAAGTTGAAATCAGATACAGGACAGTTACAGACACCTATACCGATGAAGATGGCAACGAATATACCGAAAGTCATGAAGAACCTTATGAGTATAAAAAGCTCATTGTAACGCTGCATAAAAAAGAGATGGACAGCATTATCCGAAAGGTCTTTGCTGATTATCCCGATAACTTAAAGCACTATGAAGCCTTATTCCTTGCACAAGGAAATATGGGAGAAGCCTTTGGAAATTCTGACCTTATCAGTGCAAATGGTGGCGTAGGTGGTGGAGTTGAGTATGAAGCATCAAGTGAAGTTCAAAAGAAGATTGTTAATGCTGCATACATCACGCCATCTCCGGGTGCAGGCTGGTGTGCCATGTGGGTTTCACAGGTCTATCAAAATGCAGGTCTTGGATATATTGGCGGAAATGCCTGCGATATGTACAGAAACTATACTTTTACATCAGACAGGTCAAAACTCAAGGTGGGAATGCTTGTAGCGGTGGAAAGCAGTAGTAGT
>NZ_AWXB01000063.1 GCF_000478985.1 Peptoniphilus sp. BV3C26
TGGCATAATATTTATGTTTTTTTATATTTTTCTAAAAAAAGTCCTTCTTCATTAAGTTTTTCTTTAAGCCTCAAAAATTCAGCACTTAATTCCCCTAAGCCCTTTAATTTTATAGAGTTTACCATTAATCTTATGCCGGAATCTCTTTCAAAAATTGACACTGCACCTTTTACAATTACTTTATCTCCATCTTTAAAATCATAAGAAACTTGCTGAGCTTCAATAATTGGTATTAAAGCATCAATTTTTGAAACTTCATCTTTTAAAGAAAAGTAAATATTTCCATTTTTGTGTTTTACAAAATTTGATATTTCTCCTTCAACTTCAAGGCTATTTAAAAAAATAATCCATTGAAAGACTTTTTTTTATGTAGTTTATAACCTGTGAAACTTTTAATGCAGACATAACTCTCCTAAAAAATTAAATACCCAGAACTATTCTGAGTATTTAAATTTCTTTTGTAGATTTTCTATAAATAGTTCCTAAAATTCCGTTAATGAACTTCGGAGCATCAACTGTAGAATATTTCTTTGCAATTTCTATTGCTTCGTTAATAATTATTTTGTTTGGAATTTGACCTTTTAACATTTCATAAACAGCAATTCTTAAAATTTGTTTATCAACCATCGCTATTCTCTCAAAGGTCCAGCCCTTTAAATTATCTGAAATGATTTTATCAATTTCTTCTAACCTTGATATCATTTCTTCAGCTGATTCTTTTATAAATTCAGCCTCATCGACTTTCCAATCATTATTTTCAAGGCTTAAATCAATTACATTTTGACTGAAATCAGAATTCAAGTCCATTTGATATAAAAGTTGCATCAAGCCTTGTCTTGCTTTTCTTCTTCCCATTATTTATCCTTAATATGGATTCCACTAATATGAACATTAACTTCTACAACTTCAAGATCTGTCATAGTTTCAACTTTTTCCTTAACTTCTTCTTGTACCTTTTTTGCAATTTCAACTATATTGCTACCAAATTCAACATTTATATACATATCAATTATAGCTTCCTTTTCTCCAACGCTAACTTTTATACCTCTGCCGGCATTTTTAACCTTAAGAATATCAGAAACTGAATTTTTTAAATTTGATTGCAATTCAACTACGCCTTCAACTCCTTGAGCGGCGAAACTTGCAATTGATTCTATAACATCATCGGAAATATTAATATTTCCGTCTGTAACTTGAGCAACTAAAAATTTATTAGACATAATCATTACCCTCCTTTTGTAATTATACCAAATATTAAAAAGTTCTACAATTATATGCAATATAATAAAAAAAGCCCATAAAGGGCTTTTTAAATCTTAAACTTTTTATTAGTCATTTGAAGTTTCATCTGCTGATGGCAAATCTTCTTCGTCATCAAAGTCATCAAAATCATCATAGTCTTCATAGTCATCATCAAATTCATATTCATCATTATCATAAACATAGTCTTCAAGTTCTGATAAATCTTCTTCAACCATATCTACATAATTTTCAAGATCTTTATTTGAATCTTTGACTTCATCAACTATGTCCGAAAGAACATCAATAATTTCTAATAACAACTTTCCTTCTTTTGAATTTTCATCAATTTCAAATCCATCTGCCAAACCTTGTAGATAAGATACTCTTTTTAATAAATAATCCATGATAACCTCCTATACTCTTGACATATATTCACCGGTTCTGGTATCAATTCTGATAACATCACCCATGTTAACAAATAAAGGCACATTTAGTGTATAACCTGTTTCAACTTTTGCAGGTTTTGAACCTCCAGAAGATGTATCTCCTTTAACTCCTGGTTCGGTAAATGTAACCTTTAATTCAACAAAATTTTCAGGTGTTACTCTAAATGGAGATCCTTTGTAAAAATTAATAGTTGCGGAATCATTTTCTCTCATAAAATCAAGAGCATCACCAACCATAGAGCCGTCAAGAGGTATTTGCTCATAAGTTTCATTATCCATAAAATAATATAATGTTCCGTCGTTGTATAAGTATTGCATTGTTTTTGTTTCTATAACAGCCTTTTCAAATTTTTCACTTGGATTGAATGTTGTATCTTTTATTGCACCTGATAAAACTGATTTTATTTTAGCTCTAACAAAAGCTGCACCCTTGCCTGGTTTTACGTGTTGAAAATCTATAACTTCATAAACATCGCCATCATATTCAAAAGTTAAACCCTTTCTTAAATCGCCAGCTGATATCATAATTTACCTCCTAAAATTAACTATAATAATTATAACAATACAAATTAAACTTAACAAGTATTTAAAAATCCAAGTCACTTTTAGTTATTGTTTTTATATTTAAATCAATATAATTAGGTAAATTTTCCCTGTGAATTTTTATTCTGTTAAATTCATATTTTAAATTTACATTTTTCTTGTCGTAAATATCAATTAAATCTCCCCTAACTTCAACATCTGCTTGAATATCTGAACTTTTATCTTCTATAAATACTCCTACTGCCTTAATTCCATCCCCTGTAATCTTGCCGTTGTTAATAATATATCCTGTCATTTCAGCTTTATTTACAGTTTCAAGATCGGCATTTATTTTTAATGTGATAATTTCGTATGAGTACCAAACAAAATAAGGGCTTGCCTGATTTTCAAAATCTTTTTTAAAATATAATTCATTTTTTAATCCGTTACTTATTAAAACACTATCTTCAGTAATTTCAAAATTTCTAAGTTCTTTAGTTTTTATTTTAGAAATTTCTGATTCAAAAAACTCCATTTGAGACCTGTCTATATCTTTTGAGCTTACTCCATTTTCATTAAGATAAATTTTATTTACAATACTCCCTTTGGCACTGGCAGAGTCCCAAATTCCTTTATATTTTGAATTTACTTTTAATAAAAAATCTTCAACTTTGTAAGCCTTAATGTACTTAAGTTCAATTTCATATTCAGCATCAAAAAACTCTTTTAAATTTATATCATCAATGATTATTTTCTTATCTTTAGTTGCCATAATACTTTCCATTTTTTTATTGAGCTCTTCCTTATGCTCGGCAAAAAGTATATTTATTACGCTTTCAGATACATACTCAGCCTGTAATTTATCTTCTAAATTAGCAGAAATTTCAATGGAATTTGAGGTTAAATTTAAAACAAACAGTCCTATAATACTTATTATTGCAATGGTAAAAAGAGTTATAATGAGTAGAAATCCTTTTTTATTCATATGAGGACCTTCTTGCTAAAATGGAAATTATTGATTTATTATTTTTAAAATTTATTTCAATTTCAAATTCATTTTCCTTTTCCCTAAGTTTTATAGACTTTATATTTTTTGCAAGTAAATTTAAACCTACATCTTTCTGTCTATCTCTTGTCTTTATAATATTAAATTCTTCCATTTTATTTTTATTGTCGGAAGAAGCAAACCTATAAAGATTCCCATCTATTACACCAAAAGTTATATATCTATATTTTTTATAATTGTTTTTGCCTATAAGTTTTTCATTTACAATTGCAAGTCCTATATCCGCATTTGATTTTACAAAGTAATCAGAGCTTTGAAATTCATCGCAAATATAATTTTGCAAAAATGATAAGTTTTCAGCCCTATCTATGTTTTTAACTAAACTCTTCTCAGATTTTAAAGCGGAATAGAAAGTCGTCATTAGGACACTTATTATTATGCCACCTAAAGCCATTGCAAATAATAATTCAATTAAAGTGAATCCCTTTTGATATGTAGCATTTAATTTCATTGTTTTTATTGTCCTTAACAACTAATTCATAAAAATTTCCTTTATCAATAATCTTCGAATTTAAATTATCTCTTTTTCTTTCAAAATTTAATATTTTTCCGCTATATAGCTGACCTATATTTTCTTCCATAAAATTTTTTAAATTTAAACTTTCTTCTATTCTGTCATTTGCTTTTTTTGAATGACTTTGACTTATATAAAAAATAGGTAAAATACTTGCAGCTACTATAGATAAAATTGCAATAGATGCAATTACTTCCACCATTAAGAATCCTTTTTTCATTTTTCAACCTTCAAATTTATATTTCCCGTAACTGGAGCAACACTTATAATATATTTATTTTTACCATACAAAATCAAAGTTCCTTGTCCTCTATAAGACGAAGCTCCTCTTTTAGTCCAAGTAAATTTATTAAATTGAGGTTCTTTTTCTAAAGATAAAAATTTTAGATCTACATCTTTAAAGTTTTTTTCTTTAGAAAATATTTTATAATTTTTGTTTTCTATTTTAAAATTAACATAATCTCCGATTTTAATTGCCATATTTCTCGCATACTTTAAATCATCAACTAATTTTTCGGCTTCTTTTCTTTCGTTTAAGTTTGTAATACCGGTGATTTTTGGAATAGCAATTCCCAATATTATGCAAATAATAGAAATAACAATTATAAGCTCAATTAAAGTAAAACCTTTATTTCTCATATCCATATCTCTCTATGGAAAAAGAATTTGGATCTTTTTCTTCAATAGAAATTTCATAATAAAAGCCCTCTATTTCATCTTCATTTTCAAAAAGTAAACTATTTAGCTCAAAATTTTTATATTTTTCACTTATTTCATATCTTTGACCCTCTTTTATTAACCCGAATTTTCCCATCTGATTTCCTGTATAAAATTCAATAAAAAATCTTCCTCTTTGATCTTTCAAATCATTAAAAATTACATCAACATATCTGTTATCAAACATAAAATTTGGATTGTAAGAAACTATATTCATGTTATTTATGAAATCTAAATTTGTACCGTATTGAGTTACTTCAATCGGGTCTTTTTCTTTTAAAGGTTCTTCTGAAACTAAAGGAGGTTTTTTATTCTCAACAATTTCATTTGTTTTATTTTCCTCTTTTTTTACCTTATTCTTTTCTAAATCTATATTTTTATCTGATTTATTATAATTTTTTACCTTTTCTTTATTTAAATTTAAACTTGAAGCTTTTACCTTAATTTGGTTTACAGGTTTTGATTGAATTTTTGAATCTTTAAAATATATTTCTTTTAAATTTATATTTTTAGTATTTTCATCTGACAAATTTTCAGATTTTTTGTATGTATTATTAAATTTTTCATTTGTTATTATTAAAAAATTTCCTTCAAGACCAACTTTAATTGTTTTAAGGTTCACTACTCTCAGTCTATTTCCCAAATCTTCAAATAATGCAATTAATTGTTTTTCATTTCCTTTATAATTTGCAACTATTTTATTTAAGTCCCCCATATTATTTATTGATGAAATTGAAATTAAATTTCCATCAATTATATTATTTATTGGCTTATCCGATTTATAAGTTATTTTTTCTTCTTTTTCAACCTTTATCGGTTCTTCTAAAGTTTCTTTATTAATTTCAATTTGACTTTTAAAAGCTGAGATTTCATTTTCTAAAGGTTGGTATAAATTTCTAAAAATTAAAATTTCAAGTATTAAAAACCCCAAAATTAAAATTAAAAATTTTTCGCGCTTTGTAAGTTTACGTTTACATATTAATAGTTCAAATTTTTCCATAAACTTCCTCTATTTCACTTTTAAATATTTTATACAAAACTTTGTGTCCTTCCGTGTTTGGATGAATCCCATCAAAAGTTAAATTTTCTTTTAAAATAAATTTTCTATAAAAATTAATTATATTTACATTTGAATCAAATTTTGTATCTAAAATTATTTTTTCAAATTCTCTCAATTTATTAACGGTTGATTTATATGTAAAATTGTCGTAATAAGACCAAGACTCATAATTAATAACAGAAAAAGGAATTCCCAAAAAGATATTTTCAACACCTTTAATATTTTCAATTATTTTTAAATAATTTTCATATACATGGCTTAAGGATTTACCGTTTGAAAAATCATTGATGCCTGCCATGAAAAAAATATCATTTTTTAAATTTATATTTATCATGTTTTTTAACAAGCCATCTGTTTCAAGACCGTTTATTCCATAATTATTTATTTTGCAGGGCAAGGAATAATCTAAAAAAGATTTTTTTACTCCAAATCCATTTACTATTGAATCTCCATAACAATTTAAAGTTTTCATAAGAAAAGTATACTACACTTTTTATAAATTTTTATAAACAATAAAAAATTGGGATCTCTCCCAATTATTTTGTAAGTCCTTCCACATCATCTACGTTTAAAGTAAACATTATTCCTGTGTTGGCTTTTGACATATCCCCTAATATTTTTCTTACACATTTTTTTGCGATATCAATCTTCTCATCATCTAAAACTAAGAAGATTGTTTTATTATAGTTAATAGGACTTGGCATAAAAATTTTAAGATAAGTAAAATATCCTTCTTCAATATATTTATTTGTTAGATTTCCTAAGCCTTTGCTTTCTAAAATTGTGCCTCCTTTAATGTCATTTTCAGCAAACTCTTCAACTAGTTCTCTTAAATGTTCTTCGTTATTAATAACTATAAATAATATTTTCATTTCATTCACTTGTTAATAAATATAGATGCAAATAAAAATCTTTTAAATCATCCATTGAATTAAAAAATACATCTCTGAATATAACTTTGTAATTGATATTATCTTTACTTCCTTCTATGGTTAAATAATCAATGTTGATATTTGAATTTTCTTCTTTTAAAACAATTAATTTATCTTTTATTTCTTTTAAATTTATTTCAAGCAAAGGATAAAAATCTTTGCCTTTTTTATATAAAATTTTGCATTTATTATCTTCAAACTTATAGGTATATTTATCATTCTTATTTTCACTTTGATCTTGTCCTGTATCAATTTCAGTAAAAGTTTTATAGTTTGATACATCTATCTCAGATAACGATGTTGCACTTATATAAGCATTATCCATATCACTAACAGCTTTTTCATCTTCTGATGATAGATTAAGATCCCCAATATCAAATCCAAAAATTTGCTTAAAAGATTTTGTTCCATCTCCCAAATATTTTAACTGACTTTTTTGATATCTATAATTTAAATAATTTGTAATATCTAAAATTTGTTTTTTATCATCTTCTGAAAGATTTTTGTTTGGGGTTATGATTTCACCTTTTAACATTTTATTTTTATCAAGAATTTTATAAAGTCTCGCCTCTTGACTTAAAAGTGAAATGTTGTAAGCGGACTGAGGCCCTATTGTAGATATTAAAATAACAATAACTAAAATAATAGGAATGGTTATATTTGAACTATCTTTATAAAAAATATAGTATAGCATTGACAAAAGTGAAAAAATCCCGCCTGCAATAACATAATATCTGTTTGGTGTTAAACCATATTCTGATACTCTTATGCACATTGAATAAAACATAAATAATATCAATGGTAAAATTATTATAGGCATTATTTTTTTAAAGGATTTAGATATATCTGTTTCAATAATCTTATTTATAAACAATACTCCTACGCATACAAGGGAATACCATACAACAAGATTGGAAATAATATTTTGAGGAACCTCTCTTGTGAATATAATTTTTATAAAATAAATATAAAGTATTATTGCATATATACTGCATAAAGGTATTACTATAAAATCTATAAGTTTTTCAAATACACTTCCAAATTTATAATCATTTAAAGGATTTTGAATTTTAGGCAATTGAGATAAAAATATTAGAAAATTAAAGGGTATAAAAATTACTATAAAAATATAAAAATAAAATTTCGAACTTATCTTTGCGTTCAATAATAAATTTATAGTTAATATAATTGCACTTAAACCTATAAAAAGAATTATTGAATAAGAAAATGATATTATTATGTTTTTATAAATATTAACTGCATATGCAATATAATCGTTGTGGTAAAATATTTTCGATATGAAAAAAACGCAAATAAATAAAGCAAATAGCACTCCGAAGTATACATGAGCTGAATCATATTTAAACCCGTCTTTAAATAAATTTATTACAACTGACATGGCATAAACAATTGGAAGTGATATTATATAGCAAGAAATTATAAATAATTTATTTTTTTTCTTATCTGATTCATCCTTTGCAGAATATTGGATTCCTTCAGAAAATAATTTTATATTTAGGTATAAAAAAACTGAAAATATAGATATTAAGCCATAACGAATGAACTTTTCATTTAATTTTTCAGGATAAATTCCACATATAAAGAAAATTGCAGCTAATATTGATATAAATATAGGTAAAGGAAATCTTTCAAAAGATGACTTTGAATTTATTAATATTTGCTTTAGTCGATTCATTGGTTTCATCTATTTAGCCCCCTAAAGAAATTATATACTTGAGTATAATGTTCTTCCACAATTAAGTAAATTTTTAACTTAATTTTAACCTCTTTGTAAATTTTCATCCCTAATCCACTAAAATTTCGATTATTAATTATCCTTTGCCCAATCTTTTGATTTTATAGCAGCTCGGTGCCATCTATCCACTAATTCATTTCTTTTTATTTCATCCATTTGAGGTTTAAAAATTTTATAACTATTTGTTTTTTTCTTAAGATCTTCCATATTTTTATAAATTTTTACACTCAAACCGGCAAGAAAAGCAGCTCCCTTTGCTGTCGTTTCAACTATAGAAGGTCTTTCTACATCCACTCCTATTATGTCTGATTGAAATTGCATTAAAAAATTATTATTGCTTGCTCCTCCATCAACCTTTAATTTTTTAAGTTTAAATTTACAGTCTTCTTCCATTGCATTTAAAACGTCATAAGATAAAAATGCAATGGATTCAAGAGTAGCCCTGATTATATGGTATTTATTTGTTCCCCTGGTTATACCAACAATTGTTCCTCTTGCATATTGATCCCAATATGGAGCTCCAAGTCCTGTAAAAGCAGGTACAACAAAACAATCCAAAGTATCCTTTACTTTTGATGCCATGTATTCAGAATCTTGAGAGCTTTCTATTAAGTGCATCTCATCTCTCAACCACTGAATTGCAGATCCTGCAACAAATATTGATCCCTCTAATGCATAATAAACTTTTTCTTCTATAGCCCAGGCTATTGTAGTAACAAGACCGTTCTTAGAGAAAATAGGCTTTTGCCCTGTATTCATAAGTAGAAAAGCCCCTGTCCCATATGTATTTTTTGCTTCCGCTTCTTCAAAGCATAACTGTCCAAACAATGCTGATTGCTGATCTCCGATAGCAGCTGCTATAGGAATATTTCCTCCTAAAAACTTATCATCACTTAATCCATAAACCTGACAAGAAGATTTTACTTGGGGTAAAAGAGATTTAGGTATGTTCAGTAAAGTTAAGATTTCATCATCCCAGGTGAGGGTGTTTATGTTAAAAAGCATAGTTCTTGAAGCATTGGAATAATCAGTAACATGAAGTTTGTTGCCACTTAATTTATAAATAAGCCAGGTATCAATTGTTCCGAAATAAAGTTGACCCTTTTCTGCCTTCTCTCTAGCACCTTCAACATTATCCAATATCCACTTTATCTTTGTAGCTGAAAAGTATGCATCAATAACTAATCCTGTTTTCTTTCTAAAAAATTCTTCATATCCTCTATCTTTAAGGCTGTCACAAAATTCGGAGGTTCTTCTACACTGCCAAACAATGGCATTATAAATTGGTTCTCCTGTTTTTTTATCCCATATTACAGTCGTTTCTCTTTGATTTGTAATTCCTATAGCCTTTATATCACTTGGTGATATTCCGACTTTTGACATAGCTTCAACAGCTGTTCCTATTTGAGTAGACCATATTTCATTTGGATCATGCTCAACATATCCAGGTTTTGGAAAATATTGAGCAAAATTTTTTTGTGCTGAAGAAATAATATTTCCAAATTCATCAAATATTATTGTACGACTGCTTGTTGTTCCGGCATCAAATGCCATAATATATTTTTTCATTTTTCTTCATCAAACCTTATATTCATTAAATATAGACCATGGGGCGGAGCTGTAAGTCCTGCATACTTTCTTTCTTTTGCATAAAGAGCTTCTCTCATTAAATTTACATCTCTATCTGAACTTGCTATTTGAACTGCAGTGCCTACAATTATCCTAATCATATTTTTTAAAAAACTTTTTCCATAAAAATCAATATAAATAAAATTATTTTCTTTTTTCACATCAATTCTATATAAAGTCCTTATAGTGTCTTTTACAATTGCATCTCTACCCATAAAAGATTTAAAGTCATGTTCTCCTATTAAACACTCAAGGCTTTTTTTCAGCTTATCTTCATCAATTTTAAAAGGATAGTGCCAAGATCTATTATAAAAAAGTGCGTTCTTATATTTGCCGTTAAAAATTACATACCTATAATGTTTTTCAATTGAATTATACCTGCAATGAAAATCATCCTTTACAAGTTTTGCTTCTATTACCGATATTTCATTTGGCAGATGAAAATTTATAACTCGCGGCAAATTTCCAAGGTCAATTGTAGTGTTTGAATAAAAATTGACATATTGACCTAAGGCATGCACTCCTCTATCTGTTCTACCTGAGTAAAATAATTTAACCTTATGTTTAACTGTATCTTCAACAGCCTTTGTTAAAACACCTTCTACTGTTTTAAGCTTAGGTTGTTTTTGAAATCCATAAAATTTTGTTCCATCATAGGTTACTTTAAGTCTTATGTTCATTTTAAAATTTCCACAATTTAATAATACTTGTAAATATTATTAGGGCAAAAAATAATGTTGAAGTAGAAAAAACAAAATAATCTTTTCTAACTATTTTTAATTCATTTAATCTTGTTCTATTTTCTCCTCCCCTATAACATCTTGCTTCCATTGCAATTGCCAGTTCATCGGCTCTTCTGAAAGAAGAAATAAAAAGTGGTACTAAAAGAGGAACTAAATTTTTTGCTCTTTTTATAATATTTCCCGATTCAAAATCTGCTCCTCTTGCCTTTTGTGCCTTCATAATCTTATCTGTTTCTTCTATAAGAGTTGGGATAAATCTTAATGCTATTGTCATCATCATTGAAATTTCATGAGCTGGAAGTCCTATTTTAGCAAGGGGATTCATAAGTGACTCAAGACCATCTGTAAGCTCAATAGGAGAAGTTGTTAACGTTAAAAGAGATGTGCCCCAAACTAAAAGTACAATTCTTACAGAAGTCATTGAAGCAAGTTTCAAAGATTCTTTAGTAATGGATAAAGGTCCAAGTCTAAATATTTCTTCTCCTCCAACAAATAATAAATTAATTACAAATGTAACTAAAATTATCCATCTAAGAGGTTTTAAACCTTTAAAAACAGTGGAAAACTTTAAACTTGATGATAAAGTCGCCAAAATTAAAAAAATCCCAACAAAAATATATGGAGTAAATGAATCAATAAAAAATAACTGTAATATAAAAAACATTACACTAATAATTTTTAATTTAGGATTATATTTGTGAAGGACTGATTGCCCAGGATAGTATTGTCCTAAATTTATATCTTTAAGCATTCTTTCCTCCAATAATCCGTTCTATTTCTTTATAAGCTTCATCAACAGTTATGCAATTAAGCTTTACATCTATACCTTTTTCTTTTAACTTTCTCATTATTTTTGTAGATTCTGGAACTCCTAATCCAACTTTTTTTAATTCATCATAGTGCATAAAGATTTCTTCAGGTTTTCCGTCTAAAAACAGCTTTCCTTTATTCATGACAATAATTCTTGTGGCAAATTTCGCAATATCATCCATTGAGTGGCTAACTATTACAATTGTTATTTCAGTGTTTTTATATAAGCTATAAATTTCATCTAAAATTTCATCTCTACCTTTTGGATCGAGACCTGCAGTTGGCTCATCAAGAACAAGAACTTCCGGCTTCATTGCAAGTATGCCTGCTATGGCAACTCTTCTTTTTTGTCCACCAGATAAGTCAAAGGGCGATTTATCTTTTAAATCCAAAGAAAGCCCTACAGCATCCATTGAAAAATTAACTCTCCTTTCAATCTCTTCCTGACTCAAGCCCATATTTTTAGGACCATAGGAAATGTCCTTAAAAATAGTTTCTTCAAAAAGTTGATATTCCGGATATTGAAAAACCAAGCCAACTTTTTCTCTTATTTTAGACATGTCCAACTTGTCTTTAAAAAGTTCCCTTCCGTCAACAATTACCCTGCCTTCACTTGCTTTTAAAAGTCCGTTCAAATGCTGAACTAAGGTTGACTTCCCACTTCCAGTGTGTCCTATAAGGCCAATAAACTCTCCCTTATTAATTTTTATATTTATGCTATCCAAGGCTTTTTTTTCAAAAGGTGTTCCTTTGGAGTATATGTGATTAAGATTCTCTATTTTGATAATTTCCATATTTCCTCAACAAGTTCTTGGTCATTTAAAACAATTTTTATATCATGGCCTGATTTTTTTAAATTATATGAAATTTCAGTAGCAACAGGCACATCAAGGCCAATATTTTTAATCTTTTCAACATTTGAAAATACATCAAGAGGTTTACCCTGTAAAATAATATATCCTTCTTCCATAACTATTAATTCTTCTGCAAGAGCTGCCTCTTCCATGTTGTGAGTAATTAATATTACACCCTTTCCCTCATTTTTTAATTTTAACAAGGTATCTATTACTTCTTTTCTTCCTGACGGATCAAGCATTGCAGTAGGCTCATCTAAAATTACATAATCAGGCTCCATTGCAAGAATACCAGCAATGGCAACTCTTTGTTTTTGTCCTCCCGAAAGTAAATGGGGAGCACTTTTTTTATATTTTTCCATACCTACGCTTAAAAGAGCCCTATCAACTCTTTCTCTAAGCTCTTTCTGCGGAATTCCCAAATTTTCAGGTCCAAAAGCTACATCTTCTTCCACAATTGTAGCTACTATTTGATTATCAGGGTTTTGAAAAACAAGACCAGCCTTACTTCTTATATCCCATATTTTTGAGTCATCTTTAGTGTCCATGCCATCAACATAAATGCTTCCTTCATTAGGTATTAAAAGTCCATTTATAAGTTTTGCCAAAGTTGATTTTCCGCTTCCGTTATGGCCTAGTATAGCTATGAATTCTCCTTTTTTAAATTTTAAGTTTATACCATTTAAGGCATATTTTTCATCATCTTGGTATTTAAATTTTACGTCTTTAATTTCTATCATTTTACAATTTTGTCCAATAATTCAAGCATGCCCTCTGCAGGATCCAATATATTTAATTTAGAGATTTTATAAAGCTCATCTTTAATATATGGGAAATGCGTACATCCAAGGACCAATGCTTCAATGTTTCCCCCATCAATTTTTATATTTTCAAAGAACTTAAGTAAATTTTTAATGTCTAATTTTTCAATTATTTCTTTGGGCTCTTCATGGTTTTCAATTGATATAACAAGAGGCAAAATTCCTAAAGTAACAAGGTTAAGCTTTAAATTTTGTGACTTCATAACTTTTTCAATGCCATGTACAGCTTGTGAATTTGCTCCAATTACTCCGAGAGATTTGAAATTTTTTGCATACTCTTCGTAAACTTTTAATGGTGTTATAATTTTGAAATTTTTATTTTTTTCAATTTTTTTATAGTCAATTGCAGTGCTTAAAGAATTGCAGTAAATAAAAAGTGCCTTTGCATCTTTTTCTTTTCCTATATCAATAATTTCTTCAACTTTTTTTTCTAAAGTTGATTGACCTAAAAATTGAAGCCTATCTTGTTCTTCCGGGTTCTTTGCAACAGGAAAACTTAAAGCTTCATATCCATGGTCTTCAATAATTTTACAACCTAATCCAGTGTCTACCGGTGTGCCCGCAGTAACTGCTATTTTCATATTTCCTCCATAACTATAATTTCGAAACGTCCTTATTTCCTTTTATATAAAATCTGTAGAGGTAGTCTTTAGCCTCTTCAGCATAATCTATTCCAATTCTTTTTGATTTTACAATTTCAAAATCGGAAATACCTTTCTCAATATAGAGCTTATCTCCTGTCAAGTCAATACCGTTGAACTTCTTGTCAATTCCCATAGCTTTTGTTAATTTCCCCGGCCCATTTGATAAATTTTTTATTTGATATTTACTTAAGTTTTCAAAAGTTAAGCCATATCTGTTTTTATAAACAAGATTCGATGGATTTAAAATAGATACTGCCCTAATTAATACTGCGCTGGGAAGCTCAGGCGCCTCTGTGACGACGTTTAACAAGTAATGAATACCATAAGTCATATAAACATAAGCATGACCTTCCTGGCCCCACATAGTTTCATTTCTTTCAGTTCTTCTTCCTGAGAAAGTTTGACAAGCCTTGTCGTCAATTCCTGTATAAGCTTCCGTTTCGACAATTAAACCTTTAATAAGATTTTTTTCATCAATTTTATGAATTAGAATCTTGCCCAACAAATTTTTAGCTACACTTATTGGATCTTTAGAATAAAAATCCCTATTAAGCTTTTTATTCTCATTTGATATTTTTCCAAGCATTATATCTGTCAATCTCCTTTGTGATTTTTTTAATGATAAATTTCATAACATATATGTCATCTAAAAATCCTATTCCAATTAAAAAATCAGGTATTAAATCAAAAGGATTAACTAAATACAAAAGGCCGGATATTATTAAAATAATATTTTTTCTATTGTAGGCCCTATAATTTCCATTAATAAAATCTTGAGCCATACTAATCATTGTTTTTAAATTTTGCAAAGTAAATTCTGAAAGACCTAATTTGTCAAATTTTTTTAAGGCTAATTTATAAAGTTTATTTAATCTACTTGAATCTTTTAAAATTTTTTCAGAACTATTATTAAGACCTTTTAAAAGCCTTTCCGCTAATTTCATTCTTCTGTCATCCAAGATTCATCATTTGGATCTTGTTTCCACCTTTTTAATTTTTTAAGATGACTTTCTTTAATATAGTTTATTTCAAGGGCTATATCTATTAATTCGTCATAATCAGTAAGGGATGCAAAAGATAAATTATTTTTATCAAAATTTTCCTTGCAAGCTTTTAAATTGTAAGAAAAAATTGCAATTACTCCAATTACATCAAAACCTGCTTGTCTAAGAGCTATAGCAGCGTTAATGGATGAGCCACCTGTAGAAAATAAATCTTCAATTACAAGAACTTTTTTTCCTTTAAAGATTTCCCCTTCAATTTTATTTCCCTTTCCATGATCTTTGTTTCCACTTCTTACAAAACCCATGGGAAGTTTCATTTTATCTGCAATAAGAGCTGCATGAGGAATGCCTGCAGTTGCAGTTCCCATAATGTATTCAACATCTGGATATTTTTCTTTAATTAATTTAACAAGATTTTTTTCAACAATATCTCTTTCTTCAGGGTATGACAGTAAAAGTCTGTTGTCACAATAGATTGGGCTTTTAATTCCCGATGCCCATGTATATGGATTTTCCGGATTTAAACTTACAGCTTTAATATCTAATAAAATTTTTGATATCTCTTTCATTTATTCACCTACAAATTCCTTTTTTATTATTTTATAAACCTTAAGAGGATCTTCACTTTTTGTTATAGGTCTTCCTACAACAATATAATCGCTACCAAGTTCTCTTGCATATTTAGGAGTAACAACTCTTTTTTGATCTCCATTTGAAGAATCATCAAGCCTTATTCCAGGAGTAACAGTTAAAAAATCTTTTCCAACTTTTTCTTTTATTTTCGGAACTTCAAGAGCTGAACATACAATTCCGTCAAGTCCGTTTTCTTTTCCCATTTTTGCATAAGAAATTACCGTGTCCTCAAGAGAAAAATCTTTATCCACTAAAATTTCCCTGTGTAAAGTTTCTTCGTCTGTTGAAGTTAAAACAGTAACACCGATTAAAATTGAATTTTCAAAAACCTCTCTTGCAGCTTTTATCATGGCTGATCCGCCGCAAATATGAAGATTTGTCATATCAGCTCCAAGATTTTTAAGAGAATTTGCAGCACCCTTTACTGTGTTAGGTATGTCGTGAAGTTTTAAATCAAGAAAAATTTTATGACCTCTCTTTTTTATTTCATTTATAATTTGAGGTCCCTCAGAATAAAATAATTCAAGTCCTACTTTTACATACAATTTTTCATCAAACTTATCTAAAAAATTCAAACACTCTTCTTTATTTTTAAAATCCAGTGCAATTATTACATCTTTTGCCATAAGTCCCTCCTTAACAAATTATTTTATCATAAAAAAAGCCTTATCCATATAGGATAGGCTTTAAATAATATTCGCATCTTAATTTTTATTTTAATTTTATAGAAAGTTTTTCTTGACCCTTATTCATCTTCAATACAACTTTTAAAATTTTTACTTCTTTTTCGGATTTATCTAAAGGTTTGTCAGCAACAAATTTTACGTTGGATTTATCCAAAATAAATGCAGGTTCGCTGTCATCGTTATAATACAAGAATATTTTGGAATTTTCCCCCTCAAATTCAGCCTCTATTTTTTTAAAATTTAAACCCCCGTCTAAATCAAAAATCCTAACCTTTCTTTTAGTTGAATCTTGTAAATTAAAAGTTGCATTAACTTTTTCTTGAACTGTATAGTAATAAGGTGATTCTGAAGTATCACTTATATTTTCTTCTAAATTTTCTGTAACATAACCTTTATTGTAGTCAAAATCTTCTATCAGGTCAGGCTTGTTTGTTTCAAGCTCTCCATCCATATTTCTAAATGCAACAATTCCAGCTCCTATTATAAAAGTTATAGCCAAGATAAATGTGACTATTGCAGCCAATAAAATTTTATTATTCTTTTTAATATTATTTTCATTTGGCTTTTCAAAATTAAGCTCAGAACCGCATTTTGAGCAAAAAGTATTTTCTATAGAATTATAATAGCCACAGCTTTCACATTTTCTTTTTACGTTATTTCTTGCAAAAAGTAAATAGGCTATAAAGCCTAAAAGATAAGGAACAAAAATTGTGGCTAAAGTCCACAATAAAGCATCTTTATTTTTTCTTTCTTTAGCATCTTTATAAACCCAGACTCCTATTAAAATCCCTGTTGCAAGGGAAAGTATCATGGATATGAAACTAAAGATTATAAGAGTTAATTTCATAATTTTTACCTCCAAGTCCCACAATAAAAGCTAATAATACGGATAAAATTATTAATATAAAATTCATAAAAGCTATTCCGTTAATTATTAAAAAAGTAAAAATAAAATTATTTTTTAAAGACCATAAAATATTATGGGGAAATAACTTTATTAAGACTGCAAGACCTAATATGGTTAAAACAAAGGCACTTATAAATATAAGTCTTGCTACAATTTTTACATATCTATTTTCTTTTTCAAGTTTTAATAAATTCATATTTAATAATTCTGGAACTTCTTCTTCAAAATTTAAACTGTCTTTTATTAAATTATCAATTTTCAAAAAATTCACCCTCCAATTTTTCCTTTATGTATTTTTTTACACTAAACAATCTCGATTTAACTGTCCCTTCTGGTATGTTCATAATTTTTGCAATTTCACTAACGCTGAGCTCTCCATAATAAAAATATATAACCACAAGTTTAAATTTATCATCAAGTTTGTCTATTTCATTTCTTATAAAAGAATACATATCTTTGTTAATTAAATTATCTTCAATATTTTCATCAAAAGGAATCTCCTGCCCCTCTTCTAAAGACGTTTCAGGGGCTATTCTTTCTCTTCTTGCATATTTTTTCTTTTTATCTTGCCATATTCTGTTCGCTAAAGAAAATATAAAAGCTTTTACGTTTTCTTTTTCATCTAATTTATTTTGCAATCTTATAATATGCAAAAAGGTTTCTTGATAAAGATCCTCCGCTTGATATTTATTGAAAGTGATTTTTAAACAAAAGTTATAAAGGGCTTTTCCATAATCTTTTATTAACTTTTCAATCATATTTCTTGAAAGTTATTTAATTTTTACTGCCGTGCCACTTATATTAAGTAAAAGCATATTTCCTTGTCCCATTACTTCAAACTCAAATCTTATGCCAATTACTGCATCTGCTCCCATGGAAGAAGCTCTTGTTTTTAATTCTTCTAAAGCTTCATCTCTTGCACTTATTATTTCGCTTTCATACCCTTCAGCACGTCCACCGAAAATATTTCTAACTCCTGCACCGAAATCTTTTATTGCATTTATTCCGTTTACTACTTCTCCATAAACAAGTCCTAAATACTCTGTAATTTCTTTTCCTTCAATTTTTTCTGTTGTTGTTAATATCATTTTATTTGTCCTCCTAACTATTTATCTGCACAAGTTTTAAAAAAGTTCAAAAAAATCTGTTAGAAAATTTTCTAACAGATTTAAAATTTAAAATTAAAATTTAAATTCTTTTGAATTATAAGTTATGAAAGTTAAAACTAACATTAAAATAAAAATTATTAAATTAATTCCCATACCTATAAAATCAAAATTTGCACTTATAAGTCTTATTGGTTTAAATACTTCGTATGAAAATTTATTTACTACTTCAAAGAAAGTTTCGCCAAGTACTTTTCCTGCAATTACAATTAAAACTACAACTATTACAAATAATATTCCTGCTCCCTCAGCATGGGATGAACTTCTTGAAAAAGATGAAATGAAATATCCTATAGACATAAATACAAGAGCTGTAGCTAAAATACCTAAAAATATAATTACAAGATTTACTAAATTTTCTCCATTATCTATTTGTGAATATTTAAGAGCAATTACTTTTATAAAAGCAAAAGTTATGCCAAATAGACCGCATAAAAATATAAATAATGTTGTAATGTTGGAAAATAGTTTTTGTGAAACTATTTCACTTCTATTAATAGGATTTGAATAAATATATTGTATTGAACCTGTTTCTTCTTCCTTCGCAAGAGCTTGTGCTCCTATTTGGAAAGCAAAAATTGAAATCAAAACTGCAATGTATTGAAAAATAAAAGCAATATATTGACCGGGATCAGTTAAATCAATAGATTCTTCCAAACCTAAAACCATTTTTAAGTTTGGGCTGAGTTCATTTACAAATGTTTCTACAAGACTCTTCATTCTATCTTCAAGCATTAAAGGATAAAACGCTAACAAAAGACCAGTTAAAATTGCAATTACCAATAACCAGGCTATCATCTTTCCAAAAGTGGATTTAAATTCTTTAGAAAACACCATTTCACTCTTCCTCCTTTTGCTTATAGCTAAAGTTTATAGTTTGACTATTTGAATCTGTAAAATTTGAATTTTCTGAATCTTTATCAATTACTAAAGTTTCATCGTTGAAAGTTTCTGAAAAATCTCTATCCTCCCTATTTTCATAAGAGGATTCAAAAACATTATTATCTTCAGTTGTTTCTTCAACATTATCTTCTGTTGTTTCTTCAACGTCAATAGGGTTGTCAACTTCTTCTATATATGTTTGTTCATACATAGTTTGGTTTTTAAAATCAATTATTTCAGGAACTTCATCTCTTTCTCTTTCATTTTCAAATTTTGGAAGAGGTCCTTCTTTTAAAGCATTAATTTTATCTTCCAAAGTTGAATCTAAGATGCTGTAATTAATAATATCCAAATCAAATAAAATCTTACTTATTTTCCTCAAATCTCCATTGTAATAAAGCTCTTTATGATTTAATTCATCTTTAATTACCCTTGCTCCAACTTTAGTAAATTCGTTTAAATCGCCAATATTTTCTTTAATAATAATTTTTTTATCATTACTTAGTTTATCATTTGTATACTCAATATCTTTAACCGCTCCTTCTGAAATAATTGCAACTCTGTCGCAATAGCTTTGAGCTAAAGATAAGTTATCGGATAATAGAAATACTGTTAAATTTTCTTCTCTTTTTAAATCTTTTAAATAAGTAAAAAGTTTTGTCAAATCATCTTGGTTTAATTCATTTGTTGCATTATCAAAGACTACAAGTCTTGGTTTAAATAAAAGAGCGTTGATAATAGTAAAAATTCTCTTTTCTCTTTCAGTCATCTCTCCTATTCTAAGTCTTTCATTAAAGCCAAAATAATCAAGCAATTTTTCAAGTTCGTCTTTGTTCTTTAAATTGTGAGCAGATAATGTCTTATTAAATATTGAAGATGCTTTTACATTTTCTCTAAGCATAACTTCATTTGGTACAAAGCCTACAGATTCTTTTATTATTTTAGAATCTTTCACCGTATCCATATCAAAAATATAGACCTTACCTTTATTCGGTTTTAAAAAGTTAAATAGAATTCTAAAAAGAGTTGTTTTTCCTCTTTTTTCAGGAGCAAGCAGTGCAAAAAATTCTCCTTCAGGAACTTCAAGATTAAAGTCAGAAAAAAACTTTGCCTTTTCCGATTCTCTTAGAAAGTTCTTTTATTAATATAGCACTCAAAGTGTTACCTCCTTTTCATAGTTTCTAATATATTATACAATATGTTTAGTTTAAAACCAATAAGAATAGGCTTAATCTATGTTATAATAATTTAGGAAATGAGGCGATTAAATGAAACTTGGAATTGTAGGTTTACCTAATGTAGGAAAATCCACTTTATTTAATGCACTTACTGAAGCGGGAGCTGAAGCTGCAAATTATCCTTTTGCAACTATAGAACCCAATATAGGCGTTGTAAGTGTACCTGATGAGAGACTTGAAGTTCTTGCTGAAATGAGCAAATCTGAAAAAATTGTTCCAACAGCAATAGAATTTTTTGATATAGCCGGCCTTGTAAAAGGTGCAAGCAAAGGCGAAGGACTTGGCAATCAATTTTTAGCAAATATTAGAGAAGTTGATGCCATTGTAGAAGTTGTAAGATGTTTTGAAGATGACAATATTATTCATGTTGACGGTAGTGTAGATCCTATTAGAGATATTGAAAATATTAACTTGGAATTGATTTTATCAGACCTTGAAGTAATTGAAAAAAGATATTCAAAAACTCAAAAACAATTAAAGGGTGATAAAACACTTACAAAAGAATTTGAGCTTTTAGGAAAAATTAAAAGCACTCTTGAAAAAGGAGAATCTATCAGAAATTTAGATTTAAACGAAGAAGAGGAAAAATTTTTAAAAACATATCAACTTTTATCTTCAAAGCCTATTATCTATGTTGCAAATGTTTCAGATGATGATATAGAAAATGACGGGAAAAATAATAAATTAGTCGAAAGTGTAAGAAATTATGCAGAAAAAGAAGGCAATGAAGTTGTTGTAATTTCTGCTGAAACAGAAGCTGAAATTGCTACTTTGGATCCCGAAGAAAAGAAAATGTTTTTGGAAGAAATGGGATTAAAAAGCTCCGGTCTTGACAAATTAATTAAATCTTCTTATTCCCTTTTAGGATTGATTTCATTTTTGACAACAGGCCCTATGGAAACAAGAGCTTGGACAATTATAAAAGGTTCAAAAGCTCCTCAAGCTGCAGGAAAAATTCATACAGATTTTGAAAAGGGCTTTATAAGAGCGGAAACTGTATCTTATGAAGATTTAGTATCCAGTGGATCTATGGTAAAGGCAAAAGAATTAGGTCTTGTTCGATCCGAAGGAAAAGATTATGTTATGAAAGATGGGGACGTTGTTTTATTTAGATTTAACATTTAAAAATAAAAACATTAGCATAAATATTTGACATGTTTTTTTATTATTAAAAAAAATGTGAATTGAAACAACTATTTCAATCCACATTTAATCATAAATATATGGGGTGGGTAGTGGGATTCGAACCCACGACCTCAAGAGCCACAATCTTGCGCCCTAACCAACTAGGCCATACCCACCAAGTCTAAGCAACTTCTATAATGTTAACATTTAGTAAATTCTTTGTCAACATTTATATTTATAGTTTAAATATCCTTTTAAGTTTTCTATTGCTTTTGCCCTATGAGAAATTTTATTTTTTATTTCGTCTCCAAGTTCAGCAAATGTTTTGTCATATCCTTCAGGGACAAATACGGAATCGTAGCCGAATCCTCCCTCTCCTCTTCTCTCTTTTATAATAACTCCATCAATTTTTCCGCTAAATAATTTTTCACTTCCATCTTCTTCAATTAAAGCTATGCTTGTTCTGAAGTGAGCTTTTCTATTTTCTGAATCTCCTAAATTTTTAAGCAATTTATCTATATTTTTTTCATCATCGTGAGTTGAAGCATATCTTGCTGAGTGAACTCCTGGATCACCATTAAGCTCATCTACGAAAAGACCTGTGTCATCAGAAACAACATTTCTACAACCTAAGGCTTCTTTTATTGCACGAGCTTTAATAAGGGCATTTTCCTCAATACTTTCTCCATTTTCTTCAACCTCAAAATCTTTTAAGCCTTCTTGAGATTTTGTTCTTAAAGTTATTGGAAGGTCTTCCATAATTTTCTCTATTTCTAAAACTTTGTGCATGTTGTCCGTTGCTAAAACATATATATTCTCATCAGGAACTTTTTGATCTATTATTTTAAAAATTTTATCTATACCATCTTTTGCTAAGAGGATCATTTCATTCATCTCATCAATATTCATAGGATTTCTTTCAGATGTCCCCTGAATTTCAATTATGTCATGTTTTGAATTCATTACAACATTCATATCAACATCTGCAATAGAATCTTCAGAATATTCAAGATCCAACAAAATATTTCCTTGAACTTTACCTACTGAAATTGCAGAAATTTTTTCTTTTAAGGGATTTTCTTCTATTATTTTATCTAATAGCATCTTTTTAACGGCAAGTTTTAAGGCTACATAGCCTCCTGTAATACTTGCTGTTCTGGTTCCTCCGTCAGCAGATATTACATCACAATCTATCCAAATTGTTCTTTCTCCAATTTTATCTAAATCTATAGCTGCTCTTAAACTTCTACCGACAAGTCTTTGAATTTCTTGGTTTCTTCCGTCTATTTTGCCTTTAGTAATGTCTCTTTGTTTTCTTATTTTCGTTGAGCCTGGTATCATTGAATATTCAGCACTCAGCCAACCTTTGCCTGTGTTTTTCAAAAAAAATGGAACTTTATCCTCTACCATAGCTGTTACAATTATTTTTGTATTTCCCATTTCAATAAGACATGATCCTTCCGGTTCTTTTAAATAATTTGTAGTTATTTTTAAATCTCTAATTGAATTATTTTCTCTTTTTCTCATTTCTGTGTCCTATTCCACATAATTATTTACATAATCTTGTATTCCGTTAAATAGACCCTGTGCCAATAAATCAAGATATTCATCATTCATTATCGAATCCATATCTGAAGAATTTGATAAAAATCCAAGTTCTGCAAGAGCGGATACATTTTTAGTTTTATTTAGAACAATTAAGTCCGGTCTATTTTTTATTCCCCTACTTGAAGAGCCTGTAATATCAATAAGACTATTTAAAAGACATTTTGCAAAATGTTTTTGTTCAGCAGTCTTTATTATTACATTTTTTTCAGATGCATACAAAACTTCTATACCTTTTGCTGATTTATTCTCATCTGAACTATTAAAATGTATTGAAAGGAAAAGTTCTGAATTGTTTTCATTTGATAATTGAGCCCTATCCAATAATTTTATATATTCATCAGAATTTCTGGTCATAAGTACTTCATAGTCTGTTGCTTGCAGTTTTTCATAAAGTTTTTCCGCAACTTTTAAAGTCAATTCTTTTTCATTTATAGAACTTATTACAGATGAATTAGCTCCTGGGTCTTTTCCTCCATGTCCTGGATCAATTACAATTGTAAGTGGTCCTTCTTTTTTTATGGTCTTTGTTATTTTTCTCTTTCCTGGATCAATATTATATTCATCTTCACTTAATCCTGCAGCCTTATAAGCAGAGATTCTGTTGGATTTTTTAGCATTGTTCATTTCTTTTTTTTCTGAATTTGAAATATATTGATTGTTAACTAAAGATAGGTCTTTTTTTCTTTTTTTAGATTTTTTTTCTGAATTATTTTCTTTTGTTCCACTATTATCATCTGTAATTAAATCTGAATCTTTAGCTTTTTCTGTTGTTATAACTGCTAAGTTTTCTTCACTATTCCAATCAACTTTATAGCCAAGAGCCTCTGATACAAATCTTAAAGGAACCATGGTTTTAGTTTCTTCTTTTGGCTCATTATACTTTGCAAGTTTTGGAATTGAACTTTCATTTAAAATAATTTTTTTACCTGAAATATATGAAACTTTAGAATCTATTTTAAGTTTAATTTCCTTTTTCTCAAATTTTATAAGCGCACTCTTTTCAAGGTTGTCCCATTTAACTTCAGCGCCCAAACCTTCAACAAGCTCTCTAATTGGAACAAAAGTCCTCCCGCTACTTATATAGGGAGAAAAATCGCTTTTTAAAATTTTTCCATCAACTTTTACATTAGTATTTCTAACATCTATACTTTTCCCATTTATATTTACTTGACTTATTTGTTCTTCTGCAAATACAGAGCCACTCAAAAGCAAAGCTGAAAGCAAAAATCCTGTTAATATTATTTTTTTCATACAGACCTCCGTGTTTAAGTTTATTATAAGTCTTATCAACAGTCAATTTATTTAATGACTTTATATAACTCATCGGGTTTGGGCTCATCTATTTTTTCTTTTTTATCAGAAATTAAATACATCCCTTTTTCAACTATTTTGCCTATGTCGCTTATATTCAAGTTTAAAACCTTTCCACTTTCTATTATGCTTTTTGCATTTTTTTCTTCAGCTATAAAGAGCATAGAGCCGCTTGAAATTAATCTCAAAGGATCAATTTTATAATAATTGCAAATTTTTTTAGTAACTTCAGTAATAGGAACTTTATTTTTTTCAATTTCTATTCCATAGCCTGAACTGTTTGCCATCTCCCATGCAGCTCCAAGAAGACCTCCTTCAGTTATGTCATGAAGATTTTTTACTCCAACTTTTTTTGCAATTTCAGACTCTGTTTTTACGGAAATTAAATTCTTAAAAGATTTGGCAAGCTTCATTTCATCAGAAGTTAAAATATTTTTAATATTGCTAAAATCATCATGAGCTATAATTGAAGTCCCTTCAATTCCCACATACTTGGAAACTAAAATTCTATCTCCCGGTTTTATTTCATCTCTTTTAGGAATATTATTTTTAGAAACTTTTGCAATTACACTGGTTATAATTACTACTTTAGATACTGCATCAGTTATTTCAGTATGTCCTCCTACAATATCAACATTTAACTTATCTGCAGCTTTGGAAGCATCCTTTACAATATTTTCTATTTCAGCTTTACTTATATTTTTAGGAAATAAACAACACATCAAAAGTCCTACTGGCTCTGCGCATTCGCAATAAGCATCATTACAAGAAATATTAACTGCTAAATTCCCAATATTTTGTGATGCTCCCGTTATAGGATCTGTGGAAACGACAATTAAATCCTCTTTAAAATCCATAATTGAACAATCCATGCCTACCTTTGATGAGCTTACTACTTCTTTTCTTTTTATATTTAAATTTTTAAAAATTAATTTTTCTAAATCACTATTAGAAATTTTCCCTATTTCCATTATTCCTCCATACTTATTATAAAATAAACGACATCTTTTTTATCTAAGCTTATACTTGGATTAAAATTTTTTAATTTTTCTTTTAAAGAGAGCGCCTTTTCATTATCTCTTGCAAGACCTCTTATTTCAATTTTTTGATTATCCATATAATAGTCTGTTATTAATATATCATCGGATTTTTCGTCCAATAAAATATTTAGTACTTCATTAAATCTCTTAGTTAGATCTTTTTCTTCCACATCTACGACTTGAACCTTAGCTTTCGATTTGTTTTCTGAAATTTTCTCAATTAATTTTGCATTTTCTAATTTTAAATTTTGGAGCTCTCTCTTTGAATTATTATAAAAAAACAAATTTACTAAAGCAAAAATTAAAAATATAGAAGTTAAAATTTGAAGGTTTTTATTTTTTAATTTAACTTTTTTTTCGTTTTTTAGGAACTTGAGATTTGAAAACATCAAAAGGTTCAATTTGAAATTCCCTGAACAAATCTTTATATCTTTGAAAATCAAAAAATAAATCTCCACTTAAATAAATTTTTTCAAATTTATTTTCTTGTAACTTTTTAACTATTTTCATAGTTTGCTCATTTAAATAAAAATTAAACTTAAGTAAAAAATCGTCCTCGATGAAGCTGTCCTGTGGATCTTCTATAGAATTAAGAATATTTTTTACATTTTCATAGATTAAATTATTGTCTTCATACAAACTATTAAGCTTATCAGTACTATAAAAATTAAATTCTTTTAAAATCTTATCTTTTATTGCCAAAACTATTAGAGACTGTGTAATTATAACATAGGCTCCATCTTCATAAAATTTAAAAAGAGAGCTTAAATTTAAAATCTGATTTAATTTTAAATTTAATTTTTCGAAAACTTCTTCATACTTTAAACGATTTTTTTCAGGTATTGTTGAATAGGAAAAATAATTATCTTCTTGATCCTCTATGTCTATATAAACTTTATCAGAAGAATTTTCAAATTCTATTTCCAATAAATTTTCTAGATCATCTTTCTTTATGTTCTCAAATTTTTGACAATGAAATTTAAAACCTTGTAAAAAAATTAAATTAAATAAAGTGTCTTTTGCTATGTCATTTAATTCTATTTCTTTTTTCAACAAATAAAAAATATGATTAAAATCTATAATCTCGCAATCTTTTAAAACACCCTCTGGTATTAATAATTCTCGTTTTTTTCCATAAAAATATGTAATTTTTTTGTCTTCAATAAATAAATTTAATACTTGCAAAATATTACTCCAAATAAAACAACCAAAATAAAAGGTCCAAAAGCAATTTCATCTTTTCTACCTTTTTTCTTTAAAAGAATTAAAATTATTCCTACTAAAGCTCCAAGACTAAATGTGTAGGTAAAATATCTAAAAGCTTCAAATATATTTGAACTTACAAGTCCTAAGCTTGCTCCAAGTAAAATATCTCCTGACCCCATAGACTTTGTAATTATAAAAATTAAATAAAAAACTAATAGTAAAAAAATATAGGGCAAAATAAATTCTTTAAAATTTCCTTTATAAAAATTTAAAATTGCTAAAAATATGTACAAAATAAATACATCAAAATCATAAATATCTTTATAAAAAAAATCACTTAAAAATATACTTAAGCAAATGAAAAACAATAGACCTTTAATTGCTAATAAAATTAAATCTTTTGATTGGTTTTTAAATATAAAAATTAAACTAAGTCCTCCTATTAGTTCAATAAAAGGATAGATAAAAGAAATCTTTTCCTTACAATATCTGCATTTTCCCCTCAAAAATATATAGCTTATTAAGGGGATTTCCAAATACATAGGTATAATTTTTTTACAATTGTCGCATTTGCTCCTTGAAAAAATAAAATCTTCCCCAGCGTTTCTTCTTTCATTTAAGCAAAGGACAAAAGATGCAATTGAGGAGCCGAGAAAGAATATAAAAAATAAAATCATTGCGTTTCAACTATGTTATTATTTTTAATTTCAACCATTCCGGGACTTACTATAATATTTTTATTTCCATCAAGCTCTACCTTAAATGTCCCATCATTATAAGTTTTAGGCATTTTGCCACCTTCAATATAATTTAAAATATCAGCATCACTTATAGATGTTGCATTGGGATTATCAGCCAAAAATGAAGCTGCAGCATTTTTTAAAATTACTACATTTGCATTATGGGCTGCCGCCTTTGCTTTTAAATTTGAATTTTGATACTTAGGTATGGCTATTGATGCTAAAACTGCTATTATAGCTATGACAATTATTAATTCAATTAGTGTAAAACCCTTTTTCTTTTTAAATTTCATTTTTACCTCACTAAATTTACTAAATCAAACATAGGAATTGCTACTCCTAAAACTACAAAACCGACTAAAATTGACAAAAAAATAATCAAAGCAGGCTCTAACAAACTTACAAATCTCTTTAAATTTATATCCAATTCATCTTTGTAATATTTATCCAATTCTTCAAAAGCAACTTTAAAGGATGCTGATTCTTCGCTTGCTTTTAAAATTGAAATGTATATTTTAGGAAAAAGCTTAGTTTCTTCCAGAGATTTTGAAATAGATTCTCCTCCATTTATTTTTCTAACTGTATCTAACATTTTGTCTTTTATATAAAATTCAGAATTTTTAGCATAATAATTTAAAGCCTCGCTTAAATTAAAATCAGCTTTTAAAAATAAATTCATTGTACTTGTAAATTTATTTAAAAAATCCAAATTTCCAATCTTAGATTTTAAAATCATTTTCTCTAAAAATTTTCTTTTTGAAGTTAATAAATAATAAATTATCAAAAAAATTGAAATAATAAATAATGGAAAAATTATAAAAATATTATTTTTAATAAAACTTGAAATATTAATAATAAATTTAGTTAGCAAAGGAAGCTCTACTCCACTGTCTCTAAAAATATCACTAAATTTCGGCAAAACATTTATCAGCAAAAAATTAAGAACTAAAATAAAAACTGTAAAAAGTATTATGGGATATGTAAAGGCGTTAATTATTTCTTTTTTAACTAAAGCTCTTTTAAAATAATAGTTACTTATTTCATAAAAAACAGTGTTTAAATTTCCTGTGGATTCCGCACCTTTAATTAAAGAACCAGTCCATTTAGGCATATTTTTTTCTTCAAAAAAGCAGGTGCTTAAACTTTTTCCTTCTTTTAATTTTTTACATATGTTTTTTAAAAATTCGCCCTTATAATCATTAAATTCCCCTGATAAAATCTCACTTGCCATTTCAAGACTTATTCCGGAACTTAAAAGAATATAGTATTCCCTGGATAAAAGTGCAACCTCTTCATATGTCCATCTTTTTTTGCTGAGTTTAATTTCACTATTAAATTCTATGGATTTTTTAACTTCTATGGGTCTTGAATTTCTATTTTTCAGTTTTAAAATAGCATCTTGACGACTTTGCGAAATAATTTTTCCCTTTTCAATTTTTCCTTGATCGTTTAAAGCTCTGTAAGAAAAATTCATATAACCCCTCATTAATGGAAAATATTTTTATAAACTTCATCTAAAGATATAAGTCCATCTGACAAAAGTTTTTTAAAACTTTCCTTTAATTCAATCATACCGCTTTCTTTTGCAAGATTTTCAATTTCGGATAAATTTGATAAATCTTCAATCTTATCTCTTATTTTTGTAAAATCTAAAATTTCAAAAACTGCTTTTCTTCCTATATAGCCATTATCACAAAATTCACAATATCCATTTTCATAATAATCCATTTCTTGGTCAAAAATATCAACATAGGAATGTTTTCTTATTTTGCAGTGAGGACATAAAACTCTAACAAGTCTTTGAGAAATTATCCCTATTATGCCTGCTCTTATTTGGTAATTCATAATTCCCATATCCTTTAATCTTATTATTGCTTGTGCCGAATTATTTGTATGAAGAGTTGATAAAACTAAATGACCTGTTATTGATGATCTCAGGGCAATTTTTGCAGTTTCAACATTTCTAATTTCTCCAACCATTATTTTATCAGGATCTTGTCTTAAAATTGCCCTCAAGCCCTGTTCAAAATCCAATCCAGTTTTTTCATTTACTGGTATTTGATTTATTCCTTCAATTTTATATTCAACAGGATCCTCTATGGTCATAATATTAATTTCAGGATTTTTTATTTTTTCAAGAATTGAATATATTGTTGAAGTTTTTCCGCTTCCAGTAGGACCACAAACTAAAATTAATCCACTTGGTTGCTTTATTAAATTTTCAATACTTTCTCTATCGTTTGCCTTAAGACCTATGCCGTCAAAAGTTAAATTTAAATTTATCTTATCTAATATTCTAAGAACAATTTTTTCTCCAAAAACTGTGGGAACTGTAGAAACTCTTATATCAACTTTAAGATTTCGATTTTCATAGGTCATTCTTCCATCTTGAGGTAACCTTTTTTCAGAAATATCTAAACCTGATAAAATTTTTATTCTGGAAATAATTTTTAGAGTTATTTCTTTTTTTATGTTTACTAAATCTTTTAAAACACCATCTCTTCTAATTCTTATGGTGCTATATTTTTCATAGGGGTCAAAATGAATATCTGAAGCCTTTTTTTCAATAGAATACATAACTATTTTATCTATTATCTTTGCTATAGGAGAATTTAAATCATCTAAATTTTCCATAAAATTGTCCGATTCAACATTTAACTTATTTATCTCATTTTCTATTGAAAATTTATTTTTATATGTAATTTTAATTTGTCTATTTAATTTTTCTTCATCTACTTTTTGAAAAATAAGACTTTTATTTAGTAAGGCTTCAAGATTTTTTTTAACATCTAAATCTTCATTTAGGACATAAAAATATATCTTGTCCCCAAGAATTTTTACAGGGACAAGTTTATATTCATAAGCGAAATTTTTATCTATAATTTTTAAAATTTCATTAATTTCCATTTTTTTCTTCCACATATCCGCAATTTTCACATTTTAAAACTAATCCTTTTCTTGTTGTGACTTTTGAAAGATTATGTGAACATTTTGGACATTTTTTATCTACTGGTTCATTCCAAGATACAAAATCACATTTAGGATAATTTGAACATCCATAAAATTTTCTACCTTTTTTTGAGCGTTTTATAACTATTTCTCCATCATTACATTTAGGACATTTTAATCCAATTTTTTCAAGAAGAGGCTTTGAATTTCTACATTCGGGAAATCCTGGACAAGCTAAAAATTTTCCGTAACGACCCATTTTGATTACCATATGTCTTCCGCATTTTTCGCATATTTCATCAGTGACTTCATCTTCTATTTTTATTTTATCCATTTCATCTTCTGCTACTTTTAAATCTTCTTTTATGCCATCATAAAACTCTCTTAAAACTTCTTTCCACTGTAAATTTCCATCTGCAATTTTATCTAAGTCATCTTCTAATTTTGCAGTAAAGTTTTTATCTACAATTTCTTTAAAATATTTACTTAAAACTTTATTTACAGTTTCACCAAGCTCAGTAGGTATAAATTTTTTATCTTCAAGGCTTACGTAATTTCTTGATTGTAATGTGCTTATAGTAGGTGAATAAGTTGAAGGTCTGCCTATGCCTAAATCTTCAAGTAACTTTATTAAAGATGCTTCATTATATCTTGGTGGTCCTTGAGTAAAATGCTTAATAGGTTCAACTTTTTCCGTATTTAAAATTTCTCCTTCTAAAAGATCAGGTAAAAGCTTGTCTTTTTCATTTAACAAATCATATACTCTTAAAAATCCTTCGAAATTAATTTTTGAGCCCCTTGCCTTAAAAATATTATCATTAGATTTTAAATCAAGAGAAATTGTGTCATAAACTGCATCTGCCATTAAGGAAGCCAAAAATCTTTTCCAAATTAAGGTATAAAGCTTAAGCTCATCTCTTGAGAGAGCTTCTTTTATACTTGATGGACTTTTAAATACATCTGTAGGTCTTATACATTCATGGGCATCTTGTACACCTTGCTTTGCTTTTGTAGTTTTTTTATGACCTAAATAATTTTTTCCATAATTTTTTTCTATAAATTCAAAAGCTTTTGCCTGAGCTTGATCTGAAATTCTTACAGAATCCGTTCTCATATAGGTAATTAAACCTACAGATCCTTCTGAGGGCAAATTTATTCCTTCATATAAACTTTGAGCTATTCTCATTGTTTTTTTTGTAGAAAAACCTATTTTTCTTGATGCTTCTTGTTGTAAGGTTGATGTTGTAAAAGGATTAAAGGCCTGTCTTCTCTTTGTTCCCTTATCTAATTTAAATACTGAAAAATTTTTCTTATCAATTGATTTTAAAATTTCTTTCGCTTCTTTTTCATTAGATATTTTTACTTTTTCTATTTTATCTTTTATAAGTTTTCCATAAAATTCTGAAGTAAAACTTGTTTTATTTTTTTTATGTTCAGCTTCTATTGTAAAATATTCTTCAGGAATAAATTCTTCTATTTCTTTTTCTCTGTCACAAATTATTTTTAAAACAACAGACTGAACTCGTCCAGCTGACAGACCACTTTTAATTTTCTTCCACAAAAAAGGACTTATTTTATAACCTGCAAGTCTGTCAAGTAATCTTCTCGCTTGTTGAGCGTCTACCAAATACATATCTATTTCTCTTGGATTTTTTATTTGACTTTTTACAGTATCCTTTGTTATTTCATTAAAGGTAACCCTATTTTTTTCTTTAGGATCTAATTCCAAAATATGACATAAATGCCAGGAGATAGCTTCTCCTTCCCTATCGGGGTCAGTTGCCAAAAAAACATTGTCAGCTTCCTTTGCGTTTTTTTTCAATTCTTTTATTATTGAACCCTTGCCTCTTATATTTATATATTCCGGCTCAAAATCCTTTTCTATATCAATTCCTATTCTTGATTTCGGAAGATCTCTTATGTGACCTACTGAAGCAATGACATTATAATTTCTTCCAAGCATCTTTTTTATTGTTTTTGCCTTAGTCGGCGACTCTACAATCACTAAATTCTTTACCAAAACTAACTCCTATCTAATGCTAAATTCTCCCTTACCTACTTCTTCTATAAATCCCTTTAATTCTAAAACTGTAAGTATTCCGCTAACAAAAGATATATTATATTTGCTGTTAGCTGCAATTTTTTCCACGTCTTTTATTCCATTATAAATTAATTCATAAATTTCTTTTTCATCTTCTCCCAGTTCATCACTCTTAAGAGCTACCATCTTTTTATTTTGATTAAGCTCGCTTATTTTACTTAAAATGTCATCAATGGATAAAAGAGGATATGCCCCATCCCTTATAAGTAAATTTGTTCCCTCAGAAAGAGGTGAATTAATATTTCCAGGAACTGAAAAAATTTCCTTCCCCTGTTCTGCTCCAATTCTTGCTGTAATCAGAGAACCACTTTTAGTTCTTGCTTCCATAACAATAATCGCTGAGCTTAAACCTGAAATAATTCTATTTCTTTCAGGAAACCTAAAAGGTAAAGGTTGAGTTTCAAAGGGATATTCTGAAATTACTCCACCATTTTTTGAAACTTTTTCATATAAGCTCTGATTTTTATAAGGATATATAACATCAACTCCATTGCCTAAAACTCCAATAGTTTTTCCTTTATTTTCAAGACACGTTCTATGGGCAATGGAATCTATTCCATAAGCAAGACCTGAAACAATAACCGCTCCAAGATCAGTAAGTTCTCTTACAAATTTTTTTGTTACAAATTCTCCATAATCAGAATACTTTCTTGCACCTACAACTCCAATTTTTACTTCCTCAGGAATATATCCATTAAGATATAGAACTTGTGGCGGATTGTCAATATATTTCAAATTTTCAGGATAATTTTCATCAAATATACTTATTATTTTTGTATCTTTTCCCTTAAGATGATTATCTAATCTTTCAAAAAATCCCTCATCAAAATTTTTTAATCTCAATTTAGTTGCCGGTCTTAAAAAATCTAACAAATCAATAAACTCATCTATTTTTCTTATATCTTCAAAATTTAAGTTATTAGCTTCAAAATAATTTTTAATTTCAATTATCTGGTCGTTTACAATTCCTATGCCATTTAAATAAATTAAAAGATTTCTAAGTCCTTTCATTATTTGCTCCAATATTTTGTATCCATGGTTCTATATCTTATAGCCTCAAGAAGATGCATTTCTTTGATGTCAGTTGACTTATCTAAATCTGCTATGGTTCGTGAGATTTTTAAAAGTTTATTATAAGTCCTTGCTGAAAATCCATATTTTTTAAAACTTAATTCCATTATTTTTTCACAGGCTGCATTTAATTTACAATACTTGGAAATAAATTTGTCTGGCATTTCTCCATTTAGGTTGAAGAACTCTTCCTTATATCTATCCTTCTGAAGCTCTCTCGCCTCCTCTACGCGTCTTCTTATGGTTTCTGAATCTTCTCCATAGGGTTCATTTTTTAAGTCCTTATAATCCACCTCAGAGACTTCTAAGTGCATATCAATTCTATCTAAAAGAGGATGCGAAATTTTCGCCAGATATCTTTCAATTTGACTTTGGCTACAATTACATTCATGAACTTTGCTCCCGTGGTAGCCGCAGGGACATGGATTTAAAGCTCCAACTAAGATGAAATCTGCAGGGTAAGTTAAAGAAGCATTGGCTCTACTTATATGTATGGACTTTGATTCAAGAGGCTCCCTTAAAACTTCAAGAACATTTTTATTAAATTCTGGAAGTTCATCTAAAAATAAAACTCCTCTGTGAGAAAGGGAAATTTCTCCAGGCTTAGGTATTCTTCCTCCTCCTATTAAAGAGACGGCACTGGCAGTATGGTGAGGAGACCTAAATGGAGGGATAGAAATTAAAGTGCCTTCATTTAAAAGACCTGCAACAGAATAAATTTTAGAAACTTCTATTGATTCTTCAAAAGTTAACTTAGGTAAAATAGAAGGAAATCTTTTTGCTGCCATTGTTTTTCCGGAACCTGGCACTCCTACAAGAAGTAAATTTATTCTTGAAGCTGCACTTATTTCAAAAACCCTTTTTATTCTTTCTTGACCTTTTAAGTCTTTAAAATCTAATTCAAATTTTGAGTCTTCTTGTTTAAATCCATTTGAAAACTTTTCGAGTTTACCATTTCCCTGTAAGAAGTCAACAACTTCTTTTAAAGACTTTGCAGGATATATGTCAACATCTTTAATTACGCCACATTCATTTCTATTTTCATAAGGAATAATAAATTTTTTATTTCCCAAACTTCTCATGGAAATCACCATAGGAAGAACTCCTCTAACTCCCTTTAAACTTCCGTCAAGGGCAAGCTCCCCTATGAATATGTAAGAATCACAAGCTTCATTAATTTCGTCATTTGCACACATCATGGAAATTGCAATAGCAAGATCCATTTGTGAGCCATCTTTTTTTATATCTGCAGGAGCAAGATTTATTGTGATTCTTTCTCTTGGATATGAATATGATGAATTTTTTATTGCCGATCTTACTCTTTCGCCGGATTCTTTAATTGCAGTATCTGCAAGACCCACTATGGTAAGCCTGGGCATACCTAAAGAAATATCCGTTTCTACCTCTATTTCTCTTCCTTCAAGTCCTACAAGAGTACATGTTTTTATTTTTGCATACATTACAAACCCTCACAATACTGAAAAAGCATCTTTAATATGATTTATTTTTCCGCTTTTTAAATAAACTTCTATAACGTCAAACCTTACTGAAACATCAAAAAATTTTTTAGTATAAATATAATTTTTTGCTCCTGTAATTATCCTTTTAATTTTCGTATCAGTAACAGCCTCTACAGCTCTTCCATAATTTTCATTATTTCTTGTTTTTACTTCAACAAAAACCAATGTGGCCCTGTCGCGAGCGATAATATCTATTTCCGAATTAATTATTCTATAATTTCTGTCTAAGATTTCATAACCTTCATTTTTTAAAAAGTTACAAGCTATATCTTCACCTAAATTTCCATAATATTTATTCATTACCAATTATCCTTATTTTTCAAGAAAGACTGTCTGTGCAATTTACTTGATCCAAGTTCTTTAATAGCATCTCTGTGAGCTTTCGTTCCATATCCCTTGTGTTTTTCTATTCCATATCCTGGATACATCTTTTCCCACTTTTTACAAAGTCTATCTCTAAAAACTTTAGCGACAATTGAAGCACAAGCAATTGAGTAGCAGTTTGCATCCCCTTTTATGATATCAACTTGGTCAATTTTTGTTTCAATATGTTCTGCATCTATTAAGAGCAAATCCGGATAAATTCTTAAATTATCCCTTGTTCTTAAGTTTTCTACGGCAAGAAGCATAGCAAGGTGAGTTGCCATTTTTATATTAACTTTATCAATAGTAACTGAATCCATTCTTCCTATTCCCACTGCAATAGCATCTCTAAGAATTTTGTCATAAAGACTTTCTCTTTGCTTTTCAGTTAATTTTTTTGAATCATTTACACCTAAGATTCTATTTTCAGGCATAATAACCGCAGCAGCTACAACATCTCCAAAAAGACATCCTCTACCTACTTCATCAATACCAACAATATTTTTATAACCTTGGCCTAAATATTTTCCTTCATAGTCTATCATAATCTTTCAAGGCTTATTCTGCCAAGCACTCCCTTTCTAAACTCATCAAGGATGACATTTGAAACTTTAGTATAATCAATTTCATTACCCTTCATAATTGCTCCTCTTTTTTTAGCAATATTATCCATAACTTTAAGAGGATCTTCATCTAAATCAATATTATATCTCTCAATTAAAATTTCAGGTTTATAGCTTAAAATGTTCTCTACAAATTTATAGGCAAGAGTTTCAATATCTATGATTTCATCCTTTATAGCTCCAGTCCAAGCTAAATGAATGGATGTTTCTTCAGTAAATTTAGGCCAAAGAATACCTGGTGTATCCAACAATTGTAGCTCAGGATTTATTTTTATCCACTGATTTGTTTTTGTTATTCCTGGTTTATTGCCAGTTTTTGCAGATTTTTTTCCACTAACATTATTTATAAAAGTTGACTTTCCTGAATTCGGTATTCCCACAATCATAGCTCTTAAAGGTCCATGGTTTATTCCCTTTTCCTCTTTATTTTTTATAATCTCTTCCATTAGAGATTTTGATTCTTTAACAATTAAATCCCTGTTATTTTTTAAAGAATTATAAAGAATTGCTCTTTCATTATTACAATTTATCTTATCTACCCACAGGGCATTTTGCCTTGGATCTGACAAGTCTGATTTATTTAAAATAACAAGTCTTTTTTTTGAAATTATTGAATCAAAGAGTGGATTTCTACTTGATATAGGTATTCTGGAATCAATTATTTCAATTACAAAATCAACTAATTTTTGTTTTGATTTGATTTCATCAAGAGTTTTTTTCATATGACCTGGATACCAGTTTATATTCATACTCATATTAAATCCCATTCCTTTATGGTTTTTATAACTCCGCCTTCATTGTTGGTAAAAGCAGTTTCTTTTAATTTGTTTTTTAAAGTCTTTCTTGCATTTTTCATAATGTATCCGTATTTAACACTTGAAAGCATTTCCATATCATTTTCTTCATCGCCAAAAGCCATAACTTCTTCATTATTTATGTTAAATTTTTCCATAAGTCTTTTTAATGCGGTAAATTTTGAAATTCCTCCTTGAACAATTTCAAGCATATAGTATTCAGGTAAATTTGTTGGCATTAAATAAAAATTTAAATTATTTTCCACTTTTTCAATTTCTTTTGATAAGTTGTAAAGATAATTGACATCTCCTACAAAGACACAAGAAAAATACTTTTCATTTTTTTCAAATTTATCTACAAATTTTACAGGAAAATAAAATCTTTCAATGTATTTTTTCACTTCCGTACTATAATTGCCATTTAACATTAAAACATTATATTTGCTTTTATAACCATTAACGTGGGTCAAAAAATTGTCATCACTGAAATTAGAAAGTTTTAAAATAGTTTCATAATCAAAATAATTTGCATAAATTTCATTTCCCTCATAATCAAAAATTGCATTTCCACTTAGGGTTACGAAAGTTAATTTTAAATCATCTGGGAAAAAAGATTTTGCACTGAAAAAATCTCGCCCCGTTGTTACTGCAACTTTTATTCCTTTATCAATTAAATTTTTTAAATAGTCTATATCTTTAGGATTCACTTCTTTTTTATCATTTAAAAGTGTTCCGTCTAAATCTATCGCAATTAATTTTATCATTTTATCACCCCTTAAATATTAGCATAGGAGCTTTTGAGCTTGCAACTTCTTGAATCTTAACCCCTCTTGTTATATTATTACAAAAGGAGGTTTCTATATGAAAAAAATTATTACATTTTTCTTAATTGTATTACTTTTGCCAATAAATGTCTTTGCAAATTTAAGTGAAAACAATTCAGAAAATATATCTACTGCAATCACAAAAACTGAGTATACTTACAAAATTAATGAAAATAAGTCTACAAAAGTTGTAGTTCTTGTTTGTGATTTAAATAATCCTTATTTTAAAATAGATTTAATGACAGGAAAAGGAAAATACACACAAAGAGCAAGTGTTTCAGATATGGCTGATTCTACAAATGCTTTAGCTGCAACTAACGGTGATTTCTTCAACATGGCTCTTCAAGGAGTGCCCGAAGGCCCTTCAATGGAAGATGGAGTTTTATATTCTTCTCAAAGTATAATAACTGAAGTTTATTGCCTTGGAATTGACGAAAACAATAAAGGAGAAATACTTCAAATTAAATCCTCGGGATCAGTAACTGCACCTAATGGACAAACTTTTCCCATTGCTGGTTTAAACAGAAGTTATTATTGGTACGATACAACTAAAGAATATTCTCACGAAAGTAAAATTCAAGCTTACAATGATATGTGGGCTGCAAAGTCTCGTGGAGATAAAAAAAATTCGGAAATTTTAGTTGGAGCTGACGGAACTATTGAACAAATAAGTGTGGATAAAAATTTCCCTTTTGCTGTTCCTCAAGGAAAAACAATACTTCAAGTGTCAAAAAAAGCCAAAGAATTTTTTGACAAGAATACAAAAATTGGAGATAAAATTCAAATTGAAAATAATATTTCTCCAAATAAAAACTGGAAATTTTTAATAGGCGGCCACGCCCTTTTAGTTAATGATAATAAACCTGTAAAATACACAAAAGATATAAATGTTCTTGGAGGTAGACGTGCAAGAACTGCTGCTGGAGTTTCAAAAGATGGAAGCAAGTTATTCTTATTAAGTGCAGAAGGAAGGACAAGTCGTTCAGCTGGACTAACTTTAAATGATATGTCTAAAATATTTGTAGAACTCGGCTGTTATAGAGCTTTTAATTTAGATGGTGGAGGCTCTACAGCAATGGTTGTAAAAAAACTTGGGGATACTCAAAGAACAAGAATAATAAATCCTGAAAAAAATAATGCCGAAAGAAAAGTTGTAAACGGAATTGGACTTCACACTACAGCCCCTGCAACTGGAATTCTTGCAGGTTTTAAAATTGCAGGTCCTGATACTTTATATATAGGTCAATCTGCAAAGTATTCAATAAAGAGTGCTTGGGATACAAATTTAATTCCCATGGATATAAAAAATATAGGCTATTCAGTCTATGATATGAGCGGTCAAGAAACAAATTGGAATGGAGAATATTTCCTTGCAACAATTCCTGGACCTATAGATATAGCCATAACCAGTGCCGATGGTATAAGCGGTTTAAAAACCGTTAATATTAAAGATTTAAGCGACTTAAAAGATTTGCAAGTTATTCCAAGTATGGAAATTGTAGGTAATAATTCACAAGTCGATTTGCAATTTAAAGGAATTGACAATAGTAATAAAAGCTTTGATTTAAATCCGCAAATTTTTACTATTTCATCTGATGATGGAGTAATTTCAGATTTTGGAAATGGAAAAATTTTAATTAATGAAATGATAAATCCTTATATTACTTTAAATATTCAAAACGGAAATAGAAAATTTCAAACAATTTTACTTTCTAAGGATGCATCTACAATTAAAATGAAAATAAATGATCAAAATTACTTTGTAAATAATATTCCCGGTAAAATGGACGCAAAGCCTTTTGTTAAAAACTCAAGAACTCTTGTGCCTATAAGATTTATTGTTGAAGCTTTAAAGGGAGATGTAAATTGGAATTCTGAAAATAAAACTGTTGAAGTAAAAATTGCAGATAAAAATATTTTAATTCCTATTAATTCAGAATCTGTAAGTGTTAACGGACAAAATGAAAAAATTGATTCCCCTGCCCTTATAAAAGAAAATAGGACTTATGTTCCCATAAGATTTATTTCAGAAACAATAGGAATGAAGGTTTTATATAATGATAAAAATAGAGAAATAACTATTGTAGATACAAGCAAGTCAGTAAATAAAAATACTGTACCTAATTCTGAAAATAAGGAAAATATAAATTCCAATAATAAGCAAAATAAGAACGTGCAACAAAATAATAATAATAATTCAAAAGATTTAACTAATAATTAAAAATAATTTATGGTAAGAAAAAACTCGCCCTATTTTGGACGAGTTTTCTTATTATTAAAAAGTTATAGTTTGTTTAAATAAATCTCCGTCAATGGAAATATTAAATTTTCCTCCTTGGGCTTCGACAAAAGATTTTGCTATAGATAAACCTATACCAGAGCCTTCTGAATTTCTTGCACTATCTGCTCTTGTAAATCTTTCAAAAAGGCTTTGACTATCTATGTTAAGCTCATAATTTGCAATATTTTTTATTATTAAATACAATTTCACATCTTTTATTAAATCAATGTAAACTCTCGTCCCCTTTAGAGCATACTTATAAATATTACTCATAATATTATCAAGAACTCTTTGAGTTTTATTTGCATCTAAATACAATATAGTTGGTTGATCAGATAAATTTAGCTTTATTTCTAAATGTTTTTCATCAAATTTATCCTGCCATTCCCCAAGGACTTGATAAAGCATTTCCTTTAAATCTATCCTCTCAGGTTTTATTTCTATAACTCCTGAAGAAATTTTTGAAATTTCAAAAAGATCTTCAATTAAATTTTTTATTCTTATACTTTTTTCAAATATTATTTCAGAGTATTTTTTTATATCTTCCTCTTTTAAATCATTGTTTTTCAAAAGTTCTGAATAATTAATTATAGAAGTAAGCGGAGTTTTTAAATCGTGAGAAACATTTGTAATAAGCTCAGATTTTAACTTTTCGCTTTTTATAGCATCATTAACTGCATTTTGAAGGTTAGAATTAATATTATTTAAATTGTCTGAAAGCTTATCAAAGCCTCTTACATTTTTAATTTTGTCATCAAAGTTTCCATCTTTCATTTTTTCAGTCTTTGCAATAATATTTTTAAACTCTTTTAAATTTTTATAAATGAACAGAAAAACAAAGACTAAAAATATAAGCCAACAAATTATTAAGATTTCTCTGTAGTAATCAATTCCAAATACGCTCGCCGCAAAGACACCAAGTAAAAATAAAAATACAAAAATAATAATAAGCTTGATTCCGTTTAAGTTCCCCAAACCGAATACTGATTGAATAGCATTTATAAGACGCAAGCCAGCAGAATTTTCTATAACTTTTGAATTTGTTCTATTTATCCACAAATCTTTTATTAAAAATACAAGTAAAAATAATAAAAGACTTAAAATCACTTTTGATAATAAGTAAATGTTGAAATTTTTATTAAATACTCTTATAAAACTTTCATTGTATAAAATAACATTATCTAAAACTTTCCACGATACTCTAAAAGTAATGGCTAATAGAAGTAAAAAGAATAAAATATAAATTTCCAAAGGAATTTTAAATAATATTTCTTTAAATTTTCCTTCCAGTTTTGAGTTTTTAAAAGAAAAGGCAAATATTATAAGACCTAAAGCATAAATATTTAAAAATATTTTAGTTATAGGGACTGTATAAGCTAAAGAATTTAAAGTATTTATAAAGTTTGAAAATTCCTTGGATTTATAATTTACAGCATAATAAAAATTTAGGGATTTTATGTCCTTGCTATTAATATTTTTATAAATGTCATATAAATTTCTTTTAAAATCCTTAACAAAATCTTCTCCCATATAATTTTTTGAAAGTTCAAATTCTCCAAAAGTTCCTTTTAACTTTTCATAATTATCCTTTATCTTTACCTCTCCGTCCCTGCAAACTCCCTTTACAACATAATCTTCATTTAAATTTTCAATATCCTGTGGGTCTTCTTGATCATAAGTATCCATATTAGATAAATATCTTGTAGAAAATTTGTTTGCTTTTGCGTTATATTCTTTAATTACTTTTTCTTCGTCATAACTTCCTTGAGGACCTTCAAATACAAGATTATCATATCTGTCAGTTACTACGATTCTATCGTCTGTTGCCGTTACATAAAGGGAAGATTGGTCTATAGGTTTAATTTTTTTATAAGATCTTATGGCAAATTTTATAATCGAACTTCTATTGTCTTCTCTCTTATATAAAGTACCACCTAAAAAATCTTTTAAATAAAAATTTATACTTGTTCCAAAATCATTTTTTATAGAATAAATTTTATTATGAGAAAAAATAAATATAAAAGAAAAAATTATGAAAGTCCAAATAAGCAAAAATTTTACCATATATTTTTGATTTTCAAAATATTTTTTCAAAATATCAACTCCTTGAAGGATCTACAAATTTATATCCCAGACCCCATTGAACTTTTAAATAAACAGGCTTTTTAGGATCAACTTCAATTTTCTCTCTTATTCTTCTAATGTGAACAGTTACTGTCTTTGAATCTATGGCAGGTTCATTCCAAATCCTTTCATATATTTCATCTATACTGAAAACTCTATTGGGATTTGTCATTAAAAGTTCCAAAATTTTATATTCAAGAAAAGTTAAGTCGATTTTTTTATTTTGCAAATAAATTGTTTTTTCAGATTTATTTAATCGAACACTGCCTATTATAATCTCATCTTTTTTTTCATTGTCCTTATAGTTGTTATACCTTCTTAAAGTTGCATTTACCCTTGCCATTAGCTCTAAAGGGTTAAAAGGCTTGGTTATATAATCATCAGCACCTATATTTAAACCTATAACCTTATCATAATCTTCACTTTTTGCAGATAAAATAATAATCGGCACATAAGAATCTTCCCTAATTTTAATTATAGCTTCTTCCCCATTCATTACAGGCATCATTAAATCCATAATTATTAGGTCCGGTTTTTCTTCTTTATATTTTTTTACAGCTTCTTTTCCATCTGATGCAAAAATTACATTATACTTTTCGTTATTTAAATAAATTCCAATTAAATCTCTTATTTCTTTTTCATCTTCCGCTACAAGTATTTTATAAGTATCCATTTTTACCTCCACAATTATAATAACAAGATTATATAAAATTAAAGTTTAATATTTCTTACATTTTTATTAATTTCTTTATTTTTATCTTAATTATAACATCAGAGCGATTTCTGTTATAATTTTTATGAGGTGATGAAATGGCATTTGATGGAATTGTCATGATGGCTCTTGTTGATGAATTAAGAGAAAAAATATTAAATTTAAAAATAGAAAAAATTTACCAACCAAATAAAAATGAAATTCTTATTGCCCTTAGGGGAAAAGAAAAATTTAAACTTTTTATTTCCGTTGCAAATAATCCGAGGATTAATTTAACGGAAAAAAACTTTGAAAACCCTGTGCAAGCTCCTACCTTTTGTATGGTTTTGAGAAAACATCTTCAAGGAGGACTTGTAAAAGATATAAGACAATTTAAAACTGACAGAATTTTTTATTTGGATGTTTTAAGTAAAAATGAATTGGGAGATGAAGTTTTAAAAACTTTAATAGTTGAAATTATGGGAAAATATTCAAACATAATTTTGACTGAAAATAACAAAATAATTGATTCTATAAAAAGAATCCCCCTTTCCCTTTCAAGAGTAAGACAAATTCTTCCAGGACTTATATATTCTGAAGATCCTATAAGTACAAAACTTGATCCTCGCACAATAAGTAAAGAAGATTTTAAAATTTTATTTGAAAAGGACGAAACTTCAAAAGCTTTTAAAAAATTTTTTATGAATAATTTTACTGGCATAAGTCCTCTTATTGCAAGAGAACTTTGCCTTATTTTAAAAGTTGATGAAGATGCTCCAAAAAATGCAATTTCTTATGATGATAATTTTTATGATGCATTTATAAATTTTTATAAAAATTTAAAGCCCTTTAAGGCAAGAGAAATTTACGTTGATAAAAAACTTTTTGATTATGCAGCTTTTGAACCCTTATCCTATCAAGGGCAGGAAATGGTTGCTTTTAATAGCATTTCAAATTTAATTGAAGAATTTTCAGATAAGAAATATGAAAATTCTATTTCAAATGAACTGGAAAATGAATTAAAAAAACTTGTGGAAAAAAATTTAAATAGGCAAGTTTCTAAACTTGAAAAGTTGAATTTTGAAATGGAAGAAGCTAAAAATCGTGATATTTATAAAGTTTATGGAGATTTAATTTCTTCAAATTTTTATAGAATTGAAAACAACATCAAGGAAATATCTCTTGAAAATTTTTATGACAATATGAAACTTATAAAAATTCCCCTTGATCAGAAGTTAAATCCCCAACTAAACGCTCAAAAATATTACAAAAAATTTCAAAAACTTAAAAATAGAGAAATGTTTTTAAAAGATCAAATTGAAAATACGAAATCATCTATTGAATATTTAAAAAGCGTCCTTTTAAATATAAGCTTATGCGAAAATTCTTCCGAACTTAAAGAAATTCATGAAGAATTAAAAGAAACTGGTTATATAAACAAAAAAGCTAATAAAAAAATTAAAAAATCATCAATTATGGAATTTAAAACTGATGACGGTTTTACAATTTTAGTTGGAAAAAATAACAGACAAAATGAAGAACTTACTTTCAAAATTGCTACAAGGGACAGTCTTTGGTTTCACGTTCAAGCTTCCACCGGATCTCATGTCCTTATTAAATATGACGGCAGAAATTATTCTGTTAACGCTATTGAAAAAGCTGCACAACTTGCAAAAAAATTTTCTTCAGAAAAATTTTCAAATAACGTCCCTGTTGATTACACTTTAAAAAAATTTGTAAAAAGGCATCCTGCCAAAATTCCAGGACTTGTATTATACACTGACTTTAAAACCATTATAGTAAAATAAGAGCCTAAATAGGCTCCTATTTTTTTCTTATTTAATTTTTATTATGTAAATTAATTTTTTCTTTTTAGAATTTTTACAAAATAACAGAGCTTGTGCCCTGCTATTTCTAATTTGGTTTTTTCTTTGAAAAATCTATTCCTAATCTTTCTAAAACTAATTTATATCCGTCACTTCCGTAATTAAGTGATCTGTTAATTCTTGATATTGTTGCTGTGCTTGCTCCTGTCTCATCTTCAATTTCATGATATGTTTTATTTTCAACTAAAAGTTTTACTACTTCAAGTCTTTGAGATATTGCTTGAATTTCTTTTACGGTACAGATATCATCAAAAAATCTATAACATTCTTCTAAATCTTTTAATTGTAAAATGGCTTCAAAAAGTCCATCCGTTTGCTTGCTTTTAATTTTTGAATTGTACATTTTTACCTCCTAACCCATTTATGCGTAACTATATTAACAGTTTTGCACACTAAAGTCAAGAAAATTATATTTTTTTCTAAATTATTTATTATTATTTTATATTTTATGTAAAAAAAGCCCCTAAGGGCTTTTAATTAATTTTTTATTAATATTCAACGAATTTTGAAGATTTTGTTCCGCAAATTGGGCAAGTTTCTTCACTTGCATCGAATGTTATATATCCACAAATTGGGCAAAGGAAAATTTTATCAGCTTGAAGATCTTTTCCATTGTCAACGTCTTCTTTTGCTTTTAAAAATCTTACTTCATGAACTTTTTCAGCTTCTATTGCAAATCTCATTGCTTTTACTGCTTCTTTTTCTCCTTGCATTTCAGCTACTGCTATATATGCTGGATACATTTGTGTAAATTCAAATCTTTCTCCATTTGCAGCACCTTGTAAATTTTCTGAAGTTTCTCCAATTCCAAATCCTGCACCTGATACAACTGTAAAGTCTCCCTTTACATCTTTAAGGGCATTGAAGTGTAATTTTGCATGAACTCTTTCTGCTTCACTTGTTGCATCAAAAAGTCTTTTTACATTTTTAAAACCGTCTTTTTCTGCTTTTTCTCCCCAAATTCCATATCTCATGTGAGCTTGGCTTTCTCCACCGAATGCAGATCTTAAATTTTCACTTGTCATTTGATTCATTATTTTTTCCTCCCAAATTTCATTATATTAATTAACCACTAATATTATTATACAAAATGTACTAAAATTAAGCAATTTAAATGAAAATAACGTGATTATTAATTAACCACGTTATTATAAAAATTATTTAAATTTTTAATTTAATTCTTTATCCATATTTTCAATTTTTTTTGCTTGTGAATATTGAGTAAGTGCATCTATTAATTCATCAAGTTCTCCGTCATTTATTGCATCTATTTTATGACTTGTAAGCCCTATTCTATGGTCTGTTACTCTTCCTTGGGGATAATTGTATGTCCTTATTCTTTCAGACCTATCTCCTGTTCCTATCTGGTTTTTCTTTTCTGCTGATAATTCTTTATTTTGCTCTTGTATTTTCATGTCATAGAGTTTTGTTTTTAATATTTTCATAGCTTTTTCTTTGTTTCTAAGTTGACTTTTCTCATCTTGCATTGAAATAACTATGCCTGTTGGAATATGGGTAAGCCTTACTGCTGAGTCTGTGGTGTTTACACATTGTCCACCATTTCCTGAAGCTCTGAAAACGTCGATTTGAATGTCCTGCGGATTTATTTCCACTTCTACATCTTCTGCTTCTGGTAGGACTGCTACTGTTGCTGTTGATGTATGAATTCTTCCTCCGCTTTCGGTTTCAGGTACTCTTTGAACTCTATGAACTCCTGATTCAAATTTTAGTTTTGAATAGGCTCCTTTACCTTCAATCATAAATACAACTTCTTTATAACCACCAATTCCTATTTCATTTGTGGACATTACATCTACTTTCCAGCCGTTTCTTTCTGCATATCTTGTGTATTGTCTAAATAAAACTCCGGCAAAAAGTGCAGCTTCATCTCCGCCGACGCCTGCTCTTATTTCAACTATAACATTTCTGTTGTCATTAGGATCTTTTGGCACTAAAAGTATTTTCAATTCTTCTTCTATTTCTGAGACTTTATCTTCATCTTCTTTTAATTCTTCTTTAACGAGTTCTTTCATTTCATCGTCAAGTTTTTCTTGAAGCATTTTCTTTAAGTCTTCTATATTTTCTTTTGTGCTTTTATATTCTTTATATTTCTCAACTATAGGTCCTAAATTGGCATACTCTATAGATACTTTTTGGAATAATTCTGAATTGTTTATAACATTAACATCAATAAGTTGTTTTTCCAGTTCCTTATATTTTTCTTGAAACACTTCTAAATTTTCAAACATTAACTCACCTCAATAACTGCGACTCTATCTTTACCGCTTAAATCTTTAAATATTTTTGCATCTGCAAGTTTTTTTATATCTTCTCCCTGATCATAACCTATTTCAAAAATAAGAAAACCCTTTGGATTAATATAGTTTTTATACTCTTTTATAATTTTTTTATAAAATTTTAAACCGTCTTCTCCTCCATCAAGAGCAAGTTTAGGTTCATAATCTTTTACTTCCTTTTGTAAATTTAATATGTCACTTGTCTTTATATATGGAGGATTTGAATAAATTATATCAAATTTTCCATTTACATTAGAAAATAAATCACTTTTAAAAATATCTGCATTTTTTATTTTTAAATTTTCTTTGTTTTTATTTGCAACTTCTATAGCTTTTTCAGAAATATCAACTCCAGTAAAATTTTTTTCCCTATAGATTTTCGCGAGGCTTAAAATTACAGCTCCACTTCCAACTCCAATTTCCAAAAAAGTTTTTTTATCTTTTAAATATGTTTTTATAATTTCAACGCTTGTTTCTGTATCAAATCTTGGAATTAAAACTGATGGATTCACATAAAATCTATCATCATAAAAATCTGCAAAGCCTAAAATATATTGCAAGGGCTCTCCCTTTAATCTTCTATCAACAATTGACTTTAATTTTTCAAATATATCCTTATGAATTTCTTGGTCCCCATGACCTATTAAATAGGCCCTGTTAACTTTTAAAAGCTCTTCTAAGATAGTTTTACTTTCATTGTATGGGTTTGTATAGCTTATTGCTTTTAGTCTCTTTACAGCGTATTCTAAAGCTTCATTTATTTCCATAAATCGCTTTCTCCCTCTTTAGGCAAAACCTCTTTTAAAGATGAAATTGCAACTTCAACCATATCATCTGTTGGCTCTTTTACTGTAAAGTATTTTTGTATTGCTAAACCTGGAATTGATAGAACTTTTGCAATTCTTGAATCAGATTTTCCTATAAAACGATTGATTTCATAGGATATACCTGCTATAAGGGGAAATGCTAAAATTCTGGTAAAAAATCTTAAAATTAGATTTGGCCAACCGAAAAATGATAATACCAAAATAGAAATTATCATTACCATAAATAAGAAGCTTGTTCCGCACCTTGGGTGAACTATTGGAAAAGATTGAACATTTTCCACAGTTAATTCTTTTTTCGCTTCATAGCAATGGATTGTTCTGTGCTCGCTCCCGTGATACATAAATACTCTTTTTATATCTTCAAGTTTAGAAATAAAAAATAAGTAAGTAAAAAATATTATAAGCCTTATAAGCCCCTCAATTAAATTTAATATAACTGAGTTATTAATAAATTTTTTAAAAAATCCAGCTAATGTAGATGGTAAAATCATAAAAAATAAAATTGCAATTACTAATGAAAAAATTACTGATCCTACTTCTTGCAATTTATTTGATTTTTTATTTTCCTCTTCATCATAAAATGAAGCTGAATAATTTAATGCCCTTACTCCTATTACCATGGCATCTATTAATCTATATGCCCCTCTTATAATAGGTAATTTTAATATTTTATATTTTTTAGATAAATCTCTATTATTTTCAGTTTTTATTTGAATTTGTCCGTCCGGTTTTCTAACAACCATGGCTGTTTTTGACGGCCCTTTCATCATTACACCTTCGATTAAGGCTTGACCACCTATTGTGGTTTTAAATGAGTTTTTATTGTATATTTTTTCCATATTTTTAATTTTTATAAAATAAAATGGGAAGTTGTTTACAACCTCCCAAAACATTACTTTCTTCCGAATTTTTTGTTGAATTTTTCAATACGTCCACCGTGATCGCTGAACTTTTGTCTTCCTGTGTAGAAAGGATGACATTCTGAGCAAACTTCAACTTTTAATGTATCTTTTACTGAACCTGTTTTAAAAGTATTTCCACAAGCGCAAGTAACTGTAGCTTCTTTATATTCCGGGTGTATTCCTTGTTTCATCATTATCCTCCTTTACAATCTCAATTATGTGATTTTATCACATTTTTTTTATTTATACAAGTAAAAAGCTGTATCATAGATACAGCATTTAAAATCCTTTAAATTATTTGTTAACTGATTCTTTTAGTGCTTTACCTGCTCTAAATACTGGTGCTTTAGATGCTGGAATTTTAATTACTTCTTCTGGGTTTCTAGGATTTCTTCCTTCTCTTGCTTTTCTTTCTCTAACTTCAAAAGTTCCGAATCCAACAAGTTGAACTTTTTCTCCCTTTGCTAAAGCTTCTTCTACTGAGTTTAAAAATCCGTTCAAAGCCATTTCAGCGTCTTTTTTAGTTAAATTGCTCTTTTCAGCAATACTTGCAACTAATTCTGATTTGTTCATAATTATCCTCCTAATATTAATTAAAGTGCTTAAACACTATAGATGCCATGCACCTGATTAATTTAATTATACAATATGTTAACTATATTTACCATAGTTTTTTTAATAAATCACGTTAATTTAGGCATTTTATCAATGTTTTTTAAAATTTCATCAAAAGTCCAATAACCTTTTCTAATTCCTGACCTTATTTTTGTAAATACAGATAAAAATTCTTGAGAAACTTCATCTAAATTTTCATTAACTTCTATATTTGCTAATCTCTTGTCTAAATCATTAATTGTAAAATCATAAGTTTTTGGAATAAAAATACAAGAACGATGGTTTACTTCTTTTCTGTCAAGAAGATAAATAGGTGTATGTTCAAAAATTTCCGACTCAAGGCCTGCATCTGTAATTAAATATACTTTATACTCATCTCCATAGATGTCTGAAAGTATGAGTTTCATTTCAGATAAGATTCTCTTATTGTAAACTTGAGTGATTATTATATCCATTTTCTTATTAATATCAAGGTCTGTCATATCAAGGGCATCAAGCAAAATAAAACCCTTTGAGATATCTCTTTTAACTATGTTTAAAACAGGTTCTATAAAAGATATTCCCGATACTAAGTTTATTTCTATACCACTTTCTATTAAAAGTTTTACTGTTTTTTCAGCAACAAGGGGATGACCTGGCACAAAATAATTACAATCTTTTTCATCTATTAATTTTTTTACTATTTTTAAATAAACTTCATCAAAAGAATTTTCTTCTTCATAAAATTTATCAAAACTTTCAAAATCTATTTTATTTTCTTTAAAATATTGAACGGCTTCTACTTTATCTGTACGCAAAAAATTTTTCAGACCATTTTTCATAATTTTTATTGCCTGCAAAGTAAGCTCCTCTGAAGAGCCTGCGCCGAGACCTACTATGTTAATCAAGTTCTTTCCACGCTTTCTCTATATCTTTTCTTTTTTTATCCGGAGCTTTTAAAGTATTTGAATAACCCATAGCTATAAGTAATCTTATTCTGCCTTTTGCTCCTAAAATATTTTTTATTTTTTCTTCATCAAACATACCTATTATACAAGTTGCAAGTCCTAATTCCTGTGCTGCTAAAGTTATATAAGAAGACAAAATCCCAATATCAACACTTCTATAATCTTGATCTTTTAATTTCGACCCAACTTTTGCAGTTAAATTATATCCTTCTTCTTCAATTACAAAAATAGTATCCGCTTTTTCTATAAATCCGTTCATATTTAAGCTTCTTGCTTGACTTATTTTTTTTGCAGTTTCTTTTCTTGTTACATATATTTTATAGGGCTGTGAATTACAAGCTGATGGGGCAAGATTTGAAAGCTCAATTATTTTTTCTACTTTTTCTTTTTCTACTTGTTTGTCGGAAAAATTTCTACAACTAAATCTTTTATTTACTAATTCTTCAAAATTCATAATAGTTTTTTCTCCTTTAATTTATTTACAACATTTATAATGGCTATTTTTATGTGTTCATACGTTAAGCCACCTTGAAAATATACAAAATAAGGTTCTCTCATAGGTCCATCTGCCGAAAGTTCAATGGATGAACCTTCGATAAAATCTCCTGCCGCCATTATAACTTGTTCTTCATATCCAGGCATATCCCAAGGCATAGGAGTGAACTGCGAATCTACTGGACTTGTTTCCTGAATGGCTTTGCAAAATTCTTCAACTTTTTCTTTTGTCTTTAATTCTATTGCTTCAATAATATCGCTTCTTTTATCTGATGAAGTCGGAATGCATCTGTAGGAAAATTTTTCAAATATAGCTGCAAGTAAAATTGAGCCTTTTATTGCATCTTCAACAACTTTCGGTGCAATAAACAAACCTTGTAAAATTTGCCTTGTCATTCCGAAAGTAAGTCCACATTCCTTTCCTATTCCAGGTGCAGTAAGTCTATTGGCGCATTTATTTATAAACTCACTTTTTCCAACAATATAACCTCCACTATAAGCAAGACCCCCACCAGGGTTTTTTATTAAAGAGCCTGCCATAATATCAGCTCCCACTTCACTTGGTTCTTTAAACTCAGTGAACTCCCCATAACAATTATCTACAAAAATAATTGCATCTGGAAGTAACTCCTTTACAATTTTAATTCCCTCTTCAATTTCTTCAATTGTTAAAGCCCTTCTGTCGGAATATCCTGTTGATCTTTGAATTGCAACTACTTTTGTATTTTTTCTAATTGCTTTTTCTATGTTTTCCCGACAAATTTTATTTTCTTTAAGCTCGCAATAAGAAAAATCAATTCCCATTTCTTTCATGGAAAGAGCTTCATTTCCACTATATCCTATTACTTTTAAAAGAGTGTCGTAGGGTTTGCCGCTTATATATAATAAATGATCTTTATTTTTTAAAATTGAAAAAAGTGCAAGGCTTATGGCATGAGTCCCAGAAACAATATTTGGTCTTACTAAGGCATCTTCAGTTTTAAAAACATCTGCATAAATGCTTTCAACTTTTTCTCTACCTATATCTCCATAGCCATATCCAGTTGTCCAATTAAAATCAGTAGCAGTAAGCTTATTTTTTTGCATAGCTTTTAAAATTTTAAGCTGATTATAAAGTGCTATCTCTTTTCTTTCTTCAAATCTATCATTTAGTTTTGATTCAACAGAGTCTACTAATTCTAAAACTTCTCTATTTACTTCAAACTCTTTTTCCATTAAATCATAAAAATTTTTCATCTATTTTTTCAAATAACCTTTCTTCTTTATCTTTAAAAGGATCAAACCAAAATATTCTTTCATCTCTTCTAAACCATGTAAGCTGCCTTTTTGCATAATTTCTTGAAAATTGCTTCATTTTTTCTTTTGCTTCGTCCAAACTTATATTACCCTTTAGAAAATCTATAACTTCCCTATAGCCTATTGCTTTCATTGAAGTTAAATTCTCATCAAAGCCTTCTTTTAAAAGTTCCCTTACTTCATCTATGAAGCCCATTTCAAACATCTTATCCACTCTTTTATTTATTCTTTCATATAAAATTTCTCTGTCCGTATTAAGGCCTATCATAAATAAATTGTAAGAATCATTTTTCTTTCTAAAATTTTCAGTTTCTTTTTTACCCTGAAACTCAAAAATTTCAAGAGCTCTTATAATTCTCTGTTTGTTATTTGGATGTATTTTTAATGCAGCACCCTTATCTTTACAATAAAGCTCCTTATAAATTTTTTCCAAACCTTCATTTTTTATTCTATACTCAAGATTTTTTCTGAAATCTTCATTTTTTTCTGTTTTTTGCATAGAAAAATCATAGACAATGGAATTAATATAAAGTCCTGTACCTCCAACAATAATTGGCAATTTATTTTTATTATTTATATAAGAAATTTTTTCCTTTGCAAGTTTTTTAAAATCATCTACGGAAAAATCTTCATCTGGATTTACAAAATCTATTAAATAATGATCTATTCCTTCCATTTCATCTTTTTTAATTTTTCCTGTTCCTATATCCATTTTTTTATAAATTTGCATAGAATCAGCGGAAATTATTTGTCCCTTATATTTCTTTGCAATTTTTATTGATAAGTCAGTCTTTCCTATTCCTGTAGGCCCTGTTATGACAAGTAAGTTTTCTTTCATTCTCTTAAAAATAATCTTTCTATTCTACTTTTAGTAATTTCTATTACAGTTGGTCTTCCGTGAGGACAAGTATATGGAGTTTGACACTTAATTAAACTTTTAATTAAACCATCAACTTCTAGGGAGCTTATTTTATCTCCTGCCTTTATTGATGCCTTGCAGGCTTTTCTCATTATTCTATAGGGGTCCACTTTGTATAAATTATCATGAGGATCTCTTAAAAGATCATGAATAAAGTTTTCTCCTTCAGGCTCTTTAAAAAGAACAGGTATCTCTCTTAAAATAAGACTGTTTTCTCCAAATTCTTCCATTTCAAAACCTAATTTATTTAAGGTTTCTTTACTATTTATAAAAACTCTTCTTTCACTTTCATCTATGTTTATAATTATGGGTTTTAAAAGTAACTGAGTGATCACTTCTGATTTTTCATATTGATTCTTAAATTTTTCATAATTTATTCTTTCATGAGCAGCATGCTGGTCTATTAAAAAGAATTTATCAGAGTTTAAAGACTCCATAATTATAAAAGTATTAAATAAAACCCCGACAAAATCAGATTTTAGAAGTTTATAAGTTAAATCATTTTGCTTATATAACTTTTCATTTAGATCTTCACTTTTTTTATCTTCTTCATCATCTGTAAAATATTCTTCTTTTTCATCTTCAACTTTAAAATTTTTATTAAAGTCTTCCACAAAAATATTTATTTCATGAATTTCATTTTCTCTTGGTGTATTTTCTTGATTTTCCTCTTTTTTTTCAAACTTTTCGATTTCTAAATCAGAGTCTTCCTCGTCGTTTATATTAAGATCAAAAATAGTTTTTTCTTCCTCTGTCTTCTCATTTGTATAATCAACTGAAATTACAGATCTGTTGCTAAAAAGTTTATCCTCAACTATCTCAGATAAAATTGTTGTTAAATGATTTTCCTTAGATAATTTTATTTCGTGTTTTTTAGGATGTATATTTACATCAACCATATCCGGTGGAATTTCAATGTATAAAATAAAAACAGGAAATCTATTTAAGGGTATGAGAGATTTATAATTTTTTTCAACGCTTCGTGCTATTTCTAAATTTTTTATATATCTCCCATTCATAAAGACATATTCATTGTTTCTTGAAGATCTATAAAGTTTATTATTTGATATAAAACCTGATATTTTATATTTTTCACTTTCATAATCAATTTTTATTAAATTTTCCGCTATATCTCGTCCTAAAATAGAAAAAATATGATTTTTATAATTATCAGTAGCATTTGTATTTAAAATAACTTTATTGTCACTTACAAGTTTAAAAGCTATCTCTGGCTTTGAAAGAGCAATTTTACTTACAACTTCATAAATGTAACTTAATTCTATTTTATTTTCTTTTAAGTATTTTTTCCTTACCGGTGTATTATAAAAAATATCTTTTACAAAAATTGTAGTTCCCCTTGAAACTCCAACATTATAATTTTTTATAATTTCTCCATTATTTAGAACAATTCCACTACCAACTTTATCATTTTCGCTTTTACTTATGGCTTCCACTTTTGCAATATGGGCAATACTTGCAAGGGCTTCTCCTCTAAAACCTAAAGAATGAATCTTATTTAAGTCCTCTGCTGTTTTTAATTTTGAAGTTGTATGTCTTAAAAAAGCAAGATTCAAATCACTTTTATTCATTCCCAGACCATCATCAGAAATTCTTATATAGTCTGTGGCTTCTTTTTTTAATTCTATAAATATATTCTTTGCTTCTGCATCTATGGAATTTTCAATTAATTCTTTTACAATTGAAGCCGGATTCTCTATTATCTCTCCTGCTGCAATTTTTGATATGGTTTTTTCATCTAATATATTTATCATTTTAATTCCTTTGAGTCTTTTACAATTTCATATAACAAGTTAATCGCTTCTTTAGGTGAAAAATCATCAGGATTAATATTTTGTAATTTTTCTAAAAAAGAATCTTTTCTAATGTCAAAAATTGACTTTTGGCTTACTGCTTTTTGATGTTTTTTTATGTTTACATTAAATTTATCATTTTCTTTTTGAGTTATTACCTTTAAAATTTCTTGAGCTCTATTTAAAATTTCCTCGTCTATTCCAGCAAGTCTTGCAACATCAATCCCATAAGAATTATCCGTCCAACCTGGTATTACTTTTCTTAAAAAGATAATATTGTCCTTTTCTTTTTCAACTTCCATGGTTAAATTGGAAATTTCTTTATATTGTTTTTCAAGTTTTGAAAGCTCATGGTAATGAGTTGCAAATAGAGTTTTTGCACCTATATTATTTACAATAAATTCTATTAATGCCCAAGCTATGGATAGACCGTCATAAGTTGATGTTCCTCTTCCTACTTCATCAAGAATTACTAAAGATTTTGAACTTGCATAATTAACAATGTTTGCAACTTCTTTCATTTCAACCATAAAAGTTGAGTCACCTTTTGCTAAATTATCACTTGCTCCTATTCTTGTCCAAATTCTATCTACAATGGAAATCTCTGCAAATTCGCAGGGAACAAAAGAACCTATTTGTGCCATTATTACAATTAAGGCAACTTGTCTCATATAGGTTGATTTTCCAGCCATATTAGGGCCTGTTATAATATGAAGCATATTATTTTCTTGATCAAGTAAAGTATCGTTTTCAATGAAAACATCAGACCTGTTGTTGTATTCTACAATTGGATGTCTTCCGCCTTTAATTTCTATTTTTCCAACTTCATTTATCTTAGGTCTTTTATATTTATTTTCTACGGCACTTTTTGCCAAAGAATATAAAGAATCCACCATGGCAATAACAAGAGAAAGGTTCTGTAGTTCAAATATTTTTCCAATAGTAAAATTTTTTAATTCATCAAAAATTTTAGCTTGAAGACTTAGTGCATCATCATGGGCTGATAAAATTTTTGACTCCATTTCTTTAAGCTCAACTGTAAAATATCTTTCAGAACCTACTAAAGTTTGTTTTCTTATATAATAGTCAGGCACATTATCTATATAGGACTTAGTAACTTCTATAAAGTATCCTAAAATTTTATTATACTTGACCCTTAACTTACTGATTCCAGTTCTTGCTTTTTCTTTTTCTTCAAGATCTAATAAAAATTGTCTCCCATTATTTGAAAGTTTAAATAATTTATCTAATTCTTCATTGTATCCATCTTTTATAAATTTAGTTTCTTCAAATTTTAAAGGTGCTTCATCTACAATTATGTTCTCTATTTTTTCTATTAATTCATCAATAGGATCAATGAATTTTGCAAGATCATTAAAAATTTTTTCACCGGAATTTTCAAATAAGACTTTTAATTCTTTGCTCTTTATTAAAGATTCTTTTAAAGATATAAAATTTCTGGGATTTACATTTTTTAAAGAAATTTTTCCGCAAAGCCTTTCAATATCAATTAAAGATTTTAAAATTTCTTTGGTTTTATCCATAAAAATAAAATCATTTATAAAGGCGTCAATAAAATCTTGCCTTTTAATAATTTTTTCTCTACTAATAAGGGGTTCGCTTACCCACTTTTTCAAAAGTCTTGCTCCCATTGAAGTGTTTGTATAATCTAAAGCTTCTAAAAGTGATCCCTTTTTACTATTTGTATTTAATCCCTTAATAACTTCTAAATTTCTAAGAGAACTTTCATCTAAAATTAAATAATCGTAAGCCTTAAATAGTTGAATTGAGTTAATATGGTTTAACTTTCTCATGCTCATATTAATGAGATAGTCAAACAACATTAAAATAGATTTATTTTCAAAAAGATCATTCTTTTTTAAATCTTTTTTAAGATTTTCATTTAAATTGTCTTTTATTTTATTTAAATTAATTTCTCTTATTTTATCTTCTGAATAATAATTTACCAGCCTATATTTAATAAAGTTTAAATCTTCATTTTCATTTACTATTACTTCTTCTGGATTTAATTTTTCAAATTCAAGTTCTGCAAATTTCAAAAGTTCCTTTTTGTTCAAAAAAACTTTATCTGTTACACTAAGCTCTCCTGTAGAATAATCTACATATGAAATATATATGGACAAATTTTTTATATAAATACTTAATAAATAATTATTTTCATCATTTTTTAAGTATTCTTCATCAGTAAAAGTCCCAGGAGTTATAACACGAGTTACCTGTCTTTTAACTATACCTTTTGCAAGTTTTGGATCTTCCATTTGATCACAAACAGCAACCTTATAACCTTTTGCAATTAATTTTGAAATGTATTGATTTACAACATGATGGGGAATTCCACACATGGGAATTTTTTCATCAAGCCCTCCCCCTCTACCTGTTAAAGCAAGATCCAGTTCTTTAGATGCAATAAGTGCATCGTCAAAAAACATTTCGTAAAAATCTCCAAGCCTATAAAAAAGTAGAGCCTCTTTATATTTTTCTTTTGTTGCAACATATTGTTGCATCATGGGAGTAAGTTTTTCTGTTTTCAAATTATCTCACCTGTTAATGAAAATGTGTTTGCATCCGTAATCTTTAAAGGAATTATTTTTCCTATTAAATCTCCACTTCCCTTAAAGTTTACAAGTTTAAATTCTTCCGTTCTTCCGCTTAAGGCCTCTTTATTTGTTTTACTTACATCTTCAACTAAAACTTTCTTTACCTTTCCTATTTCAGCCTTGTTCTTTCTTAATTGAATAGGATATAAAAGATCAAGAAGTCTGTTAAATCTTTGATGTTTTATAGCTTCATCAATTTGCTCTTTATTTGCTGCTATTGTCCCTTCTCTCATGGAATATATAAAAGTAAAAGATGAATCATATTCAACTTTCTTGCATAAATCTATAGTTTCAAGAAAATCTTCTTCTGTTTCACCAGGAAAGCCAACCATAATATCAGTTGATAATGCTATATCAGGAACAATTTCTTTTATTTTATAGATTTTTTCTAAATATTGCTCTTTTGTATAATGTCTATTCATAAGTTTCAAAATTTTACTTGATCCAGCCTGAACAGGTAAATGTAAAAAGTTTGAAAGCTTATCAAGATCTCTAAAAGCATATATTAACTCATCTGAAAAATCTTTTGGATGAGAAGTCATAAATCTTATTCTTTCAATGCCGTCCACTTCATTTATCATTTTAAGAAGGTCTGTAAAAGTATATTTTTCGTCTAAATTTTTTCCGTAAGAATTAACATTTTGACCTAAAAGAGTTACTTCTTTTGTTCCATGAGCTGCCAAATCTCTTATTTCATTTAAAATTTCCTTTGGTCTTCTGCTTTTTTCACGTCCTCTTGTGTAAGGCACTATACAATAGGTGCAGAAGTTGTTGCAACCATACATTATATTTACAAAACTCTTAAAATTATAAAGTCTGTTGGCGCCTAAATTATTATCATCATTTGTATAGTTTTCTTCAATATCTATAACTTTTTCATTATCCTTATAAACCTTTAAAAGTAATTGGGGAAATTTGTAAATATTATTTGTTCCAAAAATTATATCTACATTTTCAAATTTTTCTTTTACAATATCTCTGCTTTCTTGTCTTTGCATCATGCAACCGCAAACGCAAACTTTTAAACTATTTTTAAGTTTTTTTAAATGCTTAAGCTCCCCTAATTTTCCATAAACTTTATCTTCCGCAGATTTTCTTATGGAGCAAGTATTTAAAATTATTAAATCAGCCTCATTTATATCTTCAATAATTTTAAAATCCATTTGTTCTAAAAGCCATGATATTTTTTCGGAATCATGAAAATTCATTTGACAACCATAAGTTAAAATTACAGCCTTTTTATTTTCAGTATAACTTTTTAAATTATATAAAATTTCACTTAAATCATCTTTTTTATAATCAATTAATTCTAAATTTTCCATTAAAACCTCACATTCAATACTTAATTATACCATAACTATAATAAATAAAAAAAATAAACGTCCTAGGACGTTTATTAATTCATTAAATGTCTTGCAACATAAACTCCACTTGCCGAAGCCTGAGATAAAGAATGAGTTGCTCCTCCTCCATCTCCTACTACATAAAGCCCTTCTACATGGGTCATAAAATTTTTATCAGTTTTAATTTTTGAATTATAAAACTTTACTTCCACTCCATATAAAAGAGTATCTTCATTGGCTGTTCCCGGAGCAATTTTATCAAGAGCATAAATCATTTCAATTATTGAATCCAATTGTCTTTTTGGAATGACAAGAGAAAGATCTCCTGGAGTAGCTTTTAATGTCGGCTCTGTAAAACATTTCTCCATCCTTCTTTTATCACTTCTTCTACCTTTTACCAAATCGCCAAATCTTTGTAGAATAACTCCTCCGCCAAGCATATTTGAAAGCCTTGCTATACTTTCGCCATATTCATTGGAATTTTTAAAAGGCTCTGTAAATTTATTGCTTACTAAAAGTGCAAAGTTTGTATTTTCGCTTTGTAATTTAGGATCTGCATAAGAATGCCCATTAACTGTAATTATTCCATTTGTATTTTCGGCAACAACTTGTCCATAAGGGTTCATGCAAAAAGTTCTTACTAAATCATTGTATTCTTTTGTTTGATAAACAATTTTTGATTCATAAACTTTATCTGTAATATCTTTAAATATTTCTGCCGGAAGTTCTACTCTAACTCCTATATCAACTTGATTTGAAAATCTTTCAATCTTAAACTTATCACAAATTTTTGAAATCCAATTTGATCCACTTCTGCCTGAGGCTAAAACCACATTTTTTGTTGAATATTTTTGATCTTTATCTGTTGTTACTATAAATTTATCATTTTCTTTAACAATATCTAAAACAAGAGTGTTAAATATCATATCTACTTTTTTTCTGGAATAGTCATATATTTTTTTCAAAATTTCAACATTTCTGTCAGTTCCAAAATGTCTTACCTTTGCATCAAGTAGATGCAAATCATGTCTTAATGCAATAGTTTTTAAATTTGAATCACTTGTTGAATATAATTTTGAATTATAACCGTCAAATTCACACAAGACCTTATCTACATATTCCATGAGCTCTATTGATTCTTTCTTGCCTAAATATTTATAAAGTTCTCCTCCAAAATTATTTGTTATATTATATTTACCGTCGGATAAAGTTCCGGCTCCACCGTACCCGTTCATAATATTACACGGTTTACAAGATATACAATTTTCAACTTTACCTGTTTTTATAGGACAAATTCTCTTTTCAATAGGATTTCCCCTATCTATTAATAGGACTTTTTTATCCGTATTTTGTTTTGTAAATTCATAGGACGCAAATACTCCTGAAGCACCTGCACCAACAATTAAAACATCATATTCTTTCACTTTTCATCACCTTATCGGTCAAAATAATCATCTATTATGGAAATCCCGTATTGGTATAATTTTGTTGAAATTCTTTTTGCAATTTCAATTCTCTTATAGACCTGGTCTTTTTTAATATTATGACTTTTCCAGGAACCTCCGCCCCCAAAATAATTAAGCATTATAGGCTCCAACCTGTCAACAGTATTTGCAAAAAGAGCTTCGTCAGTTTCACATTTATCAAATTCTAAAAATAAATCTTTTAAATATTTGCCATTTGAGGGTATAGAAAAAATTTTATTTGCAGCTTCCATTTCTCTTTCATATTTATCTTTGTATCCTTCAGTATCATAGGCAAAAGTATCACCTGCATAAATCTCAACTAAATCATGAACAAGAAGCATTTTTACAACTTTATTAATATCTATTTCCCTATCTGTATAATCCTTTAATGTTAAAGCTGCCAATGCAACATGAAAAGAGTGTTGAGCATCATCTTCAAAAGTTACCTTATCTAAATTTAAAGATTGCCTTTTTACTCTCTTCATTTTATCAATTTCAAGAATAAAATTTATATCATTTTTTAAATTTTCCATTTTTATACCGCAAAAGAATAATAGCTATCGCTTTTATACCTATCTAAATCATAAGGAGAAAAAATTCCCTTATCTGTAACAACTCCACTTACAAGATGAGCTGGCGTAATATCAAAAGCAGGATAATAGCCCTTTACTTCAGGAATAGTATGTCTAATTCCATTTGCCATTAAAACTTCTTCTGGATCTCTTTGTTCGATTTTTATTTCTCCTGCACTTTTTGCACTATCAGGTATTCCTGTAACAAAATATGGAATCCCTAAATATTTTGCAACAATAGCCATTTGGAAAGTTCCGATTTTATTTATTACAGAACCATCTCTTGTGATTGTATCTGCTGCAGAAGTGAATACATCAATTTTCTTTTCTTTCATTGTTACGGCAACCATATTGTCTGTGATAATAGTTGTATCAAAGCCCATTTGAGCACAACAAGTTGCGGTAAATCTTCCACCTTGTAAAAATGGTCTTGTTTCAGGCACAAAAAGTTTTATTTCTTTATTTCTTTTTCTGCACTCTTTAAGCATCATGCCTATAATTGTTTCTCCAAAACATTGAGTCATAACTTTACCATTGTCGGGAAACATATCAACCAAATAATTTGCCACTTGACCTATTCTTTGATATCTTTGCTCCATTACTTTTACAGTGTAATCTCTAATAAGAATATCAAGATTATCTGCATCAAGTTTATCTTTTACAGCTTCTATGCATCCTCTTCCCACTTCTACCATTCTTTGAGAAGTAGTAGGTCTACTATGTCCTAAAGTTTCAGCAGCCTCTTGTAGATATTTAAGTCTTTCTTCTTTTGTCTTATCTAAACATTCATAAGCTGCAAGAGCCATACCCATGCCAGCAGCAGTATAAGGACCTGCACTTTGAGTAACCATAGCTCTAATTGCATCTCTTACTTCTATATAATTTTTGCACTCAACAAATTTCACTTCTCTTGGATAAATTCTTCTATCCAAAATTTTCACAAGACCTTTTTCATACCATGCAACATTTTCAAATTTCAGCATAAAAGCTAAACCGTCATCAATTCTTGTCATAATTCCTCCATATAATTTTTATAATTTTAATTTAATATAAGTATAACATGTTTAAAATTTTACAAATGAAAATTTAAAAAAAATATAAACTTAAAAAATTTAAAAAACTTAAAAAATTTAAAATCTTATAAATTATGTAAAATTAAATAAATTTAATGATAGAATTATAAATAAGATAAAATAATTTTTAAAAAAGAAAGGAATCTATTATGACAAAATTTGGAATTATTGCAGGTACCGGCTATGACGATATTTTAGACGGTTTTGAAAAAAAGATATTTGAAACTGCATATGGACAAGCAGAAGGAGCGATTAAAGGCGATGTTGTTATAATGCAAAGACACGGAAAAGGTCATAGCGTTCCCCCTCACAAAATAAACTATCGTGCAAATATTCAAGCCATGAAAGATTTGGGAGTTCAATATATTTTTGGTATATGTGCTGTTGGAAGCGTAAAAAAAGATTTGCCACCGGGAAGTTTAATTTTAAATAATGATTTTTTAGATTTTACAAAAAATAGAATTACAACTTTTTTCGACGGTGATGATGGAATTGTAGACCACTTAGAAGTGAGTGAACCCTATAACGAAGAGTTAAATGATTTATTTATAAAAGTTGCAAAAGAAAATAATTGCAAGATAAATGGTAAGGGTGTTTATGTTTGCACTGAAGGTCCAAGATTTGAAACAAGAACGGAAATAAAAATGTATCAATATTTAGATTGCCACGTTTGCGGTATGACAAATGTTCCTGAAGTTCTTCTTGCAAATGAAAGACAAATTGTCTATTCCTGCTTAAGTTTTGTAACTAATTTCTGCACAGGGGTAGGAGGAGAAATTACTGAAGAAGAAATAAGATCAGTTAATTTTGACAAGAAAAAATTACTTGATACAATTTTAAAAACTTTTGAAAGTCCTGAAATATTAAAAATAAAATCAAAGGCAAAACTAATTTAAAATATAAAAAACTCTTTACTATTTAAACAGTAAAGAGTTTTTTAATTTAAAAATTTAATATTAATAATTATTTGCCATTCTCACATAAGGATTATATTTTCTTTCATATCCGATTGTAGTTTTAGGACCATGTCCCGGCAAAACTACTGTTTCATCAGGAAGCTCCATAAGTTTTTTTAAAGATGAAAAAATTTCTTCTTCATTTCCTCCAGGAAAATCAGTTCTTCCCATGGAACCTAAAAATAAAGTATCCCCTGAAAAAAGAATATTTTCAATTAAAATACAAACTCCTCCTTTTGTATGACCGGGAGTTTCAATTATTTTAAATTTTAAATTTCCTAAGGAAAGCTCTTGTCCGTCTTTTAAATAAGAATCTCCTTTTACATCCTTTATATCAAGTCCCAGCATAGGTCCAAAATAAGTTGAATTTGTTTCAAGCATTTCTTGATCTTTTTCGTTAATATAGACTTTCAAATTATATTTTTCTTTTAATTCATATAAAGCTCCCACATGATCTGGATGTCCATGGGTCAAAAGTACAAATTTCGGTTTTAGATTATTTTTTTCTATTGTGGAAATTATTTTTTTTGCTTCAGCTGCTGGATCTATTATTACTGCATCCAAATTTTCATCATAAATAATATATGTGTTTGTAGCAAAATTTCCAAGCTCCATTTGTATTACTTTCATTTTTACCTCAAAATGTTTTTTCAGAATCAAGCAAAATCGTAACAGGACCGTCGTTTATTAAAGTAACTTTCATGTCCGCTCCATATTCTCCCTCTTGGGTATAAATATTTTTATTTTTTGCTCCTTCAATAAATTTTTTATAATAATATTTTCCATCTTCAAAACCTGCAGCATTTTGATAACTGGGTCTGTTGCCTTTTCTTGCATCTCCATATAGGGTGAATTGACTTACAACTAAAAGCTGGCCTTTTGTATCAATTATTGATTTATTCATAACTCCATTTTCGTCATCGAAAATTCTAAGTCCAGTAACTTTTTTTAAAATATAGCTTAAGTCTTCATCTTTGTCGGTATCTTTTATTCCAAGCAAAAGCAAAATTCCTTGATCAATTTTTCCTATTAAATTTCCATCTACTTCAACTTTTGCTGATTTTACTCTTTGAACAACTGCTCTCAAATTATCACGCCTTTACTCTATATACATCAAATACATGTTTTATTCTTTTTAGCTTATCCATAAGTTTTTCAAGATCAGCTATGGATTTTATTTCAACTCTTATATCTACAATTAAATCTCCGTCTTTTCCTGCCCTTGCATTTAAAGAATTTAAAACAAGTTTTGAATCATTTATTCTACCTGCAATATCTGCAATAACATTAGGTTTATCCATTGCCTGAGCTTCAATTTCAGCAGTGTATCTTCCATTTTCAGTGCTGTTCCATGTAACTTCAATTATTCTATTTTTTTCTATATCTTTCAAATTTGTACAATCGGCTCTATGAACGGAAACTCCTCTTCCTATTGTAACATAACCTACAATTTTATCTCCAGGAACAGGATTACAACATTTTGCAAAACGAACCTTAACATCATCTAAGCCGTCAACAACTATTCCACCTCTCGATTCACGTCTTTCAGTTTGTTGTTGAGGCAAAATTTCATCTAAATCATCTTTGTGGTTTTTCTTATATATATCTACAAGTTTTGTTGTTACTTGTTTTACAGTTATTGAACCAAAGCCAACTGCTGCATATATATCATCAAGAGTTAAAACATTTAATTTTGATCTTACTTCTTCAAGGGCTTCATCTTTCATAAATTCATTTACTCGATATCCAAGACGTTTTGATTCTTTTTCAATCATGTCTCTTCCTCTTTCAATGTTTTTATCTCTATCTTTTACCTTAAAGTATTGACCTATTTTTTTCCTTGCTTGAGGACTTTTTACAATATTCATCCAATCCATGGAAGGACCTGAATTTGGATTTGTTATTACATCAACAATATTTCCACTTGTAAGTTTATAAGTTAGGGGAACTATTCTTCCGTTAACCTTTGCTCCTACACAGGTATTTCCCACATCAGAGTGGATTCTATAAGCAAAGTCTATTGGAGTTGAACCTTCAGGAAGATTTATAACGTCTCCTCTCGGTGTAAATACAAATACTTCATCAGCAAAAAAATCAATTTTTAATGTTTCCATAAAATCATCTGGATCATTAACATCCTTTTGCCATTCCAATAGCTGTCTTAACCAAGTTAAATTTTCATCAAAAGATGTAGATTTATTTGTTCCTGATTTATATTTCCAGTGAGCTGCAATCCCATATTCAGCCGTTTGATGCATTTCATAAGTTCTTATTTGAACTTCAAATGTTTCGCCATTATCATCAATTACAGTTGTGTGAAGAGATTGATATTTATTTAGTTTTGGCATGGCAATGTAGTCTTTAAATCTGCCCGGTATAGGCTTGTAAAGGGTGTGTACGGCACCTAAAACTCCATAGCAATCCTTTATATCCTCTACTAAAACTCGAACCGCGGAGAGGTCATATATTTCGTCAAAAGATTTTTTCTTAATTATCATCTTTTTATAAATTGAATAAAAATTTTTAGGTCTTCCGTGAATATCTGCTTTAATGCCTATTGCTTTTATTGATTTACTTATTTCTTCAATAAGTTTGTTAATAAGGTCTTCTCTTTCATTTCTTCTCTTGTTGACCATATCAACTAATTTATAATAATTGTCCGGATCCAAATATCTTAAAGATAAATCTTCTAGTTCCCATTTAACCCTGCTCATACCTAATCTATCTGCAATAGGAGCATAAATTTCTATAGTTTCAAGAGCCTTTTCATGCTTCTTTTCTTCCGTCATGTACTCAAGAGTTCTCATATTATGAGTTCTATCTGCAAGTTTTACAATTATTACACGAATATCCTTAGCCATTGCAAGAACCATTTTTCTTATATTTTCAGCCTGATTTTCTCTTTTGGTTTTATAATTTAATTTTTTAAGTTTTGTAACTCCATCCACAAGATTTGCTATTTCTTCGCCGAAGTCATTTTTAATATCCTCAAAAGTTACATCGGTATCTTCTATGGTGTCATGTAAAAGCCCTGCAATAATAGTTTGAGTATCCATATTCATATCTGCCAAAATAAGAGCAACATTTAAGGGATGGATAATATAATCTTCTCCAGAATTTCTCTTTTGGCCTTTATGATGAAATTCAGCCATGTTAAAGGCCTTTGTTATTAAATTAAAATCCGCATTTGGATTATATTCTTTTATTTTATTAATTAATACCTCTAACATTGTTTCCTCCCGGCTCTAATGCTTTTTATTTTTACTTGCAAATATTTATTTCCATTAAACTCGTTAATATCAAGACTCCCTATTAAATCAACAAATATTTTTCTTTTTCCAAGCAATAATTCATCCAATATGGAAGGAGCATAACCTTCCTTTAATTTTTCTTTAAAACTTTTAAAATCGCTGAAATATATGGCATCTATATTATTTTCGTCTTGACGTAAACTTAATTTTAATACATTTTGATTTTTTCCAAGTATCTTTATTTTATCTATTATAACACTTTTAAAACCTAAGACCGGTGCTTCATTTCCGTTTCCAAAGGGCTTTAAGGCATTTATACTCTCAGCAAGATCCATATTTAAATCTTTAATTTTAGCTTGAGCATCTATATAGTATTTAGAAAAGAAATCCTCTTTTTTTAAATCAGAATTATTATTTAAATTTTTAATAAATTCCACTAAATTTTCTCTCTCTAAAGACATTCCAGCAGCCATTTTATGTCCGCCAAATTTTTCCAATAAATATTTTTCATGAGAAATTTTTTCAAACATATTGTATTCTTCTATACTTCTGCCTGAACCTTTTAAAGTTTCCTTACCAGATAAAACAATAACCGGTCTTTTATACTTTTCTTTTAAACGACCTGCAACAATTCCTGCTACAGATTCATTTAAGTCTTCAGAAAGAAGAACTAAAATCGGAAATTTTTTGTCCATCTCATGATTTAAAATAAAATTATCAAGCTCCTTAAAGCCATCATCTGTTAATTCTTGTCTCTTAACATTTAATTCTCTTAACTCTTTACTTATTTCCTTAGCTTTTTCAAAGTCATTGCAAGTAAAAAGCTCCACAGCTTTAGAGGCATCTGCTAGTCTTCCAGCAGAATTAATACTTGGTCCTAAAATAAAACCTAAATGGTAAACATCTATGGGATCTTTTATTTGGCATGCTCTTATTAGTTCCTTCATTCCCAAATTATCCGAAGAATTGAGAGCTTGAAGTCCGTATTTTACGAAAATTCTATTTTCTTCAACTATGGGCATAACATCACACACAGTTGCCATTGCAACAAATTGAAGTAAATATCTTTCCCTTTCCCAATTGATTCCCTTTAATTTATATAAATATGATATAAGTTTAAAAACAACTCCGGCACCGCAAAGATCTCTAAATGGATAGGTGCAATTTTTTTGTTTAGGATCAACAACAGCTTCTGCATTAGGTAAAATTTCATTAGAATTTTCATCAAGGGGTATCTCATGATGATCTGTAACTATTACTTGAATATCCTTAGAATTTGCATAATCAACTGCCTCTTTTGCAGCAATTCCATTGTCACAAGTAATAATTAACTTAACCTCTTCATCAAAGCATTCATCAACTATCCTATTATTAATTCCATATCCATCATTATATCTGTTAGGAATTTTGTAAATTACATTTCCTCCAAGCTCTTTTAAACCCTCTAATAAAATTGTAGTACTCATGACTCCATCAACGTCATAATCGCCTGAAATTGCAATTTTATTTTTTTTAGAAATATGATTTAAAATAATATTTCCAGCCCTGATTAAATCTTTCATAAGTAAAGGGGTGTTTAAATTTTCATAACTTGGATTTAAAAATTCCTCAACTTTTTTTTCAGTATCAATTCCTCTATTTAATAAAATTTTTTCCACAATAGGATTTAAATTTAAATTTAAATTTGTTTTATTGCTTTTGTTTTTCTTTATAAGCCACTTTTCCATTAAATCACCTTAATATTACCAGTATAACATAAGTTAAATTTAAAAAAATAATATGATTTTCTTTGTAAGTTTGCATAAAAAAATCTTAAAGCCTATAATTTTTTATAAAAAAAATGATGCCTAAGCATCATTCATTTGCAAGAATTGATATTGCACATTCTATTCTCTTTTTTTCCATTTCACAACCTAAATTATAAGGTTCTTTTAAATTGTGATTTTGGTAATAGTTGTTTGCATGACAACCTCCGGAACAATAATATCTTGCCCAACAATCACTGCATTTTTCTTTTGTAAATACATTTGAGCATTTAAATTCTTCCCTTAACTTGTCATTTTTTATTCCATCAAATACATTTCCAAGTAAAAATTGTTCTTCACCTACAAATTGATGGCAGGGATAAATATCCCCTTGAGGAGTTACTGCAATATATTCGCTTCCCGCTCCACACCCCACTGTTCTTTTTATTATGCAGGGACCTTGGCTTAAATCTATCATAAAGTGAAAAAATAAAAAGTCTTTATTGTGCTTTTTTATTTCTAAATAATCTTTACTCATTTTTTCATATTCTTTTAAAATTTTATCAAGGTCTTCTTCCCTTAAAGCATATTCTTCCTTGGGATCTGTTACTACAGGCTCTATGGATGTTTTCATAAATCCATTTTTATAAAAGTCCAACAAGTCTTCTGAAAAATCCAAATTATTATGAGTAAAGGTTCCTCTGATATAATAATCTTTATCTTTCCTGCCCTCTATAAGTTTTTGAAATTTGGGAACTATTAAATCATAAGAGCCTTTTTTATTTATAGTAGGTCTCATTTCGTCATTTATTTCTTTTCTTCCATCAATGGACAAAACTACATTTGACATGTGTTCGTTTATAAAGGCATTTATTTCTTCATTTAGAAGCATCCCGTTTGTTGTTATAGTCCAGCGAATATTTTTATTAAATTTTTCTTCTATGCTTTCTCCATATTCCACTAATTTTTTAACAACTTCAAAATTCATAAGAGGTTCTCCACCAAAGAAATCAACTTCAAGATTTCTTCTGTTTCCTGAATTTTCTATTAAAAAGTCAAGAGCTCTTTTGCCTGTTTCAAAGTCCATTAAAAGCCTTTGCCCATGAAAGTCTCCTTGAGAAGCAAAACAATACTTACATCTCAAATTGCAATCGTGGGAAACATGAAGACAAAGAGCCTTTATAATATTTTGAGGATTATAACTTGCCTTCATAAGTCTTGGATCTACAGTAAAAAGCAAACCTTCTTTTTCAAGTTCTAAAATTTCTTTTCTTGCTTCTATAATTTGATCTTTTTCATATTTGTTTTCATATTTTTTTATTAAATCTTCTTCGCTTAAAAGTTTTACATCTTCAACTAAATCATAAATTATTTGATCAACTTGATGGACGCTTCCACTTGCTATATCTAAAATTATATAAACATTATTTAAATAAAATTTGTGTATTGTATTCATCTTTACCTTTCCCACAATAAAAAGGGTTGTTTCCAACCCCATTATTGTTACTAATTATCTTTGTTTTCGCACTTTTGATTACCTACTGTGCAAGAAGTTTTGCAAGCTGATTGACAAGATGTTTGACATTCTCCGCAACCGCCTTTAGCAAAGGTATCCTTTAATCTTTTGCTTGTAAGAGTTTTTACGTGTTTCATAAGGTCCTCCTAATTTTCTTTAAGGTCTTTTTTGTTTTCAATAACAGAGTTTATGCCCCATTTCATGATTTCAAACTTTGATTTTTCACCTGAAGTTTGAATAACAAAAAGATCTTCTTTAACTGTAACAACCGTTCCAACAATTCCACCTATGGTGATAATCATATCTCCGACTTTTATATTGTTTCTCATATCTTGTATTTCATTTTGTTTTTTCTTTTCTTTTCTTATTACGAAAAAATAGAAAAATCCGAAAACAAATACAAGTGGTAAGAAAGATGCTATCATTCTTTGTGTTTCAGGGTTCATAGGCTCTCCTTTCTTTAATAATTATATCTTAGTGTTTGTCAGTCTGCAATATTCTTTTCTATGCTTATAAAAGCCTCATGACCGTTTAAGTCAACTTCTTCCTCTCCCTTACCATATTTTATTTCTTTCGCAAGGGTTTCAGTCTTTATAAAATCATCATATTTTTCAACTGCTTTTTGTATTTCTTCATCTGCAGAATAGATAATTGAAATGTTATCTAAAACTTCAAAATCTTTAGCTTTTCTCATTTGTTGAATCTTGGAAATAAATTCTCTTACATAGCCTTCTTCTATTAGTTCAGGAGTAAGTTCCGTATCCAGTATTACAAATTGATTGTTTTCCATGGTAACGTCAAAACCTGGTTTTGATTTAATATTTACAAGAACATAGTCTTCTTTAATATCAGTTTTTTCTCCACCTAAGTCAATCTTTTGTAAATCTTTTCTTAAAGAATTTATAAATTCTTTAGCATCTACATCTCTTAAGAAGTTTTGGAAATCTTTTATCTTCTTGCCTAAAATTGAACCTGCAACTTTAAAATTAGGCTTTAATTCATAATCCATAAATTTTGAAAGATCATCTTCAAATTTTACTTCTTTTACATTAAGCTCTTCTTCTATTAATTCTCTTAAATTTCCAATTTTATTTTTAAGTTCTCCATCAAGAACAACTTCTTTTAAAGCTTGTCTTATTTTAATTTTTGCATCTTCTCTTGATGCACGACCAAGCTCAACAATTTTTATTACAAGAGCCATTTTTTCTTCAAGAGCCCTATCTATTTTTTCTTCTTCTACTTTTGGATAATCTTCTAAATGAACTGATTTTCCATTAGTTAAAGATTTATATAGCTCTTCAGAAATAAATGGAACTATAGGTGCTATTAATTTAACTATTCCAAGAAGAACTTCATAAGTTGTTTTGTAAACTGCCTTTTTATCATTATCTACATCAGTTTTCCAAAATCTTCTTCTATTTCTTCTGATATACCAGTTGGAAAAATCTTCAATTACAAAATCTTGTATTTCTCTTACAACTTTTGTAAGTTCAAACCTGTCCATGTCTTCATTAACAGTTTTAACAAGACTTTCATATCTTGATATAAGCCATCTGTCAATTAAATCTCTGTCTTTTAAATCAATTTCAAATTCTCTTGGGTCAATGTCATCAGTATTGGCATAAAGGGAGAAGAAATTATAAATATTTCTAATAGTTCTAAAAAATTTTGATTCAACTTCACGTAAACCGTCTTCATCAAACTTTGTTGGAGTCCATGGCGGTGAAACGTAAATTAAATACCAACGTACAACATCAGCTCCGTAATTATCAAAAAGTTCAAAAGGATTTACTGTGTTTCCCTTTGACTTACTCATTTTTTTGCCAAATTTATCAAGAATTAAGTCATTTACCAAAACATTTTTATAGGGGCTTTTTCCTGTTAAATAAGTTGAAATTGCTATTAAGGAATAGAACCAACCACGAGTTTGATCTATCCCTTCACAAATAAAATCAGCAGGGAAAAGTTGGTCAAAATCTTCTTTGTGTTCAAAGGGATAATGCCATTGAGCAAAAGGCATAGCTCCTGAATCAAACCAAACATCCACAACATCTTTTTCTCTTGTCATAGGCTTTCCGCACTTAGGACATTTCAAGTGAACATTGTCAACATATGGTCTGTGAAGTTCTATATTTTCATCAATATCTTCAATAGCTTTTTCTGCAAGCTCTTTTCTTGAACCGACACTCTCAATGTGTCCGCATTGGCATCTGTAAATTGGTAGAGGTGTTCCCCAATATCTTGAACGTGAAATTGCCCAGTCATTTAAATTTTCAAGCCAATTCCCAAACCTCTTTTCGCCTACAAATTCAGGAAACCAATTAACTCCATTATTGTTTTCAATTAATTTTTCTTTAAATTTTGTAACTTCTATATACCATGATGGATGTGCGTAATATATAAGGGGTGTTCCACATCTCCAGCAATGAGGATAATTATGTTCAAGTTTTTGTTTCCTGTATAATAAATCATTTTCAATTAAATATTTTATTACATCAGGATCTGCATCTATTACAAATTTCCCCTTCCAAGGAGTTTCAGTATACTTTCCTTCTTCATCTACAGGTTTTATGAAGGGAAGATCATATCTTCTTCCTGTATTATAGTCATCTTCACCAAAAGCAGGCGCAGTGTGAACAACTCCTGTACCGTCTTCAGTTGTTACATAATCAGCACAAGTTACAAAAAATGCATTTTTATCAGGTTTTATAAATGGAAGAAGTTGATCATATTTTACATATTCCAGGTCTTTTCCCTTCATAGTTTCAAGAACTTCATATTCCTCTTTTAAAACTTTATCTTTTAAAGCATCGGCAAGGTAATAAATTTCTCCATTGCTTTTTACTTTAACATAATCAACATTAGGATTTACTGTTAAAGCCACATTAGAAGCAAGGGTCCAAGGAGTTGTTGTCCAAACTAAAAAATATTCATCTTTATCTGATAATTTAAATTTAACATAAACTGTTTCAACTTTATCTAATTGATATCCTTGAGCTACCTCATGGGATGCAAGGCCTGTTCCACATCTTGGGCAATAAGGTAAAATTTTATGGCCTTCATAAATTAAACCATCTTTGTACATCTTATCCAAAATGTTCCAAACTGACTCAATATAATTGTTGTCAAGAGTTATATAAGGATTGTCAAGATCTACAAGATATGCCATCCTCTTTGTAAGCTCTCTCCATTCTTTTTCATATTCGAAAACAGAATTTCTACATTTTTTATTAAATTCTTCTATTCCATATTTTTCTATGTCTTGTTTATTGTGAAGTCCAAGTTTTTTTTCAACTTCAATTTCAACAGGAAGACCATGGGTATCCCATCCGGCTTTTCTATTTACTTTAAAGCCTTTCATAGTCTTGTATCTGCAAGTTAAATCCTTAAGAGTTCTTGCAATTACATGATGTATTCCAGGTTTTCCGTTTGCTGTCGGCGGTCCTTCATAAAAAACATATTTTTCATGACCTTCTCTTGTCTTTACAGACTCATGTAACAAGTCAATCTTGTCCCAATATTCTGAAATTTTTCCTTCTCTTTGAGCTACAGGCTCTTTAGAAAGCGGTTTAAATTTTTCCATAATACCTCCATATAAAAAATACCCTGAAGCATATGCTTCAGGGACGAATATTTCCGCGGTACCACCCTTATTATAGGTAACTATCTCTTTTTAGCTATAAGGTTGCTAACCTAAAGGCATTTCCTCCCTTAAGCTGAAAGGTGATTCGAAACAAACTTTTGATATTTTTTCACCAACATATCTCTCTAAAAAGGCGTTTGTTTCCGTCCTCTCAATTGCTATATAAACTCATCAATAGTTGAGTCTTTAAACATTTTTGCAATATTTGATTGTATTGCAGAAAGTCTTTTATGAAATTTGCAGTGATCGATTCCCTTTTTGCCATTTTTTGAACAATAAGGGGAAGATTCTGATAGACATTTATTGACTATAATAGGTCCGTCAATTGCTAAAATAATATCGTAAAGAGTAACTTTTTCTTTAGGCTTTAAAAGATAATAGCCACCATAAGCTCCTCTTTTAGCGCCAGTAATACCTGCAAGATTTAATTTTCTCAAAATTCTTAAAGTAAATCTTTTAGGAATTTTTTGTACTTCAGATATTTCAGGTGCCCCTATTACTTCATTTTCACGTTCTGCCAGATATGCACAAATTCTAAAAGCATAATCTGTTTCTTGAGTTATTCTCATATAATCACCAAATTCTAAACAATTTTATAACAAATCAGGATTACTGTCAATCAAACTGTTCATTCTATTCCTTATAATGACTGCTGACGAATTACAATCTAAGCATACCATATTATACGTAATAGGTGTATCTTTTTTTATGTTAATTTTTGCTTTTGTATTTTCATTAATTAAACCTATTGGAAGTAAATCATTTTCTTTAGCTATGGAATATTTTTCAAGACTTCCAAAAACACTCTTGCCGCCAATTCCTTCAATAAGTTCTCCTGCTAAGATATCTCTTTTTGCAATAGCAACAGTTTCTGCTGAAGGCTTCAAGTTTTTAGGTGTAATTGATGACTCGTGTAAAACTACAGCCTTTGCAATGGAAATAGGAGTTTCAAGACTTGTTAGATGGTATGGTCTGTAAATAGCATAGTTTGGACCTTTCCCCATGGAAAGATATTGCATTTCATAATCTATAATTTCATTTTTAGCTTTTACAATAGCATATACTCCTGGTGCAATTCCCTTTACAAAATCTACTGTATACCTATTTTTAAAAATGCCTCCATCTTCTATAAGTTTAAACTTATCAGCAAGCTCTTTAGGCTCTGAATAAATCATGTGACAGCCTCTTATATCAGGCATAAAACCTGTAGCATTGCAAACTGCATTAAGTTCTATCATTGTATTTGTTCCATCAACAAAAGATGTAAGCATCCTGGGGCTGATTCTTCTTTTTTTTGCATCCTCTTTTACATCGTCTTCAGTTACATAATAATTTAATTCATTGTTCTTGCCTTTTCCTAAATGAAGAATCTCAAATCCCATTAAATTTGCAAATTCAAAAAGCTCTACAATAGCTCCTGGTTCATCTCCATAACTTCCTGTATATACAATGTTGCTATTTTTTGCAAGATGATTTAAATATGGTCCAACAGTTGAATCCATTTCAACATTTAAGCTCACAACGTGAACTTTGTTTTTAAAAGCTTCAAGGCTTATATCTATCCCTGCATTTATGTTGCCTGTACAGTCTGTAACAGCGTCTACAAGCTCGCTTTTTGTTGCAAGAGTGTTATCAGTCGTACCGATGTATTTATTTTCTTTAAAGGCCTTTAAAGCCGTCTCAAAATTATCTGTAATTACATAATCTTTTTCAGCAACCTTGCAAGCTTTAAATAACTCTAAAATTGATTCTTTTCTTCGTGAAGAAATTACAGTTGGTCTAAAATTTTCAAGACTTAATAGCTGTGAAAAAAGTGATGTCCCCATTAAACCGGAGCCTACAATACCTACTTTAATTTCTCCAAATTCATTGATTTTATTACTTAAAAAATTCATAAATCCTCCAGTTGATAATATATCATAAAATCATTTTAAATCATACAATTTTTCAATGGCTTTAGAACTTATATATGCACTTGAAAAGGCCCACTGTAAATTATAACCACCACAGTCACCAGCTACATCCAAAGCTTCTCCTATAATATAAAGACCCTTCACTAACTTTGACTCAAAAGTTTTATTGTCAATTTCACTTGTATCAACTCCACCAAGGGTAACCTGAGAATTTTTAAAAGAGTTCACTCCAGTAACTTCAAAAGTTGAATGTAAAATAAGGTTTAATAAATTTTCATAATCCCTATGGGTTAAATTGCAAAGAGGGTTGTTTTTGTCTATGTCTAAAGTCTTTAATAAATAATGGATAAACTTTTTATTTACAAGACCTGTTAGAAATCTTTCAATGGAAAAATCAGGATTCATATAAATACACGAAAAATAAAAATCCGAAAAATTTTTGTCAACCTCATTAATTAAAGGGAGCTCTATAAAAAATTTCTCGTTGGAAAGACTTACATAGTAAGATAAATCAAAAATAGGTGGACCACTAATTCCATAGTCCGTAAATAAAAGGTCCCCATATTTTTTATCTACTACTTTGCCATCTTTTATAAGTTTACATTCTCCAATAACCTTGGTGCCAGAAAGATGTTTTAAAAAATCACTTTTCAATTTTAATTGAGTAAGGCCTGGACTAAGCTTAGTAATTTTGTGTCCCAAATTTTTTAAAAGAGAAAAAGCACTGCCGTCACTTCCGGAAACAGGCATACTCGTTCCTCCACAGGCAAAAATAATTTTATCGAATTCAAAAGAAGACTCCTTTGAATAAACTTTAAATTTATTATTTATTTTTTCAATTTTATTTACAAAAAAATTATTTATAACCTTTACATTTTTCTTTTTAAGTTCATCTAAAAAGATATTTAAAACAGAAGCCGAGCTTAAAGTTATGGGATAGACTCTTCCCTTTTCAAGGCTTAAAGTTTTCATACCTATGTTTTCAAAAAATTTTATAAGATCCTTATTTGAAAAATTATTTATGGCAAAATCAACAAAATTTTCAGAACCCTTATAATTTTTTTTATCTAAGTTTAAATTTGTAAGATTACATCTTCCATTTCCCGTTGCCAAAAGTTTTTTACCAATCCTATCATTTCTTTCAAGAATGGTAACATCATATTCTAAGGGAAAATTTATCGCCGCAAAAATTCCGCTGGCTCCTCCACCAATTATTCCAATTTTCATAATATCCTCAACTTTTTCTGTGATTTAATCATTCTTATTGTATAATAAAATTTAAACGGAGGGAAATAAATGAATTTTAAAGAAAAATTAATTGAAAGATTTTTAAAATATGTATCTTTTGAAACAACTTCAGATGAATTTTCTGAAACTTGTCCATCTACAAAACTGCAATTAAATTTAGCTGAATATCTTGTAGATGAAATGAAAAAAATGGGAATTGAAAGTCAAATGGACGAAAACGGATATGTTTATGGAAAAATTCCAGCAACAGATAAGACTCTAAAAAAAGTCGGATTTATTGCACACATGGACACTTCTCCTGACTTTACAGGAAAAAATGTTAAAGCCCAAAGATTTGTTTATGAAGGCGGAGATATAAAATTAAATGAAAATCTATTTATGAATTTAAAAGAATTTCCATTTTTGAAAAACATAGTTGGAAAAGAAATAATAACAAGTGACGGAACCACTCTTTTAGGTGCTGATGACAAAGCCGGAATCGCAATTATAATGACTATGGCTGAAATAATTTTAAGCTCAAAAGAAAGACACGGACAAATAAGTTTGGCCTTTACTCCCGATGAAGAAATAGGAAGAGGAGCAGACAAATTCGATATAAAAAAATTTGATGCAGACTTTGCTTATACCGTTGACGGAGGTCCTATAGGCGAGCTTGAATATGAAACTTTCAATGCAGCAAGTGGAATTTTAACTGTATATGGAAAAAATGTTCACCCGGGAACTGCAAAAGATATAATGGTAAATTCTGCAGAAATAGCCTGTGAATTCGATAATATTTTGCCAAGAGATCAAAGACCACAAACCACTGAAAATTATGACGGATTTTTCCATCTTTTAAGTCTTGAAGGAAGCACTGAAAAAACAGTGGCAAGATATATTATTCGTGACCATTCAAGAGAAAAATTTGAAAATAAAAAAGAACTCTTTAAAAACATAGGAAAACTTTTAAGTGAAAAATATAAAACAAAAATAGAAACTGATGTAAAAGATTCCTACTATAACATGAAAGAAAAATTAGAAGATCACATGGAAGTTGTAGAACTTGCAAAAAAATCCATGGAAGATATAAATATAAAACCTCTTATACAACCAATTAGAGGAGGAACTGACGGATCTAAACTTTCTTTTATGGGACTACCCACTCCAAACTTATTTACAGGAGGTTACAATTTCCACGGAAAATATGAATTTGTTGTAATAGAATCTATGGAAAAATGTGTAAACTTATTATTAAAAATTATTGAAAATATAGGAGAATAAAATGAGTATTTTAAACTTAGAACCAAAGTTAGTCTTTAAATATTTTTCAGAAATTTCTCAAATTCCAAGACCTTCAGGTCATGAAGAAAAAATTTCCGCCTACCTTGAAAATTTTGGAAAAGAAAGAAATTTTGAAACTTACGTTGACCAAACAAAGAATGTCTTAATAAGAAAACCTGCAAGTAAAGGTTATGAAAATTCTCCCGGCATTATAATCCAAGGTCATATGGACATGGTTCCAGAAAAATCAGATGACAGTAATCACGATTTTTTAAAAGACCCTATTAGTTTAATTGTTGAAGATGATAAAATTTATGCAAATAATACAACCTTAGGTGCAGATGATGGAATAGGTCTTGCCTTTGCCCTTGCCCTTCTTGATGACAAAGAAGCACAACACGGTCCCTTAGAATGTTTATTCACAATAAGTGAAGAAACCACAATGGAAGGAGCTATGAATTTATCTTCTAATCTTTTAAAGGGAAATTTACTTTTAAACATTGATTCCGAAGAAGAAGGAATAATGACTGTAGGTTCTGCAGGTGGAGAAAATTATCTTGCAAAATTTAATTTTTCAGAAGTTGAAATTCCCAAGGACTATAAAGTTTATGACCTTACTTTTCAAGGCCTATTAGGTGGACATTCTGGAATGGAAATTTCAAAAAATCATGGTAATATTATTAAAATTATGGCAGATTTAATTGATGGTTTAGACGATTCAATGATTGTAAATTTTAATAGTGGAACAAAACAAAACGCAATCCCCAGAAGCGGAAGCCTTACTTTGGCAACAAAATCAAACATAAATTCACGAGTTGAAAAAATCCTGGAAAAATTTGAAAACTTAGACGGAAACCTGGAAATCTTAGTAAAAGATTCAAAAGCTAAAAGTGCAATGGGAACCATAGACTCAAATATTTTTGCAAGATATCTTTTAGACTTACACAACGGAGTTTATTCTTACACAGACTCCAGTCAAAAAGATGTTGAAAGTTCAGCAAATCTTGCCATTGTTAAAAAAGATGGCTTTTCTTATAACATTTTAGTTTCCATAAGAAGTGCCTCAGAAGAAAAATTAAGACAACTTGAAGAAAAATATAAACTAACAAGTCAGGCTTACAAAGTTTCATATGAATTTTCCGAAGGTTATCCAACTTGGGAATATAAAAAAGATTCCCTTTTGAGAGATAGAGCCATGACTGTTTATAAAAAAATGTTCGGTCATGAAATGGTTACTGAAATAACTCACGGTGGATTGGAATGCGGAGTATTTAGCGAAAAATATCCAAACATGGACATGATTTCCATAGGGCCAGATATAAGAGGAGCACACACTCCAAAAGAATCTCTAAGTATTTCATCTACAAAAAGAATGTATGAATATGTAAAAGAACTTTTAAAAGAATTAAAATAATAATAAAAATAAGGTAGGTTTTTCCTACCTTATTTTTTATTTACTTTGTAATTTTTACTGTCTTACTAGCTCCGTCCCAATCAACCTTTGCTCCTGTTATCTCAGCTATAGCTCTCAAAGGTACGAATGTTCTTCCTGACTTTATCTTTGCCGGAGAATCTATCTTAATATCTTTTCCATTGGCATTTACAATATTTGAATCTATAGTTAGCTTTGCTAAACCATCTCCAATAGTAATTGTCTTATTAGCTCCGTCCCAATCAACCTTAAGACCCAAAGCTTCAGAAATAAATCTTAAAGGAACCATAGTTCTGGAATTTTCCACATATGGTGCTGGATCAGGAGTCAATTCTTTATCATTAACAATAATCTTAATTTGAGAATTGCTTTTTTCAGACTGATCTTCCTTCTTTTCCTCTAAAGTTTTCGCATTTGCCCAGTCAAATTTTAAATAAGCCTTTTGTTCACCAGAACCCTTTCCGCCTCCAGCAATAGCATCCATAGCATCAACCCAAACAGCAACAAGAATTTGTCCTTCCTTAGGATTTGTTCTTTCAAACTCATGAATCTTATTATATTCACCACTTACAGGACTTTGCTTAGCCTCAACCCTCTTAGAATCCTTGTCCCCATCGTAAATAAATAAATTAGTAAGCTCACCTTCCATATTCATAAACTCCATCTTTTTTAAATAAAGTTTATAAATATATTTTCCATCCTTCTCTTCCACATCTGCAACTTGTCTTAAAGAAGGATTACCCATGGATTCTTTACCTGGTTCGCCAAACTTTTCAAGTTTAACAGGTACTTCATACTTAGTAGCTGCAAAAATTGAGCTTGGAATTAAAACTAAAACTAACAATAGTGACATAAATATTTTTTTCATTTTACACCTCATTTTTTATTTTAGAGGGACAATCCCAAAGAAAAGTCCCCCATATTAAATTAATAAAACTTAATTCTTATCAATGTTATATAGAACTTGTGCTACTTGGGCTCTTGTGAAAGGTGATTTAGGTGCGAAACTTCCATCTTTCATTCCACTTACTACACCAAGTCTTGCCATTTCACTTACCGCATCTTTTGCCCAGGACTCTATGTTACTTCCGTCGTTAAAGCTTGTAACAGTTCCCTTAGCATTTAGATTCTTATTAGAAACCTTCAAGAATTTTGACATTATTACTGCCATTTCTTCTCTTGTTAGTTCCTTGTCTGGACCAAATTTTCCTTGTCCTAAGCCTGATACAAGTCCCATTCTATTTGCCCAAGAAATATATGCACTATAATATGAGCCTGATTTAACATCTTTGAAATTTTGTGTCCTATATTCATTCGTGTTTACATTTAAGATTCTTCCAAGTACCGTTACAAATTGTCCTCTTGTTATGGACTTGTTAGGACCAAATTCTGTATTGCTTAGGCCTGCAAAGTATCCCTTGCTTACTACATAGTCAATAGCTTGCTTAGCCCAGTGACCGTTTATGTCTGTAAATGAATTGGATGAGCCGCTAGACTTAGAGCTTTGACTTTGAGTTTGTTGATTTTGTTGATTTTGTTGATTTTGTTGATTTTGTTGGTTGTTGCCGCCATATCTGCCAACTTCTCTTGCAGCATTCCAGTTAAAGGAAAGAATTGCATTTTGCTCTCCTCCTCCGGGACCTTTGCCAGCTATTTGGTCCATAGCATCTACCCAAACTGCAATATTTACTCTGTCATATTTGCCATTCATCACCCATGACCAAGTATTACCTGATTGATCAGCTCTATACTTGCTGCCATCAATGATAAACAGATTTGTTAAGTTGCCTGTCAATGTCTTGCCGCCAAACTCTCTTTGGATTGAATGGAAGTTAACGCTGTATCTGAATTTTCCGTTTCTTTCTTCTACTCTTGCAGTGTGATTAATAGCCGCATTTGCCATAGAATAACCACTTTGATGAGCATGAAGAACTTCTACCGGCACTTCATATTGCACTGTAACTGGGCCGTTGTTTTGGTTGTTGTTTTGGTTGTTTTGGTTGTTGTTGCCCCATCCGGAGTTGTTGCCCCAGCCTTGGTTGTTGCCCCAGCCTTGGTTATTGTTGCCCCAGCCTTGGTTGTTGTTGCCCCAGCCTTGGTTGTTGCCTGAATTGTTTGGCTTACTTGTATCTAATTTAAGTCCTTCCACAGCAGCTTTTAAATTGTCAATGGCAGATTTTACTTGCATGTCCGTAACGTTAGGCTTAGTCAACAAACTCATTAAAGAATTATATGCGTTAACATACATCATGTTACTTTGATAAGTGTATTGAGGTCCGCCTAAGTTGGCATATCTTCTCAAAGCATCTACAACATCTTCCCTGCTCGGCACATTAGGTGTAGGTGGTGTAGGTGGTGTAGGTGGTGTAGGTGTTTCTCCGCCGGGAGTAACATCAGTCATTTTACTCTTGTCAAATACAACTCTTGCATTTTGTGCCCCTGCACCTGGTTCGCCTCCGGCAAGTCCGTCCATAGCATCTACCCAAACTTTTATATAAAGAGTGTTGTCCTTTAACTTCTCAAACTCAGCCTTTGTAAGTTTAATTCTAAATACCTTGGGGAATTGTTTTTGAGTTCCGTTCAAGGCCTTGTCTTCCATTTGTTCTAAAACTTCAGCAGGAATTGCCCTTCCCCTTGTAGTATTGCCCTCAAAGCTAAATAAATTAGTTAAATGTCCGTAGAATCCCATAAATTTAATACCTTGGAAAGTTAAGTCAATATTTACATCATCGCCTTTTATACTTACCTTGGCAGGAGATATTAAAGCTTTATTGCCCATAGACTCCTTGTCTTCTACCGAGTGCATAAGCTTAACAGGTATGTTATAAACTTTTTCACTTGCTCCCGCATCGGCGCTTTTATTAAAAGCATCTATTGCACTATTTAAATTAGCCAAAGCTTCGTTAATTTGCTCTTGAGTATTAGCACTATTTAAAACATTTTTAGCAGCTTCAATAGCAGCCTTTAAAGTTTTAAAAGCATCTTCGCTTTTTTTACCTTGGCTTATCTTGTCGGCATCCTTTATCTTAGCATCAAGCTCTGTTTTATTTAATTGTGCTTGCTTTTCAGGACTATTTTTAAAAGCTTTTACTGCTGCCTTTAATGTCGCTACTCCTTGGTCTAAAGCTCCTTGAACCGTTGCATTTTTCAATGTTTCTTCTGCAGCTGCGATTGCTGCTTGAAGTTTGCTAAATGCTTCGTCTGTCTTCTTGCCTTGTTCAACTTTCTTAGCTTCTGCTATTTCTTTTGTTAAAGCTTCTTTTTTTAGTGGTGCTTGTGGTTCAACTTTATCTGCACTTTCTTTAAAGGCTTTTACTGCTGTTTTTAATGCTTTAACCGCTTCATCTAATTGAGTTTGCTCTGTTGCTTCCCCTAATACTTTTTCTGCTGCTGTTATTGCTGCTTTAAGTGTATTAAATGCTTCGTCTGTCTTCTTACCTTGTTCAACCTTCTTAGCTACTTCGATTTCATTTGTTAAAGCTTCTTTTTTTAGTGGTGCTTGTGGTTCAACTTTATCTGCACTTTCTTTAAAAGCTTTTACTGCTGTTTTTAATGCTTTAACCGCTTCATCTAATTGAGTTTGCTCTGTTGCTTCCCCTAATACTTTTTCTGCTGCTGCGATTGCTGCTTTAAGTGTATTAAATGCTTCGTCTGTCTTCTTACCTTGTTCAACCTTCTTAGCTACTTCGATTTCATTTGTTAAAGCTTCTGTATTTAAAATAACTTTTGT
>NZ_AWXB01000064.1 GCF_000478985.1 Peptoniphilus sp. BV3C26
CTTCTTTAATAATTTTTTCTTTTTTATAATTTTCCTGATTTTTATTTGAAGGCAAAAAAAAGTTTGAATAAATAATTACCAGAAGGCTTGCAAGGATAAGCCAAACTAATGATATAAATCTCTTCATAAGCTCTTACTCCTATTTCTATTTTCTGCTTCAATTTTTGAAAATTTACATCCGCAGTAGTCTTGTCTGTATAAATTATATTTTTGAGAAAGTTCCACAGACCTTTTAAAGCCGTTTTTCTTTTTAAAATCACTCATTAAAAATTTTGCTCCCGTTTTTTTCTCAATAGCAAGTCCCATTTTATTTATAATTTGCGAATCCTTATGGGGGCTTATAGTAAGACTTGTTGTCCAAAAATCACAGCCCAAATCCCTTGCACAAAGACCTGTATATAAAAGTCTAAGGTAATAACATCTCATACATCTTTTGCCACCCTCAGGAGCCTTCTCTGTGCCTCTTATGACACTTAAAAATTCCTCGGGTATAAAGTCTGGAACAATTAAATTTATTTCTTCGTCTTTTTTTAAAGCATCAATAATTTTTCTTTGTTCTTTAATTCTTCTTTCCCATTCCATTTTTGAATCAAGGTTTGGGTTGTAAAATAAAATGTTAATTTGAAAATTTTCCATAAGTCTTTCAATAACTGCCGATGAACAAGGTCCACAGCAAGAATGAATTAAAAGCTTTGGCTTATAGTTTAATTTTTTAATTGTATTTTCCATTTCTAAATTGTAATTAATTTTCATGGAATAATTATAACACAATATTATTTTTAAAATAAAAAAGACGACTTTCGTCGTCTACTTTTATATTTTTTATAAGAAACTTAACCTTACATAAGAGGACCAAAAATTTTCATAAAAGCTCCAAAAAATCTGTAATAAATTGGTAGAGCCTTATAGTCTTCCATGCTTACCTCTTTTGAAATCAAAAGAGTATTTCTAAAATCTTCCCCTATGTCAAATACACTTTCTTCTCCGCATATAAAAATTCCATTTTCATAATTTAAATGAAAAGAACGAAAATCCATGTTTACAGTTCCTACAGTTGCCACTTTTCCATCTACCATCATAACTTTTGAATGAATAAAACCAGGTCTGTATTCATAAATTCTTACGCCCTCTGGAAGTAAGTCTTTAAAATGGCTTCTTGCAACGGCGAAGGGAATTTTTTTATCTGGAATATGAGGTATTATAATCCTCACATCCACTCCCCTTTTTGCAGCAAAAGTTAAAGCTACAATCATTTCATTATCGAGTATAAGATAGGGACTCATAATGTGAATGTATTTTTTTGCAGAATATGCCATGTGCAAATAAACATTTTTAGCAAGACTTTCTCCATCTCCTGGAGCATCTGAATAGGGAATAATATAATCTTTGGAATAAATCTCCTCAAATTTACCTTCTCCAAGTCTTTTTTCGTAATCTTTAGTTTCATCATTGAAAATGTTCCACATTTGCAAAAATATTGCCGTCATGGTTTTTACTGCAGGTCCCTTAATTTTTATTGCATTGTCCTTCCAGTTTCCATAATAATTTACAAGGTTTGCATACTCGTCTGCAAAATTTATTCCTCCTGTGAAGGCAACTTTATTATCTATAACAAGGACCTTTCTGTGATCCCTGTTGTTTTGATAAGTTGAAAGTATTGGTGCAACAGGAGAAAATACTTTTACTTCTATACCTGCTTCTGTTAAATCTTCCTCAAAATCCTTAGGCAAGTTAAACATTGTAATGGCATCAAACATAAATCTTACTTCAACGCCCTCTCTTGCCTTTTCTTTTAAAATAGAAATGTATTGGTCTAAAATTTCTCCGGATTTTAAAATAAAATATTCAGAATAAATAAAATCCTTAGCCTTTCTAAGCTCAGCGAACATTTCATCAAAAGCATATCTGCCTTCACTGTAATATTCCACTGGAGAATTGTCATAAACTGGATAAGGACCCAGATTATATAAATATTGTGCCAGATCTTTAAAGCTTTCCTTTTCTTCTTCCATCTCTTTTAAAACTTTTTCATTTTGTTTTAAATATGGTCTTGTCCTTTTTATATTTAATTTTAAATTTTCTATTGTAATTTTATTTCCCGGTATTGTATGCAAAAATAAATATAAAAGAGATCCAAATATGGGAAAAACTGCAATAGGTATTAGCCAAGAAATTTTATAGGCAGGATTCATATCCTTATCAACAATATGAACCGTCATAAAAATTGTAAGTAGAGCCATAAAAGGTGCAGAAAAATTAAGAAGCTTATCTTTAAACCAAATAAATATTGCCATAACAACTAATATTTGAATTAAAAGTAAAATTCCTATTAATATAATAGGTCTGTCTTTAAAGTTTTTACTTAATTTTTTAGCCCTTTGCTCATATTTTTGTCTAAATTCCTTCTTTACCTTTTTGGGCAATAAATTACTCAATTACCTTCAGCTCCTTAGGATAATTATTTAAAACTTTAACTCCGTCTTCAGTTACCAAGACGAGGTCTTCAATCCTTACTCCACAAACTCCTGGTTTGTAAATTCCAGGCTCAATAGAAAAAATATTTCCAACTTTCGTTAAATTATCATTTGTAGATGAAATATCGCCGCTTTCGTGACATTCCATACCTATAAAATGACCTGTCCTATGGGTAAAATATTGACCATATCCTGCATCTTCAATAACTTTTCTAACAGCCTTATCTATGTCTGAAATTTTGACGTTGGGTTTTACCATGGATATGCCTTTTAAGTTTGCCTTTAAAACAGTGTTATAAATTTTTTCCTGTTCAGAACTTACAGACTTGTAAAAAAATGTCCTTGTCATATCTGAACAATATCCATTTTTAACACAACCCATATCAATAACAATACTTTGGCCTTCTTCTTTTTTATTTTCATTTGTCATATGGTGGGGGTCCCATGAGCCTTCCCCATATCCTACAATAGTTTCAAAAGATTTATCTTCAGCTCCAAGATCCTTATAAACTCTATCTAAAAAATCGCACATTTCAAGTTCGCTTAAGTCCTCAGAAAGTTTTTCTTCCATTTTGCCCATAGCCTCATCATTAAGTCTTGAAGCTTCTTCCATAAATTCTATTTCTTTTAAATCTTTTACAGCTCTTAAATCATCTATCATAAAGGAACCTAACTTATAAGTTTTATCTCCTTCCATAAGATTTAAGAGAAATCTTGCAGGCATATTTTTATCAATGCCTAGGATTTTTGCATCTTTTATTAAATTTTTAAGACTTTCAATAGGCTTATCTGTATCTGTATAGACAACAGGATTTAAATCTTCTTCAATTGGTGGAAATAATTTATTTACAAAAATATTTATTTCTCCTTTAGAATTAATCCTTAAAGCGTAAAATCTTTCCCCTGGTTCAATATAAATTGAAGTTAAATATTTTATAGCAAAGGGGTCTGTAATAATTATTTCATCAAAATTGTTTTCTTTTAATTTTTCTATTAGTTTTTGTATTTTTTCTTTTTTCATAATTTTTTATTAATCTCGCATTTCACTATAAGAGAATTTTTTGGAATTTCAAGAGGAAATTCTTCCGGCATAACTTGGCATGAACCTTGAAATAAAATTCTCTTGTCATCTTTATCCTTAAAAGATATAAGTACATTTTTACATTTTTCTATCATCTCACAAATGTTCTTTTTGTAGGGAATATAAAAATAAAGATAGTCTCCTAAGAAAAATTCCATGTCCAAATTTACAGGAGAATCCCCATCTAAAAAAGAAACTCTCAGACTTTTCATACTTTTTAAAAGATCAGTATCCATGCTACCTCCTTATGTTTTTCTATATGCTATAATATCACAAGGAGGTAAGTATGAAAAACTTTAATTTAATAGATGAAAAATATATAGAAGATGTTCATTCAAAAGTTTCTTATTATGAGCATATAAAAACAAAAGCAAAAATAGTAACTCTTGAAAATAATATGGATAATCTTGCCTTCGGCATAGGCTTTAGGACTCCACCTAAAGATTCCAGCGGAGTTGCCCATATAATTGAGCATTCTGTTCTTGGAACTTCAAGAAAATATAAAACAAGAGAACCTTTTTTCGACCTTGTTAAGGGAAGTCCCAACACTTTTTTAAATGCTATGACTTTCCCGGACAAGACAATTTATCCCTTTTCAAGTAAAAATAAAAAAGATTTTTATAATCTTTTAGATGTTTACTTAGACTGCGTTTTATATCCTGGAATTTATGAAACCGATAAAATCTTTAAAAGAGAGGGCTGGCACTATGAACTTAGAGATAAAAATGATCCTATTATAATAAATGGAATTGTCTACAATGAAATGAAGGGTGCCTATGCTTCAGAAGATGAGCAAGTTTTTGATGCCTTAAACACTAGCTTATTTAAAGGCACAACTTATGGGGTTGATTCTGGTGGAAATCCTCAAGATATTCCAAATTTAACTTATGAGGCCTTTTTAAATTTCCATAAAACTTATTATCATCCTTCCAATTCTTATATTTACCTTTCAGGTAACCTTAATATGGAGGAAGCTTTAAGTTTTATAGACGAAAATTATCTTTCTCATTTTGAATACAAAAAAATAGATTCTCAAATAAAAACAAGAGAACCTATAAATGAAATTCGCCAAATTAATTTTGAATATCCAGCCTTAGAAATTTCTGAAAATAAAGATTATCTTGGCCTTGCCATTCTTACAGGAAAATATGACTCTGCCTTTGATTGTATAATTAATCAATTTTTAGTTGAGCTTCTTTTAAACACTGATGCCTCTCCTTTAAAAAATGCTCTTTATAAAAAAGGACTTGGCCTTGATGTTTATGGCACAAATATTGATAATTATGAACTTGCTATAAGCATTATGGCAAAATATGTTGACGGAAATAGAAAAGATGAATTTTTAAATACCATAAATGAGACTTTAGAAGATTTAGTTAAAAATGGAATTGATAAGGATCTTTTAAGGGCAACTTTAAATAAGTTTGAATTTACCATTAGAAATGGTGGCGGTGCCAATGCACAAATTTATCGTTTTATTTGGGCAATGAGCAGATGGCTCTATGATGGAAGCCCCTTTGAAGGTTTAAATTTTTCCAAGGAATTTAAAAAACTTAGAAATTATATAGATGGAGATTTCTTTGAAAAATATATAGAGGAAAAATATTTAAAAAATCAGGATAAGGTCCTTTTAATTGCAAAACCTTCCACAGAAAAAAATAAAATTATTGAAGAAAAGCTAAGAAAAAAACTTGAACTTTACAAAAATTCTTTAAGCGAAGAAGAAATTGAAAATTTAATAAATTCAACCCTATCTTTTGATGAGTTTTTATCTAAGGAAGATAGCCCCGAAGCAAAGGCTACCATGCCAAAACTTTCTTTAGATGATATTTCAAAGGATGTGGAAGAAATAAAAAGGTCTGTGGAAATTTATAAAGACTCTGAAATTTTAAAACACGATCAAGCTACTAACGGAATTACCTACGCCAATTTTTATTTTGACTCCTCTTTTATAGGAAATGAAGATTTATTTATTTATTCTGTAATGGATCTTTTAATAGGAAAACTTGACACCGAAAATTATTCTTATAAAGATTTGGATAATGAAATTTATAAAGTTCTTGGTGGTTTTTCTACAAGTCCCATGGTAACTTTAAAAAATAAAAGTAATGACCTTATTAGAAAATTCTTAGTTTCCTTCCCATTTTTAAGTGATAATGTTTCAGATGTTTTTAAAATTGTTGAAGAAATTATTTACAGAACAAAATTTGAGGATCTTAAGAGGATCAAGGATGTTTTAAATGAAGCTAAAAGCAAAATGGAAGATGATTTTATAAGTAAGGGACATCTTAAAGCTTCAGGTCTTGTTTCTTCTTATTACAATAAGGTCGGAAAATATAATGAAATTATTAACGGAATTGAATTTTATCACAATCTTTGTGATTTAATTGAAAATTTAGATAGGGATTTTGAAAAAATAAAATTAAAAATTCAAAAACTTTATGGAGAAATTTTTAACTCCAAAAATTTAATAGTAAATATTACCTGCGAAGAAAAATATTTAGAAGATTTAAGTCCCTTTAAAAAATTTATAGATGGACTAGCTAACAAAAAAATTTCACCAGTTCCCTTTGAATTTAAGGAAGAAGCAAAAAATATTGCCTACACTTCCAGCAGTGATGTTAATTTTGTTGCTAAGGGTTATAACTACAAGGCCTTCTCAGAGGACTTAGACGGCTCTGTGGCAGTTCTAAAAAATATTTTGAGTAATGAGTACCTCTATAACGAAATTCGTGCTAAGGGAGGAGCTTACGGTCAAGGAATGTTAATTAACGATCAGGGTGATATGATTGCCTTATCTTATAGGGATCCTCAACTAAGTAGAACTTTAAAAATTTATGATGAAATTCCAAATTATTTAAGAAATTTAAAAATGGACAAACAGGATTTAATAAATGCAATTATAGGAGGAAGTATTTCTTACGACCCCAACCTTGCACCTGAAGATAAGGGTTTAGTTTCTGGTCTTAGATATATTAGAGGAATTGATATTTCTGAAATTAAGAAGAAAAAAGCAGAAGCCCTTGCTACAAATCTTGAAAAATTAAAATCCTATGCTGATTTAATTGAAAAAGTTATGAATAAAAATTATTTAGGAGTTATAGGTAATAAAAATATTATTGAAGAAAATAAAAACATCTTTAAAAATATAAAAAGTCTTAAAAAATAAAAATATTAAAAAAGCTGATCGAACTTAAATCGGTCAGCTTTTTAAATATCAAATTTATATACAGGTCTTATTTTAAAATCTGTAAATTTTTCAGCATTTGTATAAAAATCTTTCCTATTTTTGCTTACTATATATTTTATATTTCCATTTAAAAATTTGAGAGTCCATTTTTTGTCCTCCATGTATTTTATAAAATAATTTTCAGCTAAATCATTAAGACTAATAACTTCCCCACTAACATGTTTTTTAAATCTATCTTTTATAAGAGAAAGACCTGTGTCAAATAAAAAAACATCTTTTTTGCCTCCTACAAGACTTTCAATTATCTTGTCACTTATATAAAGATTTCCTCCATCATTAACTGCATTTATTAAAAGTTGCCCATCTACAAAATCATCTATTGAATAAAAATTTTTTAAGTTGCTCGCTCCTATAACTGTGTGACTTTTAAGCAAGTCTTTATAACTTTCAAAAGCCGTTACAACTTTTTGAATGCCATTTAAATAATAAGCAAGAGTTGGATTTACAACTAAAATTGCCTTTGGGTTTTGATCTAAAAAATAATTTGCCCGAGCAAGGGCAATTGTCGATGCGGATTTTCTTCTTAATGCCATGGGATAAGATATGGTATCTGCAAAAAATACAAAAGATTCCCTATATAAATTTTTTCTTAAATTTTTTACCATTCCAATAGAGCCTATGGAATCATCATAGATGAAAATTTTATACATCTTCTCCTCCAAACCCATATACTTTATCATAAATATCCTTAAAATAATTATAGGCCCTTTTAAGATCTTCCTTATTCATAAAAATTCCAAAAAGACTCGAACCGCTTCCGCTTAATAGTCCTGCGGCATTAAAACTTGAAATTTTTTCTTTTAAATCATAAAGGTCCGGATGTTTTTCAAAAACCGGCTCTTCCATTTTATTTATTAGATTTTCCCTAAGACCATCCAAGTCCTTTGATAAAATAGAGGACCTTATTTTATTAAAATCAACCCTCTTATTATCTATCCTTATTTTTTCATAAACCTCTTTAGTAGAAATTTCATATCCAGGATTAATAAGTAAGATATTAAGCTTAGGTATTTGAATTTTTTGTAAAATATCGCCTATGCCCTCAGCTAAGAAAACTCCTCCATTTAAGCAGTAGGGAAAATCTGCCCCAATGTTTTTACCTATTTTTTCCAGTTCCTTTAAAGATAGATCTAAATCATAGGCAGAGTTTAAAAATTTTAATGTGTTTGCTCCGTTAAAAGTCCCCCCTGCAAGCCCTGCTCCATAGGGAACATTTTTTATAGCCTTACAAGTAAAGGGTAAATCTTTATTGGTAAAATTTTTAAGAGCCAAATATGATTTATAAATAATATTATCTTCTAACCTTAAATTTTCTATACCCACCATTTCAATTTTAAGTTCAGGGGATTTTTCGAAAAACATTTCTTCAAATAAGGGAATTTGATACATTATTGTTTTTATATTATGATAGCCGTCTTGTCTTTTATTTATAATGTCAAGACCTATATTTATTTTAGCTTGAGAATAAACTTTCATAAGATGATTTTAACATAAATTTTACAATAAAAAAAAGAAGGCTCAGCCTTCTTAAGAAATTTTTTCTCTATATTCTTCTAAATCTATATCATCTTCAATAACAGAAATCATAACTGTTGAAGTGAGTACATCAGAATAGGTGTAAGATGAAGTTGTCATTTCAATTCCATTTTCAACTTCAACTACAAACAAACTGGGATACACCGCTTTAATTTTCCCAAATCTTGTGACATATTTCTTCCTACCTTTATTGGCTTTTAAGACAACTTTCTTACCAATATGTTGCGTAAGCTCTCTCTTGATCATTTCCATCTGGTTCATCTTATATCCCCTCTACTCTCTTTATTTTGTTTAAGTATACTATATTTAGTGGTCTATGTCAAGTAAAACTTTATATTGTACTATCTTCATTTTTGCTTGTCAATACGTTTTCACAAAATTTTTACAATTTATAAGTTTAAATTTTTTTCTTAAAATTTATAAAAATTTTAATCTTATAAATAATCCTTATGCTCTTTTAAAGCTCTCTTTTATAATATAAAATATGTTATAATTGTTTTAGTAAGAAGGTGATAATTTGTATTGCCCAAATTGTGGTCATATAGTAAATGCAGAAGACAATTATTGTAAAAACTGCGGAAAAAATCTCAGAAATGTCAAAGTTACCATAAAATCAAATGACAAAGACCAAATTGATATGGAAGAAACGAGAATCTTTAAGCCCCTTAGAAATGATGGTATTGATTCAACTTCACAAATCAAAGATATTATTAATGCAGTTGACAAAAAAGTCAAATCAAATATAGAAAATTACAAAAAAAACATAAATCTGAAACCTGAAAATCCCACTAAATTAGACAAAGAGATAAATGATTTATCAAAAGTTTTTGAAGAAGACATAAAAAAAGAAAAGAA
>NZ_AWXB01000065.1 GCF_000478985.1 Peptoniphilus sp. BV3C26
AGTGTCTAATTTTAGAAAGAGATTCCGGCATAAGATTAATAGGTAAACTCTAATAAAAGTTAAAGGGCTTAGGGGAATTAAGTGCTGAATTTTTGAGGCTTAAAGAAAAACTTAATGAAGAAGGTACTTTTTTAAGAAAAATATAAAAAAAACATAAATATTATGCCAAAAAAATAGGCATAATTACTTCTCCTTCAGGAGCAGCCATTCATGACACCTTAAGTATACTGAAAAGAAGAAATAAAACAGTAGATATTTTTATTTATCCGGCTCTTGTACAGGGAGACAAAGCTTCTTTAGATTTAATTGAGGGTATTAAGTTTTTAGACAATCTATCTTTAGATACTATTATAATTACAAGAGGTGGAGGAGCTCAGGAAGATTTATCGGCTTTTAATAATGAAGATCTTGCAAGGACTATTTTTAAAGCAAAAACCCCTATAATATCTGCAGTTGGTCATGAAATTGATTTTACAATATGTGATTTTGTAAGTGATTTAAGAGCACCAACTCCTTCTGCTGCGGCTGAACTGGTGAGTGTAGATATAAAAGACCTTTTATTGAATTTAAACTTTTATAAGGATAAATTAAATTTTAGATTATCTTATTTAATAAATTCTAAAAACTTAGATTTAAACAAGATTTATATTAAGTTTAGAGATATGAATATGGCTAATATCATATCCGAAAAATTTTATAATTTAAGAAGGACTTATATAGAAGCTACTAATGCAATTTTAGACTTACATTCATTTATGAAAAATAATATAAACAATTTAAAATTAAATCTTGTAGAAAATAGTCCCAAAAATATATTTGAAGAAAATAAATCTTTAATTAATTCTTTAAAAGCAAATTTAGATAGAAGCCTTTATAAAACTTTAATACAAAATAAAAGTGAAATTGATTATAAATTTAATAAAATAAAAATTCTTTTAGATTATAATTTGGTTTTGAAAGAAAAACGAAGTATAGAAGATATAAAACTAAGATTTAACCAAAATATAAATAGACGAGTAAAATATGAGATAAGCTATTTAAAATCTATAAACTTATTACCGCATTTAAAGCATATTGAAAAAAATATAATTTACAATTTAAAATATTTAGAGGATTTAAAAACCAAATTTAATTTAAATCTTATAAATTCTTTAAGAAGTAATAAAAATAATTTACATTTTTTAAAATTAAATTTGTTAAAGGCAAGAGAAAATAAAAAAGGAATTTATGTAAATAATAGAAAAATAAATTCTATAAATGATATTAAAGAAAATGATATTATGGTTAATCTTTTAGATGATGGTATTGTAGAATCTCTTGTAAAAAAAATATTAAAATCGGGAGAAAATAATGAATAATTTAAGTTATGAAGAAGCTATTAAAAGGTTTGAGGAAATTGTAAAAAGTCTTGAAAGTGATAATTTAACACTTGAAGAAGCTATTAAAAATTATGAAGAGGGAATAGGATTATATAATTACTGCTCAGATCTTCTTAAAAATTATGAAGGAAAGATTAAAATTTTAGCAAACAAAGCGAATGGAGAGTTTAAAGATTTTCAAGGTGGCATTGATGAGTGATTACGAAAATTTAATTAAAATAATTGATGAAAATTTATATAACTCTATCCCAAACACAGATGATTATCAAAAAATTATTTATGAATCAATCAAATACTCTCTTTCATCAGGGGGAAAAAGAATAAGGCCCTTATTAACACTGATAAGTTATAAAATTTTCAGCGGTGATAATTCCTATGAAAAGATCATTCCCTATGCTTGTGCTATTGAATACATCCACACCTATTCATTAATTCACGATGATTTGCCAGGCATGGATAATGATGACATGAGACGAGGTAAGCCAACTAATCATAAAGTTTACAATGAAGCTGTGGCAATTTTAGCTGGAGACGGACTTTTGAATTTAGCTGCTGAAACTATTTCTAAAAGACTTGATAAACTTACAGACCTTGATGAAATAAAAAATGGTATTAAAGCCATGAAATATATTTTTACCTGCTCAGGCATTCAAGGAATGGTTGCAGGACAAACAATCGACATAGGACTTAAGGAATCTGATATGTCAAGAGATGTTTTTGAGTCAATGTATCGCTTAAAAACAGGAGCTTTAATTAGGGCAGCTCTTGTTTGCGGAGCTATAATAGCAGGAGCTGACGACAGTGAAATTATTGCCCTTGAAAGATATGGAAATTCTATAGGCCTTGCATACCAAGTTAAAGATGATATCTTAGATTATGAAAGTGATATAAATTCGAAAAATATGACTCTTTCAAGAATTTTAAATAAAGATGAACTTAAAGATTTTATGCAAGAGATTTATCAAGAAACTTTAAACAGCCTTAAAACTATAGATAGAAATACTAATGAACTTTTGGAAATTGCAAAGCAATTAATGAATAGGAGTTATTAATGGCAAAAATAAGAGCAGACCTGCTTTTATATAATCAAGGCCTTGTAGATTCAAGGGAAAAAGCTAAAAGGCTTATTATGGAAGGAAAAGTTCTTTGTGGAACTAAAAGAATTGATAAGCCAGGCGAACAAATTGAAGATTTTGAAACTTTAACGATAAATTCAGACCAAATACAGTATGTTTCAAGAGGTGGACTAAAATTAGAAAAGGCAATAAAGAAATTTAACCTTAACTTGTCTGATTTTATATGTGCTGATATAGGTTCTTCAACTGGAGGATTCACACACTGTATGCTTATAAACGGTGCAAAAAAGGTTTATTCTATTGATGTGGGTTATAATCAACTTGATTATAAATTAAGAATTGATGATAGAGTCATTGTCTTAGAAAGAACAAACATAAGATATTTAGATAATAATTTGATAAGTGATGAAATAGATTTTATATCAATTGATGTTTCCTTTATATCATTGCAACTTGTTTTACCAAAAGCATATGAAATTTTAAAAGATGGATCTTACCTTGTGGCTTTGATAAAACCTCAATTTGAAGCTGGAAAAGAAAAAGTCGGTAAAAATGGAATTATAAGGGATCCTAAAGTTCATGCAGAGGTACTAAATAATACTTTAAGTTTTGCAGAAAAAATAGGTTTTTCTATACAAGACTTAACTTATTCGCCAATAAAGGGAACAAAGGGAAATATAGAATTTTTAGTCTTATTGAAGAAATCTTCTGAGCCATCAATTGATATAAACATTGATTCTATACTTAAAAGCACTGATGAATTGGAGTAATTTATGCTAATTGAACTTAAAATAGAAAATTTTGCAATTATTAAAAATTTGACAATTGAATGGGGTTCAGGACTAAATATTTTAACTGGAGAGACAGGTTCAGGTAAATCTATAATAATAGATGCTCTTGGTATGGTGTTAGGCGGAAGAAGTAATAAGGATCTTATAAAAACAGGGGCGGAATATGCCTATGTTGAAGCTGTTTTTAGTTTTTATAATGAAGATTTATCAAAATTTTTATCTGAAAATGGTTTTGAAATAGGAGAACTAATAGTTTTATCAAGACAAATAAATAGAAATAAACCTTCTATAACTCGTATTAATGGCAGAGTTGCAACTCAAAGCGTAATGACATACATATCTTCAAAATTAGTTGATGTATATGCTCAGGAGGAAAATCAATATTTAATGAGTCCCAAAAATCAAATGGATTTAATCGATGATTTTTGTACTATTGAGCATAAAAAAAAGCAAGAAAATCTTCTCAATTTATTTGAAGAAATAAAAAAATATGAAGAAAAAAAAGCGAGTCTTGAAAATTTTGAATCAAGTAGAGAAAGAGAAATAGATTTATTAACTTATCAGATAAAAGAAATAGAAGATGCAAATTTAACCCCTTATGATGATGAAGACTTGGAAAATGATTTTAAAAAGTTCAGCAATAGTTCTTTAATAAGAGAAAATCTGGAAGCCACTTTAAATTTACTAAGAGGTGATTATGAAGTGAGTGCAGTTGAAGATGGAATTGATAAGGCAGTTTCATTTTTTAGTAATGTAAAGAAATTTGAACCAGATTTAGATGAAATTTATAAAGAACTGGAAAATATAAGATTTAATATAAGTTCAGTTTATAAAGAAATTGAAAGTTATCTTGAAAATATGGACATAGACCAAGAAAAATTTATGTATTTAGAAGCCCGTATAGACACTGTAAACAGTTTAAAAAAGAAATATGGGTATAATATTGAAGAGATAAATAAATTTAAATCTGAGGCCGAATTAAGGCTTAAAGAATTAAAAAACTTTGAAGAAAATTTAAATAATATAAGCCAAAAAATTGATGAACTCTATAAGGAAAGTTCAAATTTAGCACAAGAGATTTCTAAGGATAGAAAGACTGTTTCTAAGTGGTTGGAAGAAAATGTTGAAAAAGAAATTTCAAAACTTAACATAAATAACGCAAGGTTTAAAATAAATATTTATGAAAAGGAATTATCTTCAACAGGTATAGATAGAATTGAGTACATGATATCTACAAATATAGGTGAAGATTTTAAACCTTTAAGCAAAATTGCTTCCGGAGGTGAAATGTCAAGAATAATGCTTGGCTTTAAATCCATCATAGCAAGTAAAGATAATATACCAACTGTAATTTTTGATGAGATAGATTCTGGAATAAGCGGAATGACAGCCAATATAGTAGGAAAAAAAATAAAAGAACTTTCTAATGACAGACAAGTCATTGTAATTTCTCATTTACCACAAATTGTATCAAAAGCTAATTCTCACTATAAGATTTATAAAGAAATAAATAAAAATAAAACAAGAACCTATGTCAAAAAATTAAAAAACTCAGAGAGAGTTGGTGAAATTGCAAGATTGATAGGTTCAGAAGAAATTACAGATCTTACCTTAAAAGCTGCAAAAGAAATGATAGAAGGAGTAGAAAATGACTGAAACAACTATAAAATCAGAAAAAATATATAGTGGAAAAATTTTAAGTGTAAAAGTCAATACAGTTGAGTTGCCTGATCAAAAATATTCTAAAAGAGAAATAGTAATTCATGATCCGGCAGTGTGTATTGTAGCTAAAAACAAAGAAAAAATTATTTTAGTTAAACAATATAGAATTTCTGTAGATAAAGAAATTTTAGAAATTCCAGCAGGAATGATTGAACCGGGAGAAGCTCCTAAAGAAGCAGCTATAAGAGAACTAATAGAAGAAACTGGTTATGAAAGTAAAAATATAGAGTATGTGACGGAATTTTATTCATCTCCGGGATATAGTTCAGAAAAAATATATTTATTTTATGCTGATAATTTAGAACTTAAAGAGCAAAATTTAGATGAAGAAGAACAGATAGAGGTTTTAGAGGTTTCCATAGATGAAGCTTTAAAAATGATTGAAGTAGGAGATATAATGGATTCCAAAACTATTGCTGGAATACTTCTTTATAAAAATTTTAAAGAAAAAAAGGATGTTAAAAATGAATAGAACTTATGAATATATTTTAAGTAAAATAAAAAACAAACCTGAAATAGGAATAATATTAGGTTCAGGACTTGGAAACTTAGCTTCACAGATAAATGATCCTATTGAAATAAACTATAAGGATATTCCCGATTTTCCAACTTCCAGCGTAAAAGGTCATAGTGGAAAATTGATTTTTGGAAAATTATCAGGGAAAAATCTTGTAGCAATGCAAGGAAGAATTCACTATTACGAAGGTCAAGGTATTGATAAGACAGTTTTTCCTACAAAAATATTATGCCAATTAGGAATTAAATACTTAATCGTAACAAATGCTTGCGGAGGGGTAAATACTTCTTTTAATCCGGGTGATTTAATGCTTATTAAAGATCATATAAATTTTACCGGAGTAAATCCTTTGATAGGACCAAATGATGATAAAATAGGTCCAAGATTTCCGGACCAATCTTTTACTTATAATAAAGATTTAAGAGATATTGCTAAGAATGCTGCAAAAGAATTAAATTTTGAATTAAAAGAAGGGGTTTATATGTGGTTTACAGGACCTGTATATGAAACTCCGGCTGAAGTTAGAATGGCAAGGATAGTGGGAGCTGATGCAGTAGGCATGAGTACTGTTCCTGAAGTTATAGTAGCTAACCATAGAGGAGTTAAAATTTTAGGAATTTCAGCTATAACAAATATGGCTGCTGGAATTTTAGATAAACCTTTAAATCATGAAGAAGTAATTGATGTTTCTTCTAAAATTCAAGATAAATTTGAAAATTTAGTTAAAAAAGTTATTGAAAAAATGTAGGTGCAATATGAATATTTATGACATTATTGAAAAGAAAAAGCATGGACAAGAATTAACAAAAGAAGAAATAAATTATTTTGTTGATGGATATACAAAAGGAGAAATTCCCGACTATCAAATATCGGCATTGCTAATGGCAATATGCCTAAAGAATTTAAATTTAGATGAAACTGTAAATTTAGCAAATGCTATGCTTAATTCAGGAGATCTCGTAGATTTAAGTAAAATTAAAGGCATAAAAGTCGACAAGCACTCTACTGGAGGAGTTGGAGATACAACAAGCCTAGTTTTAGGCCCTCTTGTTGCAAGTGCAGGTCTTGTTTTTGCAAAAATGAGCGGAAGAGGACTTGGGCATACAGGTGGAACTCTTGACAAGCTGGAATCTATTCCAGGAATGAGAATAGATTTACAAATGGATGAATTTATTAATAATTCTAATAAAATAGGTATTTCAATAATAGGCCAAACAGCAGATATTACACCTGCAGATAAAAAGTTATATGCTTTAAGAGATTCAACTGCTACTGTAGACAATATAAGTCTTATAGCATCATCTATAATGAGTAAAAAATTAGCGGTTGGAGCAGATGCTCTTGTTTTAGATGTAAAAGTAGGGTCAGGAGCCTTTATGAAAGATGTTGAAAGTGCAACAAAACTTTCAGAGATTATGGTTAGTTTAGGAAAAAAATTTAACCATAAAACAAAAGCATTAATAACTTCCATGGATGAGCCTCTTGGATTTGCTGTGGGGAATTCTTTAGAAGTTATTGAAGCTATAAACACATTAAAAGGACAAGGCCCTCAAGATTTAAGACAACTTTGTCTTGCTTTAGGTTCAAAGCTTCTACTTATGTCTAATTTTGCAGATGATGAAGATGAAGCCAAAGAAATATTAGAAACCAATATTAGAAATGGCAAAGCTTTTGAAAAATTTAAAGAATTTGTCAAAGCTCAAGGTGGAGACATTTCTTATATTGATGATACAAGTAAGTTTAAGCTGTCAAAATATAAAGTTGAAATTGTATCAAAAGACGAAGGCTATGTTAAAAAGATAGATGCACTGTTAATTGGTGAAATTGCAAGAGATTTAGGAGCAGGAAGAATAACAAAAGAATCTAAAATTGATTTAGGTGCTGGAATAATTTTAAATAAAAAAATAGATGATTTTGTTAAAAAAGGAGAATTACTGGCAACTTTTTACACTGACAAAGAAAAAGATATAAACTTACAGGTAGAAAATATATATAAAGCCTATGAAATAGGAGAAAAAAATAAGGAAACACATAAATTAATTTATAAGGAAATAGATTAAAAAATGAGAAATTTAGACATACACAACTTGCTAATAACAATACTTGCATTACTTTTATCAATTATTCCTCATGAAGTTGCCCACGGCTATATGTCATATAAACTGGGAGATACAACGGCAAAAGAAGATGGCAGATTATCTTTAAACCCACTTAACCATATAGATCCATTGGGGCTTCTTTCAATGATTGTATTCAGATTCGGATGGGCTAAAGCTGTGCCTATAGATTTTTCACGAATAAAAGGTAATAAAAATTTAGGGATATTTTTAATAAGTATAGCCGGAGTAACAATGAATTTCATAATAGCTTTTGTATTCTCAATTTTTTTGTCCAAAGCTTTAATTGCAAAAGATAATTTTATTTCTGAAATTCTAACAGAGATAGTTTGGTACAATGTCATGCTTGGAGTTTTTAATTTAATTCCATTGCCACCCTTAGATGGATCAAAAATTATAGCATCCTTTTTACCTTATAAATACCAATTTTACTTTTTTAAGTATGAAAAATATTTTTATATAGCTTTGATAGTTTTAATATTTTCTGGTTTTATAAATAATATTATAGGACCAATAATATTAAAAATAATAAACTTTTTTATAAATGTAGGAGCTTCTTTTTGGATAAATACAGGATTAATATAAAAACTTATGAAGGTCCCATGGACCTTCTTCTTGATTTAATAAAACAAAATGAAATAGACATATATGATATACCTATAGCAAAAATTACAGAACAATTTTTAGACTATCTTAAAACTATAGAAAAATTAAATCTTGAAATAACTTCAGATTTTATTTTAATGGCTGCAACCCTTATAGAGATAAAATCAAAAATGCTTTTGCCCAAACAAGTCTATGAAGATGAAGAAAATGAAGATGATATTGCAGATCCAAGAGCAGAACTTGTTCAAAAACTATTGGAGTATGAAAAGTTTAAAAAAATATCAAATGATTTAAAAGAATCTTTAGATTATGAATCAAAGGCATTCTATAAATTACAAGAGGATTTTTCTTCAATAGATGAAAAAGATTTTTTAAAAAATTTAAATTTAAATAATCTATTAAAAACTTTTAACAATATTATGGAAAAACATATTAATAAATTTGAAGTTTCAGAAATTATTCAAGAAAGTTTTTCAACAGAAGAGGCAATTAAAATATTAAAAAGTATGTTAGAGGAAAATAAAAAAATAAGTTTTTTAGATTTAATAAAAAAATCTAATAAAGCTGAAATAATAACTTATTTTTTTGTCAATTTTAGAAGCAATGAAAATGGGAATTTTATATGCTAAACAGAATAAAGATTTTGATGATATTATTTTATTAAGGAGAACAGATGAACTATAAAGCCATCATAGAAGCAATATTGTTTGCATGGGGAGATCCTGTTAAAGTAAGTGATCTTGCAAAAATATTGGAAATAAAAGAATCGGAAACAAACTTAATAATTGATGAAATGGAAATGGAATTTAAGTTTGAAAACAGAGGACTAAGGATAATAAGGATCAATGACTCGATACAAATAAGTACTAAACCAGAGCTTTATTCTTATATAAATAATTTTATAAAAGACAAAAAGAAAAAAAATCTTTCTAATGCAGCTTTAGAAACCCTTTCAATCATTGCATATAAACAACCTGTAACAAAGCTTGAAATTGAAGAAATTCGTGGAGTAAAATGTGATGGAACAATAAAACTTTTAAATGATTTAAATTTTATTGAAGAAAAAGGTAGATTAGATAGGATTGGCAAACCAATAATTTATGGTACAACTAATGACTTTTTAAAAAAATTTGGTTTGGAAAAAATTGAAGATTTGCCTAAAATAGATGAGAGTTTTGAAGAAATATCTTTTTTGGAGGAAAAATGAGATTACAGAAATTTATGGCCCATAGTGGGGTTGACTCACGTAGAAAATGCGAAGAGTATATATGTCAGGGAAGAGTCAAAGTGAATGATAAAATAATTACAGAACTGGGCACAGAAGTAGATCCCGAAAAAGATAAAGTATATTTTGATTCTAAGAGAATAAAATTAATAATAAAAAATACTTATGTAATTTTAAATAAACCTTTAGGATATGTTTCAACGGTTTCTGATGAAAAAAATAGAAAAACTGTTATTGATTTGATAGATACGGAAAAAAGACTTTATCCTATAGGTAGACTTGATATAGATACAACAGGACTTTTACTTTTAACTGATGATGGAGCACTTGCACAAAAACTTACCCATCCATCTAACAAAATTTCAAAAACTTATATAGCAACAGTAAATGGAACTCCTACAAAAAGAGGCTTGGAATATTTAAGAAAAGGTGCAACAATTAAGGAATATAAGTGTGCTCCTGCCAAGGTTAAAATTTTAAAAAGTTTTGAAGATGACAGTATAGTAGAAATAGAAATTCATGAAGGTAAAAATCATCAAGTAAAAAATATGTTTGAAAAAATCGGAAATCCTGTAAAGAAATTAAAGAGAATAAAGATGGGTCCCATAGAACTACTTGATTTAGAAATAGGAAATTATAGATATTTAACCGAAAATGAAGTTAAGGAATTAAAAAATTTATGATTTATTATAATTTTAAACAAATGCAAGATCGTCTTTTAGAAAGTCTAAGAGACGATTTAATATGTGTAGATGCAACCATAGGAAATGGACATGATACTCTAAAACTTTTAAAAAAATTTAAAAATGGATTTGTATACGGATTTGACATACAAGAAATAGCCATTAAAAATACTGAAAAACTTTTGCGGGAAAATAATTTTTCAAACTATAAATTAATTTTAGATGGTCATGAAAAAATGGACAATTATATTAAAAAAGCTGACTTAATAATGTTTAATACTGGCTATTTACCAAAGTCTGATAAAAAAATAAAAACAAACAAAGAAACCACTTTAAAAGCTTTAGAAAAATCAATTTCAATTTTAAATAATAATGGTATTATTTTTTTTGTTCAATATGTCGGTCATGAAGGATCCTTTGAAGAAGCTCAAGTTGTAGATGAATTTTTTAAAAGCTTAAATCAGAAAAATTATAGGGTTATAAAAACACAATTTTTTAATCAAATTAACAATCCGCCCATAATTTATATTGGAGAGAAATATGAGTAAAATTGCAATAATAGGAGCAGGACCAGCAGGCTTAATTGCGGCAGTTCGTGCTTCGGAAAAAAATCAAGTTACAATTTTCGAAAAAAATGAAAAAATAGGTAAAAAATTATTTATAACAGGAAAAGGGAGATGCAATATTACAAACAATTGTAGCTTAGATGAACTCTTAAATAATGTTTGTAAAAATAATAAGTTTTTGTATTCAGCATTTTCTAATTTTGACAACTTTGATACTATGAAATTTTTTGAAGACAGAGGATTAAATCTTAAAGTTGAAAGAGGAAATAGGGTTTTTCCAAAAAGTGATAAATCCTCTGACGTAATAAAAATATTTGAAAAAGAAATAAAAAGTAAAAATATAGATTTAAGATTAAATCATCAAGTAAAAAAAATAAGTAAAAATAATGATATTTTTCTTGTTGACCAAGAAGAGTTTGATAAGGTAATTATTGCAACAGGAGGCTTAACTTATAAATCTACTGGTTCAACTGGTGATGGATATGAATTTGCAAAAAACTTTAATCACAAAATAAATAAAATATATCCATCTTTGGTTGGAATAAAACTAAAAAATGTAGAAGAGAGTTTGCAGGGTCTTTCATTAAAAAATGTAAGGCTTACTGTAAAAAGAAATAAAAAAATTATATATACTGAAATAGGGGAAATGATGTTTACGCATTTTGGAATAACAGGGCCATTAGTTCTTTCAGCTTCAGCATTTATTTCAGGAAAAGATAAAATAAAAATGTATATAGATTTAAAACCAGGTCTTGATTATGAAAAATTGGATCTTAGAATTTTAAGAGATTTTAACGAAAATACGGGGAAGATGGCAAAAAATTCCTTAGATAAACTCTTACCTAAATCTTTAATTCCAATAGTTGCAGATAGAGCAAATTTAAAAGATATAATTACAAGTGAATTAAAAAAAGAAATAAGACAAAAACTTGTAGAAGAAATAAAAAATTTTAAAATTGAATATGATGATCTTTATGATTTAGATACAGGAATTGTAACAAGAGGCGGAGTGGATTTAAAATCAATAAATCCTAAAAGCATGGAAAGCAACATTGTTGATGGACTTTACTTTTGCGGAGAAGTTTTAGATATTGATGCTTTGACAGGAGGATTTAATTTACAAATAGCTTGGTCTACTGGGTTTGTTGCAGGTGGATTATCTTGATTAAAAAATTTTTTTAAATTATAATTGTTAAATAACATCACTAACTTTGTTAGTGATTTTTTTGGAGGAAAAATGATTTCTATAGCAATTGACGGACCGGCAGGAAGCGGCAAAAGCACAATAGCAAAACTTATAGCTGAAAAGTTGGATATTGAATATATTGATACAGGAGCTATGTATAGAGCAGTGGCTCTTTATAAAAAAGAAAATAATTTATCTCTTGATCAACTTATAAAAAATCTTAACAATATAAATATTGATTATAAAAAAGGAAAAATTTTTTTAAATGAAAAAGACATTTCAAATTTTATAAGGACTGAAGAAATTTCAAAACTTGCATCGGAGATATCTAAAAATAATTCTGTTCGTGAAAAATTAGTAGACATTCAAAGAAATTTATCAAAATCAAAATCTGTTGTAATGGAAGGCCGTGACATAGGTTCTGTAGTTTTACCAAATGCAAATAATAAATTTTATGTTGATGCTTCACCTGAAATAAGAGCCAAAAGAAGATATGAACAATTAAAGGAAAAAGGAATTTCAGCAGATTTAAAAAATATTGAAGAAGACATAATAAAAAGAGATAAAAATGATAAAACAAGAAAAAATTCACCGTTAACTTTAGTAAAAGATGCAAAATATATTGACACATCTTATATGAGTATAGAAAATGTTATTGACAAAATAATAAAGATAGTAAGGAGTAATAATGCTTTATAATATCTTAAGAGTGGTTGCAAGATTTATTCACAACATAGTGTATTATCCAGAAATAATAGGAATAGAAAATATTCCAGACCAAGGTTCTCTTATAATAGTTGGAAATCATAAATCTTTATGGGATCCCATTTTCTTAACAAGTTATGTTAAAAATAGAAAAATTCACTGGATGGGGAAAGAAGAGCTTTGGAAAAATAAATTTCTTGCATTTTTTTTAGATTCTTTAGGGGCATTTCCTGTAAATAGAAAATCTGCAGATATAGACGCTGTAAAAAAATCTTTAAGAATATTAAAAAATAACGAAGTTTTAGGAATATTTCCTGAGGGAACTAGAGTAAAAAAATTTGATGAGTCAATGATTAAATCGGGAACTGGAATGATTGCTCAAAAAACAGGCTCAATTGTAGTGCCAATTTATATTGAAGGAGATTATAAACTTTTTAAGCAAATGAAAATTAAAGTAAGAAAACCTATAAGCTTTAAAGAGATGCCAAAGCTGTCCAATGAAGGCTATAGAGAGCTTTCTGTTGATTTAATGAAAAAAGTATATTTTGGAGATTAAATGGAAATCATATTAGCTAAAAGTGCAGGGTTTTGTTTTGGAGTTAAAAGGGCAGTGAAAATGGCTTTTGAAGATTCAGATGAAGAAACTTATTGCATTGGAGATCTTGTTCACAATCCTATTGTTGTAGAAAATTTAAAAAAAATTGGGGTTAAACCTTATAATGAAAATATAACAAACAAAAAAGTTATTATAAGAAGCCACGGAATCCATAAAAAATTATTAGATAAAATAAAAAGTGAAAACCAAGTGATAGATTGTGTTTGTCCAAAAGTTAAATATGTCTATAAGCTTGTGGAAGATCATAAAGATAATTACCAAATTGTAATTATAGGATCGAAAAATCATCCGGAAGTAATAGGGATAAATTCTTACGCAGATGATAAAGCTATAATTATTGAAACCTTAGAAGATATAAAATATATAAAAAATAAACCTACTTTTATAGTAAGTCAAACTACAAGTAATCAAAATTTTTTCGAAAATGCAATAAATATGATAAAATCTATTTTAAATGACGATATTATAGTTTATAATACTATATGTAGTGCGACTAAAACAAGACAGGATGAAGCTGTTGAATTATCTAAAAAAAGTTGACGCTATGATTATATTAGGTGGTAAAAATTCATCTAATACAAAAAAACTTGCTCAAGTGTCTGAGATTAATTGCAAATATGTTTATCTGATAGAGACAATAAAAGACATTGATTTAAGTATTTTAAAAAATTTTAATAAAATAGGTATTACTGCCGGAGCATCGACTCCGGATTCAGTAATCAAGGAGGCTGTTAGTAGTATGGAAAATTATGACAACAATGAAATGATGGAGGCTATCGAAAATTCTTTTAAAAGAGTTAGAAGAGGCGAAATTGTAGAAGGAGAAGTATTATACGTTACCGACAATGAAATAATGGTAAATATCGGGTACAGATCTGATGGAATTATTTCAAAGGAAGAACTATCATCTAATCCTGATGTAAAACCATCTGATTTGTTTAAACCCGGCGATCACATTCAAGTTTGTGTTGTAAAAATGGATGATGGCGACGGAAATGTTGTTCTCTCATATAGAAGAGTAGAAAACATGAAAATCTGGGACGAAATTGGTGAAAAATTTGAAAACAAAGAACATGTTAATGCAACTGTAAAATCAGTTGTAAAAGGAGGATTAACTGCTGATCTTGATGGAGTTAATGCTTTTATTCCTGCATCACATGCTTCAATTAGATTCCAAAAGGATCTTTCAAAATTCATAGGTCAAGACTTTGAATGCGAAATTATAGATTTCGACAAAGCTAAAAGAAAAGTTGTTCTTTCAAGAAAAAATGTAGAAAATGAAGAATTTGAAGCTAAAAGAAAAGCTGTATATGAAAATCTTCATGAAGGCGATGTAATAAAAGGAACTGTTCAAAGATTAACTAATTTTGGAGCTTTTGTAGATGTTGGAGGAGTTGATGGTTTAATTCATATTTCAGAACTTTCCTGGAATAGAGTAAAACATCCAGCAGACATTGTTTCTCCCGGACAAGTTGTAGAAGTTCAAGTTTTAAACCTTGATGAAGATAAAAATAGAATCGCTCTTGGATTAAAACAAACTACTAAGAGACCGTGGGATGTTTTTGTTTCAACTGTAGAAGTTGGAGATACAGTTAATGGACACGTTGTAAACCTTCTTGATTTTGGAGCTTTTGTAAGACTTGAATCCGGCGTTGATGGACTTCTTCATGTTTCTCAAATTGCAAGAGAACATATAGAAAAACCATCAGATGTATTGAATATAGGTGATGAAGTAACGGTTAAAGTTACAGATATAGATGAAGAAAATAAAAAAATATCACTTTCTATAAAAGCCCTTCTACCTGAACCAGAAAAAAAAGAAAAACCGGTAGAAGTTAAAGAAGAAAAACCAAAAGAAAGAGTTAAAGAAAGACATTTTGAAAAAAGCGAGGAAAATAAAGCACCTGAAATTAAACAAGATGATTTCAATACAACAATTGGAGATTTAATAAACATCGATTTAAACGATGTAACAAAATAATCTAAAAGCTTCCCTTTGAAGGGAAGTTTTTTTTAGGAGAAGATATGATATTAAAAGGAAAAGAACTTGCAGATTTAATAAGATCTGAAATAAAGGCAGATGTTGAAAATCTTAAAAATAAAAATATTATACCTACTTTAGCAATAATAAGATTAGGAGATGAGGTTGCTGATATATCTTATGAAAATATGCTAAGAAAAAATTGTGAAAAGTTAGATATTAAACTTGATATTTATAAATTTAAAAGAGATGAAACAACTGAAATTATAAAAAATAAAATTTTAGAACTTAACAATGATCATAGAATCGGTGGGATCTTAATATTCAGACCCTTGCCAAAATCCTTAGATGAAGATTTAATAAATAACACAATTAGCCCTCAAAAAGATATTGACTGTATGAACCCTTTAAATAAAGCAAAACTTTATATTGGAGAAACTAATGGATTTATGCCTTTATCTCCTTTGGCGGCATCTTTTTTGCTTGATTATTATGGATTTGATTTAGAAGGTAAAGATTGTCTTATAATTAATAAATCAACAGTAGTGGGTAAACCTCTAACCATGTTACTTTTATCAAAAGGTGCAACTGTTACTATCGCCCATTCAAAAACAAAAAATTTAAAGGAAAAATGTAAAAATGCAGATTTTGTTTTTACAGCAATGGGTAGAGCTGAAATGTTGAACATGGAATATTTTACGGAAAATAGCGTAATAATAGATATAGGTTTTAGTAGAAATAAAAGTGGAAAATTATGCGGAGATATAGACTTTGATAATGTTGTGGATAAGGCAAAAGCAATAAGCCCTGTTCCAGGGGGAGTGGGTCCTTTAACTAATGTACTTTTAATTAAACAATTATTAAAATTCTATAAATAATTGTTCAAAATCTACCAATGTGTTATATTAAAAAGAGATAGTAATATCTCTTTTTATTTTTTTTATGGAGAGAAAATGTCGATTGAACTAATATTTCTTGCAATAATTTTAAAATTTATAAAAACCAAAAACTTTGACTTTCTTTATAAAGTTAAATTTAAATATTACTTGCTTCTATTTTTAAGTCTTAGCATTTTTATAGGAATAAATTTTTTAAATAATAAATTTTTTATAAAAAATTATTTTATCTTAAATTTAACAGCAAATATATTTCTTATTATATTTTGTTTTTTACAGAAAAATAATTTTATTAAAATACTGGCCTTAGGAATAATTTTAAATACTATTGTTTTTTCCTTTAACGGGAAAATGCCAGTTGATATGGCTGCTGCCAAAATAGCCTTATCTGATGAAAAATTTGATTTAATAAAAAATGGATATTCTTTAAGTCATGGTTTTTTTGAAAATTCAAAACTTTTTATATTGTCTGATATAATTCCAATTCCAAAAACTTATATTTATTCAAGAGTAATAAGTTTTGGAGATATTTTAATATCCATTTCAAGTTTTTTGTATATTTTATTTATAGAGGAGAGTGAAAAATGAATCCACTTTTAAATTTTTTTAACTTAATAAGATTTAGGGACATAATAGATATTATAATAGTAGCAATACTGTTTTATTATGTAATGAACATAATAAAGGGAACAAGAGCTGAGCAATTAAGTAAAGGAATAGTTGTTTTACTTATAGTTACAAAATTAAGCGATGCCCTTCAACTTTATACAGTAAAGTGGATTTTTTCCAATATAATGAATTTTGGCCTTATAGCAGTATTAATAGTTTTTCAGCCTGAACTTAGAAAGGGTCTTGAATTTTTAGGAAGAACATCGTCTATAAAAAATACCATACAAAACTCATTTACAAATGTTTCAAATACAGTAAATGAAATTTGTGATGCTGTAGCTTCTTTAAGCAGACAAAAAATAGGCGCTTTAATAGTTTTTGAAAAAAAGACAGGTCTTGAAGATATTGCAGATACTGGAACACGTCTCGATTCTCTTGTATCAAGCGGAATTATAATTAATATTTTTATCCCAAATACTCCTCTTCATGACGGAGCGGTAATAATAAAAAACGACAGAATTAAAGCCGCTGCTTGTTTTTTACCTTTAACGGATAATAACACTTTATCTAAGGAACTTGGAACAAGGCATAGGGCAGGCATAGGAGTTACAGAAAGAAGTGATGCACTTTCCCTAATAGTAAGTGAAGAAACAGGCTCGATATCTATAGCTCAAAATGGTCAAATCTCTCGTTACTTGGACATTGAAACTCTTAAAAAAGTTTTAACAGATTTATACACTTCTGATATAGAAAACTCTAAAGTATTTAACTTTATTAAAGGTAATGAAAGTAAGGTAGAAGAAGATGAAAGATAATTTTATAAAAAATTCTATAAGCAAAAATTTTATGTTAAAATTATTTTCAGTAATTTTTGCATTGCTTCTTTGGTCTTATGTTATTAATGAAGTTGACCCTGAAAGAACTGATATGGAAAGAAATATTAATGTAAGGATTGAGAATATAGCATCTCTAAGAGAAAATAATTTAGCTTTAATTTCTCCAACTGAAGTAACTACCAATGTAATTGTAAAAGGTAAAAATTCGGCTATGAGAAATTTAAGGAGAGAAGCTATAATTGCAAGAGTAGATTTATCCGGATATAACGCAGGGGAGCACACAGTTCCAATTGTTATAAATACTTTGGATCCTGGAATATCAGTTGATAGATTTGATCCTAAAAGTGTTGTTTTTAAAATTGATGAAAATATCAAAAAGAAAATGACTGTTGAAATAGTAACAGAAGGCAATCTTAAAGAAGATTTTATTTTAGGAAAAATAAAAAAATCATTTGATGTTGAAGTAAGCGGCGCAAAAACTTTTGTTGAAAATATAGAAAAACTTACAGCTCTTGTAAATATAGCAAATAGAGACGAATCAACTGTTCTTCCTGTTAAAGTAGTTGCCTATGATAAGAACGGAGAAGAATTAAACAATATAAAAATAAATCCGAATACTATTGATGTAGAAGTTCCTGTTTTAATGACAAAAACTGTACCGGTTAAACTTAAAACTTATGGATTTTCTAATAAGGTATCGGAAAATGGTGTAACTATAGAGCCAAATGCAGTTTCCATAAAGGGAAATACTGCGGTTTTAAATAAAATATCTGAGATATCCACTAAACCTATAAGTTTAAGTGATATTGAAGATGGTATAGCTGATGTAAAATTAAATTTGCCTGAAGGTGTAAGTTTGGTTGAACATGAAGCTAAATTTGTAGTAAAATTTTCAGTAATAAATAATGTTTTAAATTAGGAGGTAGTGATGGAATATATTGGAGAGGGTTTAACTTTTGATGACATTTTATTAATGCCAAGTTTTTCAAAGGTTCTTCCAAATGAAGTAGACTTAAAAACAAAACTTACAAATGAAATTCAGTTAAACATACCACTTATAAGTGCAGGTATGGATACTGTAACTGAATCACAAATGGCAATAGCAATGGCACGTGAAGGCGGAATAGGTATTATTCACAAAAACATGTCTATTGAAGAACAAGCTATTGAGGTGGACAAGGTAAAAAGAAGTGAACATGGTGTTATAACAGACCCATTTTACCTTTCAAGAAATCATACCATACAAGATGCTTCTGATATAATGAGTCACTATAAAATAAGTGGAGTTCCAATTGTTGAAGAAAATGGAAAACTTATTGGAATAATAACAAATAGAGATATCAGATTTGAAGATAATATGGAAAAGCCTATAGAGGAAGTTATGACTAAAGATCATTTAATAACAGGCAACGAACATATTACTATGGACGAGGCACTTAAAATCTTAAAAAAATATAAAATTGAAAAACTTCCACTAGTTGATAAGGAAAATAAATTAACAGGCTTAATAACAATAAAAGATATAGAAAAAATTGAACAATATCCAAATTCAGCAAGAGATAAAACAGGAAGACTTCTTGCGGGTGCTGCCGTAGGAGTTACAAAAGACGTTTTAGATAGGGTAAAGGCACTTGTTCAATCTAAAATAGATGTAATTGTTATTGACACAGCTCATGGTCAATCACAAGGTGTTTTAGAAACTGTAAAAAAAATAAAAAAAGCCTATCCTGAAATACAATTAATTGTTGGAAATGTTGCAACTTATCAGGGAACAGTTGATTTAATAAAAGCTGGAGCTGATTGTGTAAAAATCGGTATAGGACCTGGATCAATTTGTACTACAAGAGTCGTATCAGGTGTTGGAGTTCCACAAATTACAGCTATTCTCGAAGCTGCTAAAGCTGCTCGTGAATTTAATATACCAATTATTGCAGATGGAGGTATAAAATATTCAGGAGATATTACAAAAGCAATAGCTGCTGGTGGAGATGTAGTGATGATAGGGTCACTTTTTGCCGGAACAGACGAATCACCAGGAGAAGAAATCTTCGTTGAAGGAAGAAGATTTAAAACTTACAGAGGAATGGGTTCCATAGGTGCTATGAATGCAGGCAGTAAGGACAGATATTTCCAAAACAATACTAAAAAACTAGTGCCTGAAGGTGTAGAAGGTCGTGTGCCATTTAAAGGCAAGGTTGGAGAGGTAATATATCAACTTATGGGCGGACTGCGCTCAGGAATGGGATATGTAGGTGCTAAGGATATAAATGCACTAAAGACTAATACAAAGTTTATGAAAATCACTCCTGCAACATTACAAGAAAATCATCCACACAATATTACTATCACAAGAGAATCTCCAAATTATATAAGCAAATAGAAAATTCAATACAAATAAAAAATAGCCATTCTAAATTTAGAATGGTTATTTTAATAGGTAACTTTATTTGTTTTCCAAGTATCTTTTTTATAAAAATATAAAATAATTATTAAAAAAGTTAAATCATATAAGGGATAGGAAAAAGTTATAAATTTAAATGGTAAATTTAATCCATAGGTTACGAAAGCCGCAAATGGAAGTTGAATTAACCACTGAGGTACAAGGGTTGCTATTAAAAGAGGTTTAGTATAACCAGATCCCATAAAAGCAACACTCTTGCCCAAAGAGTATGCCTCAAGAGGAAGACTTATACTTACATAAGGGGCGATAGAAACTCCTATATTTAAAATATTTTGATCATGACTGAAAAGCATAAATGCTTGCTTTGAAAAAATTATAAATAAAAAAGTAAAAACAGACATAATATAAGCATTTAACCTTGCAGAAATATCAGCGGCTCTTTTAGCATAATCAATATTTTTTTCTCCGATTAAATGTCCTACAACAACACTGCCTCCCATCATAAATCCTTCAAGGGGCATAAAGGCAAACATCATAAGTTTTGATATAATTCCTATAACTGTTATTTCGGCATCTCCGTAGTGGGCTATAAATTTCATTAATACAGCCAAAAATAAGCTTCTTGTGAAGTTTTCTACTGCACTGGGAAATCCTATAGTTAAAAGTTTTTTATCAATATCTCTATTCATTTTTAAAAGTCCTTTTAAAGATACTTTTATATTATTTTTATTGCTATAAAGAAAATATCCTCCAATAATAACAGTTAAAATTGTAGATAATACTGTGGCAAGAGCAGCTCCGAATACACCTAAATTAAAACCTTTAATTCCAATGAAGGGGACTTTTTCAAACATAAGAATAGGATCCAATATAATATTAAAAATAGTTGCTATAGTCATTATTTGCATTGGAGTTTTTGAATCTCCATGGCATCTGAAAATAGTATTTATAGAATAAGATGCAAACATAAAAGGAATGAAAAAAATCCTTAAATAACCATAATCCATTGCGCACTTAATTGTATCAGGGTTTTTAGAATACAATCCGAGAATTGGTTTTAAAAAAATAAAAAGCAGAAATCCTGATAAAATTCCCATAATCATTTTGAAACTTATGGTTTGTTCGGAAACAATTCTTGTTCTATCATAATCTTTTTTACCGTGATATTGTGAAATTAAAGAAACGCTGCTTGCACCAATAAGTTCGTTAAAAAAGGTGAATAGCCAAAATACCGTAGTAAATATTGTAACTCCCGCAAGGGCTGTTTTTGAAATTTTTCCTATCCAAATCATATCAACAAGATCATAGAGAGTTTCAAGTAAAAATGAAATCATTGAAGGATAAGCGAGATTCCATATATTTTTTGTCAATTTTTTATCAATTTTTTTATAATCCATGAATTTATAATACTTTAATAAAAATTTAATTTCAACAAATAAGTTAAATCAATACAAATGTTTGAGTTTTTAATTTTATTTCTCTATAATTAATGAAGAGGGTGATATTATGAAAACAAAAATTTTACTTGTAGAAGATGAAGAATCAATAAGGAAATTTGTAAAAATAAATCTTGAAAGAGAAGGCTATAATGTTTATGAAGCTGAATCCGGAGAAATTGGAATTGAAATAGCAAGAAGAGAAAATCCTCAAATTGTTGTTCTTGATGTAATGTTACCTGGAATTGACGGCTTTGAGGTTTGCAATACTTTAAGAAAAGAATTTCCGGATTTAGGAATTATTATGCTTACTGCAAAGGCAGAGGATTATGATAAAATTATGGGCTTACAATATGGAACTGATGATTATATGACAAAGCCATTTAATCCTACAGAACTTACTTTAAGAATAAAATCCTTGGAACGTCGTGTAAACCCTGATGAAACTGCAAATTCAAAAATCATTTATGATCATCCTTTTAAAATGGATGTATATTCAAGAAAATTTTATAAAGAAGATAAAGAAATAGAGTTAACCCCAACAGAATTTCAAATTGTTAAAAATTTTATGGAGTATCCAGGACGTGCAATGAAAAGAAATGAAATTTTAAATATGGTTTGGGGAGATGATTTTGTTGGAGACTCTAAAATAGTAGATGTAAATATAAGAAGATTAAGGTCAAAAATAGAAGAAAATCCAGCAAAACCAAAATATATAGAAACCGTTTGGGGACTTGGATACAGATGGAAAAATGAGGAATGAAAAAAAGTTTAGGAAAAAGAATAACTCAATCATTTTTACTTATACTAATTACAATTATAATTATAACTGATGCCTTGCTTATATTTGGCATAAGAGAGTTTTATTATAAATCTATTGAAAATACTTTAATTAATAGAATCAAAATAAGCATGGATTTTTTCTATAAAAATTATTCTGATAAAAGCCTTTTAGAAATAGTTACTGAAGAAGGCGAATTAACTATTTATGAAAATGATTCTGAAGTTCAGATAATTGATGAAAATGGAAGACTTTTATATGACACAATAGGGGTAATATCTAACGAAAAAATTTCAACTCCCGATATACGAAATGCGAAAAATGAAAGCATAGGAACTTGGATTGGAAAGTCCAATTCAACAAATGAAATGGTAATAGCAGTTACAAGTGCAATTTATAAAGGAGATAAAATAAACGGGTATATTCGTCATTTAGCATCTTTGGAAATTGCCAATAAGGCTATAGTAAGATGCCTTTTTATCATAATAGCCGTAAGTGCTCTTATTGTTATTATAGCCGGTCTTTTCAGTTTGATTTTTAGCAAATCAATAACTAATTCGATTAATGAAGTAACTGCAGTAGCAAATAAACTGACGGACGGTCAGTATAAATCAAGGGCAAATATTCATACTAATGATGAATTGGAAGAACTTTCAAACTCCATAAATAAATTAGGAGAAGAAATTGTAAACAAGGATAAAATTAAAAATGATTTTATTTCTTCAATTTCTCATGAGCTTAGAACTCCATTAACATCCATAAAAGGATGGGCTGTAGTTTTAAAAGATTCAGACCCATTAAATAAGGAACTAATTTATGATGGACTTAATATTATCGAGAAAGAATCTGATAGGCTTTCAAAGATGGTTGAAGAGCTTTTAGATTTTTCAAGATATATTTCAGGAAGAATAAAGCTTGAAAAAGAACCTTTTAATATAAGTCAAACTTGTATAGAAGTTCAAAAACAAATGGGAATAAGAGCAGAACTTAATAAAATTGAATTTATAAGTGATTTATATAGCGAACCTGTTCTTACAATAGGTGATGAAAATAGAATCAGACAAATAATAATAAATTTAATTGACAATGCCATAAAATTTACCTCAGAAAATGGCTGGGTAAAGTTGGAAACAAAACTTGAAGAAGATAATTTTTTAATTTCAGTTTCAGATAATGGTTTAGGAATGTCAAAAGAAGAGTTGCTACATGTAAAAGAAAAGTTTTATAAAGGAAAACATTCTAAATCCCATAGCGGATTAGGTCTCTCCATATCAGATGAAATTGCAAAACTACATGGTGGAAAACTGGAGATCTTTTCCGAATTAAATCTTGGTACGGTAGTAAAGGTAACGATTCCAATAATTAAAGAAGGACAGACAATATGAAAAAATTTATTTTAATTATACTTTCATTTTTTATTCTTACATCTTGTTCTTTCATGGAAGAAACTTCGAATAAAATAGTTCCACCCACTTTAACCGAATCTCCAATTAAGGGAAAGTGGACAATTTCTAAAATTATTTTTGGAAATGATAAATTGGAAGATAGCTTCGGAATTAAAAATTATATAGGAAAAGAAAGTGCCTTTACTGTATCTGGTGCTGTAATAGGGGATTATTATATAAAAGACCCAACTTATAAAACAAGTTTAGTTAAATCTAACAAATTTTTAAATAGTAAATATAATCTCGATGCAGAAAAACTTGGTATCAAAGAAGATATGGTAAATATAATTGATGTCTATGAAAAAAATGAGCTTTTTTGTGAAATCTTGTATGAAAATTCTGAAAATGTTTATCTTATTTTTAATGGTATGGGAAATACATTTTTAAAACTTTCTTTAGTCAAAGATGATATTTCAGAAGAAGATTTTCAAAAAATAGTTGCATTACTTGGAGGGTCTGAGACAGCTAAAGAAAGTAAAGAATCTCAAAATGGATTTTTACTTGGATTAAAAGTTGATGAAAATCAATATAAAACCCTTTATTTTAATATTCAAGGAAATAAATTACAGTCGGTAGATAGTCTTAATTATTTAATTTTTCCGAAAAATAATGAATTTTTAAAACTTAAAATAGAAAATGAAGATGGAAATGATATATTAAAATTTATTTCAAATGAAACCAATGAAGCAATTTATAAAGATAATAATAAATCAAGTTCAAAAGAATTATCTTTTATTACCGGAGATTATTTTTCATATGAAAGTCTTGATAAAGATAAAAATAAAAAATTTTCAACTTTTAAATTTGAAAATGTTGGAAATCTTACTAAAATAGATTTAGATGATATTGCAAAAAACGGGCTTAAGATTTTTAAAGATCATTTAAAAACAATTGAAAGAGAAGATATTAAAGCTACAATTGATATTGCAAATATTGCATTAAAAAGAGATAATGGATATTGGAAATTGTTCGGAAGAATAAATTTTGACGAATCCGAAAAGTATGTTGATTTTGATGTAAATACTATTTTACCGAAAAATATTATAAAACATGAAGTTTTATCTATTCCAATGATAAGTATTAAAAACAGTTTACCAAATGTTAAAGATGCCTTCACATCTCCTAACAATAAAATTTTAATTACCTTGGAAAATAATTTCATAAAAGCTTATAATATTGAAAAGGGCAAGATAAATATCAAGCCTATATATTCCCTGGAAATTAAAAATGGAAGAGTTGTAATGACTGAGTGGAGTATTGGAAACTACACAAATATTTGGGAAAAATATATTAAATCTTTGGGAGGAAACCATGAGCAAATTAGTCACTGAGCTAATTGATATATTAAAAAATAATTCAGAATATATGACCATAGCACTTTTAATAATAGTTGCAGCTATTATAATAACTCTTGTAATAAATTTTATTGCAAGAAAACTAAAATTTGTAAAATATCTTCCAGGTCTTGTTTTTACATTTATTGGACTTTTTTCTATTTTTTCAGTTATGGGAAGGCTTTTTGAATCAAATAGCTTAAATAATATTTTAATTTTTATTATATTTATTTCTGCCGGAATAGTGTCTTTATTATTGGCTCTTATTTTAGGTATATTAAGTAATTAGCACGTGAATTTACGTGCTAATTTTATTTTTTCATCTCTTTTTAAATTTTTAATGGCGATTTCTCTTTTTAAAGCTTGAGACCTATCAAGACATTTTTCAAAATAAATTAATTTTACAGGAGTTCTTGATCTTGTGTATTTTGCACCTTTTTTTAGATTATGCATTTTCATTCTTTTTTCTAAATCATTTGTAATGCCTGTATAGATTGAATCATCACTGCATCTTACCATGTAGACAAAATAATTATTCATCAAAATCTTCCCTTAAAACTTTTTTTATTAAATCTATATCAAATCCTTTATTAAACATAGAATTTACTAGCTTGTAGTAGTAATTTTTGTCAGTACTTTTCAAAGTCTTTTTCTTTACAGCTATGGATTTTCTTAAATTTTCTATTTCAACATCTTCAGATAATTCCATAAGGGCAATATCTATAAATTTTTCTGGGATTTGTTTTTCCCTTAATTTAAAAATAATTTTATTTTTTCCATATTTATAAATATTTTGTCTATCCAAGCTGTAAGCTCTTGCGTAATCCAAGTCGTCCAAATATTTTATGGAGTATAAATAATCTATAACTTGGTCTATTATATTTTCTTCAAAATCTTTAGTTTTCAAGTAGAAGCGAACCTGATATTCTGATTTCATGTTTTTTAAATATCTAAGAGCAAGATTTTTTGCAGTATCATACTGATCAAAATATTTAAATTCTTCTGTCATATCTCTGTCTAATTCTTTTCCCACATAGAGATTAAATTTAATTAAAGTTCCCTGTCTTACTTCTATATTTTTATTTTCAAAATAAACTGTATATAATTTTTCTTTTTTATCATAATCAATTTTTTTAATAATCATTTTTTACCTCATAGATAGTTTAGCATAAGTTCCATAAAGTAGTAAAACTCTATACCAATTTTAAGTTTTGTGATAATATATGAATAGTAATTTTAAGGGGTGTTAAATGTTTGAGATAGTTTCACAAGTACTAAAATATGTATTCATACTTATAATTTATCTTTTTATTTTTAGTATTATAAGGCTTATGTACTTGGACATTAAGTCTATGGGCTCAAAGGGAGCTAATATAGATTCCGCTTATTTAAAAGTTGTAAACAGATTGGATTCTTTAGATTTCAAAATGCAAGAATATTATGTCCTAAATAAAAAATTGACAATGGGAAGATCATCTAAAAATACAATTTGCATTAAAGATAAATTTGTAAGTAAATTTCATCTTCAAATTTTCGAGGATAAGGGTTCTTATTTTATAGAAGATTTAAATTCTGCAAATGGAACTTTTTTAAATGGCGAAAAAATTGAAGATATAATCGAACTTCAAAATGGAGATAAAATCGGAATAGGTTTAATCCAATTTATTTATGTAGATACTAGGGGGCAGTAGATCTGAATGTTAAATTATATTACTAAATTTAGAAGGCCTCGAGATCTTTTACTTATTTTTGAACTTTTAGCCTTTTTATTATTGTTTTTTAAGAACAATAAACATGTAGACACTTATATTTGTATACTTTTTCTTGGCCTCGTCTTAATTATATACATTTCAAATTTTATTCTTGGAAAAATATCTTCTGGAGATAATTATATATTTTTAATTGTTTCCATGCTTCTTTCTCTTGGACTTGTTACTATTTATAGGATAAATCCGTCTTTGGGTCTTTTACAACTTGTATGGATTTTAGTTGGACTCACAGCTTTTTATGTTACCTATTTTTGTCTTAGAGCTTTTAAGAATTTAGATGACTACACAAAGCTATATGCTATAGGAATTTTTATATTACTTATTTCAACTTTAGTTTATAGCCTTATTTTTAAAAGAGGTAGAGAAAAGGGAGCATATAACTGGATAAGATTTGGAAGTTTTTCAATTCAACCATCGGAATTTGCAAAAATTTTGATGATGTTTTTACTTGCAAGTTACTATACTAAATTCAGATATTCCAACAATCTTAAAAAATTTAAAAACCCTCCTTTACTTCTTATGTTTGTCACTTATTTGTTTATAGGAGTTTTATTTATTGAAAGAGATTTAGGTATGAGTGTTGTGTTTTTAACTATTTATACTGTAACTCTTTTTATTTATGAAGATAATAAAAATATGTTTTTTATAAATTTGTTTTTAATTTTACTTGGAGCCACTATAGGATATTTGAAATTTTCCCATGTAAGATTAAGGGTTTCTGTTTGGTTAGATCCTTGGACCGATCCTTATAATGATGCAAGACAAATTGTTCAATCTCTATTTGCTATAGCAGAAGGAGGGTTTTTCGGATCAGGAATAGGAAGAGGATATCCTGAGCTTGTTCCTGTGCCCGTAAGTGATGCAATTTTTCCTGTAATTTGTGAAGAAATGGGAATTTTTATAGGTATAGGGATAATAATGCTAAATATGCTTTTGACTTATAGGGGAATGAAAATCGCCCTTAATCAAGAGTATTTGTTTTATAGAATCTTAGCAATTTGCGTTGCTTGCCTTTTTGGAATTCAAAGTTTTTTAAATATAGGCGGTTTTATTAAATTTATTCCAATGACTGGTATAACTTTACCATTTGTTTCCTATGGTGGTTCATCTATGGTTACAAGTTTTATTTCTCTTGGAATTTTACAAGTGGCAAGTGAAGATTTAACTTATAAATATGAGTGAGGAAAATGTTAAAAGATAAAAATAAAATTATAATTGTTTTAGTAGGCCTTATTTGCATGTTTTTATCTCTAATTGTTTATTTGAGTTATTTTACTGTATTTAAAGCTCAAAAAATTATTGATAACCCTGCAAATAGGAGAGAAACTATTGATGAAAATAAAATATTACGTGGATCAATTTTGGATTCAAAGGGAAATATCCTTGCTTATTCAGATGGAAAAGAGGGTAAGTATCAAAGACACTATAACTATCCAATAACTTATTCACACATAATTGGCTACTCTGATAAAATCATGGGAAAGACAGGGATTGAAAAGAGTTATGATAAATATCTATTAGGAAGAGAAAGCTCAAAAGCTTTAAAAAGTTTAAAATCTTTTTTCAACCCTGATATTCAATTAAATATAGGGAATAATGTTGTGCTGACTACAAATTCAGACATTCAGCAAAAAGCAAGAGATTTACTAAATGAAACTGGAGCTGCTGGTGCTCTTGTTGCTATAAGACCTAATACTGGAGAAATATTAGCTATGGTATCTTTGCCTGATTTTAATTCTCAATCAATTGCTCAGGATAATAAGGCTCTTATAGAACAAAATAGGGGAGCTCAATATAATAGGGCTCTTTGGACAAAATATCCACCTGGTTCAACTTTTAAGGTGATAACTGCTGCATCAATTATAGAAAATAAATTAGATCAAAATTACAAAGATGAAGGTACGCAAGAAATTGATGGTAGAGTTTATACAAATGCCGGTGGAAAAGATAATGCTTACGGAAATGTAAATTTAAAAACTGCTTTAGTAAATTCTATAAATACTTATTTTGTTAAAAAATCTGTTGATTTGGGGTCTGAACATCTTGGAAAAAGTGCAGATAAATTTATGTTTAATCAAAATTTTAAATTTGATTTACCATTTCATGAATCTATTTTTGATTATAATAATATATCTAAAACGGACCTTGCTTCTTCAGGAATAGGGCAGGGAAATGTTCAAGCTACTCCGCTTGAAATGTGTATGGTTGCGGCCGGAATAGCAAATAACGGAAATATTATGAAGCCCTATTTAGTTTCTCAAGTTAATACATCTGATGGTGAAAATTTATTAAATGCAGAACCTAAAGTTTTATCTTCAGCAATTTCTGAAGATACAGCAAACGAATTAAAAGAATATATGTTAAGTGTTGTAAGCAATGGGACAGGTTCTGCCGCTTATAGAAGAGGATATAAAATTGCAGGTAAAACTGGTACTGCACAAAAATCTACAGAAGGAACTGAAAATTATGCCTGGTTTATAGGATTTGCTCCTGCAAAAAATCCTAAAATAGCAGTAGCTGTTGTTTTAGAAGATGTAGAAGACCATGGTGGAAAAATAGCAGCCCCAATTGCAGGAACTATTATGAAGTATGCATTGGATTTGGGAGTGTAATTAAAAATTTATGTATAATGAAAATTTTGTTACTGCAATAATAGCAGCTGCCGGTATGGGTAGAAGAATGAAAAAAAGCTTAAATAAGCAATTTTTATCTATAAATGATTTGCCTATATTAGCTCATACTTTAAAAAAATTTGATAATTGTGCATATGTTGATTTTATTTTAATCTTAATTAAAGAAAGTGACATCCCTTATTTGAGTTTTATTTTAAATAAAAATAAATTAAAAAAAGATTTTAAAATTGTATATGGGGGAAAAGAAAGAAGTGACTCCATTTTAAATGGCTTAAAAAATATACCTAAAGAAACAAGCATTGTTTTGACTCATGATGGAGTTAGGCCCTTTGTAAGTGAAGAAAAAATTAGAGAAGCAATAGAAAATGTATTTTTTACAGGAGCCTCAGTTTTGGGAGTACCTGTAAAAGATACTGTTAAAGTTTCAAAAAATGGGAGCTATGTAGACTATACTCCTAAAAGAGATGAGCTTTTTGCTATACAAACTCCTCAAGTTTTTAAAACAGATTTATTGTTGAAAGCATATAAGATTGCAGAAGAAGAAGGATATACTGCAACTGATGATTGTGCTCTTGTTGAAAAAATAGGAGTCAAGGTTAAAATAATACCTAGTGATTATAAAAATATAAAGATTACAACTCAAGAAGATTTAATTATTGCAGAAGCAATTGCTAAATCAGAAAGTCAAGAAAGGAAGTAAACATGAAAATCGGAATTGGAATTGATGTACACAAATTAGTTGAAGGTAGAAATCTTATACTTGGAGGTATAAAAATACCATATGAAAAAGGACTGGAAGGACATTCTGACGCAGATGTTTTAATACATGCTATAATGGATGCAATTTTAGGTGCATTGGGACATTATGATATAGGTCATGAATTTCCTGATACGGATCCTAAATACAAGGATATAGATTCTTTTATACTCTTAAATAGAGTAAAAGATATAATGGAAAGTAAGGGTTATTTTATTGAAAATATAGATTCTGTTATAGTAGCTGAGAATCCTAAACTTGCACCCTATATAGATGATATGAGAAGTAAAATAAGTAGTGCCCTTGAGATGAATGTTAACAATGTATCTGTAAAGGCAACTACAACTGAAAAACTTGGTTATATAGGAAGAGGAGAGGGCATAGCAAGCCATGCAGTAGTATTATTAAATGAAAAGGTAGTTGATGCGTTTTGAAATTTTTTATTGACACAGCAAATATAGATGAGATTAAGGAAATAAATTCTTGGGGAATTTTAAGTGGAGTTACAACAAATCCAACTTTAATCGCTAAAGAAGGTAAAGTTTTTGAAGATGTAATTTCAGAAATTGCAAAAATCGTTTCAGGACCTGTATCTGCAGAAGTAATATCAACAGATAGTCAGGGAATGATTAATGAAGCAATGAAATTAAAAGATATAGGAGATAATGTAATTATTAAAATTCCAATGACTGAAGAAGGTTTGAAGGCTGTTAGCTTTTTATCTAAAAAGGGAATAAAAACTAATGTTACTCTTGTTTTCAGCGTTTCTCAAGCAATTCTTGCGGCAAGAGCAGGAGCAACTTATATAAGTCCTTTTTTAGGAAGATTGGATGATATTGGTGTAAATAGTAAAGACCTTATAGGAAATATATCAAAGATTTTTGAAATTTATGATATAAAAACAGAAATTATAGCTGCAAGTATAAGAACACCTAACAATATACTTGATTCACTGCTTGCAGGATGTGATATTGCCACAGTTCCCTATAAGGTTTTTAAACAAATGGTTAAACATCCATTAACTGATAATGGGTTGGATAAATTTTTAAATGATTTTAGTAATGTTAAAACAAAAGGAGATTTTTAATGAACAGAAATTTAGCATTAAATTTAGCAAGAGCTACTGAAGCTGCAGCTCTATCTGCTGCTCAATGGTTAGGTAAGGGTAAGAAAAATGATGCAGATGGTGCAGCAGTAGAAGCTATGAGAAAGCTTTTTGATACAGTTGATGTAAATGGTATAGTAGTAATAGGGGAAGGAGAAATGGATGAAGCTCCTATGCTCTATATAGGAGAAGAAGTTGGGACTAAGGTTCCTGGCTCTGATGAAATTGATATTGCAGTAGATCCTCTTGATGGAACTACATCAATTGCAAATGGAATGAATAACTCAATTGCAGTTCTTGCTGCAGCTCCAAGAGGATGCTTACTTCATGCTCCTGATATTTATATGGATAAAATAGCATGTGGTCCAGGAGCCAAAGGATGTATAGATCTTGAAGATACAACTGAAAACAACATAAAAAGAGTTGCAAAAGCTCTTAATAAAAACATAGAAGAAATTACAGTTTCTGTTTTAAAAAGAGAAAGACATGACAAACTTGTAGAAGAAATCAGAAAAACAGGCGCAAGAATAAAAATGGTAAGTGATGGAGATATTTTAACTGCTATAGAAACTTGTTTTGAAGATTCTGGAGTAGATATGATTATGGGTATTGGAGGAGCTCCTGAGGGAGTTATTGCAGCTGCTGCTCTTAAATGTTTAGGAGGAGATTTTCAAGGTAAACTTGTTCCTTCTGATGAAGAACAAATGGAAAGATGTAAGTCTTTTCACAATGACCTTGAAAAGATTTACCATATAGATGATCTTGTAAAGGGTAATGATGTTATTTTTTCAGCTACAGGTGTTTCTTTTGGAGAAATTTTACAAGGTGTTAAATTTTTAAAAGATAATAAAGCTACAACTGAAACTCTTGTTACAAGACTTCCCAGCGGTACAGTAAGATTTATTAAGAGTATTCACAATTTAAACACAAAACCAGAATACGCAAAATAATATGAATAAAGAAAATTCTACTTCAAAATTATTATCAAATAAAACAATTGAAGATTTAAGAAAAATTGCTCTTTCTATGGGTCTTATAGATAATAAGTTTTATGAGAAAGAGGACTATATAAAATTTATTGAAGATGGACAAATACCGAAAATTTCATATTCTAAAGACAAATTGGAAAATTTAAATAGTTCAGATCTTAGAGACATAGCAAAAAATTTGGAAATTACATCTCCGTATAAATATAAGAAAAATGAATTAATAATAAAAATACTTGAAATTTCAGACAATTCTTGGAGTGAAAATCTAAGGGAAAATGATGATTTAGAAAAATTATCAATGGATGATTTAAAAACTCTTGCAATAGAATGTGGACTTGAAAATCCAAACACATTAAGTAAAGAAGATTTGATAAAATATTTGCATAAAAACAAACATAAAATTTCTAATAAAGTTGAAGAAATAGATAAACTTGATACAAAAGATCTATCTGACAATGCAACAGAAGAAATAGAAAAACTTGAAAAAATAAATTATGTCACAGGTATTTTAGATCAACTTCCTGATGGATACGGATTTTTAAGAACTGAAAATTATTTGCCCAGCGAAAATGATATATATGTATCTCCATCTCAAATTAGAAAATTTAGACTTAGGACAGGAGATAAAATTCAAGGAATTTTACGTCCATCAAAAGATGGAGAAAATTTTAATGCTCTAATCTACATTAATAAAGTAAATGACTTAAAAGCTAAAGATATAATAAATAGACCTTCCTTTGATAATTTAACTCCAATATATCCTAAAGAAAAAATAAGTTTGGAAACAAAACCTGAAGAACTGGCAACAAGGCTTATAGATTTAATAGCACCTATAGGAAAAGGGCAGAGGGGTCTAATTGTATCTCAACCTAAATCTGGAAAAACAACTCTCTTGAAAAAAATTGCAAGTGCAATATCAACTAACTGCAAGGATGTTGATTTAATTGTTCTTTTAATTGATGAGAGACCAGAAGAAGTAACTGATATGAAAAGATCAGTAAAAGGAGAGGTTGTATTTTCTACCTTTGATGAACTTAGTAGGAACCACACAAAAGTAGCTGAGATGGTCATAGAACGGGCTAAGAGGCTTGTAGAACTAAAAAGAGATGTAGTTATATTAGTCGATTCATTAACGCGCCTTACAAGGGCGTATAACCTCATTACACCACCAAGTGGAAAAACTCTTTCTGGAGGAATTGATCCTTTGTCTTTTCATAATCCAAAAAGATTTTTCGGTGCGGCAAGAAATATAGAAGAGGGCGGTAGCCTTACAATACTTGCAACAGCTCTTGTGGATACAGGCTCAAGGATGGATGATATAATTTATGAAGAGTTTAAGGGGACAGGAAATATGGAAATTCATTTAGATAGAATGTTATCTGAAAAAAGAATATTTCCTGCCGTTGATATCTTTAAATCGGGTACGAGAAAAGAAGAATTGTTGCTTAATAAAAAAGAATATGATTTTTCCATAGATATAAGACGGGCAACTAGCGATGAACAAAAATTAAAAATAACTGAGTATCTTTTAGATAATTTAGGAAAATTTAAAACTAATAAAGAATTTTTGGAGAACATAAAAATAGAATTTTAAATAACCGCAAAATCAGCGGTTATTTTTTTATTGAAAATAAATGAACCGCTAATTAAGCGGTTATATTGACAAATATTGACAAATTTATTATTTTTTAAATTACAAATCTTAAAAATAATTGAATTGTAAATATAAAAAGTAGAGTACTTATAATTATATAATATTCTGCTAATTGCACCTGAGTGTTATATCTTTTAGCATAAGTAAAAGTGTTAACTGCAACAGGAGCTCCAAAAAGAACTAAAGAAACTATTGATTCTTCCAAGGGAAATTTAAAAAATTTAAGAAGTACAAGAACAATAGTAGGGAATAGAACTAACTTAAAAAAAGAGATTATCAAAGCAGATTTTAAATATTTTTTAATATCTATAAAGCCTAAATTATATCCCATACACATAAGGGCAAGGGAAGAGGATATACTGCCTACATTTCTAAATAAGTCTGCAAATATGCCTAAGTTTATCTTAAATATCATAAGAAAAACTCCTAAAATTCCTCCAAGCATCATATTATTTTTAAAAATATTGCTTATTATTTTTTTAAACTTATTTTTGTGTTATCTAATTTTGAATAAAATAGAACCGATGCAAAATTATAAAATATTTGAGAAAGGCCTATCGCTATTCCTGTTAAGACCAAACCTTTTTCTCCAACTAAGGAAGAAATAATAGGTATGCCCATTATTATAAAATTACCTCTAAAAATAGCATTAGCACTTACAATCCACATTCCTATATTTTCTTTTACTAAAATATTTGCAAGAAAAATACTATAAAATAAATTAATTGCAAATAAAAAAATTGTAAATAATATAAAAGATATACTTACTATATTCATGTCCTTTTGATAAAAGCTCATCAAAATAGTAAGAGGGAACAAAAGTGAAAAACAAAGATCGTTTATACCGGCATTTGTTTCAGGACTATAAATTTTAAATCTTTTTATAGAATATCCGGTAAAAATTGTGAGCATTAATATTAAACACTTATTTAAAACTTCATTCATCTTTAATTTTCCTATAGCCTAAATAGAATATAAAGATGGATATAAAAATGTATAAAATAACATAGAAAGGACTTGCTACAATTCCTCCTATTAAAATAATTAAAGAACCTATTATAGCAAAAATAGGTGCAATTATGCCTTTAAAAGAACTTTTTATTTCGCCGTCTTTATAAAGTTTCATAACTTTTAAATATAAAACAATATAGGTTACATAAGAAAATACAATGGCAATTTCGGAAACATCACTTCCACCTAAGAGTTGAAATTTTGAAGTTATATAGTAAGCTATAAGCCAAAAAGTAGAAATTAAAAAGTATATTAAAGCACTTTTTTTAGAAACTTGAAGCTTTTCGTCAATCTTTGACACACTTTCATCAAAAGCAATTCCTTTTTCCGCTAAAGCTTGAGGCATTCTTATTCCACCTAAAATTACACCATTTATTACACCAAATATAGCTATTGTTACTAAAAGTATTAAAAATTTTGCTCCTATTGGTCCAAGCATAATATTAAAAGCCGTATAGACTGAATCATCTTGTAGACTCATAATGTAAGTTGGTCCTAAAATATTTATAATTCCTAAAAAATATAATAGATAAGATAATAAAATAAGTATGGGAGATAATATTAATACTAAGGGCATTGTCCTTTTTGGATTTTTAAGCTCTGGAACTATAGCTGTAACTATAGGCCATCCGTCAAAAGAAAAGGCGATAGGAGCTAAACTTGCAATCCATTTATAGCCTATATTCTTAGGACTTATAAGAGTATATTGGCTTGGTACTTGGGGATAATCACCCTTATAAAATAAACCGTAAATAGCAATAGCAAAAATAGGAATCAATTTTATAATAGTTGAAATAAATTGTATATTACCGCCTAATTTTCTATTGTAAGTATTAAGGAGAGTTATTAGTATTAATAAAATAAATCCTAAAAATATTTTAACCTCATAACTTAAATTAACCTCAAAAGTAATGCACGCAAACATGACAGTTGCATAAGCAAGAACTGCAGTAACTGAAGGTAAGTATATGAAAGTTTGAAAAAATCCGAAGCCTGATCCAAATTTTTTACTTATATATTTCTCAAAATAGCTTACAAAACCTCCACTTGAATTTGTACGTATTGCAAGTTCACTTAAAGTTAATGAACCAAAAATAATTCCCAAAGCTCCAATGCATAGTACTAAAATTCCAGTTTTTATATTTCCGCCAGTTGCCAATAAAATATTGTCCGCTTTAAAAAATATGCCAGATCCTACAACAATACCTACAACCATGGCAACGGCTGTAGAAAATCCATATACTTTTCTATTTTTTTCCATAATGAATAATAAATCCTCCAAAATAATTTAAAATAATTATATCACAAAGCCTTAGAAGAATAGAGGGATTTAAAAAAATAAAATACTTCACAAAATAATAATTTTGTGAAGTACGATATAGGATTTATTGTTTTTAATAACAGCTAACAATACAGCCAACAATTAACTAACAATTGATCTGTAGCTGTTTTTTTGATTTTATTTTATTATAACTGGCATTTTTAATTCTTGTCCAGGATGAATATTATTTCCTAAATTATTTATTTCTTCAACCTTATCTATATAATTTCTTTTGTCACAATCATCTCCAATATAAATTGATGCAATCTTCCATAAAGTATCATTTTCTTTTACTGTATATATTTCATATTTTATTGTTTGATCTTGAATTGGTGTCTTATATAATTTAAGTCCACTTGTAAAGAAAAATGCTAAAAATAAGAAAAATATTACTCTAAATTTCTTAATATAAATTCTTTTTTTCAATTTTATTTTTTTATTCGTTTTCATTTTAACACCTCAAAATTTTATAAATAAGAATGTTTGTTTAGAATATATGTTTTGAATACATGTTCTGAACAATTGTTCTGAATTAATGATAAACGAAAATATGTTCTTTGTCAAGAAAAAATAAACACATGTTTGAAATATATGTTTTTTTTGTTATAATAAAGTAAATTATTAAGGAGGACATTTATGTACGAAGATTTAAACCAACGACAAGTAAACATACTCTTGTTTATTAAAAAAATTTTAGAAAGCAAAGGCTATCCCCCAACTGTTAGAGAAATTTGCCAAGGGTGTTCTATTAAAAGTACGTCTACTGTTCATTCAAGTCTTGAAAAATTGGAACTTTTAGGCTACATAAGAAGAGATCCTACAAAACCAAGAGCTATAGAAATATTAGATTCATCATCAGACCTATTTTTACAAAAGAAAAAAACCGTTGATATTCCCATTGTAGGAACTGTTACTGCAGGAGCCCCTATTTTAGCTTTTGAAAATATAGAAGATACCTATCCCCTGCCTATTGATTTTGCTAAGGACAGAGATTTATTTATTTTAAAAGTTCGTGGAGAAAGTATGATAAATGCAGGAATTCTTGATGGAGATTATGTAATTATAGAAAAGAGGAGTTATGCCAATAACGGAGATATGGTTTTAGCTTTACTTGGAGATGAGGCTACTATAAAAACTTTTTACAAAGAGGAAGATAGATATAGGCTTCAGCCGGAAAATGATACAATGAGTCCTATTTACACAAGAGAATTACAAATACTTGGCTTAATAGTTGGTTTATATAGAAGATTTTAAAATGTCCATTAAAAAAAGACCCCATGTGAGGTCTTTTTTTATATTTCTTCTTTAATTTTTCGTATAGATTTTCCTGTTTTTATTGAAATTTTCTTTAAATCTTCATATTCAAAACTTTTTTTACTTATATCTTTATAGGATAAATGTTTTACTGTAATTTCTCCATCTTTAACTGCAATTTTTGAAAAATCTCTTTTCATTTCAATTCTTTGAGCTTCTAAAATTCTTACACCTATAGAACTTGTGTATTTTAAAATTATATAAGCAGCTTTTTCAACTAATTCTGGATCAACTAAACAAGAAAGTTTATATGCTGGTCTATTTTTTTTCATATATATTGGTGAATACCAAACATCCAAAGCACCTATTTCAAATAATTTCTCACTTGCAAAACCAAGTTCCTCTCCTGTAGAATCATCAATATTTGTTTCAATTATTTTTTTACACGAAATATTCTTTTCATTTTCTGAAATTTCTATTAATGAGGCTCTTAATACATTAGGAATTTCAAAATCTTTGCTTCCTGAACCATATCCTGTTTTAAAAGTCTTCAAATTGCCCTTAAATGGCTCAGAAAAAGTTTTTAATATTGCAGCACCTGTTGGAGTTACAAGCTCTCCTATGACGCTGCTCTTAGCTGTAGTGAGGTTTGTGTTGGAAAGTATCTCAAGAGTAGCAGGAACCGGCACAGGAAATTTACCGTGGGCTATATTTACAAATCCATTTCCTGTATAAACTGTTCCAGCATAAATTTTTTCTATTTTTAAATATTCTATACACAAAGCTGCTCCACAAGCATCAATTATGGAATCAATTGCCCCAACTTCATGGAAGTGGACTTCATTTATGCCTTTACCATGAATTTTAGCTTCTGCTTTTGCAATGTGTAAAAATATTTCTTTTGCTTTTTCTTTTACAAAACTGCTAAGGCTTGAATTATCTATAATTTCTGTAATTTGAGAAAGATTTCTATGAAAACCATGATGATCGTGATCATGGTGGTTATGTTCGTGATTGTGGTCTTGGTCGTGATTATGATCATGAATATGTTCATTATGATGCTCATTTTCGTGGTCGTGGTCATGTTCGTGATGATGGTCAGATTTTTCTTCAGGTAAAATTACATTAAAATAGTTTGCATCAATGCCATTTTTTATTCTTCTTTCGCATATTAGGTCATATTCTCCTAAGTTTAATTTATTTAATTCTTTTTTTAAATAATCAAAAGGAACTCCTATGTCTATCATAGCTCCTATAAACATATTTCCGCTAATTCCTGAAAAACATTCAAGATATAAATCCATATTATCCTCCTATGGCCAAATTTTGTGAGCCCATTGTATAACCGCTTAAATCCATTGTTACATATAAAAATCCTATCTCTTTAAACTTTTTAATAATTTTTTCTCTATTTTCTAAAAGCAAATTTATTTGCTCTAAATTTATCTCAATTCTTGCAATATTTCCGTGATATCGAACTCTATGATTGATAAATCCAAGTTGCCTTAAAAATTCCTCTGACAATTCAACTTTTTTCATTATTTCAAGACTTATTTTCGTTCCATATGGAACTCTTGAAGCCAAACAAGCAGCTGATGGTTTTTTCCAAGTTTCTATGTTCATTTCTTTAGAAAGCTCCCTAATGTCATTTTTAGTAAGTTCAGCTTCTTTTAAAGGACTTTTTACATCTAATTCTTTTAAGGCACGAAGTCCCGGTCTATAATCATCTAAATCATCATAATTTGTTCCGTCGCATATAATATTAAAGTCTTTTTTTTGAGCCTCTTCTATTATTTTTGTAAATATGGCATGTTTACAAAAATAACATCTATCTTTTGAATTTTCTACAAATTCCTTAATAGAATATTCATCAGCTTTTAAATAAATAATATTAGCCTTATATTTTTCAGCAAAATGTTTTGCATAATCTTCTTCACGTTTAGGTTGCATGGAAGAAATTAAATTTACAGCTAATACATTTTGACTTCCCAGGGTTTCTATTCCTTTAGCAAGTAAAAAACTTGAATCAACACCACCTGAAAAAGCAACTACAATTTTTTTATATTTTTTTAAAATCTCTTCTAAATGCTTTTCTTTTTCTTTAAGTGTCAACGTTCATCACCTATTAATCTATTTATTTGAGCTGCGTTATAGCCTGCTCCGAATCCGTTATCTATATTGACTACATTAATACCTTCAGCACAAGAATTAAGCATTGTGAGAAGGGCTGAGAGGCCTTTAAAATTAGATCCATATCCAACAGATGTTGGTAAAGCTATAACAGGAACTTCAACCAGACCCGCAACAACTCCAGGAAGAGCCCCTTCCATTCCGGCAACTGCTACTATTACATTTGCGCTTCTTAATGTATCAAGATTTTTTAAAAGTCTATGAAGACCTGAGATTCCAACATCATATAATCTATTAACTTTTGATCCAAAATATTCTGCTGTAAAAGCTGCTTCTTCAGCAAAAGGTATGTCAGCAGTTCCTCCCGTAACTATTAAAACATTGCCAATCTTTTTTATTGGATTTTTTTCTATTTTCAATATTTTTGCATCTTCATAAAATTGAATTTCAGGTAGAATCTCTTTTATAAGTTCGTATTGGTGTTTATTTGCCCTTGTCCCTAAGACATTTGAATCTCTATTAGCAAAATTTTCAAAAATACCTAATAGATGCTTATCTTCTTTTCCCTGGCAAAAAATAACTTCACCAAAACCATTTCGAACTTCTCTATGAAAATCAAGCTTGGCGTAATTAAGCTCTTGATAAGGTAAGTTTTGCAAATATTTAAGACCTTCTTCAAGAGATATTTCACCATCTTGTACTTTTTTTAAAAATTCTTCAGCTTTTATATCAATCAACTCCTTATAATAAATTATAACATTTGGTATAATTTATAACAAGAAAGGGGGATTTATGAATTATTTAATCAAGGATGATATTATTTCTTTTCCAAATTTACTTATAAAAAATTTAAAGGTTGATAATTTTAAACGTGAATTAAGTTTAAAATTAAATGCACATCTTGAAATAATAGGAGTTAGTGACAAAGGACTAATCATTAGAATGTTGGATATGGATGAAGACGAGCTTAAATTAAAAGCTGAAGAAATCTACAATAGAGTGGAAGAAATTTTAAATAAATATAAGGGTAAGACTTTTTATAAAACTTATAATTTTTTGCTTATTCCTACAGGAAATGAAATTTTAGACGGTACCATTTCTGACAATAATACTCCTGAAATTTCAAAGCTTATAATAGAAAGATTTCCGGACTCTACAATAAAAAAACTCCAGCCCCTAGTTGATGATGAAATGGTTATTTCTAATACTTTAAATTCTGTTTTAAATGAAAATTATGATTTTATTATTTTTATAGGTGGTACAGGAGGCGGACATAGGTATAATAATTTGTTCAGTAAGGATTTCGTCCAATCTGCTATTGGAAATAAATTTAAAGATAATTTTAGAGAAATTTATGGAGATAACGGACATTTGTTTTCAAAAATAAGTTTAAATAAAACACAAAATTCTACAATTTTAAATTTACCAGGTCCCCAAGATGAATGTCTTCCTCTTGCAAAAATTTTTATTGATAATATTGATAATTCAGAAAAATTTATTTTAGATTTAATGGAAAAAAAATTAATTGAGATTTATAAAGAAAAGTATAAAAAAATTGTAAAATTAAAAAATCATGAAGATTTTTTACAAGAAAGGATTTTACATTATCGAAGTTTAGGTATGGGTGCAAGGCAAATTGCAAAGCTCCTAAATTCAGAAGGATTTAATATTAAATACTATCATGTTCACTATAGAATTAAAAAATTAGAAAAAAAATAAGTGTCATTTATTTGACACTTATTTTTCATATCCATAATTTTTATAAAAGTTATTTTTAAATTCCATAAATCTATCATCAATAATAGACTTTCTTATTCCCTTCATTAAATTTAAAAGAAAATGTAGATTGTGAATAGTTACAAGTCTATATGCAAGAATCTCATTTACATTAAATAAATGTCTTATATAAGCTCTTGAATAATTTTTACAAGTATAACAATCACAATCATGATCAAGGGGTGTAAAATCTTCTTTATATTTAGCGTTTTTAATTACAATTTTTCCCTTTGATGTCATTGCAGTTCCATTTCTTGCAATTCTTGTTGGAAGAACACAATCAGCCATATCTATTCCATATTGTACTGCTTCAAATAAATAGTCTGGGCTTCCTACTCCCATTAAATATCTTGGCTTATTTTCTGGCAAATAATCAGTTGTAAAATTTAAAACATCTATCATTAAGTCTTCAGGTTCACCAACGCTTAACCCTCCAACTGCATATCCTGGAAAATCTAAATCTACTAAACTTTTCGCTGATATTTCTCTTAAATCCTTATACATTCCACCTTGTACAATTCCAAATAAAGCTTGTTTATCAGTATTTTTATGAAATTCTTTACATCTTTTAGCCCAACGACTAGTTCTCATCATTGAATGCTCAATATATGATCTGTTTGCAGGATAAGGTGCACATTCATCAAAAGCCATTATAATATCTGAACCAAGAGTATTTTGCATATCTATAGAAATTTCAGGAGATATAAACTGTTTTGAGCCATCTATGTGAGACCTGAATTCAACGCCTTCCTCTGTTATTTTACGTCTTTTACTTAAAGAAAATACTTGAAATCCTCCGCTGTCAGTTAGAATAGGCTTATCCCAATTCATGAATTTGTGGAGACCGCCAGCTTTGTTAATAATATCTTTCCCAGGTCTTAAAAATAAATGATAGGTATTGGATAAAATTATTTGGGCACCTAATTCTTTTACTTCTTCAGGAGTCATTGTTTTTACTGTGGCTCTTGTGCCTACGGGCATAAATATGGGAGTTTCTATAGTTCCATGATCTGTAGTTATCCTTCCGACTCTTGCTTTACATTCAGATGAATGAGCTAATAATTCATATTTAAACATCTTTCCCCCTTAAAAACATAGCGTCTCCAAAGCTAAAAAACCTAAATTTATTTTTTATTGCATATTCATAAGCATTAAAAATTATATCTTTTGATGAAAAAGCACTTACAAGCATTAACAAAGTTGATTCAGGCAAATGAAAATTAGTTATTAAAGAATCAACACACTTGAATTCGTAACCAGGATAAATAAATATATCAGTCCAACCCCTTGTTTCCTTTAGCATTCCATTTTTATCAGCAACACTCTCAAGAGTTCTCATTGAAGTTGTTCCAACCGCAATAATTTTATTTCCATTTTTTTTAGCATCATTTATTATACTTGCAGATTCCTCTGATACCATATAATATTCAGAGTGCATATGGTGTTTTTCAACATCTTCAACTTTTACAGGTCTAAAAGTTCCAAGGCCAACATGAAGTGTTATTGGTGCAATTTTAACGCCCTTATTTTTTATCTGTTCCAAAAGTTCCTTAGTAAAATGTAATCCTGCTGTAGGAGCTGCTGCCGAACCTTCTATCTTTGAATAAACAGTATTGTATCTTGTTTGATCATCAAGTTTTTCTTTAATATACGGTGGAAGAGGCATTTCTCCAAGTTGATCTAATATTTCTTCAAATATTCCTTCATAGATAAATTTAATAAATCTATTTCCATCTTCACTTATATCTATAACTTCTGCTTTAAGTTTATCACTAAAAATTATTTCCGTTCCAATTTTAACCTTTTTACCAGGCTTGACAAGACATTCCCATATGTCCCCTTTTCTTGTTAAAAGAAGAATTTCTATGTTTTCTTCTTTATCCTTTCTATGACCATGAATCCTTGCCGGAATTACTTTTGTATTATTAATTACTAAAACATCTCCTTTATTTAAATAATTAATAATATTTTTAAAAATATCTTCTTTTAAATTTTTGTCATATCTATTTGCAATCAAAAGTCTCGAAGACGATCTGTCTTCGAGAGGATGTTGCGCAATTAATTCTTTTGGCAAATCATAATAAAAATCACTTGTTTTTAAACTCATTTTATAATCTCTACACCTTTAAAATAATATTTCATAATTTCTTCTGCCTTATAGCCTTGTTTTGCCATTTGAACAGCTCCATATTGACTTAAACCTACTCCATGTCCGTAGCCTTGACCCTTAAATACAAAAGAATCCCCGGCATCTTCAATGGTAAATAAAGTAGATTTAAATTTAACATTTCCAAGTAGGTTTCTAAATTTTGTGCCTTTCATTTCATCTGAATTATTTATTAATAAAGATTTAACTCTACCTGAAGAATCAAAATCTTTTATACTTAATGAATAAACTTCTTTTCCAAGTTTTTTATTCAAATCATTTTTATTTATCGTAACTGTCCATGGATGTGATGAAAATTGAGAATCATCAAAACTTATTAAATATGGAATTTGCTTTCCACCCCAAACTTCTGAAACTTCAGCAGTTCGTCCACCTGAAGATGCTCCAAAAATTGTATTGGCAACCTTTCCATCATACATGGCGTACATTCCCTTAGTTTCATCAACAGCTTTATTGCTTCTTTCCTTTTCCGCTCCAAAGCCGAAATAAACTTGGCATGATGTGGTATCATCAAGATTATAGCCTTTAGACTTATTTTTATTTATATTTGCAATCGCAAAGCTTCTTGATGTAATTGCTTGAGCTTTTAAAGCCTCTAAAGGATATTCTGCAGATAATTCTTTTGGCACTACTCCCTTTAAATAATCTTCAATTTCTACATTATTTATGATATCTAAATTCTTATTATTTATACGAAAAGATATTTTTCCCCTATAAGATCTTTTTCCAATTTTAATTGGCTTATCTGAGCTTATTAAAATTTCTCCTTTTTGAGGAAAATCCTTAACTATAATTGTATTTCCTTTAAAAACATTTATAGAAGTTCCATCATAAACAACAATTAAAGCTTTAGTGTTTAATGGGGTCTTTGTATTTTCATCATAATCAAGAGAAAATAATCCATCAGTTTTTAATTCCACTTTAGAATTTTGCTTATAGCTTTTACCTATTTTAACATTTAAAAAAGTATTTTCTTCAGCATATGTAAACTGAAATAAAAATAAAATAGATAAAATAAAAATTAATTTTTTCATAAAAACTTCTCCTGTTCATTATCATTATTATAAGGAATGTTAAAGTGTTTGTAGGCAAGTTCTGTCGGAACTCTTCCTCTTGGAGTCCTGTTAATAAAGCCGATTTGAAGAAGATATGGTTCATAAGCATCTTCAATAGTGATTTTTTCTTCCCCAACCGATGCAGCTATCGCATCAATGCCTACAGGTCTTCCTCCATAATTTTCTATCATAACTTGAATTATTTTTCTGTCTAATGCATCAAGACCGTATCTATCTATTTCCAATAGATTTAAACCTCTTTCCGCAACTTTCTCAGTTATAACTCCATCTTCTTTAACTTCAGCATAATCTCTTACTCTTTTTAAAAGTCTGTTTGCAATTCTTGGTGTTCCTCTGCTTCTAATTGCAATTTTTTTTGCACCTTCTGGTTCAATCCCTATATTTAAAATGTCGGCAGATCTCATAATAATTTTTGTTAAACTTTCAATATCATATAGGTCTAAATTTAATATTACGCCAAATCTGTCACGAAGGGGATTTGAAAGTTGTCCAGCCCTTGTTGTTGCTCCTATTAAAGTAAATTTTGAAAGATCAAGCCTTATAGATCTTGCACTGGGTCCTTTACCTATTATTATATCAAGGACATAATCTTCCATAGCCGGATATAATATTTCCTCAACAGATTTATTAATTCTATGGATTTCATCTATAAATAAAACATCATCTTCATTAAGGTTTGTAAGAATACTTGCTAAATCTCCCTGGCGTTCAATTGCAGGGCCACTTGTAACCTTAATGTTGACACCCATTTCATTTGCTATTATATTTGCTAAAGTTGTTTTACCAAGTCCAGGAGGCCCGTTTAAAAGACAATGATCCAAAGACTCTTTCCTATTTTTTGCAGCTTCAATAAAAATTTTTAATTTTTCTTTAGCTTTTTCTTGACCAATATATTCATTAAGCCATTTCGGTCTAATACCTATTTCTGTTTGGTCTTCTGTTGGAGAAAAGCTAGGTTCCACAAGTCTATCTTCCATAATTACCTTCCTATAATCTTAAGAGCTTCTTTAATTTGAATCTCTATAGGCAAATTAGCATCTATACGCCTTAAGGCATTTCTAACCTCATTATTATTATAACCAAGACTAACAAGAGCTTCAACAACTTCATTATCTGAGCTTGTGATATCAAAATCATTCTCATTACTTATAAAAGATTCTAAAGGATTTTCAAAATTAATTTTAGATATTTTATCTTTTAATTCGAGAATTATTCTTTGAGCTGTTTTTTTACCTACTCCAGGTGCACTTTGTAACTTATTTATATCAGAAGTTAAGATTGCATTTCTTAAATCATTTTGAGTAAGCTCACTCATTATTCCCATAGCAACTTTAGGTCCTATGCCAGATACTGTTATTAAAAGTTTAAAAATCTTCCTCTCATCTTTTGATAAAAATCCATAAAGAGAAATATCATCCTCTCTTACAATCATACTTGTATAAATTTTTATGTCCTCATGAATAGCTAAATTTTTAGATTCTCTGCCATTAAGAAATATACAGTATCCGATTCCCTGATTGACAACTAATATTGAATTTTCGTTTATTTCTTCAATTTTTCCTATTATTAATTCTATCATATTTACCTCATAATAAAATTTTCTTTAAATTTAAGAGAACTTCCATGAGTAATACAAACTGCTAAAGCATCTGCTGCATCGTCCGGCTTAGGTATTTCCTTTAAATTTAAAATTATTTTTACCATTTCCTGAACCTGCTTTTTTTCAGCTCTTCCATATCCTACTATAGCCTGTTTAATTTGAAGAGGAGTGTATTCGTAAACTTCTTTTCTAAATAATTTTGCACATAAAACCTCTACACCTCTTGCTTGAGCAACCTTTATTGCAGTCTTTACATTTTTATTAAAAAACAACTCTTCAAAAGCTATATCATCAGGCTTATATTTTTCAAGCAAGCCATTTAAATCTTTATAAATCTCTGTTAATCTTGATGGAAATGGAACTCCTGCAATTGTTTCTATAACTCCGTAATCAAGAACTTTATATGTATTTCCAACAAAATCAACTATACCATAACCTACGAGAGCAAGTCCCGGATCTATTCCTAATATTCTCATAATCACCTTAAAAAAATAACTAAGTTTTAAAACTTAGTTATTTGTATCTTTTTAAAACTCTATCATTAACTCCGTCCCAAAATCCTATCTTATAAACCTTAAGTGCATCTTTAAATAAAAATTTTACTATTTTTCTATTTAAGCCCATAAGTTCTTCATGATTAAGTGGTTTTTCAGAATCAATAAATTTACTTTCGTTTGAATTAATATTTATCATTATCTGTCTATCTAAATAAGAATTAAGAACATAAATTTTCTTTTTTAATAGGTTGGCATCAAATTTATAAATTAAATTTTTAATTTGTTTTTTTAAGTCAGAATCCCTATTTAATTCTTTATCAACATATTTTTTTAAGTTCAAAATTTCTTCATTTGAAAATTCATAATTGAAAAGTTTTTTTAAATTATAAATTTTTTGGATATCAAGGTATTTAAAAGCCAAACATTCAAGTTTATTTGTAAACTCTTTATTGCAAAAGCCACCCCTGTATCCTTCAAGATAAATCGAAAGTTCAAATCTATTTATATCGTCATGGATAAGACTTGAAATATTATTTACCATAAGTTCACTATCAACCTTATATCTAAAAAAATGAATTAAATCTTTTTTCAAATTTTTTATTGATATGTAAGAAGGTGCAATAAGACTTATTGAATTCTCTATATTATACATGTTTAGCAAAATATTTATTGAATCAACATCATTATCTAACAAAAATTTATCTATTAAAAAATTTTTTATGTTATTGAAGCAGTATGACCTGTTTTTTTGCCTTATTCTTGCAGCATTATTTGCCAAAATGAAATCCCCCATTGTTTATCGTATTTATTATTATACAACAAACAAGGGGGTAATTGTTTAGGAAAAGTAAATTTAATATTAAGATCTTCCTTAAAATTTATAGTAATACAATTCCATTTTCTTTTGCAAAATTTTTTGTATCTCCGTCCCATATTCCTGCTTGAACTTCACCAATATGCTCTTTTTCTAAGAAAAACATACAAAGCCTTGATTGACCTATGCCTCCGCCTATTGTATAAGGTAGTCTTCCATTTAGAATATCTTGGTGGTAAGGCATTTCAATTCTTTCCATTTTATTATCTTTTTTTAGTTGGTCAAGTAAAGACTCTTTTGAAACTCTTATTCCCATACTGGAAAGTTCAAGAGCGCTTCCTAAAACTTCGTTCCAAAATAAAATATCCCCATTTAAAGACCAATCATCATAATCAGGACTTCTATCGTCATGCTTATTTCCAGATTTCAAAAAATTTCCTATTTCTTCAATAAAAACAGCTTTTTTTTCTTTAGTTATAGCATTTTCTCTTTCTTTAGGGCTAAGATTAGGATACATATCTTCCAATTCTTGTGAAGTAATAAAAAATATGTCTTCAGGTAACTTTTTCTTCAAAATGTATGGATAAACATGGTTAATATAATTTTCAGTTATCTTAAAAACTTCAAATATTTCTTTTACAACCAATCTTAAATAATTTTTATTTCTATCTTCAACTTTAATAATTTTTTCCCAATCCCATTGGTCAACATAAATTGAATGAATTTTATCTAAAGTTTCATCAGGTCTTATGGCATTCATGTCTGTATAAAGACCTTCATATACATGAAATCCATATTCTTTTAAGGCATTTCTTTTCCATTTTGCTAAAGATTGAACAATTTCCACATTTATTTTGCCTTGATTTACTTTAAAATTTACAGGTTTTTCAACGCCACTTAAATTATCATTAAGTCCAGTTTCCGGCCTTACCATTAAAGGTGCGGAAACTCTTGCAAGATTTAAAGTATTTGCAAGTTCTTGTTGAAAATAATCTTTTAATGTTTTAATTGCTAATTGAGTTTCTTTTAAATCTAATTTTGTTGCATTTGAATTGCTTCTCATATGTCCTCCGTATTTAAAATAAAAAACTTTCACCAAAAAGGTGAAAGATTCTATACAAGTTGAACTTCAATTTCTCCGCAATAGGAGAATACACTTTCTAATATGAAGTCTACAATAAAGTTACTTAAAGAAAGTCCAAAATTTAAATCTTTTGAATAAGAAGATTCCTTAGATTTATATAGACTAATAGCATTTTCAATATAAGAAACTATTTGTTCTCTTAAAGTGACTTCATCTTCAATTTTAATATTATAAATATTGATTTCAGATTTATTAAATTTAAATATTTTTGCAAATTCATTTAAATCATTCTCATATTTTATGTGTTGACGCATATTTTTTGTAAATGTAATTCTATTTGCATGAGGCAAACAAGTAAAATCACAAATATAATGAGAAATAATTCCTAATTTTTTGCTAAAATACTTTCTAAAAACAGGTTTCATTTCATAAAGATCAACATACCTTGAGATGTATATTAAAGAAATAATTTCATTTACAATAAATTCTATGCTCTCATCATAATAGTGTCTATGAAGTTTATAATAAGGAAGGTAATCTGGTGCTATGCTTCCCCATTTTAATTTATCTAAATCTAAATTAAGATTATATCTCTTTTGAACATTTTCATAAATTTTTTCAGCAATGATTTTATGTGTTTCAGCTAAAATTATAAACACCCTCTTTCAAAACTGTTTTTATTATATTTAAAGTAAAAAAATTTGTCAAATATTAATATTTAAGAGAATCTTTAATTACAGACCATATATAAGGAGCTTCAAAGCCTTTTCTCCATGAAGCAAGACCTGCTAAATTATATTTATTAATTAAAGATGCTTTGTGAGTAAGTGAATACTCATCTTCAATCCAAATTTTTTTTGTTAAATCACCGTCTGTATATTCAACATAATTTTGTTTTGCTACATCATCAAATGTACTTTTTAAATTCTTACTTGAAATTATATTTTGAACTTCTTTCATTCCTATACTTTGGGATGACACTTTATTGTTTTTATCAATAGACCACACCCTTGTGTAGAAAGGAACACAAAGTATAAATTTATCACCTGGAATTTGCCTTAATAAGTTGTTTATATTTCCCTCTACCCATTTATATTCAGCAACACTTCCTGCCTTGTCAGAGCTACTCCAGTGTTGATCATAAGCCATTAGCATGACATAATCACAATTATTGGCAATTACTTTTCTATCATAAACTTCTTTATTAACATCTTTTGAAATTTGTGGTGTAACATCTACACTTAAAGTTATTTTATTAACCCTGCAAATAGCATAAAGCTCTTTTAAAAATTGATTAAGTAAATCTCTTTCCTTTGTAGTTAGGTGTTCAAAATCTATATTTAAACCCTTAAGTCCATATTTATTTAAAAGCTCCATTGTTCCTGATATAATTTTTTCTCTTGTGGTAGTTGAGCTTAAGGCTTTGTTTGTGATTTCAGCATCAAAAGAATTATCTAAATAACCCCAAACATCAATTCCTAGATTTTTATAGTTATTTACATAATCTATGTTTCCCCTATCTATTAAATCTCCATTTTCATTTTTTAATGAAAACCATGTAGGGCATATAGTATTTACCCCAGGGATATAAGTAATATTATTTATGCTTATTTGAGATTGAGGTCCGTATGTGTAATCCCAAGTTAAATTAAGAGGCCTTTTGGCCTCTTTTTTTACATCAACTTCACTTGAAAATTTATCTCCATTAAAATCAACTTCAAGCAAACTTTTATTTATATATCCGGCATATCCATCTTTAATTCTTACTTTATACCAGTCTTTATCTTCTCCAAAAACAATTATTTCTTCATCACCCTTTAAATTTTTAACTATAGGTGATTGCATAGAAGCATCTTCTCTCATATTAGTTCCGGATCCTTTAAGTTTTCCTAAAGGATGCTTTACATTTTTATAATCCATAATTAAAAGTTTAAGTTCTTCAATATATCTTAAGTCCAAAGGGTAATCATAAATAAAAGCTTCTATTGGAACATATACTTTTGAATTTTTTATAATTGCAGGATCTCTTAATAATATTTCTTTATTATTAAAGATTGCTTTGTCAGAATCTATTTGTATTCTTTTTGTTCCTTTAGAATTTGTAAATGTTATTACTTTTTCGTTTTCATCATAAAAAACATCTTTATCAATTTTATCTTTAATAAAATCAAGAGATAGATAAAATTGTCCATCTATTCTATCAAAGTCTGATTTATCAACATCATCTGCTTCACAAATAAATGAAAAATCATTATATTTTGTGCTTGTTTGCCTTGATCCCTTTTTACTAAATAAATAAAAAAAGCCCCCAGCAAGAATTATTATTATAAATAATAAACTTATTAATATTTTTTTCATTTTTTACCTCATTTTGTTATTTACTAAATTATACAACATAAAAGTAAATACAAAAAGAAAAAATAGGACTTAAGAGCCCTATTTCATTAAAAATTAACTTTTTCTTTAACTTTAGCTGCTTTGCCTTGTCTATCTCTAAGATAGAATAGTTTAGCACGTCTTACTTTACCTTTTCTTGAAACAACAAGTTTAGAAATTCTTGGTGAGTTAAGTACAAAAGTCCTTTCTACACCACTACCGTAAGAAATTCTTCTAACTGTAAAAGTTCTTCTAACGCCTTGTCCTTGAATTTTTATAACAGTTCCTTCAAAAACTTGGATTCTTTCTCTTGAACCTTCTATAATTCTGTAGTGAACTTGAAGTGTATCACCCACATTAAAATTCGGTAAATCTGATCTTAATTGCTCTTGTTCTATTGCTCTAATGATATCCACTTAAGTTACCTCCCTTCTCCATTTAATATATTTTTTTCTTCTTCTGATAGAGTCCTGTTTAACATATCTGGTCTTTTTTTTAAAGTATTCAAAACAGATTCTCTAAGTCTATAATTTTCAATTTTTTTATGATCTCCGCTTAAAAGTACATCAGGAACTTTATATCCCATAAATTCTTTTGGTCTTGTGTATTGAGGATATTCCAAAAGACCTTTATAATGCGATTCATCTTCATAAGACTCGCTCGAAGATAAAACACCATCAATAAGTCTTGATACTGAATCTACTAAAATCATAGCAGGTAATTCCCCACCTGTTAATACGAAATCGCCAATAGAAATTTCTTCATCGATATAATTTTCTATAATTCTATTGTCTATTCCTTCATAATGACCACAAAGAATAACTAAATGTTCTTTTTTTGAAAGTTCTTTAACTTTTTCTTGATTTAAAACATTTCCTTGTGGCGACATATAGACAACATAAGAATTATCTTTTCTGACACTTTCAATACTCTTATAAATAGGTTCAGCCATCATAACCATGCCCGGACCTCCTCCGTAAGAGTAATCATCAACTTGACCATGTTTGTTAATTGCAAATTCTCTAATATTAACAGCTTCCAGTGAAATTAAATTATTTTCTATTGCCCTGCCTAATATGCTGTATTCCTTCATAGTGTTTACAAATTCAGGAAATAAGGTGAGTATTGAAAATTTCATTCAAACATCCCCTTTATAGGTTTAATAATAATTCCACTTTTTAAATCAATCTCTTTAACAAATTCTTTTACTGAGGGTACTAAATGAGTGTTTCCTTTTTCATCCTCAATTTCATATAAGTCATTTGCAGGATTTTCAATTATGTTTATAATTTTTCCTAATTTATTTTTTTCAGTATCAAAAACATTTAAGCCGATTAAATCAGAAATAAAATAGGTATCTTTTTTTAACTTAACCCTATCTTCTTCTTTAATATAAACAAATTGATTCTTAAATTTTAAAACATCATTTATATTATCAAATTCTTTAAATTTAATAAAAACAAATTTATCTTTGTAAAAGACACTTTCTATGGAATACATTTCATCTTTTATTATTAGATAATCAGTTTTGGAAAATCTTTTTATATCAGATGTAATTGGCATTATTTTCAATACACCTTTGATTCCATGAGTATTTAAAATTTTTCCTACAATAATCAAATTATTCTTCAATTTGTAGATTAACCTTTATATTTTCTCTAAGAGATATAGCATTTAATATAGCTCTAATAGCCTTTGCAATTCTACCTTGTTTACCAATAATCTTTCCCATGTCTTCTTCTGCAACTGTAAGATAAATATTAATTTCATTGTCTTTATTTTCAGCTTTTACCTTAACCTGGTCAGGATTACTTACTAAGGATTTTGCAATATATTCAACTAATTCAACCATAGGTCCTCCATTCGGATTAAGCTTCCTCTTGGTTAACTTCTACTTTTTCTTCTACTTTTTTTCTATTGAATAAACAGAATTTTCCTTAAAAAGTCTTTCCACAGTATCAGTGGGTTTAGCACCATTTCCAATCCATTTGTTAACTGACTCTTTGTTTACTACTACAGTTTTTGGTTCTGTAAGTGGATTATAGTAGCCTATCTCCTCAATGAATCTTCCGTCTCTTGGCGCTCTTGAATCTGCTACTACTATTCTGTAAAATGGATTTTTCTTTGAACCCATTCTTCTTAGTCTAATTTTAACTGCCAATTAATTCACCTCCCGTGAAATAAAATCAAATTTATACAACATTAAAATTTAAAAGGCATTTTGAATTTTCCCTTTTTCATTTTGTTGCCCATGCTTGAAAATTGCTTCATCATTTTTTTAAGTTCTTTAAACTGCTTCAAAAGTTTGTTTACTTCTGTTACTTGAACTCCTGATCCTAAAGCAATTCTTTTTTTTCTGGATACATCTATGATATCCGGTTTCTGTCTTTCTTCCTTTGTCATTGAAGTTATAATAGCTTCAACTCTTGAAAAATCTTTTTGATCCACATTTATTCCCTTTAGCATTTTATTGTTCATGCCAGGTACCATAGCAAGTAAATCTTCAATTGGACCTAAATTTTTCATTTGATTCATTTGGTCTAAAAAATCATCAAAAGTAAAACTTTGATTTCTTATTTTTTGTTCAAGTTCTTGAGCTTTTTTTTGGTCAACTGCACTTTGAGCTTTTTCGATTAAAGATAAAACGTCTCCCATTCCTAAAATTCTAGATGCCATTCTATCAGGATAAAAAATTTCTAACTGATCCATTTTTTCTCCCATAGAAATAAACTTTATAGGAATATCAGTTACTGCTCTAAGAGATAAAGCTGCACCGCCTCTTGCATCCCCATCAAGCTTTGTTAAAATAACCCCCGTTAAGTCTATTTGATTTGCAAATGAACTTGTTACATTTACAGCATCTTGTCCTGTCATAGCATCAAGAACTAAGAGTATCTCATTAGGTTCTGTAGCTTTTGCTATATCTTGAAGTTCCTGCATAAGAGATTCATCTATATGAAGTCTTCCTGCCGTATCTATAATTAAAACATCATTATTATTTCTTTTTGCATGTTCTAAAGCTGCTTTTGAAATATCAACGGGACTTATTTTATCTCCCATAGTAAAAACGGGAACTTCTATTTTTTGACCCACAACTTGCAATTGTTTAATTGCAGCAGGCCTATAGACGTCACAGGCAACCAAAAGAGGTCTTTTACCTTGCTTTTTCATCTGGTAGGCAAGTTTCCCTGATGTTGTCGTTTTACCAGCACCTTGGAGACCTGCCATAAGTATTACACTTGGATGCTTAGAAAAATCTAATTTTGATTCTCCTTTTCCCATTAAAGATGTAAGCTCTTCATTTACAATTTTAATTACTTGTTGACCGGGAGTTAAACTTTCAAGAACTTGCGCACCTAAAGATCTTGTCTTTACATTTTTGATGAAGTCTTTTACTACTTTAAAATTTACGTCTGCTTCTAACAAAGCAAGTTTAACTTCTCTCATTGCAAGGTCTATGTCTTTTTCACTAAGTTTTCCTTTGCCTCTTAATTTTGAGAGAGTTTCTTGTAATTTATCAGAGAGTGATTCAAATACCATCAGTTACCTCCCCATTAAAAAGTTCATCATAAATTTTATTTAAAGTTACTAAATCTATATCTTTAGAATTTTTTTTAAGTTCCTCAAATAAAATTTTTAACCTTTTATTTTTTTGTTCAGTAAATTTTCTTGACTTAATAAGTTGTAATTTATCTTCAAATTCTTCTAAATTTTGTTCTCCTCTTTTTAAATTTTCAGAAACTGCTTGTTTTGATATATTTAAGTCTTCTGCAATTTCATTCAAGGAATAATCAAAATTATAATATAGCTTCATTGATTTTCTTTGCTTTTCAGAAAGTAAATCTCCATAATAATCAAGAAGCATATTCATTTTAAAAACATCTTCCAACATTTAATCACCTTTTATCGAGTCAACTTTTTTACTTGACCTTAGTTATTATATGGTTATTTGCATAGTTTGTCAACTTTTTTTAAAAATTTTTATAAAAAAATCTATAGTTTTTATAAAATCATAAAAAACTATAGATTTTAAAATTTTTACTTTTTATAAAAGATATAATTCGTCATAAACTTCATCAATTTTTCCATTTTTAATGTAAACTCTTGGGAGTCTATTACTAAAATGGCATGAATATGAAGTTGCAATTTCTCCTGCTTTTTCAGCTATTTCTTCAATAGTAATCTCTTCATTATCCTGTTTTCCCAACAAAACAACTTGATCATCAACTTTACAAGAAGCATCTGTTACATCAATCATCATTTGATCCATACAAATTCTACCTATTTGTTTGCACCTTTTGCCATTTATTAAAACTTCAATCTTTCCAGAAAGATTTCTAATAAATCCATCCGCATATCCAACTGGTATTGTTGCAACTTTAGTTTTTCTTTTAGCTTCAAAGGTTAATCCATAACTTACTTTTTCTCCTGGATTAATTGTTTTTAGGTTTGCAATTTTTGATTTAATGCTTCCTAAATATTTTAAATCAAAACCATTAGGATGAGGTAAAAATTCGCAAGATCCATATAATATAATTCCAGGTCTTACTGCATCAAGATCAAACTCTCTATAATTTATTATACCGTGAGAATTATTTATATGTTTAAGAGGAATTTCCAATTTATGTTCTTTACATAAATTTACCATTTCAATAAATTTTTTATATTGTAACCTTGTATAGTTATCGTCAGAATCTGACGCTGCAAAATGTGAAAAAGCTCCAACTATATTTAAATTTTTAAGTTGTTGAATTTCTTCTATACATAACTCTAAATCTTCTTTTATAAAGCCTATTCTGTTCATGCCGGTTTCAAAAGCCAAATTTATATCTGCTGATTTTCCCAAATTTTTAGCAACTTCATTTAAATTTTTTGCATCAAGAATATTAAAAATAGTTAGCTCAATTTTATTCTCAATAGCTCTTTTATATAAATCTTTATGGTTGTAGCCTAAAATCATTATTCGAACTTCTTTATTATTTCTTCTTATTTCCAAGGCTTCACTCATTGTTGCTACTGCAAAATAATCTATTCCCTCTTCTATTAAAGTTTGAGAAATTTTTTGAATTCCAAATCCATAAGCATTTGCTTTTACAACTGCAATTATTTTTGAATTTTTATCAACATGATTTTTTATTATATTTAAATTATGTTTTAAATTATCTAAATTTACTTCTAAGTATACAGGTCTTGTTATCATTTTATTCAAATATCGCCTCTACAAATGAATCTACATCAAATTTTTGTAAATCATCTATCCCTTCTCCCACACCAATTAATTTTATTGGTATATCAAGTTCGGATTGAAGAGCTATTACAACTCCGCCCTTTGCAGTTCCGTCTAATTTAGTTAAAATTATTCCACTTATATCTGTTGCTTCCTTAAAGGTTTTTGCTTGATTCATTGCATTTTGTCCCGTTGTAGCATCTAAAACCAAAAGAGTTTCTCTTGTTGCTTCAGGATACTCTCTGTCTATTATTTTAGAAATTTTTTCAAGCTCTTTCATTAAATTAGACTTGTTGTGTAGTCTGCCGGCAGTATCACAAATTAATACATCTATATTTCTTGACTTGGCAGCTTTTATCGCATCGAATATTACAGCTGCAGGATCACTCCCTTCGCTTTGTGCAATAACATCTACATTTGCTCTGTTGCCCCACTCTTTCAATTGTTCAATAGCAGCTGCCCTAAAAGTATCTCCAGCAGCAATTAAAACACTTTTACCTTCATTTCTAAATTTTGCACAAAGTTTACCTATGCTTGTAGTTTTTCCTACTCCATTAACTCCAACTACTAAAATAACTGATTTTTCAGAAATATTTAAGTTAGAAGATTTTTCAGTAATCATTATTTTTTTTGTTTCAGCTTTTAATAAATCTTTTATTAAGCTTGGATCATTAATTTTTTCATTTATTATTGTGTCTCTCAAGTTGTCAATTATTTTCATAGTTGTATTCATTCCAATATCAGCTGATATTAAAATATCTTCCAAATCTTCTAAAAGATCATCATCAATTTTTACATAGGCTCCAAGAATTGTGTTTATTTTAACTCCCATTTCTTTACGAGTTTTTAATAAACCACTTTTTAATCTTTTAAAAAGTGACGGCTTTTCTTCTTCTATAATTTCATCTTTTTTAGAACCATAAGAATTTTCTTCTATTTCTTCATCTGAAGTAGTTTCTTTTTCCAACTGAGTGTCAAAATCTTGAATTACCGTTTTTTCTTTTTCTTCATCAGAAATTTTTTCCATATGATCATTTTCTAAATCTATATTTTCATCTGATATTTCTTCAAGGTTTTCTTCGATTAAGTCTTCAGAATTTTCTTTTTCATTATCTTTAGAAAACTTATCCTTTATCCATTTAAACATAAATTACCCCTTTAATGCTGTACTTATAATTTTACTAACTCCCAACTCTTCCATTGTTACACCATATAGGATATCACAAATTTGCATTGATATTTTTCTGTGCGTAATTAAAATAAATTGTATGTCATCTAATGTCATTAAATATTCGCAATATCTTTTAATGTTTGAATCATCTAAGGCTGCATCAATTTCATCTAAAATACAAAATGGTGCAGGTCTTACTTTTAAAAGAGCAAATAATAAGGCGACTGCCGTTAATGCTCTTTCTCCACCTGATAAAAGAGATAAACTTTGAAATCTCTTTCCTGGAGGTTGAGCTTTTATTTCTATTCCTGAATTTAAAGAATCCTCTTCATCTTCAATTATGAGCTCAGCATGTCCACCTTTAAACAATATTTTGAAAATATCATCAAAATTTTTTGTTATAAGTGTAAAAGAATTTTTAAAAATTTTACTCATAGATTCTTCCAACTGACTTATTATTTTTTTAAGCTCTTTTTTAGAATCTAATAAGTCATCTCTTTGTTTAATATTAAATTCAAGTCTTTTTGATACATCTTCATATTCTTCTATGGCAGAAAGATTTACGTTTCCAAGATCTTTTATTTTTATCTTTAAATCCTTAATGTCTTCTCTTGCCTTTTGAACAGAATCTATTTGAACTTCTCCAAAGTCTTTAATGTCTACTTCATAATTTTCCTTAACTCTTAGACATATATCTTCATATTCATTTTTTGCCCTTTCAATATCATTGTTAATTCCAATTAATTTTTTTTCATTTTCAAAAATATTTTCTTTAACAATATCATTTGAATTTTTAAGATCATTAAGTTGAATTTCTAAAGCTTTTAAATCCTCTTTTGCCTTTTGTAATTCCTTTACATCACAATTAGTTTTCTTGCTACTTGATGCAAGTTCTAAGTTTAAATCCTTTATTTTATTTTCGTTTTCACAAATACTTTCATTATAAGTAAATATATTTTCATTTAAACTATTTAACTTTAATTCTCCAGACTTTATTAAATCTTCAAAATTAATTATTTTTTCTTTATTAATTTTAATATTTAAATTTATCTCATTCACTTCAATTGAAAGATTTGCTTTTAAATCCTTTATTTTATTAATTTCACTATTGTGAGAATCCTGAGAGCTTCTATAATCTTTTAAATCCTCATTTATTTCATTTAGTTCTTTATTTTTAACTTCTCTTACTTTTTTTAAACTTTCGATTTTATCTTTATCATTTTTTATAGAGTCTATAAGTTCATTAAATTCTTGCTCATATCTCTCACAATTGTATTTTGTATTTTCATAAATATTTTTTAAATTTAAAATTGTATTTTCATATTTTTGGTTATTGTTTGAAATCTCTTGCAAATCCTCTTCAGCTTTTGAAATTTTAAGGCTCAATTTACTTGCTGAATCTGAAAGATCTTTAATATTAATTTCTCCTTCTTTAATCTCATTTATTAAATTTTCAATTTTTAAATTTATTCGTTTAAGCTCATTTGTTCTAAATAAAAGAGAAGAATTATTTTTTGAACTTCCGCCTGTAATAGATCCTCCAATATTTAAACTTTCTCCATTTAGGGTAACAACCCTATAAGATTTATTTACCTCATTTGAAAAATTTAAGGCAGATTTGTAATCTTTTGCTATTACTATTTTACCTAATAGAAATTTAAAGATTTCTTGTAAATCTTTTTTTGTTGTTATCAACTGATCTGCAAAGCCCAATATTCCACTGTTTTTAAAAGGACTTAAATCAAAATTATTACTATAAGATTTTATTCTGTCTATAGGCATAAAAGTTACCCTACCTAAAGATTCTTCATTTAAAAGATCTATCATATTTTTTACAGATTTTTCATCTTTTACTATGATATTTTGAATGTTTCCACCTAAGGCCACGCTTATGGCAATCTCATATTCCTTTTTTAAGCTTAAATTTTCTCCTACAGGTCCAATTAAAGAATTTGAAAATAAATTCCTCTTTTTTGTAAAATTCATAAATTGTTTTACTGATTTAGAATACCCGTCAAAATTTTCAATGATATTAATAAGAGTTTTTTTCTTTAAAATATCTGATTCATACTCATTTTTTAGCTCATTAGATTTTTTAGAAATTGCATCTAAGTTTAAATTTATATTGTTAAAATTACCTTCATTTTTATTTTTTTCTTCTTCTAACTTTTTAAATAAAGACTTGTTTGAAGATAACTTTTCCTTATAATCATCTAAAGAATTAAGAATTTCTTTTATATTAGTTTCAAGTTTATCAATATTTCCATTTAAGCCGTCAATCCTTAAGTTTTTTTCATCAATTAACATTCCTAAATTATCAATATCTCTTGTTATTGATGTTATTTCTGTAAGTAAATTTATTCTATTTTCTTCTAAAGATTTTTCAGATTCATTACTAATAGAATATTTTTTTTCTAAATCATTTATGTTTTTATCTATGTCTTGGATTCTATTGTTTAACTCTTTAAATTTTATAATTTCTTTATCAATAATTTCTTTTGAAAGATTTATAGATTGTTCATATTTGGAGTTTTCACTTTTTATTTCATCTATGTTGTTATTTGCACTTAAAATTGAATTGTTTAATGCCCTATTTCTTTCTTTAAGAAGTTTTATATTTCCTGTTAAAGATTCAACTTGTCTTGTATTTTCAAGATTTGTAGAATTTTTTTCTTCAATAATTTCATTTATTGTTTGAATTTGGTTTTTAAATTCATTTTCTTTAACTAGGCTTTTTCCCAAACTTTCTCTAAAAGATTTAGTTTGCTTTTCATAATTTTTAATGTCATTTTTTTTGCCCTCAAGATAATTTAAAAGTCTTTTTAAATCTCTTTTTGATATGTTAAGATCGAGTATCTTTAACTTTTCAAAATAATAATTATATAACTTTGCTTTTTCAGATTCGATTTTTAAATTTTCTTCTTGGCTAGCAATTTCTGAAATTATATCACTCAATCTTATGATATTATCTTCTGTTCTTTTTAACTTATTTTCAGCCTCAAGTTTTTTTGATTTATATTTACTTATTCCTGAAGCCTCTTCAAAAATTGCACGTCTATCTTGAGGTTTTGTGCTAAGTATAGATTCAATTTTCCCTTGACCAATTAAAGAATATCCATCTTTACCTATTCCGGTATCCATAAATAATTCCTTTATGTCTTTAAGACGTACTTTACTAGAGTTAATTAAATATTCACTTTCAAGGGATCTGTACATCTTCCTTGTTACTGAAACCTCATTAAAATCAATGTTAAGAGCCCTATCCTCATTATTAAATACTATTGTTACCTCAGCAAATCCCAAGGGTTTTCTCTTGTTAGTGCCAGAAAAAATAACATCTTCCATTTTTCTTCCACGTAAAGTCTTTACGCTTGTTTCTCCAAGAACCCACATTATTGCATCTGAGATATTACTCTTACCACTTCCATTAGGACCTACAACTCCGGTAATTTTTTTATTAAATTCTATTTTTGTTTTATCTGCAAAGGACTTGAACCCTTGTATATATAATGATTTTAAATACATCTTACCAATCCAATAAATTTATTTTTTCCAAACTGTCTCTATCAAAAAAAATTATATCATTTGATTTGTTATCTACAAATTTTAAGCTTTTAAGTTTTAGATCTTTATATAGTTTTTTAGAACCTGATTTGTTTTGTCCCGCTATAGTTGAAATATTTTTATTGTTTGAAAAAATTTCTAAATTTCTTATTTTTTTATTTTCTAGGGTTTTTAAAATTTTATCAATTATTATTTTATTTTCAACTAACTGTCTAAAAGCTGGATGAAAAGGACCTGCAACAATAGACCCATTATAATTAATTTCTTCAGTAGGCTGAAGACCTATTCTAATTACATTAATATTGTTTCTATTATAAATTTTTAAAAGTTTAGCTGACAAATCGACGGCCTCTTCCAATGTAAGCGGTTTATATTTTCCACTTTTATATAATTTTTCAAGATAAGTATCTTCTACCACAAGAGTTGGATAAATTCTAACAATATTAGGCCCAATTTCTACAAATTTTTTTGCAGTTTCAATAGCTCTTTCTTCCGTATCTCTTGGTAAGCCTATCATTTGTTGCAAGCCTAATTCGAATCCAAAATCTTTAATAAGTTTTGAAGAATCATATACACATTGGACATTATGTCCTCTTCCTGAAGATATTAAGACCTCTTCATTTAAACTTTGAACTCCAAGCTCAATAGTCTTTACACCGTATTTTTTTAAATTATTTAAAATTTTTTCGTTAATAGAATCTGGTCTTGTTGAAAGCCTTATAGATTTAACTGAGCCATTTTCTATATATTCATAAGCTACTTTTAAAAGGGTATTTTGCAAACTATAATCTATAGCAGTAAAACTTCCTCCATAAAAAGCTATTTGAATATCATTTTTGTTTTTAAAATAAGAAAGATATTCCTGTATAGTTTTTCTTTCATTTTCTACAGAAATATCCTTTAATCCAGCTATTTTATTTTGATTGCAAAAAACACAATCATGAGGACAACCTAAGTGAGGAACAAAAATAGGGATTATATTTTTATTAGACATAAATTTCACCCTTCGATAAGGCATCTTTTGCAGCCATTTGCTCAGACTTCTTTATAGAGTTTCCTTTACCTGTTCCAAAATACTTTCCATCTATTACTACAGATGAGGTAAAAGTTCTATTATTAATAGGTCCCTCTGTTTTATCAAGGTTATAGTGAATATCAAGCTTTAAAAGTTGGCATATTTCTTGTAGCCTTGATTTGTAATCCATAGAAAATTCTTTTTCGTGAGCTAATTTTAAGATATCTGAAAAAATATTAAGTATGACATCTTTTACTTGTTCAAAATTTGAATCTAAATATATAGCGCCTATTAAAGCTTCAAAAGCATCTGCTAATATAGAATCTTTTTCATAACCATTGCTTTTAATTTCACCTTTTCCCAGTAAAATATGCTCTCCTAAATTTATATCTTTAGCTATTTCAGCAAGAGAACTTTCATTTACAACTTTAGCCCTCATTTGAGATAAATCGCCTTCAGCAACATTGTAAGCCTTAAAAAAATATTCCCCTATTACCATGTCAAGAACAGCATCTCCTAAAAATTCAAGTCTTTCATTATTTTTAATTTTTTCGCTTAAATGCTCATTGGTGTATGAGCTGTGAGTTAGAGCTGTCTTTAATAAGTTTTCATTTTTAAATTTATAATCTAAATTCCAATTTATATCCAATTATTTTTCTTCCAGTTCGCTGGCGTATTCAATTATATCGCCTATAGTATTGATATTTTTTAAATCTTCATCATTTACTTCAATACCAAACTCGTCTTCAAGGCTCATTACAAGTTCAACAAGATCTATCGAGTCAGCATTTAAATCATTTCTTAAATCAATATCATCAGTTAATTCATCAGTATTAAGTCCAAATTGTTCAGCTATTAGTTCTAAAATCCTATCTTTCATCTTATCCTCCTAAAAACAATTTTTCATATTTTCTATTATTTTTCCATTAAATGAATCAAGAGCATTTTTTGCAGCATTTTTTTATAGCCATTGCATTGCTACTTCCATGAGCTTTTACTACAATTTTATTTAAACCCAAAAGTGTAGCTCCACCTATTTCTTTATAATCGAGGCGTTTCTTTATTTGTTCATAATTTTTTGCAAATTCAACTTGTCCTTCTTTAGACATATTTTTTATAACCTTTTCTTTAAGCAAATAATTATAAAAACCTGCAATACCTTCAGTAGTTTTTAATAAAACATTTCCTACAAATCCATCACAAATTAATACATCACAAACATCAAAGGCTATATCTCTTGCTTCAACATTTCCTACAAAATTAAGTTTAGTATTTGCTAAAAGTTTAAAAGTTTCTTTTGTAAGTTCATTCCCCTTTCCAGCTTCTGTTCCAACATTAAGTAAACCAATCCTGGGGTTTTCTATAGAGAAAGCTGTTTTAACATATTCATTTCCCATTTTAGCAAATTGCAAAAGAAGTTCCGGATCAGTATCCATATTTGCACCTGAATCAATAACACATACACTTCCCTTTATTGTAGGTATAGGCGTAGGTATTACAGCTCTTTTTATATTTGGAATTCTTTTTACTATAAAAAGTCCTCCTGCTAAAAGAGCTCCTGTAGAACCTGCACTTACAAAAGCATCATATTTATCCATAGCCAAAGCTTTAAGACCTAAAACTATAGATGAATTTTTTTATTTTTTATGGCAAAAGCTGGTTGTTCATCATTTTCAATTTTTTCATCGGCGTGTATTACTTCAGCCTCAGCATTTTCTTCAAGTAAAATTTTATTAATTTCTTCTTTATTACCTATAATGGCAATTTCAATTCCAAGTTCATTTTTTGCAAGGATTGCTCCTTTAACAATTTCTTGAGGAGAATTATCTCCACCAAGACCATCAAAAAGTATCTTCATAAGACCTCCTATTTATAATAAATATTATAGTAATAGTTTCTAAAAATCAATATTTAGAAAGATTTAAACCTATTCAAAAAATTTTCAAATCTTTCAGGAAAATCATCAATTATCTTTATCTTTTGATTTGTAAAAGGATGCTTAAAGGTTAAAGAATAGGAATGCAACATTTGCTTGTCAATTTTAAATTTATTTTTGTTTCCATAAATTAAATCTCCAAGAATTGGATGCCCTATATATCTCATATGAACTCTTATTTGATGAGTCCTTCCAGTTTCCAATTTAATATCAACAAGGGTGTAATTGTCAAAAATTTTTATAGGCTTTAATAAAGTTCTTGCTTCTTTTGAATTAATGTTTGTTACTGTAAATTTTATCCTGTTTCTTTGATCTCTGCCAATAGGTTCATCAATATAGATTTCAGACTCTATTTTGCCCTCTACAATGGCTAAATATTTTTTCTCGACCAATGAGTCCTTAAATTGATTTACGAGGCTCTCATAAGCTCTCTGAGTCTTAGCGACCATCATTAATCCTGATGTGTCCTTATCAAGTCTATGAACTATGCCCGGTCTTTCTTCATCTCCAACATTCACTATTTGAGGATACCTATAAATAAGAGCATTCACTAAAGTATTATTTGAATTTCCAGCACCTGGATGAACTACCATATTTTGATCTTTACTTATTACCAAGAGATCTTCATCTTCATACTTAATATTTAAAGGAATGTCTTCACCTTTTAATGTATTATTTTCATCCTCAATGTTTACATAAATAAAATCATTTTCTTTTAATAAGTAGCCAGCTTTTTCTTTTTTACCATTCACAAGTATATTTCCATTTTTTATATAATTTTTTATTTGTGACCTTGTATATTCAATTTTATCTGATAAAAAAATATCCAGTCTATTGCCAACATCAAAAGACCGGATATTTAATTCTTTTTTCATTTATTTTCATCAACCTTTTTTAACGGTGGATTTTCATGAAATATAAGCATTAGCATAAGTAAAAATGTACCTATTACTATGAAACAGTCTGCAAAATTAAAAACTGCAAAATCCCTTCCAAAGATTTTAAAACTTATAAAATCCACTACATAATTAAGTCTTATTCTATCTATAAAATTTCCAACAGCTCCACCAATTATCAAAGCAATTGAAGTTTTTAAAACTATGGAACTTTTTCTATAATTTTTTATTAAAAATATTATTAAAAATCCTAAAACCAAAATTGTTATTATTGAAAATAAAATCATGTTCCCTTGGAAAATTCCAAAGGCAGCTCCTCTATTTTCAAGATAAAAAAAGTTCAAAAAATTTTCTATTATAACTAAAGGTGGAGTATCTTTTAAAAAACTTACCACAAAAAATTTAGAAATTTGATCTATAAATATTAAAAGTAGTGTCAAAAAAAATATCGGCATTTTTCCTCCTATTGTGGAATTTTTATGTTGACAAGCAAATTGCCTTTTTTAGTTTCTTTTAATATTTGATTAAGATATGCCCTGCCATATCGCCTAACAGATATTAAGTCTCCTTCATTTAAAAAAAATGAACTTTTGTCAACAAGTTGAAAATTAACTTTTACCATATTTTTTTCAACTAATTCTTTAGCAAGATTTCTCCTTATTTTAAAAACTTGACTTATAAAATTATCCAACCTTTTAGAAGATAATATAATATTAAAATCTGTAAATTGCTTATCAATTTTTAAAACGTCATCAATTAGAGAAACTCTTACACTAATATTGGCAACTTTTTGTAAATTATAAACTAAATAATTTGCAATCTCTTTTGCAGCTATTACATATGAATAATCATTGTAAACATAAATATCTCCAAGTTTATTTCTTGAAAAGCCTTGGGATAAAATAGCACCTAAGATATCTTTATGTTTTAAATTACCCTTGTAATCAATACGAATTTTGTATGTCAAATTTCCTTCATATTCTAAATAGTCAGGAAAAATTATTAAAATCGATCTTTCTGCATCAAAACAACCTCCATCAATTTTATAAGATAGAGGATATTTTTTTATAAATGAAATTGCTATTTGTCTCTCATATGGATCTAAAAAATCAGTACTTACAGGTTCATGACTTTTTAAACATATTTGTATTTTATCAACGACTCTTTTTAACTTATTTTTAATTTCTAAGTCTTTGATAAAATCAAGAGATATTTCTTCTACCAAGGAAACATTCCTTGATTTTTAAGTTCTTCTTTAACTCCATCAACTTCCACTTTTTCCGGAGCTATGATGAATATGTCCTTATTAACTTTTTGCATTTTTCCATTAAGTGCATAAACAGCACCGCTTACAAAATCAAAAATTCTTCCCTTAACATCATTGTCAAGTTGTTCAAAGTTAAGAACAACAGCTTTATTGTTAATAAGATCGTCTGCAACTTTTGCAGATTCATCATAGGAAAGAGGTTCTTGAACGGTAATAATAAGATCTGCTCCGCCAAGAGATGCTCTCGATCTTTGTCTTTGGGGTTTTTGAACTTGTTGTGAGTCCTCACTTGTTACAGGTTGAACATCTTCGTTTTCATACTCATCTTCATATTCATAATCATCACTAAAGCCTATAGCTTTTTTAAACTTATCAAAAAAATCAGCCATATTTCCTCCTAAATATTATAATTTCTAGCTCCAAATATTTTTGAACCAACCCTAACCATATTTGCTCCTTCTTCAATGGCAATTTCATAATCATTGCTCATGCCCATGGACAAATATTTCATTTCAAGACCTTCATAGCCTTTACTTTTAATTTTTTCTTTAATGTTAAACATATTTTTAAAACATGTCCTTAATAATTTTTCATCATCAGTATCAGGTGCTATTGCCATTAAACCCATAATTTTAATATGATTAAATTCCAAAAGACTTTCAACAAATTTTTCTGTATCTCTAAGCTCAATGCCCCCTTTTGTGGATTCGTCTCCTATATTAATTTGGATAAGACAATTAACTTTAATGTCATCCTGGCTTGCACGTTTTTCTATTTCCTTTGCAAGACTTAATCTATCTAATGAATGAATTAATTTAACTTTATTATAGATAAATTTTACCTTATTACTTTGAAGATTTCCAATCATATGATAATTTACCTTATCTTTTAAAACTTCTATCTTCTTAGTAAGCTCCTGAACTTTGTTTTCACCAATATCTTTTACTCCAAGTTCTATTGCTTTTTCTATTATATCAATTCCATGAGTTTTTGTAACTGCAATAAGTTTAACTTTTTCTCCTGTAACAGATCTTTTTTCTGCAAGTTCAATATTATTTAAAACTTCTTCAAGATTTTTTTTAATATCCATTTTTATCCCCTTAATTTAATATTTGAAAATCATCTACACTGCCAGGATACACAACAATGGCATCATTTATATTTATAGTTTTTTCTAATTTATCATCTACTTCAATTTTTGATTCTCTATTTCCTCTTGAAACAAATGTATCTTCTCCCAATACAGATAAAATTTCCACAGGAAGAAACCTTACAAGGCCATGTATTTCTTCAACATAAACACCCTTTAATTTTCCTCTTGTAACTATTGACTTGGATGGTATTTTATAAGATTTTTCCTTATTTACATCAATCTTTGCATCGTGAATTCTTTTATCGTAAATTTTTTCCAAATATTCTGTAGAATCTATTATATAAACACTTCCTTTGGTTTTTTCTGTATTTATATCTTCTACAAATCCAGAAATTATTGTTCCATCTAAATCTACATTAATGGTGTCTCCGATTTTTATAGATTCAAGACCCTTATTTGAACTTACAGCAAGACAGATCTTATATCTGAAATTATTTATAAGCTTAAATAAAATTTCATCTTTTTTCACTTGATTTTTTGTTTCAAAACTTTTAGTTCTTACATTTTTCATCAAGTAATCATAGGTAAATTTTGAAGTGTCATCATTATATTTGTATTTTTCTTCCAAACCGTCTATTTGATAAGAAACAAGGGCAGATTCTTTTGATGTATATTGAATATTACTTTTAGATATTTGTTCAAGTAAAGTTTGTTTTTGGTTTTCCAAATCTTCCAAGGGTATATTTCTATACTTTGAAAGTTCAGAAATGTTTACATGATGCTTGTTGTTTAAATCTAAATTATTAATTTCTAAAATAGCTCCTGAGTAATGTCTATTTTTAATATTATCTTGAATTCTTCCAATAGCATTTATATCTTCATTGCTTAAATTTTTTGAAGTATCTTGTGGCGAGTCTGATTTTCTATCTTGAATTGCAGCATTTAGTTTAATAAGCTCATCTTTTAATTGTGATACATCATCCATTAAATTTATGCTTACAACTTCGTAGCCTGCCGGAATTTTTTGACCCTCACTGGCATTATAAACAGCTATTCCGTTTCCACTAGCTTTAAATACTTCTTCATCAAAAATTATATAGGCTTTTGCCTCTATATCTTGTTTATACACTGTCATTATAGGAAAAACAGTTGTATGTTTTGTATATGCCCTTCCTCTTAGAGATCTATAAACGAAAAATAAAACCAAAAATACGGAAATAAATAAAATAATTTTTGAAGATAGATTTCTTTTTTTCTTTTTTCAATTTTTCTCCTAAACTATGTCAATTATAACATACAAAAAAATTTCTATTCAAAAAAAATTTGTTCAATTTCTGCTTTTTTCTCCCTCGCCATTAAAGTTTTAACAGCTTCTTCAGGATTCATTCCTTCATATAAAACTTTATATAACTTTCTGACAATAGGCATATCTACCTTGTGAATAAGACTTAATTCATAAGCGGACTTAGTTGTTTTTATACCTTCTACAACTTGTCCAATTTCTTTTGAAGCTTCGTCTTTAGATTTTCCCTTGCCTATTAAAATACCTGCACGCCTATTTCTTGAATGCATTGATGTACAAGTTACAATTAAATCACCTATTCCCGATAAGCCTGTAAAAGTGTGCGGGTTTGCTCCTAAAACAATGCCCAGTTTACTCATTTCATATATTCCTCTTGTCATAAGGGCCGCCTTAGTATTATCTCCATAACCTAATCCGTCACTCATACCTGCTCCTAAAGCAATAATATTTTTTAAAGCTCCTCCAATTTCAACTCCTATTAAGTCATTATTTGTATAAACTCTGAATTTATCATTAGAAAATATATCTTGAACTTTTTTAGCAGCTTCATGGGAAATTGAAGCACATACCACAGCTGTTGGTATGTCTTTTCCTACTTCTTCTGCATGAGAAGGGCCGGATAAAACTACAAAATCATTTTTAGGTAAAATTTCTTTTGAAACTTCCGATATTCTTCTTTGAGATTTAGGTTCAAAGCCCTTTGCTAAGTTTACTATAACTGCATTGTCATTAATATATTTTTTTAAATCATCTAAAACGGAAACAATGGCTGAACTTGGAGTTGCAAGTACAATGTAATCACAATCTTTAACAATTTCAATTTTATTTGTAAATTTAGCTTTATTTAATATTACTCCTGGTAAATATTTTTTATTTTCTTTCGTTTTTATTAAATTATTTAAAACTGCTTCATCTCTTAAATACATACTAGTATCGAAACCCTTGTTAGATAAAAGATATGTAATTGCAGTTCCCCAGCTTCCGCCTCCAATAACAGAAATCTTATTTTTCATTTTTTCCTCCAAGTTTTAATTCCTTTCCCTCTATAAGCCTTTTTATATTACTTTTATGCCTTACTATACCAAGTAGGCAAACTATTGCAATTATTATCTTTTCATAAATAGAATAAGAACCAAATCCTATATAAGAAACTAATAGAGCAGATAAAAATAAAATTGAACTTAAACTCATAATCTTTGTAGAAAGCAAGGTAATTAGCATAATCATGCCAGGTATAAAAGTAAGTTTTATATTTATAAATATAAAGGAACCAAGGCTTGTTGCAACCCCTTTTCCTCCCTTAAATTTCATATAAAAGGGAAAGTCATGGCCTAATATACAAAATAAAACTCCTAAAAATAAATATTCAGGAAAAAATTTTTTCAACAATAATACAACCAATATGCCTTTTAGCATATCAATTATAAAAGTTAAGCTTCCAATTTTTTTACCGAAAACCCTCATTGCATTTGTTGTACCGGCATTTCCACTACCATAATTTCTTACATCTTTGTGTAAAAATAATTTTCCCAGTATAAAAGAACCAGATATTGAACCTATAAGATAAGAAAGGACTAAAACAAGAAATATCATCCATTTTCTCCTCTATTTTTAAGCTCAATAATTATTGGAACGCCATCAAAGGAATAAGCTTCTCTAATTTGGTTTTCAATATACCTAAGATAAGAAAAATGAAATAACTCTCTATCATTTATACTAAGCAAAAATTTAGGAGGTCTTACTCCAACTTGAGCTCCATAATATAATTTTCCCCTTTTACCTTTATCAGATGGTGGTTGATTCATTAAAACAGCTCTATTTAAAATATCATTTAAAACTCCAGTTTTAATTCTGTGATTATAATTATTGTTAACTAAAAGTATCATGTCCAATAGATTATTTACTCTTTGACCTGTTAAGGCGGAAATAAATAATATTGGTGCATAATTAATAAAAGGAAGTCTTTCTCTTATGGCTTTTTCAAAGGTCTTTACACTTTTGTTATCTTTTTCAATTGCATCCCACTTGTTTACTGCAATTATTATAGCTTTATTATTGTCATGGGCATATCCCACAATTTTTGCATCTTGTTCAGATACACCTTCAGTGGCGTCAATTAATAAAACACAAACGCTGGAACGTTCAATTGCCGTTAAAGTTCTTATAACTGAATATCTTTCAACAGATTCTGAAATTTTTTTCTTCTTTCTTAATCCTGCCGTATCCACAAGTATTAATTCATTGTCTTTATATTTGAAATGAGAGTCTATAGAATCCCTTGTAGTTCCAGGTATATTAGTTACAAGGACTCTTTCTTCTCCTAATATATGATTTACAAGAGAAGATTTCCCCACATTGGGTTTACCTATAAGAGTTACCCTTATTGAGTCATCATCTTCTTCACTTAAATCTAATTTAAAATCTTTTACAACTTCATCTAACAGATCTCCAACTCCACTTCCTTGCTCTGCAGAAATTGTAATTGGACTTCCAAGACCAAGTTCAAAAAAGTCATAATAGTTATTTTTAGCTACTTTTGAATCAAATTTATTGACAGCCAATATAATATTTTTTTTAGATCTTCTGAGATAGGACGCTATCTCCAAATCATTTGATGAGACTCCTTCAACACCGTCTAATAAAAATATTATTACATCTGACATATCAAGAGCTATATCCGCTTGTTCCTTAATTCCTGACATAAAAATATCTTCATCTTTCAGATCCAATCCTCCGGTATCAACAAGAAGAAATTTTCTTCCCTGCCAAGATGCATCGCTATATATTCTATCCCTTGTTACTCCTGGTGTATCCTCTGTAATAGAAATTTTTCTTCCTACAATTTTATTAAAAAGTGTTGATTTGCCAACATTAGGTTTTCCAATAATTGAAACAATAGGTTTTTCCATAATTACCTCCTATTCTTTGAAATATTATATCATTCCTTAAATTTTGATTCAATTCATTCATTGATGTGATAAAATGACTAATGTATAATTAATTTGGTGGTAAAAATATGGAAATCTTAAGAAATGAAAGAGATGTTAGACAGCTTATGAATATGGCAGTTTTGGCAGGTCAAATTTTAGTTAAAAACGGAGCTGAAATTTACAGGGCTGAAGATACTGTTGAAAGATTATGCAGGTCTTGTGACGAAATAGTTCGCTGTGACAGTTACTGCTTTCCTACAGGGATTTTCCTATCTATTGAATATAGAGGAGAAAGTTATAATATTTTTAAAAAAGTATCTCCTTCAAGTTATAACTTGGATAAAATAAGCAGAGTTAATGATTTTTCAAGAAAATTTGTAAATAAAAATCTTGAAATTGCAGACGGCATTAAGCTTTTAAATGAAATTGATGAATTAAAGCCTCCGGAAAGTTGGATTTATGGATGCTCCGCAGCTTTTGCATGTGGATTTTTTGCTCTTCTTTTTGGTGGAGCTTTTAAAGATTTTATCGCTGCATTTATATCCGGTTTATGTGTAGGTTATATTTTAAGTCATGTAGCTAAATATAAACTAACCTTTTTTATTGAAAATTTTATAGGTGCTTTTCTAAGTGCTTTAATTTGTGTACTTTTAAACAAAATGGGTCTTAATAACAATATAGACTATTCCATAATAGGTGCGATAATGATTTTAGTACCAGGATTTCCAATTACCAATGCTGCCCGTGATATAATGAGCAACGATTTTATGTCAGGTATTATAGGTATAACAAAAGCATTTTTTCAAGCTTTTGCCATTGCCACTGGAGTAGGACTTATTATTAAATTTGTTAGGTGATTTATGAATTATTTTTTTGAATTTTTTGTTTCAACTTGTTCAGTATTTGCATTTGCATATTATTTTAATGCTCCAAGAAATACTATTTTTCAAACAGGTATTATCGCTGGAATATCATGGGTAATTTATAGATATGTTTATTCAATTACTGACAGTTACCTTGCTGCAGGTTTCTTTTCTTCATTTTTTATAGGCATGAGTGGAGAAATTTTTTCTATAAAATTGAAAATTCCTGCAACAGTAACAATTTTACCTGCTCTTTTGCCTCTTGTGCCCGGTGCAGGCATGTATTATTCTATGTACTATTTTACACTGAAAGATTATGACAACTTAAATAAATATGCAACTCAAACAACTTATCTTGTTGTTTCTCTTGCTATAGGAATTGTTGCTTCTACTGTTGTAGCAAGACTTATTAAATTATTTATTCATTCTAAAAAAAGAAAAATTAAAAGCCAAAAAAATAAAGCTCAACAAAAATAGTTGAGCTTTTTTAAATAATTAATCATTATTTTTTTCTATTATTTTTTTTGCTTCTTCTGAAAGATCGGTGCTTTTTATTAAATCTTCATTATTTTTACCGTCTTCTAAAGAATCTTCTTGTTTGCCTGTAAAAATTCTTTCAAATTCATTTTTGTCAATTGTTTCTTTTTCTAATAAAACATCTGAAACTTTAATTAAAATTTCAATATTTTCACTTAAAAGTTTTTTTGCCTTTCCGTAAGCATTATTTATAAGCCTTCCGATTTCTTCATCTATTTCAGAAGCAGTTTTTTCAGAATAATTTTTACTCCTTGCTAAATCTCTTCCTACAAATATTTCATCTTCATCGCTGCCATAAGTTATTGTACCTATTCTTTCACTCATTCCGTATCTTGTTACCATATCCCTTGCCAGTTGAGTTGCTCTTTCAATGTCGTTGGAAGCTCCTGTAGATATGTCATCAAGGACAAGAGATTCTGCAACACGACCACCCAATAGAGAGACTAAATTATCTTCCATTTCAGATTTTGTCATGAAGTTTACATCATCTTCAGGAATATAGGCGGTAAAGCCTCCTGCCATTCCTCTTGGAATAATAGTAATCATGTGGACAGGATCATGGTTTGGCAAAAGTCTTGCTACAACTGCGTGACCTGATTCATGAACTGCAGTTAGTTTTCTTTCTTTATCGGAAATTACTCTTGATTTTTTAGCTGGCCCTGCTTGAACCTTAATTGTTGCTTCTTCAATATCTTCCATGCAAATTTTATCTTCATTTCTTCTTGCTGCAAGAAGTGCAGCTTCATTCATAAGATTTTCAAGATCAGCAGGAGTAAAGCCTGGAGTTGTCTTTGCTATAGTTTTTAAATTTACATCTGTAGCAAGTTTTTTATTTTTTGAATGAACCTTTAAAACATCTTCTCTTCCTTTTATGTCAGGTTTTCCAACATAAACAGTCCTGTCAAATCTTCCCGGTCTTAAAAGTGCTTGGTCGAGAATATCTGCCCTATTAGTAGCAGCCATGACTATTACGCCTTCATTTTTACCGAATCCATCCATTTCAACAAGAAGTTGGTTTAGGGTCTGTTCTCTCTCATCATGGCCTCCGCCAAGACCTGCTCCTCTTTTTCTACCAACCGCATCAATTTCATCAATAAATATTATACAAGGTGAATTTTTCTTTGCAGTTTCAAACAAATCTCTTACACGACTTGCTCCTACACCTACAAACATCTCTACAAAATCAGAACCGCTCATTAAAAAGAAAGGTACTCTTGCTTCTCCGGCAACTGCACGAGATAAATAAGTCTTTCCCGTTCCAGGAGGGCCTACAAGTAATACTCCCTTTGGTATTCTTGCTCCCATATCAACAAACTTTTTTGGGTTTTTTAAGAAATCTACTATTTCTAAGAGTTCTTCTTTTTCTTCAACAAGGCCTGCTACATCCTTAAAACTTACAGGATTACCATCTTCAGGTTTAAAAACTCTTGCCTTGCTCTTGCCAAAGCTTCCCATTTTAGAGCCACCTTGAGCTTGTTGAATAAATGTAAACCATATAAAAATAAATAGTCCTATGGTAATAATTGACGGTAAAAGTTCAACAAATATGGGAGTAACTTTAGGTGCTGAAAAGCTGACAGCTATTCCCTTGTTTTTAATTGTGTCTGATAAATCATTTAAGTATAACTCACCGCTATTGTCGTAACCCGGTATATAAACTTTATAAGTCTGCCCATCTTCTTTTGTTACCAGGGCTGTTCTTTCATCTTGATCTATTGTTATTTCTTTAATGTTTTTATTTGTACTGTTTTTATTAATATCTTCTACAAAATTTGTAAAACTTTTATTTTCAATGGTTCCTGATGGCGGATTGAAAAATCTTATAGCAAATATTAAGACTACTATTAAAGCTAAATAAAATGATGCTCCTCCAAAACGTTTTTTCAAATAATCACCTCTAACTATAAATTTCCTTTTTTAATGTGCCTATATATGGTAAATTTCTTCCGATTTCATTATAATCCAAGCCATAACCTATCACAAACAAATCCTCAATATCATAGCCTATATATTTAACATAAACATCAATTTTTCTTCTTTTAGGCTTGTTCAATAAAGTTGCAATGGTAACTGAATTAGCCAGTCTGTTTTCAAAAAGATTTTTAATGTAGTTAAGAGTTGTTCCTGTATCTATAATGTCTTCAACAATAAGAACATCTTTACCCTCAATGGAATTATCCAAATCTTTTAAAATTTTTACCTGTCCTGAAGTGTTCACCCCTTCATAACTTGTAACATCCATATAATCAACAGTTAAAGGAAGATCTATTCTCTTTATTAAATCTGACATAAAGGAAACTGCACCCTTTAAAATTCCAACAACTAAAAGATCCTTGTCTTTATAATCTTTTGTTATTTGAGCACCAAGTTCTCTTACTTTTTTGTCTATATCTTCTTCAGAATACAAAATTTCATCTAAAAATTCTTTCATTTTTCCTCCCACTTTATCCAAAGCTTATTTTTAGTATCTTCTTTTATTTTATTGTTTTCGCTCATTCTATACGGAACAACCCAAACAATATCTTTCTCATCTCTTATAATTGGAATTTCATTCCTTAAAAAGGGTGATATTTTTATGTCATTAAAGAAATCTTTTAATTTTTTACTTCCCTTTAAACCTATTGGATTAAATCTATCTCCACTTTCCCTTTTAGTGACCTTTAAATTTCCATTTATACTTTCATAATCAATAACTATTACATGTTCTCCATTTAACTTATCTTTTGATAATTCAAATTTACCGAAATCCGTAAAATTTTCTCCTAAATTTAATGAGCTTTCATTTCTATCAATTGTTTTACCTTGAGCAAAAATTTTATCATCATGCTTATATAAATTTATTCCTGGAAGATTTATAGACTTTCCATTTTCAGATTTCATTAAGTTTATAAAGGCTTCAATGTGGTTCCTGTCAATTGAGTTTAAATTATTTTTATTTCTTAAAATAAAAGTTCTTATAACTTCATTTAGAAGACCCTGGTCTAAATCTATTACTTTTTCAACTTCTAAATAATTTTTATTTGTATATGCTTTAGTTTCTTTAGAAATAAAATCATATATTTCTGTGGAGTTAAGTCTAAGTCTGTTTAAAGATTCTTTAAAAGAAGTGTTAAAATTTTTTTCAACAAAGGGTATTAATTCATTTCTTAACATATTTCTTGAATAGTCATTTATTAAATTTGTTTCATCAAGCATCCATGGAATGCCAAGTTTTTTAAGCTCTTCCTCTATAGTTTGTCTTTTAGTATCTAAAAGAGGCCTTATAATATTATCTCTTTTATAAGGTATTCCCCTTAAGCCGCTTATACCCGTTCCCCTTATAATTCTAAATAAAATAGTTTCCATATTATCATCAAAATTATGGGCAAGGGCTATTTTTGCCTTTGAAGTTGCTATTTTATTAAAAAAATCATACCTTAATTTTCTTCCAGCTTCTTCTTTAGATAACTTTTCTTTTAAAGCATATTCATTCATATTAGTGCTCAGTAAATTAAATTCAACATCATATTTATCACAAAGAGATTTTACATATAATTCATCTCTTTTTGCACTTTCTCTGATTCCGTGATTTATATGGGCGCATTTTAAATTTAAATTATATTTTTCTTTTAAACTTAAAAGTCCAAAAAATAAGTAAACTGAATCTGCTCCACCGGAAACTCCCATTAAAATAGTGTCATTTTTTTCTATTAAATTGTTTGTTTTTATAGTTTCATTAAATTTTTCAAACATAATGCAAAAAGTGATAGATTTTGTCTATCACTATTATTTTCTTGATTTGGATCTACCATATTTAGAGTTTTCTCTTGAACGCATTTGTTCATACTTGGTGTTTGATTCTTTCATAAATTTTGAAAGTTTTTCTTCAAAAGATAAATCCTTATATTTTTTTTCTGGCTCTGGTTCTTGAGGCTTTACTACTTTAGGTTTAAGTTTTTTTATAGATAAAGCTATTTTTCCTTCTTGGTTATCTATAACAACAGCCTTGACTTTGTCGCCTTTTTTTAAAAATTTATCTATATCCTTTACATATTCATCAGAAACTTCAGAAATATGCACCAATCCACTTTGTCCTTGTCCAATATCAACAAATGCTCCGAATTTCATAACAGATGAAACTGTACCTTCAACTATACTACCTATCTCTAACCCCAATTGGATCCTCCATATTGTTTTCTTTTTCTTTATCTACATAGATAACTTCTCTGGGCTTTACCATTCCATACTCTTCTCTGGCCACTTTTTCAATAAATTCAAGCGAATCTGAATTTTCTATTTCTTCTTTAATCTTTGATATGTCATCTTTTAAAGTTTTAATTTTTTTATCATTTTCTGACATTTGCTGTTTAATTCTATTCCTAGTAATTAAAGAATTAGATACAGAATAAGTTCCGTATAAAATTACAAGAACCAATATTAACATTAAAAGCGGCGGAAATTTTCTTTTCATATAAATCCCTTCCTACAAGTAAATTATTACATTTACACTTGTAAAAAACAAGCTTATTTTACATTTAGTTAATAACTTCATACATTAAAGCCGCATCATCTTTTTTTGCACTTTCTAAAATTTTAGTAACTTTACATTTAAAAGTTGAATTTCCAAATCTTACTTCTAAAATATCATCAATTTTAACATCGTCCGAAGCCTTGGCAATTTTATTATTTATTGAGATTCTTCCTCCATCGCAAGCTTCCTTGGCAACGGTTCTTCTTTTTATAATCCTTGAATTTTTTAAATATTTATCAAGCCTCATTTTATCTCCTTAATTACAATTAATTATTTTTGTCTTTATATTTCTTCTTTCTACCTTAAAAATTTTTTCAACGGCAGACTTATAAAAATTTAATTGATCCTCATATTTATAATTGGCTTCTTCTCCTAATAAGTCGGTTTTATAATCATAAACTGTGTATATATTGTCCTTAATGACTAAAAGATCTATTCTGCCTCTTATATATTTTTCTTCAAAAATAGTAAAGGGTACTTCCGTATAAATTTTATCTGCATCTTTAAAAATAGAAACTAATTGAGGAAAAATATTTTCGTAACTTTTTTTAATTGTTTCTTCCACATAGGAATAAATTTTTTCTATATTTTCGCTAAAATTATCAGCTTCAAGATTTAATTTTATAAAATCTTTTTCATTATTTAAATCTTTATCAAATAAAAATTCGCCTATGGCAAGTCTTAAATTAATTTTAAAATCAGGTATTTCTTTTCTCAAATAATCATTCACAGAAAGTTCCATAAGTCTGTGAAAAATTGTGCCGTACCAAGAACCATGAGGACGTAAAATAAGCTCATCGTTTTTATAAAATGTATTTTTAATTTTTTTATCTTTTTGGGGTTCTTCTGTAAAGTTAAATTTGTAAGAACAAATATCTTTTACAAATTCAGATTTTTTGTTGATTCCTTTATTTTTCCCCTTAGAAATTTTATATAAATAAGGTTTACCAAATTTAAAAATTTCCTTATAAACTTCATACAAATCAAATACAAATAAAGCTGATTCAGCTCTTGTTGCAGCAACATAATTTAATCTTATATTTTCTTTTTTACTTTCCGACCTATCAAGAAGCTCTATTTCTGGATTGTCATAGCTGGGGACTTGATATCTTTTTATTAACTTATTGTTTGAAGAAAAATCAACATAACCTTGATTTTTTTCTCTATCAAAATATCCACTTTTTTCTTCTTTTAAAGCACTTTCTCCTATAATTATAACAAATTTTCCTTGAAGACCCTTAGCCTTGTGAAGATTCATAACTCTAAGCTTCTCAATATTGTCAGTTTTTAAAATATTTCCACTGTAATTTTTATAATCTTTAAATGAAAGGTCTTTATTTAAAAGTTTCTCCATAAAACTTATAAAGGTTTCATATTCCTTTTCCCTAACAGTGCCATCTGTAAAACTTTCAAAATCTAATTCCATAGCTCTTAAAGCTGCACTTAAGGACACTTTATTATAATTTAAGTAAGAAAAAATAAATTCTATTTCTTTTTCTTCTAAAAATTTTTTCTTTTCCAACAAGTCTAAAAAATTATTTTCAAGAAGATATTTTTTTATTTCAAAAGCTTTTATATCATCTATTTTAAAAAGCCCTCTAAGCATTCTAAGAAAATTTTTATTATTTTGATCTATTAAAAATTTATAAAAATTATAAGCATTTTTTATAGACGGAAAATTAAAATATTTACTGTTTGTGCTTGTGTCAATGTCATAACCCAAAGCATATAAAATACCGCTCATTTCCTCAGCCCCAGAATTTGTTCTGGTTAAAACTAAAATATCTTTTTCTTTTATATTTTGGGTTTCGACTAAATAATTTATAAAAAATCCGACACTTACAAATAAAGAATCCTTATTACCTTTAAAAGCTTTATTTTTAAATAATTTTTCTAAATTTATATCCTCTATATTTTTTTGAATTTTAAAATCTTCAAGCTCTTTTAAATTATCTTTTATAAAGCTTTCTCTCCTTATTAAAAAATTTATAAATAAATTTGAAAAACAATCATTTTTCTCTTCATCATAGATTTTATTTAAAAATAATTTCAAATCTTGGTCTGTTATTAAACTTAATAAAAATTCCAAATCAAAATCAAGGGTAGGATAATAAATTCCCATTAAAGCTGAATTTTTTCCATTAGTTAAAATGTTATTTAATTTTAAATTATAGGGTCCAGTTGGAGTTTCAAAATCATTTTTATAAATATCAAATATTTCAGACGCCAACTCATCGTCAAATCTAAAAGATTTATCTAAGATAATAAATTCGCTGTTAGTTTGATTCTCGAAAATATTTTTTACTTTTTCATAGTTGTTTAAATCTGCCCCCCTAAATCTATAAATTGATTGTTTAGGGTCTCCTACTAAAAATAAGGCCTGATCTTTTAAAGTAAAATCAGAAAAATTTTTATTCTTTAAATTCCCCTCATCTTTTGAACAAAAGGCAAGAATAAATTTTGTCTGTATAGGATCTGTATCTTGAAACTCATCTACAAAAAAATACTTATATTTGCTTTGCAAATACATCCTTGACTGGTAGTCCTCAACTATCTTCAATGCCAAACGCACTAAATCGTCGTTAGACAAAGTTTTATAGTCTCCTGATACAAACTCATCAATAAATTTACTAAAGCCCTCAGAGGCGCCGACAAAGCCTCCATATAGGTTATTTAAATAAAGTCTTATCTTCTCATTCAATTCACATCTTATTGCGCCTTGAATTATTGTAGAATCCTTAACTTTATTTTTTATATCATCATTTGCCTTGTATTTTACTTTTGTAAAAGGACTTTCTATTATTTTTTCATTTTGCATAAAAACCCAAAAGTCAAAAATACTTTTTAAAAAATTTCCGTAAGAATTATTGTTTTTATAAAGATTTAATTCTTGCAAATTTTTAAGAAAATCACTCCTGTAAACACTTGTATCAACTTTTAAATCTTTTATAAATTTATTTATTTTATCTATAATTTCATAAGAATCTTTTAAAAGTTCTTCTATAAAATAAATTTTAGTATTATCGTCAAAATAATTTGGAAATTCAGTGTTTTGATTTAATATAAATTTTGAAATTTGACCCAATATTATTTTTTTATTTTCTGCCTTTTCAAATATTTTCAGTTGGCTTTCTTTTATATAGGTTTTAAGATCTCTTTCTATAAATTTTTTATAAATACTAAGTAGATATGAATCATAATCTTCATCTTCTTTTACATTAAAATTAAGACCCAAGTTTGCATAAAATGGCATTTCTTGAATTAATTTATTGGCAAAGGAATGTATTGTAGAAATATTTATTTTATTAAAATTTTCTATCGCATATTTAATATTTTCATTAGGATTTACTTTCTCTAAAAGTTTACTTTGAATTCTCGATCTAAGTTCTTGAGCAGCCTTATTGGTAAAGGTTATGGCCACAATTTCTTGAGGTTTAAAAATGCCCTTTTCAATTAAATTTGTCATTCTTTCAACTAATAAGTAAGTTTTTCCCGCGCCAGCTCCTGATTCAACTAAAAAGTTTTTATTAAATTCTTTTATTAAATTTTCTCTTTTAAGATTTTCGATTTCTAATAATTTATTCATTTCCATTAAAGCACCAAATAATTTTCACTAAAGCTTATTGCCTTTTCTATTTCTGATTTGTCCTTTTTCAGATTCTCATACTTTCCTGATAAACCAGCCATTTTTTCTGGTTTAACGAAACCATATTCATTTACAAAATCAAAAAGCAATTCTAAGTTTTTTTCCGTTTCTTCAAAATCTCCACAAGGCTCATATATTTCCCTATTTTTTATAAAATGATACTGACATGTAATATCTTTTGAAAAAAACTTTTCTAAGACTTTTTTATATATAAAGTCCTGTATAAGTCTGTTTTTATTGTCCATATCTTTTATTAATTTGCTGTTGCCTGTTTTATAATCAATTAAAACCATTTGATCTTCTAATAAATCCAACCTATCAATTGATCCTTTAACCTTAATTTTATATTTTCCGATTTCTATAGTAACTGGATCTTTACATAAAGACTCTTTTTGTCCGAATCCAAAGCTATATTCTGTTTTATAAAATTTTTCATTTGGATTTTTTTCTATAAAATCTATTAAATAATTTTTAATCATATCCCTTAAATTATTTTTATAATTTTCAAAGGGTTTTTCCAATCTTTGAGGATATTTTTTTAAATACGGCTCTATATTTTTATTTAAAATATTTTCCACTTGTTCAAGAGCAAAGAGTGATCCTTTCTCATTAATTTGATCTACAATATTTTTTAAGCTTTCATGAACTATGGAACCTGTTGCGTAAAATGGGAAAATTAAATCTTCATCAAAGATTTCCTCTTCGTCATCATCTAAATTTAAAATAAATTTATTATAAAAACATTTTGGGCTTAAATTTAATACATTTAAAGATGTAGCTGAAAATACAAAATTTTTTAATATTTCTTGAAAATTATTTTCTCTTAATTCCTGAAATTTTTCTTCTAAAGAATCAAAACTATAATAATTTTTTTCTATTTCTGGTAAATTTAAATTTTGTAAAAAAACAGCTTCTGTATATTTCTCATTTTTTTCATCCACTTGAGGATAAGAGAAATAAATTTTTTCTCCTAAGCTGAAAAAATTATTAATTTTATATTTTGCCAAATTGTATTTTGCTGAATTTAATTTTTCCTTTGTTGTAATTTTTTTTGAAATTTTTTCTAATTCTGAATCTCTAATAACTGGTGATTCTCCTATTGTTGTTGGAAAAAATTCACTAGCCATTCCCAGAATAAAGGCATATTTTCTTGTAAAAATCCTTTCATCATAAATATTTGAAACTCTTATAAATGATTCAGTGGCTTTAGAAATATTTAAATTTTCAATTTGAAATTTTAAAAATTCTAAAGCTTCATAAAAGTACAGGTATTTTTCTTTAGAAAAGCTTGAAATATTTTTTATTAGGTCTACAACCTCTTCTCTAAGATTTAAATATTTTTTTGAAAAAGTTAATAGGTTATTTAAAAAATCCCTAAAATTTATTTTTTCTTCTTTTTTTAGCCGGAAGTATATCTACAAGATCTTTTGCAAAATCACTTAAATTTAAATAGTTATTTTTATCCCCTATAAAATCTATATTTACATCTTCATAAATTCTACAAATATTTTTTATTTTTTTATAAAATTTAGGAGAAAAATTACTATCTACAAAAGAAAATATATTTTCGAGAATTTCAATAAGTTCTACTTCTTTTTCTTTATTGAATTTTATAGGAAGATTTGTAAATAAAAATGATTTTAATATTTCTATGTAGGATGCATCAGTGTATACAATTTCTATATCTTTCGGATTTATTTTTTCTTTTATTATTATTTCTAAAAGGTTTAAAACTTCATCTCTCTGAGAAAAGCACTTATAAATTTCAGTTTTTTTCTTATTAAATTCATATTTATCAAGCTCAATTGTCTTTACATTTAATAAATTAAGAAGTTTTTCCTCGTAATATCTTAAATCGGTATTTTCTATAATAGCTCTTTCTATTTGATCATCTTTAAAATTTAAAGCTATTTTAATTGAATCTCCATAATCTATTCCCTTATGCTTTTCGTTATAAAGTTTAAAAATTTTTAAAAAATCTCTAAGCCTATTGTTGTTAAAGGCTTCTTCTTTATAATTTGTAAGTTTTAATTCTTGGATTAAATTATAAAATTCTTGTGCAAGGCTTAGAGAAATTTGATTTTCTTTAAAAAATTCAAGTTCTGTATTTTTTAGCAGATCATAAATAAAAAGCACTGATTCAATTTCATTTGAATATTTTTCACCTGATTTAATTATTTCTTCTATGGAGAGTTCTTTTACAAGTTTTTTTATATCAATTGGACTTATTAAAAAACTTCCTCCATTTTTTATTGTAAACTCTTCAATTATTGAATCTGCAAAAACTGAAGTGTTTCCAATTAATTGTTTTTTGTTGTTTGATTTTAAAAATTCATTTAATTTCATTGTCAATTTTTCCTAAAGGGTTATTTTCAACGGTTGTTCTTATTTGTTCATCACTTACATGGGTATAAATTTGAGTTGTTGTTACAGAAACATGCCCGAGAACTTCCTGTAAGGACCTCAAATCTGCATTACCATACCTATACATAAGAGTTGCAGCTGTATGTCTTAGTTTGTGGACTGTATATTTATTAGGGTCAAGTCCTGCCTCCAAAATATGTTTTTCAATCATATTTTGTATTCCCCTATTTCCGATTCTCTTGTTCAATCTGCTTAAAAAAAGTGCCTTATCTTCTACATCAGGTCTTAACTTTAAATAATCATCTAAGGCTTTTATGCAGGCATCATTTAAGTAAACAGTTCTTTCTTTTTTCCCCTTTCCCATAATTTTTAAACTTTTATCATCCCTTATATCCTCTAAATTTATAGAAGCAAGCTCAGATAATCTCATCCCGCAATTTAAAAATAAAGTGGCTATGGCGTAATCTCTATTTTTAAAAAATTCCGATTGTTCACTATGTTTAATTGTATTTAAAAATTTTATTGCTTCATCCAATGTCAAAGCTACCGGCAAAGTCTTTTCCAATTTAGGCATATCTATATCTTCTATGGGATTGTGATCTATTACATTTATTTTAACTGAAAGATAATTAAAAAAAGTTCTTATTGCAGACAATTTTCTGTATTTAGTTCTGTTTGAGTTGTCACGTCTTCTTTCAAGATAAGCGTTAAAAGCATATAAATCTGTCTTTTTTATATTTTCTAAAAATTCTACATCTATATCATCTATATCGATAGAGTCAAAATTTTCTTCATTAGCTAAACCTCTTCTTATTTTCATAAATCTTAAAAAAGTTCGGATATCATAATAATATCCTTCCATAGTTTTTTTCGATAAAGATCTTGTAGATCCAAGATATCCTATAAAATCATCTAATAATGTGGAAATCATATTTTCTCCTATTAAAAAAACCTGCCATTGGCAGGTTTAGATATTATTTTGCATATTCAACTGCTCTTGTTTCTCTTATGACATTAACTTTTATTTGTCCAGGAAAATCAAGTTCAGCTTCAACTTGTTTTGCTATATTTCTTGCAGTAACAATAATTTCGGATTCAGAAATCATCTCTGGTTTAACAATTATCCTAATTTCTCTTCCAGCTTGAACAGCATATGATTTTTCAATACCTTCATATTCATTTGCTATTTCTTCAAGCTTTTCAAGACGTTTTATATAAGATTCAACTGTTTCTCTTCTTGCACCTGGTCTTGCTGCTGATATTGCATCTGCTGCTTGAACTATAACAGCTTCCAATGTACTTGGTTCAACATCATTATGATGAGCTTCAATAGTATGGACTACAGATTCAGGTTCTTTATACCTTCTTGCAAGGTCAACCCCCAAGTCAACATGTGGTCCCTCAACTTCATGGTCTATACTTTTACCAAGATCGTGAAGTAAACCGCCACGTTTAGCAATTTTAACGTCTGCTCCAAGTTCAGAAGCAATTATTCCGGCTATCTGTGCAACTTCAACTGAATGCTTTAATACATTTTGCCCATAACTTGTTCTATACTTTAGTCTTCCTAAATACTTTATAAGTTCAGGGTGTAATCCATGTACTCCTGCATCGTATGCTGCTTGTTCTCCGGATTCCTTAATTGTTACTTCAATTTCTTTCTTAGCACGTTCTACTGTCTCTTCAATTCTAGTTGGGTGAATTCTTCCATCTGAGACGAGCTTTTCAATTGCAATTCTTGCAACTTCTCTTCTAATAGGATCAAAGCAAGACAAAACTACAGCTTCAGGTGTATCATCAATAATTAAATCAACTCCTGTTAATGATTCTATAGCTCTTATATTTCTTCCTTCTCTACCGATTATTCTACCTTTCATTTCATCATTTGGCAAAGAAACAACTGAAACAGTGTTCTCTGCAACAGTATCTGCTGCACATCTTTGTATAGCTTGTACTATAATATCTCGTGCATATTTTTGAGATTCATCTTTAATTCTAAGTTCATTTTCTCTAATAATTTGTGCGGATTCATGAACTACATCTTTTTCAAGTTCTGAAAGTAAGATTCTCTTACCCTCTTCAACACTTAGTCCTGAAACTCTTTGAAGTTCCAAATTTCTTTTTTCAATTAAACTTTCCGCTTCTTCATTTTTAGCTTTAGCTTCTTCAAGTTTACGATTAAGTTTTTCTTCCTTCTTTTCAAGTGAATTAGATTTCTTTTCAATAGATTCTTCTCTTGCCAATACTCTTGTTTCTAATTGTGAAAGTTCTGCTCGTCTAAGCTTATTTTCGGATTCCACTTCTGCTCTCATTTTGTGAATTTCTTCTTTTGCTTCAACTAAAAGTTCTTTTTTCTTTGATTCGGCAGTATGCTCGGCATCAATTACGATTTTATTTGCAATTTCCTCAGCTTTTCCTACTTTATTTTCAGCAATATACTTTCTTACAAAGTAGCCTAATCCCAAAGAAATAATAGCGCTTAAAAGAATTTTTATTATTTCCGGCAATAGCTTAGCACCTCCATATTAAGTTTTCAAGTTTCTAAAACTTCTACTAAATATTGTATACGTTTAATAAAGATAAGTCAAGAATGCCTATTAAGGCAAAAAAAAGAGGAGCCCTATCTCCTCTTTTTTAATTATTTCTTTCATATGGTTTTCCATCTGCACTTGGGGCCTTTACGCTTTTAACAAAAGCTACTAAAACTATAAGAGTTATAACATAAGGCAACATTGCAAGTAAATTGGAATCTACTTTAAATCCTTTAGAACCTAAGAATACAGTAAAACCTTGAGCTGCTCCAAATAATAAACAAGCAAGCATTGCTCCTTGAGGTTTCCATCCTCCAAATATCATGGCTGCAAGAGCTATAAATCCTTGACCCGCAATAAGTGTATCTCTGTAATTTGACACTATGGCAAGAGACATAGACGCTCCTCCTAAGCCAGCTAAAAATCCTGAAGCTAATACGCAAATATATTTTATTTTATAGGCGTTTACTCCTAATGATTCTGCTGCTCTTGGATGTTCTCCTACTGCTCTTATTCTAAGTCCTAGTTTTGTTTTATATAGTATGAACCAAGTTAAAAATACTAAAGCAAAAGCAATGTAAACAATAATATATTGGTTAAAAATGATTGACATTGATTTTGTAAATTCATTTTTAGGTAAACTTTTAAACAAACTTCCAAATACTTTAGGCAATTTATTTTCAAAGGGAATTGGCTTTGTTAAAGCAGCTCCATCAAAAAATCTTCTTGATAAAAACAATGACATTCCAGGGCCTATTAAGTTAATTGCTATACCTGAAACAACATGGTCTGCTGCAAAATGTATGGTTGCTATGGCATGAAGTAATGATAGTAATAAACCGGCAATGCCTCCGCATAAAAATGCAATCCAAGGATTTCCTAAATAATATCCAACTGTAGCCCCTATTAAGGCTCCTATGGTCATCATACCTTCAAGACCTATGTTTACTACACCTGAATTTTCACTTAAAACTCCTCCAAGGGCAGCATATATTAAAGGAGCTGAATAAAGAAGAGTAATACTTATAATATTGGCTATATCTATCATTTTTTTATCTCCTCTCCATCTAATTTTTCATTTTTGTTTTTTTTGAAAAATTTTCCTATCATTTCAAGTAGCTTTGGCATAGATATAAATAAAACTATTACACCTATTAAAATACTTATTACCTCAGAAGGAGTATCTAAAGCACTCGTTAATTTTCCTCCTCCATATTGAAGACCTGCAAAGAGTAAACCTGCTGGAATGCATGCTAAAGGATTATTGCTTGCAATTAAAGAAACTGCCATTCCATCAAATCCGTATCCTTGTTGAGCGGCCATTAATGAAATATTAAATGAAACTCCTAAAACGGTGACTGCACCTGCCAGACCAGAGATTGCTCCTGAAATAATCATAGAAGTTGCCATATTTCTTTTTACATTTATTCCACCGTATTCAGCGGCATCAGGGCTGAATCCCACTGCTTTTAACTGGTAACCTAAAGTTGTTCTGTTTAAAATGTACCAAATAATAATTGCAACAATTATAGCAATTAAAATTCCCCAATTTAATGGTGGTCTTAAAAACTGCTTAAGTCCAGGATTTTTGCTTAAAAATTTTATACCAGCTTCACTTGCCTTCCACTTTCCTAAAACTGTTATTTTTGCTGAATCTAAAATTGAATATGATAAATCACTTTGAGGTTTTCTCAAAAAAGGAAAACTTAAAATATAATTTGAAAAATAAAAAGCTATCCAGTTTAACATTATTGAAGAAATAACTTCATTTACGTTAAATCTTGCTTTAAGTATTCCAACTAAGCCACCCCAAACGGCTCCAAAGACAAAACCAACAATTAGGCAAAATATTGGATGTATAATTGGTGGTAGTTTAACTAAATATCCTGCTAAAACTGCCCCTATGGAACCTATAATATATTGACCTTCAGCACCGATGTTAAATAAGCCTGTTCTAAAAGCAAAGGCTACTGATATCCCTGTTAATATTATTGGGACAGCTTTTATTATTGTCCAAGATATATATTGTGGCTTGCCAACTGCTCCAAGAATTACAACCTTATATGCTTCCAGTGGATTTGTTCCGTTTATAAGTAAAATAATTGCTCCAAAAAGAAAGCCTAATAATATGGAAACAACAGTATAAAATATCTTAGTTTTTGCTTTCATCTTGCCCTCCCCCTGCCATTAAAAGACCTATTTGTTTTTCATCAACGGTTCCGGCTTTAAAGGTATTAACTATTTTTCCACCATATATTACGGCAATTCTATCTGATAAGCTCATAATTTCATCCAGCTCAAAAGAAATTAAAAGAACAGCTTTGCCTTCATCTCTTTGAGCAACTAAATATTTGTGAACATATTCAATAGCACCTACATCAAGGCCTCTTGTAGGCTGAGCTGCTATTAAAACCTCAGGATCATTTGAAATTTCTCTTGCTATAATAACTTTTTGTTGATTACCACCTGATAAAGAGCCCGCTAAATAGTTTGGATCTCTTGGTCTTATATCAAATTTTTCCGCAAGATCATTAGCGTGGTCATATATATTTTTTCTGTTAAAAATCCCATTTTTTGAAAATTCTTTTTCGGCAAAATCTTCTAAAATTAAATTGTCAGCAACGCTGAACTCCAGAACCAATCCACGTCTTTGTCTATCTTCAGGAATATTGTACATTCCGGCCTCTTGTATTTGTTTAGGCGTGTGGTTTGTTATATCTTTGCCGTCAATTAAAACTTTTCCTGATTCAATCTTTCTAAGGCCTGTTAAGGCTTCTAAAAGTTCACTTTGACCATTTCCGTCTATTCCAGCAATCCCAAGTATTTCTCCTTGAAACAAATTTAAACTCAGTCCTTTTAATTTTTCAATATTTCTTGAACTTTTCACAACAAGATTGTCCACATTAAGTATTAAATCTCCTGGCTCCATTTCTTTTTTATCCACAGTTAATAAAACTTGTCTACCAACCATCATATCAGCCAGTTCTTCTTCAGACACTTCACTCACATTTACAGTTTCTATTTTTTTGCCACGCCTTATAATCGTGCATCTGTCAGCCATGGCTTTAATTTCTTTTAATTTGTGAGTTATAAGTATAATCGTTTTTCCCTGCTTTGAAAGTCCCTTAATAATATCTACAAATTCCTCTATTTCTTGAGGAGTTAAAACAGCAGTAGGTTCATCAAAAATTAAAATATCTGCTCCTCTATAGAGAGCTTTTAATATTTCAACCCTTTGTTGCATTCCTACACTAATATTTTCAATTTTTTCATCAGGATTTATAGATAGTCCATATTTATTTGATATGTCTACAACCTGTTTTTTCGCAGCTTTGTAATCTAATTTAATTCCCTTTGTTGGTTCAATTCCAAGGATAATATTTTCAACAACGGTAAAGGGCTCAACTAACATGAAATGTTGGTGAACCATTCCAAGTCCAAGTTTTATTGCATCATTAGGATTTTTTATTTCTTCTTTTTTTCCATTTACAAAAATTTCTCCAGCTGTTGCTGTATACATTCCATATAAAATATTCATTAAAGTAGATTTTCCTGCACCGTTTTCTCCAAGAAGTGCATGAATTTCACCTTTTTTTATTTCTAAATTAATATTATAATTTGCTGTGAAATTTCCAAATTTTTTTGTTATATTCCTCATTTCAACAGCTAAGCCATTAGACTCATTCAAAGGATTCGCCTCCTCTCTTTTATATTATAACCTATGAAAGCTTATATTTATATAAAAAAATACCCCTGCATAAGCAAGGGTGTTTTTATAAATTTACTTTGCAGAATATTCTTTATAAGTTTCTTCATTATAAGGAACAGTAATTTCACCTGAAATTATTTTTTCTTCAATAGCTTTTGTTTTTTCGATTAATTCTGCAGGTACGTGCTTGTCTGAACTTGGAGCAATACCAACAGCTCCATTATCAGATAAACCAAGATTAATAGTTGTTCCGCCTGGGAATTCTTTTCCTTCAGCTAGGTCTTTAACTATATTATAAACTGCAACATTTGCATTTTTCATAGCAGAAGTTAATACATTGTCAGGAGCTGCATCAATTTGATCTCTGTCAACACCTATTGCCCATTTTCCTTCTCCCATTTCTTTTGCTGCTTCAATAACTCCGTCTCCTGTTCCGCCAGCTGCATGGAATACTATATCAGCACCATTTTGGAACATAGTAGTTGCAATTGCTTTTCCTTTTTGTGAGTCTGCAAAACTTGCTGCATATTGAACCATAACGTCAATTTTTTTGCCAAGTTCTTTTGCTGCATAATCAACACCTGCTCTAAAACCATAGTCAAATCCCCAGATTATGTTACTTTCAACTCCACCAACAAAACCAACTTTGTCAGTTTTTGTAGTGTGTCCTGCAATGTAACCAACTAAGAAAGATGGTTCTTGAGCTCTAAACATTATACCTACAAGGTTAGATGGTGCTTCGATTTTATTTCCATCGGCATCAACTGTTGGATCAACATCAACTATTGCAAATTTAACATCAGGATTTGCTTTAGCTTCTTCAATTATTGTATCTCCCATTTTATAGCCTGCACCAACGATTAAATCTTTTCCATCGTCTAACATAGTTTCAAAATTCGGCTTATAGTCATTTGAATCTTTTGATTCAGAGTATGCTATATCTACTCCAAAATCTTCTTTAGCTTTGTCAAGACCTTCTTTAACTCCTTGGTTAAATGATTGGTCGTTAACTCCACCTTCATCAGTTACAAATCCTATTTTTAAGTCTGATTTTGTTGCTTCAGCTCCTTGTTTGTTACCATTTGCTTTTTTGTCATTACCATCTTTAGGTGCAGAATTTCCACAACCTACAAGAGCCATTGCAAAAACTAACAATAAAGCAATAAGTGATCTTCTTTTCATTGTTACCTCCTTTGTAAGAATAAACTGTTTCTTACTTGTAAATTAATTATATTATAGAATATAGCATTTTTCAATTTAGACTAAAAGCTCTATAGATCGCAATTTAATAGGTTTTAGTATTTAAAAAAGATTTAAAAAATAATCTAATATTACGAAAATATTTTCACAAAAAAAACAACTCGCTTTTCACGAGTTGTTAATTTTTTATTAAATTGCTCTTGGAATTATAAATATAATTAAAACTATAACAAAGAAGATTATTGTCCACGCTAAGGAACGTTTTAAATCTTTTTTCATAACCGTAATTTCATCTCTACCATAAATATTTGAAATAACAGCTCCTATATAAGCAAGTATAGTCCAAATAATCAGCATTCCAAAGACGCTTGCTCCTCTATCTAAAAATCTATGCACCGTTATAACTGACAGCATCATTAAAATCATGTAAGGTATTTGAGATTTTTTACTGTTAAGCCAAAGTAAAAGAAGCATACAAATTATAGAAAGAACAAAGACAATGCTGTTTATTGTATTTGCTGTAGATATTGATGAAACTGCTTTTTCATTAATTATTTCAAGAGAGTTTACGTAATAGCCTGATTGATTGAAATTTTTGTTTTCATTTTTTATCCCATCTTTTGGTTTTGTAGTATCTTTAAAACTATCTACTCTGGTATTTGTTATAAATACTGAATTTTCTGAAATTGTTCCTTTTTTACCATAGTTTAAATGTTTAGGCTCACTTTTTACAGTAAAGTTATATTGGGTAACTTCTTTCTTTAAAGGTACTCTTATCTTAGAAGTTGCCATAAAATTATAATTTTTAACTTTTTTGTATAAATCCTTTAACTTTAAATTTTCTGTGAAAAGGGAACTATTAATTTTATCGTAGTCGCCTTTTAATTCTACATCACTGAATACAGGGCTTATACCTTCCGGAAAGAAAGTTTGACCTATAGGATTGCCTAAAATTCTAAAATTACCAAAATCGCCTATATAATCAAATGAAATATCATATTTAACATAATTTCTATTATTTTCATTTGCAATAGCTCTTGTTACAGTCAAATTTTGAATATCTTGAGGATCGTTAAACAAAATTCCGTCAAATGGTACAGGCATATTTTTTGCACTTGGCCAAAAGACTTCAGAAGAGAAAGATTTTGCAAGAGTTGATAAAAATAATAACAAAATAAAAATTCCGTATATTATGTAGTTTTTAATCTTCTTGTTCATAGTTACCTCCATAATGAAAACATTTCTATCATTAATAATACCACGAAGTACGAGAAAATACACTATTTTAAGAAAAAAAGTTTTTACTTATCAAGTAATATGAATTTTTATCCATATATTATGTAAAATATAAATCTTTTTTAAATATCTTTTCGCTTTTTTATACAAAAATCCCCTAAGCTTATAAGCTTAGGGGAACATTTTTATTTATCAGCTTTTTTTGCTTTTAATTCTTTTAAGTTTTTTATAGATTCAATTAAAGCATCTGTTAATCCGTCCATATCACTTCTATTTGCTGAGTTAAGTGAAGTATTAATAGTTACTCTTTCATTTAGAACGTCCATAAGCTTCATATTTTCATCTAAGAAATCTTCCATTTTATCGCCTACTGTACAAGCCCAAGTACCATTTTCAAGGATACCTATTGTTCTGTTTTGTAGGTTAAGAGCTTCCATATCATTTAAGAAGTCTTTCATTGGAGGATAAATACCTAAGTTATAAGTTACTGAAGCAAGAACAATGTGTGAGTATTTAAAAGCATCTGAAATTAAATATGAAACATGAGTACTTGACACATCTCTTACAACAACATTTGTCATACCTTTTTCACAAAGGTCTGATGCAAGTTCTTGTGCTGCTCTTTCAGTGTTTCCATACATTGAACCGTAAACAATTAATACACCATATTCTTCAGGTTCATATTTACTCCAAGTATCATACTTTCCGATAATATATCCGAAATCATTTCTCCAAACTGGTCCATGAAGAGGGCAGATAAATTTAACTTGCGGAAGAAGTGGGGCTGCTTTTTTCAATACATCTTGAACAAAAGCTCCATATTTTCCTACAATATTTGTTAGATATCTTCTCATGTGGTCTAAATAATCTCTGTCGAAGTTTACTTCGTCATTAAATAATTTTCCGTCAAGTGCTCCAAATGTACCAAAAGCATCAGCTGAGAACAGACATCCGTTGGTTACGTCTAAAGACATTATAACTTCAGGCCAGTGAACCATTGGAGCTTCAACAAAGGCAAAAGTGTGTTTACCGAAACTAAAAGTGTCTCCTTCTTTAACAATTATTTTATTTTCTTCTTTTATTTCATATCCTGTTTGGCTCATAAATTCAAAGCCTTGTTCTGAACATATAACTTTAACATCTGGATATCTTAAAATTACTTCTTCAATTGCTCCTGCGTGGTCAAGTTCCAAGTGATGAATTAAAAGATAATCAAGGGGTTCGCCATTTAATACTACTTTTATTCTTTCCAAGAAATCTTTTACAATTGACCAGTCAACTGTATCAATCAAAACATTTTTTTCATCCTTTAACAGATATGAGTTATATGAAACTCCTTCCGGAATTGGATGAATATTTTCAAATAGATGTGTTCTGTGATCATTTCCACCAACATAGTAAAGATCATCAGTTACTTTTCTAATATTATATAACATCTTTTACCTCCTAATTACTTTCTATCACTCGGAAATTCCATTTCAATGAAATCTTTCTTTTCTGTTTGACATTCAGGGCATTCCCAAGTATCAGGCAATCTTTCAAAATCTGTACCTGGATCAATTTCACCTTCCGAATCTCCAAGATCAGGATCATATTCATATCCACAACCCGGACATACCATTACTTTATAGTTAGGTGCAAGTTTTCTCGGTTTAGATCTTCTAACTTTCTTCATTGGAGGTGCCGGTTTCTTTTCTTCAGTTCCGAATTCTTCAATAAGAAGAGGCATATATTCATTAATATCACCAACTATTCCATAGTCAGCGTTCTTAAATATTGTAGCACCAGGATTCTTGTTGATTGCAACAATTGTTGAAGCATCTTTGATACCTTTTAGATGTTGAGTTGCTCCTGAAATTCCAAGGGCAAAGTATAGATTTCCTCTGAATTTTTGTCCTGACATACCTACATATCTTTCAAGAGGTAGATATTTAAGTGTTTCAGCAACAGGTCTTGAAGAACCTAAGGAAGCTCCTGCAGCTTGTGCAAGTTTTTTAGCAACTTCCATATTTTCTTTATCGCCAATACCTTTACCTACAGAAACGACCCTTTCAGATTCACTTATAGGAGTATCTACAGGAATTCCTACTGTGAAATCATAGCCATCTTTTTTAAGAGCAGCTACAAGATCCTTTACATTTTTCTTAGGATCATCAGAATCAAACATTTGTTTCTTTCTTTCTCCTGTTATTGGTCCCTTCTTTTCCCCTAATACTGCTGCAACTTTATTTTTCTTTCTCTTTATTTTTCCTACTATATTTGCTGCAATAACAACTCTTTGAATTTCATTTGTTCCTTCATAAATTGTAGTTATTTTAGCATCTCTATAGAATCTTTCAACATCCATTCCTTTTAGGAATCCATTTCCGCCATGGATTTGAAGTGCATCATTTACAACTTCAAGTGCACAGTCAGATGCATACATTTTAGCCATTGCAGATTCCATACCATAGTTTTCATGGTTTGTTTTCATTTCAGCTGCTGAATATACTAAAAATCTTGCTGCACGAATTTTTGTTGCCATGTCTGCAAGTTTAAATGAAATGGCTTGTTGTTGGGCAATTGGTTTTCCAAATTGAATTCTTTCTTTAGCGTATTTTACTGCTGCTTCATATGCTCCTTGAGCAATTCCCAAAGCTTGAGCTGCTATACCTATACGGCCTCCGTCAAGAGTTTGCATAGCAATTCTAAATCCTTGTCCTTCTTGTCCAAGTAAATTTTCTTTAGGAACTTTAACATTGTTAAAAATAAGCTCTGCAGTTGAAGATGATCTTATGCCTAATTTGTCATAGTGATCCCCAAAAGTGAATCCTTCAAATCCTTTTTCAACTATAAAAGCTGAAATTCCATGAGTTCCTATACCTGGAGTTGTAACAGCAAATACTACATAAGTGTCTGCTTTAGGTGCATTGGTTATAAATATTTTATTACCATTTAAGATATAATAATCACCGTTTAGTTCTGCAGTTGTTTCTGTTCCACCTGCATCTGATCCTGCCTCAGGTTCTGTTAAGCCGAAGGCTCCTACATGTTCACCTTTAGCAAGAGGAACTAAGTATTTTTTCTTTTGTTCTTCGGTACCAAAAGCTTCTATAGGATAGCTTCCTAAAGATGTGTGTGCTGATAAAATAACTCCAACACCACCATCAACTCTTGAAAGTTCTTCTACAGCTATTGCATAAGATATAACATCTTTGCCTGCTCCACCGTATTCCTTAGAATAAGGAATACCCATCCAACCATTTTCACCAATTTTTTTAACTATTTCATCAGGATATTCATTGTTTTGATCAAGTGAAAATGCAATGGGTTGAACCTCAGCTTCAGCAAATTCTCTAACAGCTTTACGCAAAGATTCATGTTCATCTGTTGTTTTAAATAACATAGACTTGCCCCCTTCATTTTTATTGCTTACAGAAATATTTTTTTCTTCGGCAACTTTTTTGCTTTCTTCTTGCACATCATTGGCAACTGTTGCACTACTATTGTTGTCAATTTCTTTTTGGTCAGTTTCTTTCTTGATTACTTCTTTTTCTTCATCTTTTAAATCTTTTTCTTTAACATCACCCTTAAAATCTCTTACATCGGATTTGTTTGGCTTGTTAGATTTTTTTCTCTTAAAGATACTCAGAACACTCACCCCCCAAAAATTTTATAGAATAGGAAAGGTTTTCCATTATCTATTAATAAGTACTCAAATAAATCTAAATACTATACTGTAATTGTATCTTTTAATTTTACTACTGTCAATAAATTTAATAATTATTTAAATTTATTTTTGTATTTTAATAGTCTTCTCGCCCATTTAAACTACTGTCAATAAATTTAATAATTATTTAAATTTATTTTTGTATTTTAATAGTCTTCTCGCCCATTTAAACTACTCTAAATTTTATATACCCAATATTATAAATAAAAACAGTTTTATTTAATTTTGTTTTAAATAATTTAAAAATAAAAATTTTTTTGAATTTTTAATAAAACATTTTCAAAATCATCAAATTTTTTATTTTAATAAAAAAATACCAAACTTTAAGTGTTTCCTACACGAAAAATTCGGTATTCTATAAGATGGTTTTTTCTACTAATGATTTTCCATTTTTTATATTTACTGTAAAAGAATTGTCTCCAATGTTAGCTAAATATTGATTATGAGTTACCATAATTATTTGTCTTTCCATAGCTTCTGAAGATTTTTTTAAAAACTCTCCAAGATTAAAATTATAATCATTGCTAACATGCTTTCCTGGTTCATCAAAAATAATAGGTCCTTCTATAGGTGGTTTAGTTAAAAACATAAATGCTATTCTAAGAGCAATTGAAATTATATCAACTACTCCTCCACCCCTTGAATTTTCAGGTTTCGTTCTGACTGTATAACCTTCGTATTCATTTACAACATAAAATTCTGCGCTTACATTATCTCTGCTTTCAGATAATTCTATTTCAAACCTTATATTTTCTTCAAAAACATAAACTAAAAAATTGGTAACCATATTTTCTAATTGTGTTTTTGCTTCGTTTCTTGCAAATTCTGAAGATTTTTTAAGCAAAACTCCAACTTTGTTTAAAACTTCTTTGTATTCCAATTTGCTTTTTATTTCATTTTCTATTGAATCGTATCTTTTTTTTGTCAAGTCATATTGAAATCTTAATTTTGAAACATTTTTGTCGAAGCTGTCAATTTTCTCAACTATATCTTCCATTATAAATCCTCGGGCAAAAGAGAATTTGCCTCACTTATTAAATTTTCAATTTCTTTTTGAAGCTTTAAAATTTCATTGTCAAGATTTTCAGGATCTACATTAAGCTCTTTCAATTTTTTTATAAGTTCTTCTTTATTTCCTTCTAATGCTTCCAATCTTCCAACTGCTGTTGATTTTATTTGGCTTGCTTTATTTATTTTGTTTTTTAATGTTTCTATTTCTTTTTCATAGTTATTGTATTCTTTGTTTTCGTAACTCATATTTCACCCCGCAAATGATTTTCTATATGTTTTTTTGTATTCTCATCAATTTTTGAAAAACAAAAGGGACAGAAATCTAATTTGTTATAAATTTTTCTGTACTCTTCTAAATTTTTTTGGTAATCCTGACTTATAAAATCTATTTTTAGCTTTTCAATTCCAATATCTATTCCAATTTTTGATAAATTTTCATTAATTTGAATAAGCTTATTATAATTGTACAGACTCTTTTCTAATTTTTTAAATAAGTTAAAAGATTCATCTAAGTTTTCGTAACCCTTTAAAAATTTATCTGCTATTTTAAATTTTTCATTAAGGACATTCAACCTTTTTTTTATTTCCAGAAAATCATTAAAGCCTTTATTTTTATTTTCTAAATCATTTAAAATAATTTTAATTTTTTCAAGATTTTCAAGGCTCTTTATTTTTTCTTTTGTTAGATCAATTGTTCTTTCTAAGTTTAAAATTCGATTTTTCAAACTTAATAAATTTAAAAACAATTGATTTATTTTCTTAGATTTGTCATTTGTATCTTTTATAAATTCTAAGTTTTCTAATTTTTTTAATATTTCTTTGTTTTTTTCTATTTCTTTAGAATTATATATAAAATCATTCTTTAAATTAATAAGTTCTTTTAATTTCGCCTTTTTATTTAGGGCTTCTGTAAATATAGTATTTGCATCTTCTAATTTTTTAAATTTATTTATTATGTCTCTTTCTTTTTTTAATTCACCCTCTATGTTTTCTGCCTGGCATTTATAATCTCTAAGCTTAAATAAAAAATCATTATTTTTCAAAAATATTTCTTTTATTTTTTTTAAATTTTCCAGTCTCTTTTCATAATCTTCTAAAAAATTAAGAGAATCTAATTCCGCTTGTGCTTCATCTCTTAAGTTTATTTTGTTTTTAAGTTCAGAATTTAAGCTTAAAAGATCACTTTTTAAATCAGAGTAAGCAGTATCCAATATATCAACATCGTTTAGCTTTCCTATTGCTTTTGCTCTTTCATAAGGAGAATCTTGAATCAAAAATGGACCATCCAATTGCTCAGCTATATTAAGCATAGATTTTGAATATGTAAAATTTGTATACGATCTTATTTGAATTTCTTCGTAAATTTGAGGAGGAACTGTGTTTCCAAAACTTTCGAATCTTTGCAATCTTCCAAAAGAATCTGTAAGTTCATAAATATTTTTTGTCGATAATCGAATTCTCTTTAAAATTACATTATTGCTAAAAAATATTTCAACTGATGTTTCTTTTTCCCCTTCTCTTACAAAAAAATCTCCCTTAGGCTCATTATACAGGGCCCATTTTATTCCTCTGATTATGGCAGTTTTGCCACTATCTGACTGTCCAAGTATTACATTAAGCCCTTGGGTAAATTCAAGTTCACTATATTCATGAGATTGAAAATTTTTTAAAATAACTTTTGTTATATAGATCAATTTTTAACTCCCATCTGAGCCTCTGTAACTCTTCTTAAAGTTTCATCTTTAACATCTTTCGGTATATTTTCTTTGTTTGCAATATCATTAATAATTTTAAAAACATCTCTTTTTTCAAAACTTAAAGATGTTCCTGTGTTAATAATGTCCTCAAATTCAATTGCCTTAGATCTCTTAGATTTTGAGTTTTCTATTTGACTTCTATCTAAAACAAGTTCTCCTGATTGTGCCGATTTTAAGTATATTTCCTTAATTGAAATTTTATCTTTTAATTCAATTATTAATATTTTAGGTTTCCTTTTCATTTCAAGAACTGAATTGCTTATTCTAATAATAGATCCAGGATTAATAAAATATTTTCCATCATGAACTACTGTTTTAAACCCTAAATGATAGTGTCCGCACAAAGTTATATCTGCTTTAGTATCAAATATATCTGAAATCAAAGTGAAATTTATTCCTTCAATAAATGGTTTTTCCATTAAAAATCCATGAACCAAGTGAATTGAATAATCGGCTTCATTATCTACTTCATCCACCATATAGCTTTTTATGTTATCTTTTTCATCAATTCCGTATTTGTAAGGAGAACCGCTAATTTGAACATTGACATCTCCTCTTAACAAAATCCTTTTATTATCCAGGAGATTCATTATTCCTAAATCACATAAAAAACCAAGCATAGTTCTATTTACAGTTTCAGGATTATGACCATATATATCATGATTTCCACTTATAATATATATAGGGCATGGACTTTCCATAAATATTTTAGCAAAAGTTGAGGCAACAGATATAGATGTGTCCGGTCTGTCAAATAAATCTCCCCCATGTAAGATGTAATCCACATTTTCTTCTTTTGCTATTTGAAAAATTTCTCTTGTTTTATTTTCAAGAGTCAGAGGAAAGTCATCCAATCTGTTGACTGGATTAGTTCCTCTGTAATGAGTATCTGTAAAATACAAAAATTTCACAAAATCACCTAAAATTCTCTATCATTGTACTCTTCTTTTTCTTTATCTTCTTCTTTATCCGTTTTTAAGGTAGCTCGTATTTTTTCTTCAAGTTTTTTTGCAAGTTCAGGATTTTTTAAAATATAATCCTTAGCATTTTCTCTTCCTTGTCCAAGTTTTATGTCATCAATACTAAACCATGATCCTGCTTTATTGATTAATCCCATATCAGTTGCCATATCAAGTATTATTCCTTCTTTTGAAATTCCCTTTCCATACATTATGTCAAATTCTGCTTGCTTAAATGGAGGTGCAACTTTATTTTTAGCCACTTTTACTCTAACTCTGTTGCCTATCATTTCATCTCCTAATTTTAGAGTTTCAAGTCTTCTTATATCTAATCTTACACTTGCATAAAACCTCAATGCACGTCCACCTGTAGTGGTTTCCGGATTGCCAAAAGTTATTCCTATTTTTTCACGAAGTTGGTTTATAAAAATTACGGCTGTATTTGACTTATTTATTGCTCCTGTAAACTTTCTTAGAGCTTGAGACATAAGTCTTGCATGTCTTCCTACAGTAGCATCTCCCATTTCTCCATCAATTTCAGCTTTTGGAGTTAGGGCTGCTACAGAGTCAATTACAATAACTGATACAGCATTACTCCTAATTAATGTTTCAGCTATTTCCAAAGCTTGTTCTCCTGAATCTGGTTGAGATATTATTAAGTTTTGATCATCAACGCCAAGGGCTCTTGCATATTGAGGATCAAGAGCATGTTCTGCATCTATGAAAGCTGCAATTCCACCTTGCTTTTGTGCTTCAGCAATTATGTGAAGAGCAAGAGTTGTTTTTCCTGAACTTTCAGGCCCATAAATTTCAATTATTCTTCCTTTTGGAACTCCACCTATTCCTAAAGCCATGTCTAAAGAGAGTGCTCCTGTTGGTATAGCTTCTATATCCAATTTTGCATTATCTCCAAGAAGCATTATTGCTCCTTTACCAAATTGTTTTTCAATTCTTGTAACTGCATTTTCAAGAGCTTTTTGTTTGTCCTTATCTTCAATATTAATTTGCATCTGACCCTCCTAATATTTTTATTAAATAAGCTAAAATTTGATCTACGCTATTTCTTTGTATTTCTTTTCTATTTCCTAAAAGATTTAAACAATAATCGTAAAATTTATCTTTATATATTATCCCTATATAAACTTCTCCAACCTTCCCAACACTTGGATTGGGCCCGGCCTCTCCTGTAACTGATACACATATGTCTGAGTGGCTTATATTTTTTAATCCATAAGCCATTTCTTTAGCAACTTGTGGACTTACAACCTTATAATTTTTTATGCTTTCAGCACTTACACCTAATATTTTTATTTTAGCATCATCTGAATAAGTAATAAAAGATTCTTTAAGTACTTTCGATGCCCCCGATACAGATGTTATTTGACTAACCAATAGTCCCCCTGTCATAGACTCAGCAAAAGAAATTGTATAATCATTTTCTTTTAACATTCTAACTAAAGCTTGAGAGGGATTTTCATCATCGGAAAAATAATATCCCTTAAATTCTTTTCTTAATTTTAAATATATGTTATCAGCTTTTTCTTTTAATTCATTTTGATTTTTTCCATAGCAAATAATATCTACTTCCGTATGACTTGATTTTGCATAGGTATTAATCTGACAATTTTCATCTGTTAAGTTTAATTTTCTTATATGCTTTTCTGTAGAAGCCTCTCCAAGTAAGATGCAATTTAAACTTCTTTTTTCTATGAAAAATTTTGTATTTATATAATTGCTAAAATTTTCTTCAACTATTGCTTTAAATTCTTTTGGAGGACCTGGAAGTATAAAAATTTTATTATTATCTGTTTCAATAAGTTCTCCAGGAGCAAGTCCTACAGAATTATTTAATATTTTTGATCCTTCAATAACATAAGTTTGTTTTAAGGCTGAATAATAAAGTTTTCTTCCTAAACTTTCATAATATTTTTTTAAATGTTCTATGAGTTTTTCGTCAGCTTTAATTTTTAAACCTAAAACTTCAGCAAGAGTCTCTTTAGTTATATCGTCTTCAGTGGGCCCTAAGCCTCCTGATAAAAAAATATACTCAGATCTTTCCATAGCCTTCTTCAAAGCATTTGAAATATCCTCTCTATTATCTCCAACTGCACTTAGGTATGAAACTCTAACTCCTAAACTAAAAAGTTTTTTTAAAAGATAGTTTGAATTTGTATCAAGAGTATCACCCCTTAATATTTCATCTCCAACTGCTATTATCTCACCATTTACAAAATTACATGTTTTCAAGATCCAATACCTCTTTATTTTTTACCATATAGTCAACTGCAGAAATAATTGTGAAAAACAGTGAAATATAAAATAAAATTAAACCTGTTTTATATAAAATAGGTAGTCCTATTAACATTAATATTACAGCAACAAGTTGAGTTGCAGTTTTTATTTTTCCAAGACTTCCTGCTGCGATTGTTATGTTCATAGATGCTGCAATGATTCTAAATCCAGTTATTGCAAATTCTCTTGCAATAATAATTATTACTGCCCATGCAGGAATATCTCCCATTTCGCAAAAGATAATTATAGCAGAACATACTAAAATTTTATCAGCAAGAGGATCGGCAAACTTTCCAAAGTTAGTTACCAAATTGTTTTTTCTTGCCAAGTATCCATCTAAAAAATCTGTAAATGAAGCTATACAAAATACAATTGTTGCAATCACTCTAAATTCTTGTCCCAGATACATTAAAATAACAAAAACAGGCACAAGTAAAATTCTTAAAAAAGTTAATTTATTTGGTAGATTCATAACATTCCCCTATTAAATCGTATTCTATTGAATCAGTAATTTTAACATCAACAAAAGAATTAATATTGAGCTCCTTATCAGAACTTATATAAGTTACACCATCTATCTCAGGCGCATCCATATAAGTTCTTCCACTATAAGTTGTCTCATCAATTTTTTCCTCAACTAAAACCTCAAAAACTTCTCCTACTTTTTCAGATAGAGAATTTGCTGAAATATCAGCTTGAATTTCCATGATTTCTTCAAGTCTTTTTCTTTTTATCTCCTCGTCAACTTGATTTTTCATAGAATAAGCAGGAGTTCCCTCTTCTCTTGAATAGGTAAAAACCCCAACTTTGTCAAATTTTGATTCTTCAATAAAGCTTTTTAAAATTTCAAAATCTTCATCAGTTTCAGATGGAAAACCCACAATGAAAGTTGTCCTTATTACCATACCTGGAATTCTATTTCTTAGTTTTTTAATTAGGCTTTCTATATCTTCCTGATTGGTTCTTCTATTCATTAATTTTAAAATTCTGTTACTAATGTGTTGAAGAGGAATATCTGCATATTTTACAAGTTTTTTATTGTTTTTAAATTCTTCAATTAAATCCTCTTTAAAATTATCCGGATATAAATATAAAACTCTAATCCATTTTAATTCTTTAATCTTTGATATTTCTTTTATTAGATTTGTTAATTTATAAGCATTGTATAAATCTATTCCATAATCCGTTGTATTTTGGGCTATTAAAATAATTTCTCTTGTCCCGTTTTTAACAAGATATTCCACTTCTTTATATATGTTTTCAATTTTTCTTGACCTATTTTTTCCCCTCAACTTAGGAATAATGCAATAGGTACAAAAATTATTGCAACCTTCAGAGATTTTAACATATTCTGTAACTTTTACTTCTTTTGGATCCTTATATGCCCCTTCGGTATACTCAACATTTAGATTTCCTGTGAAAACAGGTCTTTGGTCTTTATATAAATCGTCTAAAGCTTCATTTATAAGATTAATGTTTCCTGTTCCTATGATGCCGTCAATTTCCGGAATGTTTTCTAAAAGTTCATCTTTATATCTCTGAGCAAGACAACCTGCTAAAAGTACTTTCTTATCTGAATTTTTTTTCATTTGGCATGCTTCTAAAATAGTATCTATTGATTCTTCCTTTGCAGAATCAATAAAACCACAAGTATTTACAACTATAACATCCGCATCAATAGGGTTATTAGTTGCTTTATATTTTTTTGTATCCAAAATTGAATTCATTATTGAAGTATCAACTTCATTTTTTGAACAACCTAAAGTTACAAAATTTATTTTTTTCATCAAATCTCCCAACTATTTTTCATATTTTTTTAAAAATTCTTCTATTTCCTCATTAGTCATAATTATTGTCCTTGGTTTTGAACCTTCATGAGGGCCTATTATTCCGCTTTCTTCCATTTGATCTACTATTCTTGCCGCTCTTGAATATCCTACTTTAAGTTTTCTTTGTAAAAATGATATTGATGCCTGTTCATCTGTTAAAACATAATTTACGGCGCTTAAAAATAATGGATCTCTATCTTTTTCTATCTCTTTTTTCTTTTGTATCTCTTCTATAACTTTATTTCTGTCTTCTTCTAATTCCTCTGAATTAACCCTAACGAAATCTATTACACGTTCAACTTCTTCATCTGATATAAAAGCACCTTGAATTCTCTTTGGTTTGGAATAAAATCCTGGATAGAATAACATATCACCTTTTCCTAAAAGTTTTTCAGCACCGCCCATATCAAGTATGGTTCTTGAATCAACTGATGAGGAAACTGAAAAAGCTATTCTTGATGGGATATTTGCCTTTATTGTTCCTGTAATTACGTCAACAGATGGTCTTTGGGTTGCTATTATTAAATATATGCCTGCTGCCCTTGCCATTTGTGCAAGCCTTGCAATATAATCTTCAACTTCGCTTGAAGCTACCATCATAAGGTCAGCTAATTCATCTACAATTACAACAATTTTTGGTAAAGCTTCTCCATCATTTGCAAGCATTTTTTTATTATAGCCTTGAATATCACGAACTGCATTTTCAGCAAAAGCTTTGTATCTTTTTTCCATTTCGTCAACCGCCCAATTTAAAGCATAAGCAGCTTTTTTAGGATTTGTTACTACAGGTATTAAAAGATGTGGTATTCCATTGTATATTGAAAGTTCTACAACTTTTGGGTCAATTAATACAAGTCTTACATCTTTAGGTGAAGATTTATAGATTATACTTGTTATAATTCCATTTATACAAACAGATTTACCGCTTCCGGTGGCTCCTGCAATAAGCAAATGTGGCATTTTATCTATCGATGAGATAATATTTTTGCCAGAAACATCTTTACCTAAGGTTAAAGGTAATTGACTTTCTAAATTTTTAAATTCATTAGAATCAATCATCTCTCTTAAAGTAACTGAAGCTTTCTTTTTGTTTGGAACTTCTATTCCCACAACGGATTTACCCGGTATAGGTGCCTCTATTCTTATATCGGAGCTTGCTAAACTAAGAGCTAAATTATCACTTAAAGAAACAATTTTGCTAAGCCTTACTCCTGGAGAAGGTTCCAATTCATAACAAGTTATAGTCGGTCCCTTGTTAATAGCTGTAATTTTTGATTCAATCCCAAAATTTGCCATTGTTTCTTCAATAATTTTTTTATTTTTCAAAATTTCATCGTTGTTTTCTCTATTTTTATCTGAGGAAAAGTTCAAAAGTTCTAAAGGAGGAAATACATATTCTTTTTCTTCTTCTATTAATTCAAAATCCGCCTCATCATCAATAGAATCTTCATCTAATTGATTTTCCTTAGCCTTATTATCTTTAAAAATATCTTTATTTACAGGATCTTCGCTAATTTTTTCTATTTTATCAATTTTATTGTTTTCTAAATTGGAAATTTTTTCTGGATTGTTATTACTGTCATTAAAGTCATTTATTTTAACTTCCGTAAAATCTTCAAGGATAACATTACTTTCCTTATCTTTTAAATCAACTTTATTTTTTTCATAAGACTTTTCATTTTTTACTTTTTTAGCTTCTTTTTTTACTAAATTATGCTCTCTTTGAATTTTTAATTTTGTAACAAAATTTTGAAATTTATTTGAAATAAAATTAAAAGTTTTCTTAATATGAGACAAATTAAAAGAAAAAGTCCAAAATAAAGTTCCAAGTATAATTAAACTTGTCAAAACATAAGATCCAAGTGTACCAAATAGTTTATACATAAAAAAGCCAAAAGTCGCTCCGATTATTCCACCGCCTTTTCCAACAGTAGCATATTCAGAAGAAAGATTTATTCTCTCAATTAAAGTTAAATTTTGACCTTTATTTACATCAAATAAAATAAGCACGCATATTAAAAGAATAAGTGATGAAAAAATATATTTTTTTGCATTTTCTTTTAAATTTTCTATTACTAAAGTGAATCCGACAAAAATAATAAGCAAGGACAAAATAAAGTTTGCTCCTCCGCTAAAATAAGAAAAAGCCTTGTAAAGCAAATCCCCTATAATGCCCATTTTATCTGAAAAAATACTTATAAATGAAATTAAACCAAGCAGAATTAAAATAATTCCTATTAACTCTGAACTTGGTAAATTATTAGTCTTTTTAGTCTTTCTTTTGCGTGTTTTATTCATCTTCCACCTCTTGTTAAATTATAACATACTTTGTAAGATAAACAAATGTTTGTATTATACTCCTGTATGCCCGAACCCCCCTTGAGAACGGTCTGTAGAGGATAGTTCATCAACGAGTTCTATTTGAGCTCTTTCATATTTTATAAATACAAGTTGAGCTATTCTATCTCCATTTTCAATTACTATGTCTTCTTTCCCAAGATTAATTAAAATAACTTTTAATTCTCCCCTATAATCTGAATCAATTGTTCCTATTCCGTTAGGCAGTGAAAGACCTTTTTTTAAAGCAAGCCCTGAACGAGCTCTAACTTGACCTTCATACCCTTCAGGTATTTCAAGAAAAATCCCCGTTGGAACCAATACCCTATCTAAAGGTTTAATAATAAGACTCTCATCTAAATTTGCACGAAGATCCATGCCGCTTGAGCCCTTAGTTTCATATTTTGGAAGCTCATTTTTACTTTTGTTTATAATTTTAACTTTCATTTTTCCTCCATAAAAAAAGCATGAACTTGGTTCATGCCTATTTTAATTATTCTTGTTCCGATTCTTTTTCTTTTGATTTATCATCTTTCTTTTTATCAGGTTTTGGTAACAAAGCCTTTCTGGAAAGAGAGATTTTTCCATCATCATCAATATCTATAACTTTAACAATTACTTTGTCATTTACCTTGAATAAATCTTCAACTTTTTCAGTTCTTTCATGTTGCATTTCTGAAATGTGAAGTAAGCCTTCAGTTCCTTTTTTAAGTTCCACAAAGGCACCAAACTTCATAATTTTTTTAATTTTACCGTTATAAATATCCCCTATTTCAACTTCTTTAACTATTCCTTCGATTATATCAATTGCTTCCTGAGCTTTTTCATGATCATTTGAAATTACGCTGATTTTACCATCATCATCAATATCAATTTTAACTCCGGTTTGTTCAATAATTTTATTTATAACCTTTCCGCCTGCACCAATAACTTCACCTATTTTGTCAGGATCAATAGTCATTGTATAAATAATAGGTGCATATGGAGATAAGTGATCTCTTGGCTTATCAATAGCAGATTTTATAGTTTCAAGAATTGTTAGTCTTGCTTTTTTAGCTCTTCCAAGAGCATCTTCAAGAATTTCTTTTCTTATACCTTCAACCTTTATATCCATTTGTAGTGCAGTTATACCTTCACTTGTTCCAGCAACTTTAAAGTCCATGTCTCCAAAGTGATCTTCTAAACCTTGAATATCAGTTAAGATTTTTGTAATTCCATTTTCTTCAATTAGTCCCATAGCAATTCCTGCAACAGGAGCTTTAATAGGAACACCTGCATCCATTAGAGAAAGAGTTGAACCACAAACACTTGCTTGTGAAGATGAACCATTAGAGCTTAAAACTTCAGATACAACTCTTATAGCATAAGGAAATTCTTCTTCTGAAGGTAAAACCGGTATAAGAGCTCTTTCAGCCAAGGCTCCATGACCAATTTCACGTCTTCCAGGTCCTCTCATAGGTTTTGTGTCCCCTACTGAATATGGAGGAAAATTATAATGGTGAATATATCTCTTAGGTGTATCGTCCCCTAAACCATCAATAACTTGAACTTCAGATAAACCCGCCAAAGTTGTTAAAGATAACACTTGAGTTTGTCCTCTTTTAAAAAGTCCTGAACCATGGGTTCTTTTTAAAAGTCCAACTTCCGCTGAAAGTTCTCTTATTTCATCAAGAGCCCTTCCATCAGGACGCTTTTCTTCTTCAATTATTTGACGTCTTACTTCTGCTACTTCTATTCCTTCCATTATTGATTCAATATCTTTTGAAAATTCTTCCATTTCAGCTTCAAAGTGTTGTCTTATATCTTCCTTAGCTGCTTCAGTTTTTTCTATTCTTAATAATTTATCTTTTTCATTTATTGCATCAATAATTAAATTTCTGCCATATGCAGTAACTTTTTCCTTCAACTCTTCATTTGGAATAAAGACTTCGTAATCCATCTTTTCTTTTCCAACTTCTTCAGTGATTTCAGAAACGAACTTACATATTTTCTTAATTTCTTCATGTCCAGCCAAAATTGCTCCAAGCATTTCTTCTTCACTTACAATATCAGATCCTGCTTCAACCATCATGATTGCAGTTTCTGTTCCTGATAAAGAAAGAGAAATTTTTGATTTATTTCTTTCTTCTTCATTTGGATTTATAATATATTTTCCGTCTATCATTCCAACAAAAACAGATCCAGTTGGACCGTCAAATGGAATATCCGATATGGAAAGGGCAATACTTGAACCAACCATAGCAACAATATCAGGCTGGCAATCTTGATCTACAGAAAGTGCAGTTGCAACTATTTGTACATCATTTCTAAAGCCTTCCGGAAATAAGGGCCTAATAGGTCTGTCAATAAGTCTTGCAGTCAATATAGCCTTTTCGCTTGGTTTTCCTTCTCTTTTAATAAAACCTCCCGGCATTTTTCCCACTGCATACATTTTTTCTTCATAATCAACACTTAAAGGAAAAAAATCAATTCCTTCCCTTGGTAATTTTGAAGAAGTTGCAGTTACAAGAATAGCAGTATCGCCATATTCCACAAGACAGGCTCCATTTGCTTGTTCTGCAAATTTTCCTATTGTTACCTTCATTGTTCTTCCGGCAATTTCCGCTTTGAAAATTTGTTCCATACATCCTCCTTTTTTATAAAAAAGAGCGGGCTTTAACCCCGCTCGTTAACCTCTAATATCTAATTTTTCAACTAAAGTACGATATCTTTCAATGTCTTTATCTTTTAGATATCTAAGAAGATTTCTTCTCTTACCTACCATTTTTAGAAGTCCCCTTCTTGAATGATGGTCTTTCTTATGTTCTTTTAAATGTTCATTTAATTCATTAATTCTCTTAGTAAGAATAGCTATTTGTACTTCAGGAGAACCTGTATCTCCTTCATGAGTTTTATAACTTTCAATAATTTCTAATTTTTCTTCTTTGTTTAACATTTTATTCCTCCATTAATTTAATCTGCCTTTATCAAAGTAAGCGCCGAGGAACGTCAAACCTTGACAAGGTACATATTTAGTTTATCATATTAAGCTTCTATTTGTCTATTGTTTTTCTATTTCTAATTATATCTACGTCTTTTTTTATTTGTTCAAAAAGTTCTTCAACATTATCAAATATAAGCATATCTCTCAATCTTTTAATAAAATCAACCCGTATAACTTTTCCGTAAATATCTTGGTTAAAATCTAAAATATTTGCTTCTATTTTTACCCCTTCATTTTTAAATGTGGGGTTATTTCCAACACTTGTTGCTGCCTTATATCTTTTATTGTCTATAATTACATCTGTATCATAAACTCCATACTTGGGAAGTATATATTGCTTTTTGGGAATTATATTTGCAGTTGGAAATCCCATTTTCTTTCCTAAGTTTTTTCCATGACTTACTTTGCCTATTATTGCAAATGGCCTACCTAAAAGGTCTCCTGCTTCTTCTACAGAACCATTTTCAACAAGACTTCTTATAAGGGTGGAAGATACTATTTTCCCATTTTTCTTATAAGCTTCAATGATATCAAGACTTATATTTTTTTCATGAGCAAAACTTTTTAAACTTTCTAAATCTCCCTTTGCTTTATATCCAAACCTGTAATCATAACCAACTACAATACCCATAACTTTAAGATTTTTATACAAAAAGTCATTAAGAAAAACTAGAGGATCAAGTTTCATAAAAGCTTCATCAAATTCAATTTCGTATATTAGATCAATTCCCAAACTTTGTAAAATTTCATATTTATAAGGGTTTGATGTTAGTAATTTTTTATTTGAATTTTCACCATTAATGGTTTTTTCAGTATTTTCTTTAAAAATTAAAATACTTGCCTTAATATTTTTTTCTTTTGCCCTTTTAATTGCTTGTTTTATTAATTTTTGATGTCCTGTGTGAACTCCGTCAAAATTTCCAAGAGCAATTATAGAATTTTCTTCAGCTTTAAAATTCATGTCTATTTTTAAAATTTTCATATTAATATTCTAATTTTTAACCTTCCGTCAATAAAATTTCCAATTCCTATAAATTGGTTTTTACAGTATATCCTTTTCATAGAAGAATCTGCATTTTCATCATAATATTTAATGCCATTTAAGAGTTTATCATAAAAAGAATCTTTTATATTATATTTAGGCAAATAATATAAAGCTTCTTCCATAGAATAAAGCTTTGAATTTATTTCTTCAAGACTTAAATTTTTTAGCTCTTCTAAAGTTATAGCTTCATTGATGGTAAATCTTCCTACCCTGGTCCTGACTAAGCTTGTCATTACACAAAAAGAATTAAGACTTATTCCTATGTCATGAACTAAGGTCCTAATATAAGTGCCACTTGAACATGAAACTTTAAGTTTTAAATTTTTTTCATCAATAAGTTCCAAGTTATAAATTTCAACTTGTCTTTTAGGCCTTTCAATAACTTGACCTTTTCTTGCCAAATTATATAGTTTTTGACCATTGATTTTAATTGCCGAAAACATTGGAGGAGTCTGCAATATTTTCCCTTGAAATTCTTTTAAAACTTTTTTTATTTCCTCTATCCTTGGAATATTTTGAGTTTTATTTAAAATTTTCCCCGTTGAATCCTGGGTATCAGTTTCATATCCAAATTCTAAGCCTGCAATATATTCTTTAGAATCATTTGAGATATAGCTTGCAACTTTAGTTGCTTTATTAATACACATAGGAAGAACACCCTCAGCCATTGGATCAAGGGTGCCTGTATGTCCTATTTTTTTTATTTTAAGTTTGTTTCGTAAATGATATACAACGTCATGGGACGTCATTCCCTTGCTTTTGTTTATAACTAAAATTCCAAGCATTTAAATTCCTCATCTATTACTTTTATAACTTCTTTTTCAGCCTCTATGATTGGAAATCTAATTGTTCCTCCTGCAGCTCTTATATGTCCACCGCCTTCAAAGTGTCCTACTATTTTTGTGCAATCTATATATTTTTTTGAACGAGTTGAAATCCTTGTGTCTTTTCCCTTTTCTTTTAAAAGCACAGCCAATTCGACCCCTTCTATATCTCTTACAAATTCGACAATTCCATCAGCATCTGATTTTTTTGCTCCAGTATTTAACATATCTTCATCAGTTACCTTAACAATGGCAGCTTTTCCGTTTTGTAAATACAAAATATTTTTTACACTTAAAACTAAAAGTGATGTCTTTTCAACACTTCTTGATTGAAATAAATTTATAGTTATTTGGTTTAAATCTATTCCTAAACTTAAAAGCTTTCCAGCTACTTCAAAGGTCCTTTCTCTTACGGAATCATACTTAAAACTTCCTGTATCCGAAGATATGGCTGTAAATAGGCAAGTTGCCGTATCAATATCCAAACTTCCCATTTGAGATAATAATTCATATAAAATTTCCCCTGTTGCAGGTGCTTTAGGGTCCACTATATTTAAATCTGCAAAATTTGTATTTGTCCTATGATGATCAATATTTACAGTTTTTTTAGCACTTTTAAATATTTTTTTAGCACTTTCTCCTATTCTGTCTTCATCTCCACAGTCAAGAGTTATAAATAGATCTGGTTTAATTTTAATTTCATCTGATTTTTTCAAAAATTTTATATTTGGTAAAAATTTTAAATTTTCTGGTAAAATATCATCTTCTATTGCGTAAACTTCTTTTTTATCTTTAAAAAAAGAATACATACCTAATAGAGAACCCAGATTGTCACCATCAGGATTTAAATGAGAAGCGAGGACTACAGTCCTCGCCTCACTAATAAACTTATTGAACTTGTCCATGGTTTACCTCTTTTATAAGTTCTTCCATTTTCATGTTTATATCAAGGGATTCATCGTTTATAAAAATTAAATCAGGCATTGCACGAAGTTTAAGACTTTTGGAAATTTCTTTTTTTATAAATCCCTTTGCCGAATTTAAACCTTCAATTGCATCTTCTTTAATTTTTTCATCACCCATTATTTGAACATAAACTTTTGCATAAGACAAATCTCTTGTAACTTCAGTATGGGAAATACTTATAATTTCAGGTATCCTTGGATCTTTTATTTTATTTTGCACTATATCTGAAATGACTCTTCTCATTTCTTCAGAAATCTGACTTAATCTTCTATTGTTCATTTTCTTTCTACTTCCTTCATAATGAAAGCTTCAAAAGAATCTTCTTCTTTAATATCGTTAAATCCGTCAAGAACCATTCCGCCTTCAAAACCGGTTTGAAGTTCTTTAACGTCATCTTTAAATCTTTTTAAGGAAGAAATTCCGCCTTCAAATATTACTTTATCATCTCTTAAAACTCTTATTGTAGAATTTCTTGTAATCTTTCCGGATAAAACATAAACTCCTGCAACAATATTGTTATTTGGAAGTTTAAAGGTTTGTCTTACTTGACACCTTCCTTGTACTTCTTCAACAAATTCAGGTTCAAGCATTCCTTTTGCAGCTGCTTCAATATCATTTATAATATCGTAAATAACTCTATAAGTTCTTACATCAACTTCTTCAGCTTTTGCAAGTTCAATTGCATTAATATTAGGTCTTACGTTAAAGCCTATTACAATAGCATTTGATGCTGATGCAAGAGTTATATCGGATTCATTAATTCCTCCAACTCCTGAGTGAACTATTGAAATTTTTACTTCGTCATTTGAAATTTTAAGAAGAGATTGACACAAAGCTTCAACTGAGCCCTTTACATCTCCCTTGACAATTAAATCAAGTTCCTTCATCTCTCCTTCTTTAATTTTATCAAACAAGTTTTCAAGAGAAACTTTATTAGCGTTATTTAATTTATTTTCCCTTAAAATTTCTTTATTTTTATCTGCAATTGTCTTGGCAGTCTTATCGTCTTTCACTGCATAAATAAGATCTCCTGCATTAGGCACATCAGATAAACCTAAAATCACAGCTGGCATGCTTGGGCCTGCTTTTTTTATCCTTTTACCCTTGTCATCATTCATTGCTCTTATTCTGCCGCTAGCAATACCTGAAACAACAAAGTCATTTGCCTTTAAAGTACCTTTTTGTACAAGAACAGTTGCCATAGGTCCCTTACCCTTATCAAGTTTTGCCTCGATTATTGTTCCTATTGCCATTCTGTTAGGATTTGCTTTTAATTCTCCCATTTCAGCTACAAGTAAAATCATTTCAAGTAAATCGTCAATTCCTTCTTTTGTTCGAGCTGAAACAGGAACCATAATTGTATCTCCGCCCCAATCTTCAGCAATAAGGTTTTGCTCACTTAACTCTTGTTTTACCCTGTCTATATTTGCACTTTCCTTGTCAATTTTATTAATAGCTACAATTATAGGAACGTGGGCTGATCTGGCATGGGAAATAGCTTCAATTGTTTGAGGCATAACTCCATCATCAGCTGCTACTACGAGGATAGCCACATCTGTAATTTGTGCTCCTCTTAAACGCATAGCGGTAAATGCTTCGTGGCCCGGTGTATCTAAAAATGTTATTTTCTTTCCCTTAGATGTAACTGTATGAGCACCTATGTGTTGTGTAATCCCACCTGCTTCAGTTGAAGTTACATGTGACTCTTTTATAGCATCAAGTATTGAAGTCTTACCATGGTCAACGTGACCCATTACAGTTACAACAGGAGGTCTTGCCTTCAAAGATTTTTCAGGATCTTCAAAATCAAGTTCAAAACTTTCTTCAATTGATTCTTCAACTCCAGGAGCTGAAATCTCAATTTCGATTCCTAAATCATCAGCTAAAAGTTCGCAAACATCAGAATCTATTGACTCATTTTGACTTGCCATAATTCCCAAGCCTATAAGTTTTGTAATAATAGTTGAAACACTTACATCCAGTGCCTTGGCAAAATCTTTTACCATAAGAGGTGCTTGAACTTGGATTACAACATTTTCCTCAACTTCAACTTCTTTTTTTAATTGTTTTTTTACTTTTTTCTTAGGAGCTTTCTTTGATAAATCTCTTTGCTTATACTCTTCTTGAAGCTCAAATCTATCAACTTTATTATTTTTATAATTTTTATTTTTGGAGCTTTTTTTCTTTGAGTATTCTTGTTTTTTTGCATCTTTTTCAGTTAAAACCTCGCTCATTTTATTAAACGAACGACTTTTAACCTTTCTATCTTGCTTGTAGTCTCCATTTTCTCTATTTGAATCTTTAAAAGACCTCTCTTTAGTTTTGAAGTTATGATTTTTTTCTCTATTTTGGTCTTTATTATTGTCATTTCTTTTATTATTAAATTTATTTTCAGAATAATCTGCTTTATTATTTCTATCTTTTTTAAAGTTTTTTTGACTTGTATTTTTATTGTTTCTGCCGCTATCTATATTGTCTTTTCTATCTTTAGTGTCCCTATTATTAAATCTATTCTTGTTGGGATCAAATCTTTTTTTAGGTTCTCTTGAACTCTTCTGATCTTTAGCTTCTATAGTATTACCCTCTGTCTTTTTATTAAAATTTTGCTTTTTGTTAGTTTTATTTTCCTTAACCTTATTATTTGTAGGTGAGTTTTTTTGATTTTTTTATTATAAGAATCTCTAATTTTTTTTCTTCTGCATCAGTTAAGGTTGAAAAATGATTTTTGACTTCTATATTTAAATTGTTAAGTTTTTCTAAAAGTTCTTTACTGCTAACCCCAATTTCTTTAGCAAGAGCATGTACTCTAATGTTTGCCATACAACACCTCCCTGGTGCTTTTACTTACTTATGGAATTCTTCAAGTCTTCATATTGCTCATTTTTTATTTCCATCTCAAAAGCTCTATTAAGTGCTCTTGTTTTTATAGCCCCATTAAGACATTCCAAATTATCACAAATATAAGCACCTCTACCATTTGCTTTTCCCGTTCTATCTACAAAAACCTCATTTTCTTTAGTCTTCACTACTCTTATTAAATCTTTTTTAGGTTTTTGCTGTCCGCATCCTATGCACTTACGCATAGGAATCTTTCTTTCTTTTTTCATATAAGACTATTCTCCTTGAAAGTCTGACAATTCATCATTTGATTCTTCATTTTCTTCAACTTCATTGCCCTTTCTCATTTCATAATCTTCTTCGCTTTCATATCCCAGTTTTTCATATAAGTCATCTTCTGTCATATTATTTTCTTCAAGATATTCTTCAAACTGTGATTCACTTTTAATATCAATTTTCCAATTTGTAAGTTTTGCAGCAAGTCTTGCATTTTGTCCTTCTTTTCCTATAGCAAGAGAAAGTTGATAATCCGGCACAACTACTAAAGCTGATTTTTCTTTATCGTCAACAAATACTTTCTCTACACTTGAAGGGCTTAATGAATTTGCAATAAAATGATCAATTTCTTTTTCCCATATTACTATGTCTATTTTTTCATCATGTAAGTCATCAACAATAGCCTTTACCCTTTGACCTTTATATCCAACACAAGCACCTAAAGCATCAACTTCTTCATTTTTAGAAAAAACTGCAATTTTTGTTCTTGAGCCTGCTTCTCTTGCTATTGAATAAATTTCAACAATACCGTCATGAATTTCTGGAACTTCTATTTCAAAAAGCCTTTTTATTAAATTTGGATGAGATCTGGAAAGTATTATTTGAGGTCCTTTGCTTGTTTTTTTAACTTCAAGCAAAAGCATTTTATACCTGTTTCCGTGAGAGTAATCTTCTCCCTTTATCTGTTCTCCTGGAGGCAATATTCCCTCAGTGTTTCCAAGTTCAACATAAACATATCCCTTAGATGATCTTTGGATAAGACCTGTTATTAATTCATTTTCCCTATCTAAAAATTCATCATAGATAATATCTCTTTCTGCATCCTTAATTTTTTGAATTACAACTTGCTTTGCTGTTTGAGCTGCGATTCTTCCAAAATCTTTAGGGTTTATCGTTTCCTTATAAATATCCCCAAGTTCATATCTGTGATTTATTTTTTTTGCATCATCTATTGAAATTTGAAGAAGTTCGTCTTCTACTTCTTCAACAACTTCTCTGTTTGCAAATACATCTATATGACCATCTTCTCTATTTATCTTTACTTCTACATTTTGGTTTGTTCCGAAATTTTTTTTGTAACTTGTAAGCAAAGCAGATTCAAGTGCATCAAATATGATGTCTTTTTTAACTCCTTTTTCATTTTCAAGTTGATTTAATGCCAATATAAATTCTTCGTTCATAATTCCTCTCTAAAAAACTATTTTCTGTTCCATGTGTGAAATTGATTTAATGGGTAATTTTATAATGTTTCCATCGTTTTCTAAATATACGAATTCCCCATCATAATCCTTTAGACTTCCTTCATAAATTTTTTTACCATCTAAAGGAGCGTACAATTTTGCTTCAACTAAATTATCTAAATTTCTTCTATAATCATCCCTGGTTTTAATTGGTCTATCAAGACCGGGAGAAGAAATCTCAAGATAGTAGGGCTTATTTATTAAGTCCAGATCTTCTATTTCTTTGTCTATCTTTCTTGTCATGTTACTGCAGTCTTCTAAATCAATCCCTTCTTTTTTATAAATATAAATTGAAAGTAAATCATGTTTAGAGCCGACCTTGTATTCAATATCAACTATTTCATAACCAAGTTCTCTTGCAGCATTTTCTGCCATAGGCCATATTTTTTCTTTTAAGATTTTTTTGTCCATATGCCCTCCTATCAAAAAACAAAGAGTGGGATGGCCCACTCTTAGGATGTTTATTATCGTTCATAATAAATTATAACATAAATATGAAATTTAACAAGTTTTTGCCTCTTAGGCTTATGAAATGGTGATTATAAAAAATTAAATATTGAAATTTGATTTGTAGTATCCATATTATCAAAGCAGCCTTGATTTTTTAGCATTTCAACAATTGATTTTGTGGCCTTAGTCTTTTCAATAAAGTCCTCTACTGAAATATATTTATAATTTTCACTAGATTTAACAATTTCATTTGCAATGTTTTCTCCAAGCCCTGGCAAAGACATTAAAGGGACCCTTATATTATTTCCTTCAATTTTAAATTTTTTGGCATCTGATTTATAAATATCAACTCCCAAGAAATTATAACCTCTTGAAATCATTTCAAGAGCAAGTTCCAAAACCGTTTTTTGGTCCTTGTCCTTTTGTGTAGGCTTAGGATCGTTGGATATTTCTTGAATTCTTTCCTTTATAGATTTTTGCCCTGCTAAAATGTATTCTAAAGAAAAATCCGATAATTTATTAGTAAAATAAGTTGTATAAAAAGCCAAGGGGTAATTTAATTTATACCAGGCAACTCTAAAAGATAACATAACATAAGCAACCGCATGGGCCTTAGGAAACATATACTTAATTTTTAAACAAGCATCGATATACCAATCAGGAAGAGGAAGTTTTTTCATTATTTCCATTTGCTCTTCTGTCAGTCCCTTTCCCTTACGAACTTTTTCCATAGTAAAAAATGCCATTTTATTTTCTGCTCCCGCTTGAATTAAATAAATCATAATATCCTCACGAGTTGAAATAACTTGACTTAGCTCTGCTCTTTTTTCGTCCACTAATATTTCTGCATTATTTGTCCACACGTCAGTTCCATGGGACAGTCCAGAAATTCTTACAAGCTCTGAAAAAGTTTTTGGTTTTGTTTTTATGAGCATGCGCTTTACAAAATCCGTTCCAAATTCAGGTATGCCTAAGGTTCCCGTAGGAGTTGAACAAATTTTTTCATCTATTCCCAAGCCTTCAGTTGAAGAAAACAACTTCATTGTCCTTTCATCATTAAGCTCAATAGTTGAAGAGTTAACTTTTGTTAAATCTTCAAGCATTTTAATAATAGTTGGGCCATCATGACCTAATATATCAAGTTTTAAAATTTTTCCATGGAGAAAATTATAGTCAAAATGTGTTGTTATAACATTTGTGCTAGCCTTGTCTGCAGGATGCTGAATTGGTGAAAAATCAAAAATATCACTTGTCTTTGGAACAATCATAACTCCGCCGGGATGCTGACCTGTGGTTCTTTTTATTCCTACAATTGAACCAGCAAGCCTATCTTTTTCCGCTTGTCTTATCATCTTATTTTCATAAAAATCATTTATATAACCGTAGGCTGTTTTTTCTGCAATTGTTCCTATTGTTCCTGCCCTAAAAACATACCCCTCTCCAAATAATTCTTCTGTGTATTTATGAGCTACTGGTTGATACTCACCGGCAAAGTTAAGGTCTATATCAGGCTCCTTATCTCCTTCAAAACCTAAAAAAACTTCAAAGGGAATATTATGGCCATCTCTTCTCATTTCTTCTCCACAAAGAGGGCAATTTTTCACCGGTAAATCTATCCCGGACCCAACTGATTTTTCATCTACAAATTCTGAATGTTTACACTTAGGACACACATAATGAGGCGGAAGAGGATTTACTTCTGTAATCCCTGCCATTGTAGCTGCAAAGGACGAACCAACCGATCCCCTTGATCCTACAAGGTAACCATCTTTATTTGACTTTGTTACAAGTTTTTGAGCAATGATATATAAAACTGCATATCCGTTCCCGATTATTGAACTAAGTTCCTTTTCCAATCTTTCTTCAACAATTTTTGGTAAATTATCTCCATAGATTTCGTGAGCTTTTTTATAAGTCATTTCTCTTAAATCATGTTCAGAGCCCTCTATATATGGTGGAAATTTTCCATCAGGAAGAGGTTTTATTTCTTGGCACATGTTTGCTATTTCTATGGTGTTATCTATAACTATTTTTTCTTTTTCCTCACCCAAGTAATTAAATTCCTCCATCATCTCATCGCTTGTTCTAAAATATAGCTTTTGAGGAATTTTTTCTTCTTCCCTGGTTGGACCTTGTTTGCCATTTAAAACAATTCTTCTGATTAAGTCTTCATGTTGATCTAAATAATAAGAATCGCTGTCTGCAACCACAATTTTATTTAATTTTTTACCTATTCGGACAATTTCTTTATTTATATTTATTAAATCATCCTTTGTAAGTTTATCCTGAACAATGTAGTTAATATTGTTATCTATAGGTTGAATTTCCAAGTAATCATAAAATTCTGCTATTTTTAAAATTTCTTCTTGCGGCTTTTTAAAATAAATTGCCTGCCATAAATCAGATTCTGAATTTCCGCTACCGTATAAAAGTCCTTGCCTCATAGATTTAAGAAGAGATTTTGGAATTTTCGCTTCTTTGGAAAAGTAGTTTAAATGAGATTGACTTACAAGTTTATATAAATTTTTAAGTCCTACTTTATCTTTAATAAGAATTGTCATTGATGTAGGAAATAAAACTCCTTTTTTTATATCTTTAAATAATAGATTTATTTCCTCAAAACTTTTAGGATTTCCTGCAAGACTTAATAATTTTATAAACACATGAGCTGTTGCTTCAGCATCATTTACGGCCCTGTGCGCCCCTATAAGGCTAACTCCGAGGACTTTTGATATCGCAGATAGATTAAATCTTTTTTGGCCTTTTAAAAGCGCTCTTGAAAGAAATAAGGTATCTAAAACAGGATAATCAAAATTTAAATTTTTATCATTCATCTCTCTTCTTATAAAAGAAATATCAAATTGAGCATTATGAGCTACTAAAGTTGATCCTTCAATAAAATTTTTAAAATCATAAATTACCTTATCTATTGTGGGCTCATCAGCAAGCATAGCATTACTAAGGCCTGTTAAATTTTGAACCGTCAAAGGAATCTCTCTTTCAGGGTTTATTAGCTGAGAAAATCTGTCAACAATTTCTCCATCTACAACTTTTACAGCTCCTATTTCAGTTATCTTATCCCTATAAGGCGAAAGACCTGTAGTTTCAATGTCAAAGACAACATAAGAATTGTTAAAATCATGATTTTCGTAATAATCAACTATATTTCCTTCATCTTCTATCATTCTTCCATCTAATCCATATAAAATTTTTATATTGTTTTTTTCTGCAAACTCGCTTGCTTCTGGAAAGGCCTGAACGTCTGTTAAATCTGTTATGGCAATGGCAGGATGACCCCATTCTTGAGCTTTTTTTGCAAATTTTGAAAATTCCGTTACTCCGCTCATAGTGGTCATTTTTGAATGAAGTCTTAGTTCAACACGTTTTTTATTATATTTATCTTCCTTTTCAATCTTTTCAAGCTTTTTTATATAATTTACCATTATTACATCAGTTTTTGAAAAGCTATCAAAAGTAAATTTACCACAAACTTCCACATAATCATTTACTTTAAAACTATTAAAAAATGATTGAGCTTTTTTATTTGAAATAAATACTTTACATTCAATGGAATTGGAATAATCCGTAAGATAAATCATTGCTAAAATTTTTCCACTTTTTGTTTCCTTACTGTCTAATTTGAAAATATAACCTTTTATTTTTACATTTGTAAATTCAGATGACAAATCATTAATTGAAACTTCTTCACCAGATGTTTTTTTGCCGTAAGTATTTATTATTTCCTTATCAGTTTTTTTAAATGATAGATTTTGGTTTGCTGCTTGTACACTTTTGCAAGCCTCTTTTTCCATATTTTCCAATTCTTTATAATAATCATTTAATAAGTCTTCAGCTTCTTTAAATTCTTCATTAAAAGTTAATTGAAATTTATAATTATCTTTTAAAACTTCATCATTAAGCCTTTTTAAAGCATCATTATTTAAGATAGCTTTATAAGTAATTTTATCCGGAGCCTCTAAATTTATTGTTTTTAAATCTTCATCAATTTTCAAATCTTCTTTTTTTAACCAACTTTGAATTGATGGGCAATTCTTAATTAAAAATGAAAATACCTTATCTTCAATTTCTTTTATTTCTTTTACTTCAAAATAAACATTTACTAGTATTTCTTTTAAGTAATCTTTTAAGGCTTCCCTTATTTCATTTTTTATTTTCTCATCCAATTCATAGCCTGTAAAAAAAACAAGGTTTAAATCCATTTTTTCTTCATTAAATTTAATTGATCCTAACTTTATTTCTTCAGCATCTATATTTAATTTTAAATTTAATTTATTTAAAATATTTTTTAAATTAACCACAGTTTCTCCTTATTCTAAATTTTCATAAAAAAATACAGCGTCTTTATCTATATTATATCAAAAGACACTGCATATATTTTATTTCAATTTAATTTTTCTATTTCTTCTAAAAGGGCTTCTAATAATTTATTTTCATCAACTGTTCTTACAATTTGACCTTTTTTAAAAATTACTCCCTTTCCATTTCCTCCGGCAATTCCTAAATCTGCTTCTCTTGCCTCTCCCGGTCCATTTACTCTGCAACCCATTAAGGCAACTTTTATATTTTTATTTATTTTGCCAAAATTTTTTTCAGCTTCATTTACAAGAGAAATTAAATCTATTTTAGTTCTTCCACAAGTTGGGCAAGAAATTATTTCTATTCCGTCTCTTCTAAGATCTAAAGATTTTAAAATTTCTTTTGCAAGATAAACTTCTTCTATAGGATCTGAGGTTAACGAAACACGAATTGTGTCCCCTATTCCTTCTGCAAGTAAAGTTCCTATGCCAATTGCAGATTTTATCGACCCTGTCTTGGGTGGTCCCGCCTCTGTTACTCCTAAATGTAGCGGAGTATCAATAAGTTTTGAAAATTTTCTGTAAGAATCAATCATAAGTTTTACATTTGATGCTTTTAAAGAAACTTTTATATCTTTAAAACCCAAACTTTCCAATTCATTAACTTCTTCAAGGGCACTGTAACAAATTGAATTTTCATTAACTCCTTTAAAGTCGTCTAAAAATTTTTGTTTTATAGAACCTGAATTTACTCCTACTCTTATAGAAATTCCTTTATCCTTACAGGATTCAACAACTTCTTTTACCTTCCACTTTTCTCCTATATTACCTGGATTTATTCTCATTCCGTCAATTCCAAATTTCGCCGCTAAAAGAGCAAGTTTATAGTCATATTGAATATCCGCTATTGTTGGAATGTGTATTTTTTCTTTTATTTTAGGTATTGCTTGAGCATCTTCAAGGTCATTAATTGCAAATCTTATTATGTCACAACCTGCCTCTTCAAGTTCAAGTATTTGTTTTACAGTTTCTTCTACATTTTTAGTATCTGTATTTGTCATTGATTGAATTGATATAGGGCTTTTATTTCCAATCGGAACATTGCCTACGTGAATCAATCTCGTCTTTTTTCTTTCAAACATTTTTTACCTTCTTAAATCTACAAATACTGTAATAAAAATCATAAGACCGATTAAAAATACAAAACCTGCTAAATTTATAAAAGTTTCAAATTTTTCATTTACCGGTTTTTTTCTTATGGCTTCTACAAGTAATAAAACAAACTTTCCTCCGTCAAGAGCCGGTATTGGAAGCAAATTTATAACTCCTAAGTTTGCACTTATAAGTCCCGTTATAAATAAAAGGGATATAATACCTTGTTTAGTGCTTTTTCCTATAGTTTTTATAACTCCAATGGGTCCTGATAAATTATTAAGTCCAGCTTTTCCTGTAATTAACATAGCAAGTGCCTTGAAAACACCCTCAACCACTTGAAAAGTAGTTTTAAAACCTGCAGAAATAGAAGTTAATAAACTTCTTTTAATAATTGGCGTAAAACCTATTAACTTTCTTCCTTCTTTGTCTTTAAAAGTATTAACTTTAAATTCTTTATCTATACCATCACTAAGGACTTTAACTTCCACCTGATCATTTTTTGAATCATTTATAGCGTCGATTATCTCCGCAAAAGTTTTCGTTTCTTTGTTGTCTATGCTTACAATCCTATCTCCCGGCATAATTCCTGCAGATTTTGCAGGCATATTATCCATAAGACTTGCAACTTGCGTGGTTTGAACTCCTAAAAATAAACTTGTTATTGTAAAAATTACAATAGCTAAGACAAAATTCATAAAAGCACCTGCAACTACAACTATCATTCTCTTATAAACAGGGGCACTTCCAAAAGATCTGGAATCTTGGCTATGGGAATCTTCGCCTTCCATTGCACAATATCCTCCCATAGGAATCGCTCTTAAAGTGTATAAAGTTTCTCCTTTTTTCTTTTGAAATATTTTGGGACCCATGCCCACTGCAAACTCGTTAACTTTTATGTCGGAAGCTTTTGCCGCCATAAAATGTCCTCCTTCATGCAGTAATACAACCAAAAGAAAAACTATTATTGAACCTAATATCGTTGCCATGTTTCCTCCTTTATTTTACAATTGAAAAAAGAATATGAACCATAAAAATAACAACTAATATGCTGTCAAATCTGTCCAATACTCCTCCGTGACCTGGAAATATTTTTCCATAGTCCTTTATTTTGCAGTCTCTTTTTATTTTAGAGGCAATTAAATCACCAATTTGAGATACTATTGAAGCAAGTATTAAAAATAAAATCATGTAAACATTAAAACTTATTCCCAAAAAGGTAAGTAGGGCTAATGAAGATAAAAGGCTTCCCAAGAGTCCTCCTATAGCCCCTTCCACACTCTTATTTGGACTTACTCTTTCAATTAATTTATGTCTGCCCATAGTAACACCTACAATATAGGCAAAAGTGTCCGTTGCAAAGGCAATTACAAAGACTAAATAAATATAATAAGTTCCTTCCAAATCATTTATTAAATTAAAAATAAATGGAAGGTAAAAAAAAGAAAAAATTGAATATATGGCATCTTGACTTGTATTTTTTTCCCTAAAAACAAATATAAATGCAATTATAAGGGATAAAAATATAGATGCTGAATAATTCAAGTTTATTTCTTTAAAATACATATCTGAAATTCTAAGTAAAAACAATAAAATTGTAGGTAAAATTATGCTTGGCATTATTAAATTTATGCCAATATTTTTAAAGGCGTTTTTAAGTTCAAAAACACCTATTATTGATAAAATAAAAATAGCACTTCTTAAGATTATTCCTCCTCTTGTTAAGACAAAATATAAGGCTATAATCCCAAATACTGCTGTTAATGTCCTTTTAGAAAGTTGCGACAACTAAAGTCCTCCATATCTGCGATTTCTGTTTTGATATTCAACTATAGCTTCATAAAATTTTTCTTTTGTAAAGTCCGGCCACAAAATATCTGTAAAATAAAATTCAGCATAAGCAAGTTGATATAACATAAAATTAGAAATTCTTTTTTCTCCACCTGGCCTTATTAGTAGGTCGATAGGTGCCTGATCATTGGTGTATAAATATTTTTCAAATAATCTTTCTTCAATACTTGAAACAGAAATTTTGTCCCTTAAAACATCTTGAGAAATGTTTTTACAGGCATTTATTATTTCCATATGAGATCCATAATTCAAGGCAATATTTAATATCATTTTATCATTTTGCTCAGTTTCCTTCAATGCACGTTCTATTTCTTTTTGAACAGGAATTGGAAAAGCTTTATAATCTCCACAAAGATTAATTCTAACTCCATTTTTAACAATCCTGTCTAATTGGCTTTTTATATATTTTATAAGTAAATCTTCTAAAGCATTTATCTCATCTTCAGGTCTTTTCCAATTTTCAGTTGAAAAAGCATATAAACTTAAACTTTTGACATTTATATTGTAAGCCGCTTCAACAATATCTATAACTCTTTTTGCCCCTTCCCTATGGCCCATAGGTCTTGGCATAAATCTTTTTTTTGTCCCATCTTCCGTTTCCATCCATTA
>NZ_AWXB01000066.1 GCF_000478985.1 Peptoniphilus sp. BV3C26
AAGAAGTGGAATCAGCTTAAGTCCGATTAGGACAATACCGCCTCCTGCCATCAGCTGCTTAATACCTTGAGATTTTGCACCCGGATTGTCATTGCCATATCCTTCCATCAGGTTGATAACACCCCATGCTCCAAGTCCTGCACCTACTGCCATTACCAAAATCTTTAATACATTAACTGCCTGTGTAAAAAATTCCATAATTTATTCCTCCTCGCTTTCTTCTTTCTTTTCAATCTTGTTATATGACTTCACTACAAAGTTTTTGTAAGTCTTTCCCTCTTTTTCACGCTTCTTAAAGTAACCAAAGATATGAATCAAATCGCCTTTTTCAAAGTCCTTTGCTTTCTCCGATTTTTCTCCATAGGCTGCACAGTTGATATACTCCTTGCCTTTCCCGTACTTTTTTACAAGCGTGAAGTTTGCAACCTCAACAGTTTCTCCCTCTTTGTCAAAACTTGAAAAAGTGGGCTCTGCCAATAAATTGGCATTGATGTTAATCATTTCTTGCTTCATTAAAAATTTCTCCTTTTCTTTCAATAAAAAAGCGATTGGAGCTTTTTCTTTTCCAATCGCTGATGGTCATCCTATTTACTTTTTTCTTAGTGGGACTTCGTATTCTTATCATCTTACCTCCTGACTTTGAGTAATAAAAAAGCAGCAAATCTATGTTCTTTAGACTTACTGCACTCTTGTAATAACTGTTTCTCTATTCAGCTTTGCTTTTCCTTTTCGCTTAATATAGCTTTCTATGTCAAATAAATTTTTCTTGTCATAGTCCTCAAGCAGCTTATAGTTATTATGCTTTGTAATATCGAATTTATCCGATAGAAAAGGTCTGACACCACGAAGCTGAAAAATACATTTACCACCGTCCATGACTGTAATTTCATCTTGGCTCATAAGCTCCTTACCTGTCTTTTGATAATTAAGTCCAAAACTCTTTTGATTGCTCCTTGTTTCCGATGTGTTATATAAATCTATCGTTTCTTTTCCCAGTGTTTCGGAAAGTTCCTTTAATGTGGTCTTTTCCTTACCACCAAGAAACAAGGTACTATCACAGTTGCCCACAATTGTGTCAGCATTATCTTTATAGATTGCCTTTAGCTGAGATTGTGCTTGAAGAATTATACTTGCTGATATTTCTCTGGAACGGATTGTCGCTATCAGTTTTTCAAACTTTGGAATTAAGCCGATGTTTGCAAACTCGTCAAGTAGACATCTTACATGAACAGGTAATCTTCCTCCATACACATCATCTGCCTTATCACATAACAAATTAAATAGCTGAGAATACATAATAGATACCACAAAGTTAAAAGTATCATCTGTATCGGAGATGATAACAAAGAGTGCTGTCTTTCTATCTCCCAGTGTATCAAGCTCAAGTTCATCTTCACTCATTAGTTCTCTGAGCTCTCTTATGTCAAAAGGGGCAAGTCTTGCTCCACAAGATATTAGAATAGACTTGGCAGTTTTTCCTGTAACAACTTGTCAAGGACTTTCTAATCAAAATCATCTTTTTTTTTCGTCCGATTTTCTCCGCAATTCCATCAGCATGATCCTTTTTAGTTTATCCTGCATAGTTTCAGTAGCATTTTCATTAAAGTGAACAACAACCTCATAGGTTACTTTCCCAATCTTCTTTATCGTCTTTGTTCCTGTAGTTTGTTCATTTCTTTTTTCTTGCATATTTTCTCCTTTCTTTGCAATAAAAAATGACGATTAGTGATTTTTCCCAATCGTCATTAGCCAATATTTATTCATTTCTTTGATGTTTTTAATTATTCGTATCTATTTCTTTGATCTTTTTCTCTATTTCTTCAATACTCGGCAAACTGCTCTTATATTCTGCTTCAAGTAATTTAGTAATCTCATATTTGCTTATACCTATAGGTTGCGATATTTGTTCTAATGAGTATTCACAAACGACATCGTTTTTATCTTTGCAAATAAGAAGTCCAATCGTAGCATTATCTCTATCAGTTTTTAGCTCTCTATTCACTGCTGTTACATAGAAATTAAGCTGTCCTAAATGTTCCGGCTTAAACTTCTCCGCTTTCAGTTCTATAACAATGTAAGAATGGAGTTTCAAATTGTAAAACAGTAAATCAATATAAAAATCATCCCCATTTATATTTATGTGATATTCTTTGCCTATGTAGGCAAATCCCTCGCCAAGTTCAAGTAAAAAATCAGAAATCTTGTCAACCAGTTCTTTTTGAAGTTCCCTTTCATCATATCCTTCACAAATGGTAAGAAAATCAAAATTATATGGATCTTTTAATGTCTGTCTTGCAAGATCTGATTGCAGAGCGGGTAACCTTTTTTCAAAGTTTGTTATAGATTTTCCTTCCCTGCCATATAATCCACTTTCAATTTGATGTACAAGTACATTCCTACTCCATCCGTTCTCAATAGTTTTATCAACATAATATATGGCTTCATCAATGGTCTTGCACTTATTTATTATCCTTTGATTATGTCCCCAAGGTATCTGTTTAATATGGTTGATAACTCTTTCATCAAATTGGGCTACAGGCTGTAGTCCTTTTGAATTGCTGTCGTTATTTTCTATTTCGGCTACACCTTGTAGCCCTTTTATATAAAATGAATACCATCTTCTGATATACTTAATATTTGTTTCAGAAAAACCTTTCATATCAGGAAATTCTTTTTGTAAATCTTTAGCTAACGATTTTATAAAGGCATCTCCCCATGAATGTTGTTCTTGATTTTTTACAATGTATTCTCCCAAAGTCCAATATAAATCTAACAACTCATAATTTACCTTTATTGCAGCTTTAAGTTGGCTACTTCTTACTTTCTCTTTTAACTCTGACAATAGCTTTTTATACTCACTATCACTTGTGATAGACAGCTCTTTATTATCCAAAGGTTATACCTCCTCACTCATAATAATATTTAATTATACCAAATTTATCAATATTTTTCATCTGCTAATTTCCTTCAAGTTGAGTTTTAAGACTGATTTTATCCATAGACATGCTTTGATACCTCTTTTAGTTTTAACGCTCTAAAAATGCCTTTACACCGCCTTGTATGATAGCTATAAATGTTCCCCCTTGTCATAATCTTCAAAAGTTGGAATCTTGCCGTTCTTTTTCTGTGATAGTTTATCCTTGTCTTGCTCATACCAATTAAGGATAGTTACATAGTGGTCTTGATATGTCTTTCCGGTACTCTTGATATACCTTGACAGTTTTTCAATCATCGTATCGGTATGACCTTGTAGCTTTTCTTGTAATGCCTTATATTGTTCGTCCGTAAGGATAATGTTTTGATATTCTCCATAGGTTTTTGAATCGGGGGGCGGGGTGCTTTCTTCTCTCCCCTTATCTATACTAACCTTATCTAATCTACCCTTATCTATACTGGGTTGACCACTTGACAACCTTTGGTTAACCAGATGACAACCAACTTTTTCTTCTGAAATATATGCTCCATTTTCCGTCTGATAAAGCTGTTGTTTCTGCTCTATATACATTGTTGGCTTATATCTGTCTTTTCTAATAAAGTTATTTATCTTCCAATGAGTAATGACGATAATTCCCTGATCAAAGACTATCACAAAGCCTTTTGCTATAAGTATTTTCAGATCATCTTCATTAGCTCCGATAATTTTGATGATTTTCTTAGGATTATTTACAAAACCATCATCATCTGCCCTCATTGACAAGTGAAAGTACAGGCATTGGCTACTGAGGGGCATTTCTAAAAATAGGTCGCTATCTACTATCTTGAGTGAAAACATTCGCTTATCTGCCATTTTTCTCTCCTTTCGTTCCTCTTATGCACTGAAACAGTGCGTCAACTTATAGGAGTGAACGATTTGTTCACCCCTTCCCTTAGATGTTATCCCATTTCGGGACTTCATCTTTCCTCATTCCTGTAATAGTTCTTTGTCTTTTCCTTTCGTTTTTCGTAGGCTTCTTGCTGCTCTTGATATTTCTTAATCTGTGCAATGACACTTTGTTTTTCTCCTCTCTTGATTGCCTTGTCAATCTCAATGGATAAATCTATTCCATAATCCTCATTGACTATCTTGACGGCATACTTGATATGGTTGATACTTTCGTACTCTTCTTTGATTGATTGTGATTGTCTGTTGAGTTTCGATATTTCATCTTCAAGGCTTTGGATTTCTTTTTTCCAGTCCTTTATCTTGATAGCCGATAAGCCTGTTATCTTTTCAAGAATTGCCCTTGCTCTTTTGTACTTGTAAATCTCGTCTTTATGGGAATTATAGAAGCTATCTTTGAATAGAGATTTACTGTTCCATTCCTCAAAGACTTGTTTGTTATCTTTGATGATATCCGCATAGGTGAAGCATTTATTTAAGTTTTCTATTCTTGTGGTTTTCGCCTTAATGTCTTGACTAATCTTCTTATTTTGGGATTGTAATGTGCTTATCTTTTCTTGTAGGTCGGCTATGGTTTTAAGATTGTTGTCTTTCAGATATATTCTTGCTTTGGAAAATCGCCTTAGGTCTGCACCTATCTTTTTGTTGCTTGCATAGGGATTTAACTTTCTTGCTTTTTCTCCCTGTAAGTCATAATAAATACTGATGTACTCATAGAGATTAAAGAGTTCCGCCTTGTTCTCATATTCTTCTTTTTTCTCCTGTTTGTATTCATCATATTTTACTTGCAGACTTCCAAGTAACGAGCCTATCCAAGATGTAAGTTTGGATAGCTCCTCTTTTAATTTTCTAAATTCTAAATTCAAGGCGATGATTTTTCTGTTTTGGTTTCCTCTCTCTGTCTGTATGCCTTTTTTCTCCATCTGATAACTGCTTGTGCCTAAATGAATTTGCGGGAGTTCTTCTCTACCTTGTTCTTCAAAGGTGCGTGGATCTATCCTTTTATCTATGTTGTTCCTTGCCAAGTATTCGTTTGCTTTCTTTGAAAAGTTTTCTCTCCACTCTTTTGCTTTGTCAGGTTCGTTCCAATCATTCAAATTTACTTTTCTTGATTTATAGTTTCCGCTTTTTAATTTTATCTTTTCTCCATTTTCATCAAGGATATATTCTTTTCTGCATTTCGGTTTCCATTTTCCCTCACTATCCATTTCTCTTAGAGTAAGTAAGATATGGGCGTGTGGTTGTTCTTCATTATCGCTTGCCGGTGGATTATGAATATTACAGTCCGCTATCATACCTTTAGAGGTAAAGTTTTCTTCTATAAATTCGCTGATTAACTTTATTCTGTCCTGTTCATTTAATTCTCTTGGCAATTCAAAGAGTAGATTTCTTGCAAGTTGTGAGTTTTTACTTTTTTCGATTTTCTCAACTTCATTCCATAGGTATTCTCTGTTTGAAAACTCTTTCGGGATATGTTCCGGTAGAAATATTTTTGAAAATACAAGGTCAGTTTTTTTAGAATAGTCATGTGTTTTTCCATAGTATTCATCTTGTAACTTATCTCTTGCATTATATGCAGCTTTTGCAATCACGCTATGCCCCTTTGACCTTGAAACGATATCTACATGAGTATGCAAACTTTTGATTTCCATTGTCTTTTTCTCCTTTATCTGTTTTCAATTTTGAGATTTTACTATCCTAATGTTCAGGTCGTATCTTCGCTCCCTTTGTCAAAGGGCGCAAAGATACACCGACTACATTCGGTGCTTTGCGTTCCTGCGGAAAGCTATTAGCTCCGCTAAGGAAACAAAAACGCTAAAGCATTTTTATTTGTCAAGGGGGCTACTCCCCCTTAGACCCCTGTGAACTTTGCTTTTTGTAGATTTTTCAAATCCACAAAAAAGCAAAGTGTTAAAATGTTTCTCACTTTGCTCCATCTCAGTTTCTAATACATTTTCTGTTTTTCTTATTCTTCCTCTGTCAGTTCGTCAAAATCATCATTTGCGTTTTCTTCTCCAAGATTTGAATTTTCTTCTAAGGAGATTTCTTTTTCTTTTAAATGAATTTCTGTAAGTTCTTTTAGCTTTTCTCTATTTCGATTATCGGAAAGTACATAATCTAAAAAGGCATAGATTAAATCATTATCTGTATTTTCTTCTACTCCGGTTATCTGTTTTTCAAATTTCTCAAACACGCCTCCTTTTTCTACTTTTCGTTTCGTGTCCGCCTTTCTTTTCAGCTGTGATTTCTTTTGTCTTAGTTGCTTGATTTTGTTTTCCGCCTGTTCTTTTTTCTTAGTTTCTTTTTCCAACTGGCTCATTACATTTTCTAACTCTTTCATTTTTCATTCCTCCATTTCAATATTGTTGCGTTCCAAATAAAGAAAGGCTAAGCACCTTTTTTTAGATACTTAACCTTTCCCATCTCTTTAGAATTTATCTTCTAAAAGTTTTCTTAGTTTTTCTAAAATCTTGTCCCTCCTTTTTCCGATTGCTTGATAGCTTACTTTTTCTTTTTTACCAATCGACCTTAGACTTTCTTCTTTGTAGAAAATGGCTTCTATCAGCTCTCTTTCTTTTTTTGTGAGTGTAGCTAATGCCTTGTTTAATTCTTCAATCTGCATTTTGACCTCTACAATTTTTTCTAAGTCTACTCTTTCATCTATGATATTGTCTACAAAGTGTCCGTCATAATCCAGTGCTGAAAACGGTATTACATTGTTTTTCCAATCTTTCTTGATAAGGTATTTTTCATGCTCGGTTATCTTCCAATAGGCTTTATATACTTCTTCACTTATTTTAACCGCTTTTCCTTTGACATAAATAAAATATTCTCTTTTATCTTTATCCACCCAGTTTTCCTCCTTTTCTGTTCTCTGATTTTGCTTTTTGAGAATAAAAAAGGAGGACTTCTACACTTTGGTGTAAAATGTCCTCTTAGGTTAAAAACTAATACTTTATATGATTTTCTACTTTGTTGGTTTTGATAAAATGATATTGCTATGTGTAAGCAATTACAAACATAAAAAAGGATAAATATATCTTATGCTAATAACAGAATTTGATGTTCCCATTATTTATCCCTCCATAAAACTTATATAAATCAAATCTTTCTCCCTTCTTAGATTAGTTTTTCCATGTTAATCATTTATTTTTAGTTGCAACATATTCTTCAAACATCTTGATTATCTCAGTATCCGAAAATCCTAACTCATATAGTTTTTCCAACAACATTTTTGTTAGTGTATTCGAATCCTGATTTCTTAACTCAATTATTTTCTGATCACTTTCAATAACAAAATATCCTTTACTTCCACGACTAACAATCAGTCCCTGTTTCTCAAGAACTTTTAAAGCTTTTTGAACTGTTGCAGGATTACATCCCTCCCTCTGTACTAAAGCCCTTATAGGTGGCATCTGTTGTCCCGGAACATAATCGCCTCTTAAAATAGACACTCTTAACGCTGAAGCAATTTGCAAATATAGATATACATTCATTTATTTTTATTTTTTCTTCCTCGTACGAATTTCCAATAAGCAGAATACGGAATAACCGTAGTAAACAGAAGATAATATTTATTAGCAAACATATCGGGGATTCCTTTTGCATTGAAATGAATAGGAATTTTCTCTGGGAGAAATATGCAAATAATAAATATTACAAACATCATTCCTATCAGCACTAATACATCTTTCAAAAATCTTTTTTTCATGGCAAATCTCCTTTCTATTTGTCAATAGCTTTCTATTTTCCTAAAATTTATCTAACCACCTTATAACTTCTACAAATGTATCCCTATTAATTGAATAATAGATATAATTTTTATATCTACTGTCGGTAATTAATTTACTCTTTTTTAATAAAGATAGATGATAAGATATAGTTGCTTTTTCTAATTTAAAATGACTTGCTATTTCTCCAGCAGTTAAATTTTTATTAGAAATAATTAATAAAATATCCATTCTAATGGGATTTGATAGGGAATCAAATATTCTAACTAAATCTATCATCTTTTATTCCTGAAATATTGCAAATAAACTTAATATTGAAATAAACACCATTATATCTTTTAATAATTTTTTTCATAGAACATCTCCTCCTTAAACTAAAAATTTAATCTACAAGTTTTTATATAAACGCCACCCGCAATAACGAGCAAAATAAGTGCTACTCCCAATAATGTAGGTACTATAGAAAAATGCAAAAACCAATGAAAAAGAATTGGTATAACTAATGCAGCCATTCCAATAATTGCAGATACAATAACAGACATACTCTGTTTTACTATCATCATCTCACTCTCCCATTCAAAGTTGGGAAATTTTTTATTCAAAGAAATTCCAATCACTGTTATAAAAACGGAATAACAAATAGGAACAATTATTAAGCTGATAGTTTGAATAATATCCATATCAAGCTTTACCAAAAATATAAACACAGAAATAATATATCCAATTAAATGAAGCGTAAGATTTACTGCAATCTTAGAATTCAAAATCGTTTTTACCCGAATAGGAGAACTTTGCAAAATCCAAACATTTTTACCTTCTAAAGATATGGAAAACGCTGCCGGACAACTAAGTAAAAACATTGAAGCAATACACATTGGAGCAAAATTCGAAAGATATTCATTAATATTTTCGATTCCCGAATATTCCCCTATTTGTTGTAAAGAATTAAAAAGAAGAAATATACTAAAAATACATAAAAGTATTACACCAAGACCTGCATTCAAGACCGCCATGTACGAGCTTAAAAAGCGTCCCATTTCTTTTTTATACAAGGCAAGAAATATCGATTTTCTATTATAAGATTTTTTGTTATCAGAATATCTTGATGTTGTTTTAGCAAGAGTATTAAGCAATCCATACTTCAATGAAACCATTTTGGCAAATATATAAAAAAATACTATTGAGAGAACAATAAATAATCCTACTCCAATGTACATTGGAAAATTATAGTATTCCATAAATAGCTTAGATAGTGGGTACAATCCGGTAATTTGCTTAGAAAGCATAATCCCAATACTATTTTCATTACCTGATTTCATAGCTGACACTGCAATATATCCAATTATCCCTATCATTACAAATGAAAAAATTAAAGCAATAACATTTTTTCTCTTAAAGAAAGATGAAGCAACAACAATAACGATTCCCATACATGCTGCTATACACATAGGTATCAACGGAACAAAAATTATGGAAGTAAAATACAATATAATCTGTAATACATTTAAACTTCCGTTTAACACCCAAACAATTCCTCCCGGAAGCATAAACATCAATCCTATTAAAAAATTCAATAAATACATAAACATAAACTTGCTGCTTATAATATCCGAACTTTTTACAGGCAACGACAAAAGATTTTCCATATCACGACTGCCAAATAAAATCCCATTCGAATAAAATATTGTCAAAAATAATATTGCAAAGCTTGATACCGACACCATATATGCCGGTATCAATTCCTGCTGTCCCACTTGTACCAATGTTTTAGCTGTTATGATGTTATAAAAAAAGAAAAATATGGCAAGAGTTATTATTCCAAAACTTGCAATAACAATTGAACTTTGTTTTTTATTTCCCGGCTCTCTCATTTCGTTGATCGGAAAGAAATTCATTAATTGTGCTTTAATTAGTATCCAAATTTTGCTCATTATCCTGCACCTCCATGAAAAAAGTCTCCAAAGATTTATTCCCTTTGACTTCTTCTGTATTTCCGCTCGCTATTAACTTTCCATTTTTTATAATTGCAATTTTGTTACATAATTTTTCTGCAACATCCAATACATGTGTTGAAAAGAAAATAGCTCCTCCATCTGATACGCATTCGTGCATTATTTTCTTTAGTAGAAAAGTTGCTTTCGGATCAAGTCCAACAAAAGGTTCATCTAAAATTAGTAACTTTGGAGAATGCACCAATGCAGAAATAATCGCCGTTCTTTGCTTCATGCCATGTGAATACGAAGATATCATCCCCGAAAAATGTTTCGTCATTTCAAATAAATCGCCGTATCTCTGAATTCTTTCTCTGCGTATCTCAGTAGAAACTTCAAATAAATCAGCAATAAAATTGATGTACTGAAATCCTGTCAGATGTTCATATAAATCTGGATTATCCGGAATGTATGCCATCATTTTTTTACAAATAACAGGCTCTTCTTTAATGGAATGCCCATCAATCGTTATACTTCCATTCTCAAAATCATGAATCCCAACTACCGCTTTTATCGTTGTAGTTTTTCCGGCTCCATTTGCACCAATGAATCCATAAATATCTCCAGACTGTACTGAAATGGATAAGTTTTCAACAGCCTTTTTGTTTCCATAGAATTTACTAAGATTCTTTATCTCTAACATAATTTCCGCCTCCATTGACATTTTGTCAGTTATTCTTTGAAATAAAACCGATAACTTGTGTATCAGTAGCTATCGGCAAATTATTCTCCTTGCAAACAATCTATTCTTTTTTTAATTACTAAAGAGCTTTTTCATATTTAAGCTTTGTTCAAGCATTATCTTAAATGCATTTAAGTAGTTATCAACAGGTTCTTCCTTTAAATATCTTATACTTATGTTATTTGAAACAAAAACATAAGCTGTCATAAGCAACTCTGCTGTTTCTAATGGATATTTTACAGAAAAAACTCTTTCCATTATTCCTTGATTTATAATCTTTTCAAAATATATTGTCAGTTTTTCAACAAGCTTATGGGATAACTTATCTATCATATATTGATTTTCTTTAAGGTCAATTGTTTTTTGTAGCACTGTACCCTCTGCTGAAATATTTTCCGAAGATATAATTGTGACATCTATAAAAGATCTGATTTTTTCTATGGCAGTTTTATCTTCATCATAAGCAATAATATAAATATCTTTCAGTAGTCTATCTGAATATTGTTCTACAAGACAATATAAGATATCCTCTTTATTCTTAAAATGGTAATATAACAACCCTCTTGATATATTTACTTTATCAACTATATCCTGAGTTGTTGTATTAGTATATCCTTTCTTCATAAAGAGTATCATTGCAGCATCCATAATCTCTGCACGTCGTATTTCAGGTTCTTTTACATCTCTCATTTTATACCTCCTATTATTTATATAATACATCTAAACTGACAAATTGTCAATCGATTTTAATCTTGTTATTTTATGCTTTTTCATAGTCTTTTCTTAAACTCTTTAGCTTCTCCTGTTTTTTCTGTTCTCTCCTTTCCTTATACCTTTCCTCATACTCCTGTTGTTTTCCATTTGCTTTACGCTTTAGATAATTTTGATGAAGTCTGTCTCTTCTCTCTTTAATTTTTCGTTCTTCTTCCTCAAGTTTTGATCGTTCTTCTTCGCTTAACTCTTCTTTTGGCACTTCATAATTTCCTATGAAGTTAAAATATATTTCTATCTTTTGCTTTGATGTTTGACTGCCTTTCCTATCTCTTTCATGAATGATTATCTTCTTTACAAACTCATTTATCATTGTGTTTGTGAGATTATCAAAGTTTTCATAACGACTAATAAGGGATATGAATTTTCTTGCCTTATCTGTTTCCATTTCATATCTTGATATTACAAGCTCTAAGTCTTTAATCTCTTTACTTAACGTGAGTTGCTCAGTTTCATATTGGTTATTTAAAATTTCATAGCGATTATTCGGTATCTTATTTAAAATCATATCTTCATAAATTCTGCACATCAATCGTTCCAGCTCTTGAAGCCTGTTTTGGCTTTCTGTTAATCTTATCTTTTTCTTTTCTATATGTGCCTTTTCCTTTTCTTCCATTTCATTTTGAATGGAATGAATAAATGCTTCATTATCTTCATCAAGATAATTTTTTATATCTTTTAATGTTTCTTGGATAAGGTTTAAGACTACTTCTGCTTTTATCCTGTGAGCTGATGGACATAGAGTTCCGCAAGGCACTTTCTTATAATTACTGCAAACATAATAAGGAATATTCTTATAGTTATTTGTCCTATGAACATACATCTTGCTTCCACAATCTGCACAATACATCAGTCCTGTTAGTGGGTGATATTCGCCCCAACCATCAGGATACCTTTTTACATTTCCTCTTATCCTTTGTACATTATCAAAGGTTTCTTGGTCTATGATTGCTTCGTGAGTATTTTCAAAGATAAGCCATTTATCTTCGGATACATATTTACTTTTCTTATCCTTAAAATGCTTTCTTGTTTTAAAATTAACTGTATGCCCTAAGTATTCTTTTTTCTTTAAGATACTGGCAATTGTGGAACTACACCAACGATAAGGATATTCAAAGTTTTTGCTTTGATGTAATCCATATCCCATTTTTTGCTGATGATAAGCGGGTATATCTATCTTGTCCGCTTCCAGTATCTTTGCTATTTTGTATGGTCCTGCTCCGTCCATTGTAAGATTAAATATTCGTCTTACTATCTCGGCTGCTTTTTCATCTACAACCCACTTATCTTTGTTTTTTTCATCTTTGATGTAGCCATAAGGTGGAGTGCTTGCCGTATGCTTTCCGCTTTCTCCTTTTGATCTAAATGTAGATTGTATTTTTCTTGAAGTATCTCTTGCATACCATTCATTCATAATATTTCTAAAAGGGGTAAAATCATCTTCTCTGTAAAAGCTGTCTACATTGTCATTGATAGCAATCAGTCTTACGCCCTTTTGTCTTAATATCTCCATACATTGACCGACTTTGAGATAATCTCTGCCGAGTCTACTCATATCCTTTACGATGATACAACCGATATTTCCAGTATTTACTCCATTCATCATTTCCATAAAGCCTGGTCTATCAAACTGTGTCCCGCTTATTCCGTCATCTGTAAAATGGATGATGTTGGTTAAATTATTCTTACTTGCATATTCTTCAAGGATTTTCTTTTGATTAACGATTGAGTTACTTTCTCCTTCAAGTTCATCATCTCGACTTAATCTCTCATAGAGTGCTGTTATCTTTTCAAAAGTCCTCATGATTACCCCCTTTCTCTTAATTTCTTAAATAAAAAAGAATTAAGAAGTACATATTTCACTAAAACAGTGATTAAGTGTTCTCCTTAATTCTATTACTCCCGCAGCCAATTTGTACTTTTTATATTGCTTCACCGCAAAGTGTGTCGGTTCTTTCTTTTCCAATGCTTCAAAGAGTCTATCAATCGGATTCATGTAGGTTTCATCATCTTCTCTTACCTCTGAAGCGTCTATCATGTCAAGTAGTGTTGCAAAGTTCTTTTCTTCTCTTGGAGCCTCATACCAGATGTAGCCGATAAGTGCCGTATAGTAGAGTTTTTCAGCTTTCACCCAAAAGTCCTCACCCGCTTTTTCTCCCTCGCCCTTCGTGTTTGCGATGATTGTCTGAACGAGTTTTAAAATATCTTTCTCAGAACGGATATATGCGAATGGATTGTACTTCATAGACTTTTTGAAATTTATGGTATTTAGAATTTTAATCTCATATCCATTATCTTCAAGCATCTTTCCACACTCAAGAACTATTGTTCCTTTAGGATCGGTCACGCAATATGACGAGTGCATTTGCATTAAGTTCGGTTTTACATAAAATCGAGTTTTCCCAGAACCACTACCTCCTATAACAAGTACATTCTTGTTACGAGCATATTTAGGATTTTTAGGTCTACCATTCATAGTTAATCGTTCTGTTTGTGTAAGCAAGATATTGTTCTGGAACTTTTCATCCATATACGGTTCTATATCTTTTCTCGTTCCCCATCTTGCTGAACCATACTCTTTTCCCTGTCTGAACTTTTTTGCATTTTTGCCTTTGCTGTAGACAATGAATTTGATTAAGGCGGCTACTCCTGCACCAATTAAAATATCCGTAGGATGAATACTTGGAATAAAGCTCATGGTGTTAAGCTCTAATATCCCTTGAAAGATTTTGTCTATTACATCGCCACCAGTATAGGCTCGTATATGGTGAGAGAAGATATTTCCGACATAGAAAAATGCAAGA
>NZ_AWXB01000067.1 GCF_000478985.1 Peptoniphilus sp. BV3C26
TAGCACTTTTGTCCAAACTCGATGTCGATAAGCATATAAATATTGAAATTGAGCTGGATGAGCTTGATTTGACCAGTGCTGAAAGTAAGGCAACATATGCTCAAATCAAAGAATATGTTTGGAATAAATTTGAATTAAAAGTTCCGACATTATATATTGCACAGATAAAAAGGAAATGTGGAATAGAATTACGAGAACATTACAACAAGTCTAAAAAGGAGAAACAAATTATTCCACAGTGTACACCTGAAAAAGAAGAAGCTATCATGGATGCCTTGAGACACTTCAAAATGATTGAATAGAAAGGGAAGATATTTTATGAGATGGATAATAAAAATAATTTTTTTCCCAATCAGCTTCCTGCTTAGTACTCTCACTGCCTTTCTGACATTCTTACTCGGAATAGGAACGGCACTGCTATATTTGCTGATGATGTTTTGCATATTTGGAGCAATAGCATCTTTCTTACAAAAAGAAGTTACCATCGGAATCGAAGCATTGATTATTGGATTTTTAGTTAGTCCATACGGCGTACCGATGATTGGAGCAACCGTTATAGCTTTTTTACAAGGTATCAATGAAGCAATAAAATCAATCTAAAAAATTTCATAAAAATGGTTACCAAAGGCGATAGAAGAAAAAACTATCGTCTTTTTCTTTGTAAATTTTTAAGGAGGGAGGTGATCCTGCATGGACTTTGACTATTTCTATAACAGAGAAGCGGAAAGATTTAACTTTCTAAAAGTGCCTGAAATATTGATAGACGGAGAAGAATTTAAGGGATTGTCTGCTGAAGCAATCATCCTATACTCCATGCTTTTGAAACGCACAGGAATGTCATTTAAGAATAACTGGGTGGACAAGGAAGGCAGAGTATTTATCTATTTTACTGTTGAAGAAATTATGAGAAGAAGAAATATCTCAAAGCCTACTGCCATAAAAACATTGGACGAGTTAGACAGCAAAAAAGGAATAGGACTGATTGAAAGAGTAAGGCTTGGACTTGGTAAGCCGAATGTCATTTATGTTAAAGATTTTATGAGCATAATAGCGGTAAAAGAAAATGACTTTCAGAAGTCAAAAAACTTAACTTCAGAAGTAAAAGATTTTAACCTCAGAAGTAAAGAAAATGAACTTCAGGAAGTTCAAAATGTTGACTCTAACTATATAGAGAATAATAAGAGTAAGTATAGTAAGAGAGAATATAGTTTTGGGGAAAACGGACTTGGAACATTTCAAAATGTCTTTTTAAAGGACGAAGATATAGGTGAATTACAAATAAAAATGGCAGGAGAGCTTGATAACTACATTGAGAGATTATCAACCTATCTTCAAAGTACCGGAAAGACATATAAAGACCATAAAGCAACAATTCTTTCTTGGTTTTATAAAGATCAGGGAAGTAAGAAAAAAACCAATATCCCTACATGGGAGGAATATAACAAGGGAGTACATTTATGATTAAAGAATTAGAGAAAGTGATGATAGAAGATGTGGAATACAGCTTTGATCCTGAAAAAGAATATATCAAAGACGGACACGCCTACTGTAAAGTGTGTCATGAAAGAAAAGATGGGAAAGCATTAGAATTTTTCGGAAAGCAGATGATATTTAAGACTGCTTGTAAATGCGATAGAGATAGAGAAGCAAAAGAAAAAGAAAGACAAAAGCAGCTTGAAATCGAGAGATTAAAAAGTATCTGCTTCACATCCATGATTCAATGGGCATATACCTTCGAAAACTATCGGGAAAAAGAAAATCAAAGCCTTATTATCGCAAAGAATTTTGTAAAAGATTATGAACTGATGAAAAAAGAAAACATCGGACTTTTGTTTTATGGTTCGGTGGGTAGCGGAAAGACCTATCTTGCCTGCTCTATTGCCAATGCACTGATTGAACAGTATCAGATAAGCGTTAAGATTAGAAACTTTGCACAAATAATCAACGAACTGCAAAAAGGCGGATTTGACCTTGATAAAAACGCATATATCGAATCCCTTGTAAACACTTCCGTTCTCATCTTAGATGATTTAGGTATTGAAAGAGATACAAGCTATGCCAAAGAGCAGGTATATAACATTGTGAATAACAGGTACTTAAAGCATAAGCCGACAATCTTTACTACAAATCTTTCATACAGCCAAATTGAAAACTGTACGGAGAGTGTGGAATACCAAAGAATTTACTCAAGAATTATTGAGATGTGTATTCCTGTGATGGTACTTGGAGAAGATTACAGGAAAGTTATTCAGGAAGAAAAATTAAAGAGGAATAAAGAAAGATTACTGACTGGAGGTGAGAGAACTTGATCAATGAAGAAATTGCAAGAAAAACGCTGAATATGGAGGTTAAAGCCGGAAAAGTAACAGCAAAGCTTCTTTTGACTTTACTCAAGAAATTGATGAAAGAGGCTGAGAAACTCGGAGGGCTTGAAAAGCTAGTTAATGCTAACGGAAATGAAGTGAAGCTAAAAGATATGGTAAAAAAGGGACAGCTTGAAGAAATTCCGGTAGAAGAAGCAGAGCTGAAGGAACTGAAAAAGGAACTTAATCGGTATGGGGTAAAGTTTTCAGTAATGAAAGATAAGGAAAGCGGAAAATACTCCGTATTCTTTCAGGCAAAAGACATGAAAGTGATGGATAGAGCCTTTAAGCACGCATTAGCACAGTCTGAAAAGAAAACGGAAAGAAAGGAATCTATCCATAAGAATATTGAGAAGTTTAAGGAGATGGCAAAGAACACTGTTTCTAAAGATAAAGTTAAGAATAAACAAAAGGAGCAGAGCCTATGATAGATAAGATACTAAAAGACATCAAAGGCTTATTTAAGGTGCAAGATAAGGCAAAGTTTCTAAAGCAGAATACTCCCTATCTTGCATTTTTCTATGTTGGCAATATCTTTTCTCATCATGTAAGAGCCTATATAGGTGGCGATGTAATAGATAAAATCTTTCAAGGAATATTAGAGCTTAATACCATGAGCTTTATTCCAAGTATTCATCCTTCTGACATTTTAATGGGCGTGGGAGTGGCAGCTATAATTAAATTTATTGTCTATACCAAAGGCAAAAATGCAAAAAAGTTCAGACAAGGGAAAGAGTATGGATCAGCACGATGGGGAACGAGAAAAGATATAGAACCGTATATGGATGAAAAGTTCCAAAACAATATCTTGCTTACTCAAACGGAACGATTAACTATGAATGGTAGACCTGCTAATCCAAAGTATGCAAGAAATAAGAATGTACTTGTTATTGGCGGTTCAGGCTCCGGAAAAACAAGATTTTATGTAAAGCCAAACCTAATGCAAATGCACTCGTCATATTGCGTAATAGATCCAAAAGGAACAATAGTCATTGAGTGTGGGAAGATGCTTGAAGATAATGGCTATGAGATAAAAATCTTAAATACCATCAACTTTAAAAAGAGTATGAAGTACAATCCATTCGCCTATCTCAGAAGTGAAAAAGACATACTTAAATTGGTACAGACAATCATTGCAAATACTAAGGGAGAGGGTGAAAAAGCAGGTGAAGATTTTTGGGTGAAAGCCGAGAAACTCTACTATACGGCTTTGATAGGTTATATTTTTTATGAAGCTCCAAGAGAAGAAAAGAACTTTGCGACACTACTGGATATGATAGATGCTTCAGAAGTCAGAGAAGATGATGAAACCTATATGAATCCCATTGATAGACTATTTGAAGCATTGGAAAAGAAAGAGCCTACGCACTTTGCGGTAAAGCAATATAAGAAATACAAACTTGCTGCTGGAAAAACGGCAAAGTCTATTCTTATTTCATGTGGTGCAAGGCTTGCTCCTTTTGATATTCAGGAGCTTAGGGACTTGATGAAAGAAGATGAACTTGAACTTGATACACTTGGAGATAGAAAGACAGCACTCTTTGTTATTATCTCTGATACAGATGATACTTTTAACTTTGTGGTGTCTATCATGTACTCACAGTTATTTAATCTACTTTGTGATAAGGCAGATGATGAGTATGGAGGAAGATTACCTGTTCATGTAAGGTGTTTGCTTGATGAATTTGCAAATATCGGCTTAATTCCAAAGTTTGAGAAGTTAATAGCGACAATCCGTTCAAGAGAAATATCTGCAAGCATTATTTTGCAAGCACAATCTCAGCTAAAGGCAATTTACAAGGATAATGCAGATACCATTGTCGGTAACTGTGATAGCACGCTATTCTTGGGTGGAAAGGAGAAAACAACACTTAAAGAGCTATCAGAAACGCTTGGAAAGGAAACGATAGATCTATATAATACATCGGAAACAAGATCAAATGCTAATAGTTATGGACTCAATTACCAAAAGACAGGAAAAGAGCTGATGAGTCAAGATGAGATAACGGTTATGGATGGCAGTAAATGTATCTTTCAGCTTAGAGGTGTAAGACCGTTTTTATCAGATAAATTTGATATTACAAAGCATAAGAATTACAAGTTACTTGAAGATTTTAATAAGAAAAATGCCTTTGATATTGAGGAATATATCAAGAGAAAAGGGAAAGCAAAATTAAATAGAGAAACGGTTATTACAAGAGTGCAGTAAGTCTAAAGAACATAGATTTGCTGCTTTTTTATTACTCAAAATCAGGAGGAAAGATGGTAAGGATAAGAAGTCCCACTAAGGAAAACTAAATAGCAAGAGTATCAGCGATTGGAAAAGAAAAACTCCGATCGCTTTTTTTATTGAAGAGAAAAGGAGAAATTTTTAATGAAGCAAGAAATGATTAACATCAATGCCAACTTATTGGCAGAACCAACTTTTTCAAGTTTTGACAAAGAGGGAGAAACGGTTGAAGTTGCAAACTTTACGCTTGTAAAAAAGTACGGAAAAGGTAAGGAATATATCAATTGTGCAGCCTATGGAGAAAAAGCGGAGAAAGCAAAGGATTTTGAAAAGGGCGATTTGATCCATATCTTTGGATACTTTAAGAAGCGTGAAAAAGAGGGAAAGACTTACAAAAACTTTGTTGTGAAGTCATACAACAAAATTGAAAAGAAAGAAGAAAACGAGGAGGAATAAATTATGGAATTTTTTACACAGGCAGTAAATGTATTAAAGATTTTAGTTATGGCAGTAGGTGCAGGACTTGGAGCATGGGGCGTTATTAACCTGATGGAAGGTTATGGTAATGACAATCGTGCGACACGTTCATAAGTGAAAAGCTTATGCACTAAGTTTAAGGACATAAAGTCCGAAACTTAGGAGAACTAACAATCTAATAGGTAGAATGACGGAGTAACGCCCTAAAATGCCTACACTGATACTCCGATTGGCAATAAATATTAGACTAATTTATTGTCAAAAGCTCGGTGAAGTCGGCAGAGAGTAGCCGTAAATAGCTATATAGTTATACGAAACCTGTTTAGAGGTAAATGGTGCTACCTATATGCCGGGTGTCGAATACGCATGGTGAGAATGTGTATACCAAAACACTGACGCACATCCGAATGTACAAGTCTAGACGTTTGAATTTGTCTAACGGCAATTACCATCAAAGATGGTGTGTTTGTGGATTAGTAAGAATGGTTGTTATGAAAGTCCATATATCGTTACAGGCGATAAGGCGAGAGCTAAACACAGGCTTAGAGGAAGAACCTAAACGTATTCAATGATAGGATTGTTGGAACGTGGTAAGCCAAGAGCATGGAAGCAGTCTAATGCTAATGAAGTGTTGAATGGGAAAATGACTGTAAAAACAGCATATAACCGTTCTTTATCTTGGTGAAAGCGGTGGCACAGTACCTATGAAGCGAAAATAATAAGTTCGTGGAGGGATAGCCACCAGTCACAGGAAAGTACAAGAACTGAAATTAAGACAAACACAGCTTCGAGTATGACAAAGAAAATCAAATCCGAAAGGAGATGGTGACTGTGTCCACTTCGAAACAAACACTGAAACAAAGCAAAATCCGTTATACGGAATACTATGACTTGCAAAAAGTCCTTGATGATTTATATGAAGATAGCGGTAATAATAAAGTATTTTCAAATTTAATGGAGTTGATAACTTCAAGAGAAAATATTAAACTTGCCTATCGTAGTATAAAAGGGAACAAAGGAAGTCATACGGCTGGGGTAGATGGCAGAACAATAAAACATCTATCAAGGCTAAATGAAGAAGAATACATTTCTCTCATACAAAAACAGTTTCATTGGTATAAGCCACGCCCTGTAAAGAGAGTGGAAATGCGAAAGCATAATGGGAAAATTAGACCTTTAGGAATACCAACTATTGTAGATAGAATTGTACAACAATGTATCTTGCAAATATTAGAGCCGATATGTGAAGCCAAGTTTCATGACAGTTCCTATGGGTTTCGACCTAACAGGAGTACGGAACACGCTATTGCAGAATGTGCAAGACTAATGCAGATACAGCACTTACACTATGTAGTCGATATTGATATACAAGGATTTTTCGATAACGTATATCGTGCAAAGCTCATAAGGCAGCTTTGGAATTTAGGAATCCAAGACAAAAAGTTACTTTGTATCATTAAGGAAATGCTTAAAGCAGACATAGTTATGCCCGATAAAAAGGTAATTACACCAACAAAGGGAACACCACAAGGCGGAATATTATCACCGCTACTATCTAATGTAGTCTTGAACGAATTAGATTGGTGGGTTTCATCTCAATGGCTGACAATGCCTACGCATTATCCATATAAACAGAGAACGAACAGTCAAGGAACAGAGATAAAAAGCCATACTTACAGAGATTTAAGAACAAGCAACCTAAAAGAAATATACATTGTAAGGTATGCTGATGATTTTAAGATATTTTGCCGTAATTACTACGATGCAAAAAGAACCTATCAGGCAGTTACAAAATGGTTGCAAGACCGATTAAAACTAAATGTGAGTGAAGAAAAATCTAAAATAACAAATCTAAAACAAAGGTATTCGGAGTTCTTAGGATTTAAGCTTAAGGTTAAACCAAAAGGCAAAAAGTTTGTTGTACAGTCGCATATAAGTGATAAGGCACTGAAAAATGCAAAAGAAGATATTTCTAAATGTGTTGCGGATATAAAAAGACCTGCAAACGAAAAGGAACAGTACAAAGCAATAGCCAAGTATAATGCCACTGTTTCAGGCTTGCATAATTACTACCAAATAGCAACAAATGTAAGTTTGGACTTTGCTAAAATAGCCTTTCACATTAAAAAGCAGATGAACAACAGACTTGATATTAAAACCAGTGGAACGCTAAACAAAGGATTTATCAAAGAAAAATATGGAAAAAGTAAACAGCTTCGCTTCCTTAATGGACATCCGCTAATTCCAGTTGGATATATTAGGACAAAGGACGCAAAACACAAGAAAAAGGTTGTAAATAAATACACTGTAAAGGGCAGAGCTTTTATTCATAAAAATCTGCAAATTGATGTAGATACACTTGTTTGGTTGATGAGACATCCTGTACTTGATAAGAGTATAGAGTTTGCAGACAACAGAATTTCGCTCTTTGCAGCTCAATATGGCAGATGTGGGGTAACAGGTGTAAAACTTATACCAAACGATATACATTGCCATCATAAGATACCGCTTGAACAAGGCGGTACAGACAGTTATAGCAACTTAATTCTTGTTACAGAAGCAGTTCATATACTTATCCATGCAACAAAAGAAGATACAATCCAAAAATATATAAAAGAGCTTGGCTTAACGGTCAAGCAGATCGAGAAATGTAATAAGCTTAGAAAAATGGCAGGATTGCCAATAATTTAGAAAAAAATAATTTGTTACGAAGTGTGTAAGTCTTAGTTAAAACGTGAAAATCTTTCTTGTGATGGAACGCCGTGTGCGGTGAAAGTCGCATGCACGGTGTGAAGTGGGGGAAAATTCAGAGATAACATCAAAGGATTACCTATCACTATCGGGTGCAAAATCTCAGGGCATTAAGCAGCTTATGGCAGGAGGCGGCATTGTCCTTATCGGATTAAAGCTGATTCCGCTTCTTGCAAATGTACTCAAGTAAGAAGAAAAGGAGAAATTAAATGTTTGGGATATTCGACAAGATAGAGGAGTTTTTCAAAGATCTTCTACTGGGCGGTATCCAAGCAAACTTAGAGTCCATGTTTCTTGACATCAACGATAAAGTTGGTGCGATTGCAACGGATGTGGGAAAGACACCGATGGGGTGGAACGAACAGGTTTTTAGTTTTATCAAAAGCATTAACGACTCTGTCATTATCCCCATTGCAGGGCTAATCATAACGGCAGTCCTTTGTATCGAGCTTATCAATATGGTTATGCAAAAGAACAATATGCACGATACAGATACCTTTGAATTTTTCAAGTACATCATAAAGATGTGGATTGCCGTATGGTTAGTGTCCCATGCTTTTCAGTTTTCTATGGCAGTCTTTGATGTTGCACAGCACATGGTAAATAAAGCGGCAGGGGTAATTAACACCTCTGCCGTTATCTCCGGAGATCAGATTGTAACGATGGTAGAAGGCTTAAAAGATAAAGGTCTTGGAGAGCTTGTCATGATACTCTTTGAAACCTCGCTCATAAAGGTGGCAATACAGGTCATTTCCATTGTGATTATGCTTGTGGTATACGGCAGAATGTTTGAGATTTATGTTTACTCATCCGTTTCAGCCATTCCTTTTGCCACAATGGGAAACAAAGAGTGGGGACAAATCGGAACAAACTATATCAAAGGCTTATTTGCCATAGGATTACAAGGACTCTTTTTAATGGTTTGTCTTGGAATATACGCAGTATTAGTTAAAACAATACAGATAACAGATATACACACAAGTACCATGACGATACTTGGATATGCGGTTTTGCTGGGGTTAATGATGCTAAAGAGCGGAACTCTGGCCAAAAGCGTATTAAATGCACACTAACAGAAAGGAAATATATGATGAACAAAAGAAAAACAGTATTGATAGCAGTAGCAGTTGGAACAGGTATTTTGGCAGTAATGGATAGAATCAGGCTTCACAGCAAAGTGGAGGACTTGGAAGAAAGAACAAAAGACATCGGTCGCTGCCACAATGATTTTTGTCTAATGCAGGAAAGATATAACAGAAGTACAAATGAACAGATTGCAAGTATTCAGGAAGAAATCGGCTCCGTATATGAGCATATAGAGGAGCTTTCAAAGGGTAAAGAAGATGGGAGGTAAGTTATGGCGTATGTACCTATCCCAAAAGACTTAAAGAAGGTAAAAACAAAGGTTGCATTCAACCTGACAAAAAGACAACTGATAGGTTTTACGATTGCAGGACTGATTGGAATACCAA
>NZ_AWXB01000068.1 GCF_000478985.1 Peptoniphilus sp. BV3C26
TTTTTTATTATGAAATTTTATATTCCTGCATATTTTCAAGAGCCATTACAACTGTAGAAGAATTATGAAGGAAAGATGAGCCTGTATTTGGAAGAATTTGGTAAAAACCAAGTAAAATCAAAAGAGAATTGAAAGAAATAATCTTTCTATAATCATCTTTTATTCTTTCCTGAAGCTCTCTTGCAATCTTTATAGTATATATAATAGATTTTAAATCATCATTCCCAATGGAAATATCAGCTATTTCCCTTGCAATATCAGCACCCTCGTGCATAGATATACCTACATCAGCATTTGAAAGGGCAACGGAATCATTTATACCATCGCCTATCATAATGACTTTTCTTCCACGCTTTTTCTCTGATAGAACATATTTTGCCTTATCTTCAGGAAGAACTCCGGATTTGTAATAATCAATATCTAATTGCTCAGCCACATATCTTGCTGCATTTTCAGCATCACCTGTGAGCATAGCTATATTTTTAAAGCCTAATTTTCTAAGTTCTTTTATAGTATACTTTGCATCTTCCCTAATAGGATCTGAAATGCAAATAACTGCAATAAGTTCTCCATCATACGCTAAATATAAAAGAGAATAATTTTCCTTAAGTTTGTCAATCATTGTTTTCTTTTTCTTAGGCAAATTTACTTTTTCATCTTCAAAAATAAAATGCTCAGAGCCTATTAAAGCAGGCTTGCCTGCAATCTTGGAAGAAATACCGTGGGCAACAATATATTCAGTTTCAGAGTGCATTTCCTTATGGTGCAAATTCTTTTCAAGGGCAGCATTAACAACTGCATTTGCTATAGAATGAGGGAAATGTTCCTCAAGACAAGCTGCAATTCTTAAAGCTTCATCTTCGCTATAACCTTCAAAAGCTATAACCTTTTTAACTGTCGGTTGAGATTTTGTCAAAGTTCCTGTCTTGTCAAAAATAATAGAATCTGCCTCAGCTATATTTTCAAGATATTTTCCACCCTTAACTAAAATTCCATTTCTTCCCGCTTGACTCATTGCCTTCATAACGGAAATAGGAATAGTAAGTTTTAAAGCACAAGAAAAATCAACCATCAAAAAGGCCTTTGCCCTTGTGAAATTTCTTGTGAAAGCATAAGCTAAAATTGAACCTAAAAATGAATATTTAACTAAAGAATCGGCGGCGTTTTCTGCACGTTTCTGAGCTAGTGATTTATTCTTTTCACTTTGTGCAATCAATTCTATTATTTTTTTAATTCTCGAATCATTGTAAAGTTTTTCAGTCTCTACTACTAAAATACCTTCCTCAAGCACAGTTCCTGCAAAAACAGTACTGTTTTCAATCTTTTCTACAGGAATACTTTCCCCTGTAAAAGAAGACTGATTAACCATGCCCATACCTTTAACAACTTTTCCGTCAACAGGAATAGTTGTTCCCATAGTTACTTCAATTAAATCTCCAATTTCAACATCTTTTAGATCTTTTACATATTTTTCATTGCCATTAACTACAAATACCTTATCAACATTAAGTTCCATAGTTCTGGCAAGATCTCCTTGAGATTTCTTTAATGTCCATTCCTCTAAATCTTCGCCTAAGTTTAGTAAAAACATTATTGAAGATGCAGAAGCATAATCCCTTGAAACAAGAGAAACAAAAATAGCACTTGCATCTAAAAGATTAACATCTATTCTTCTATTAAAAATCGAATCTATTCCCTTTTTAATAAATTTATAGGCACGACAAATAGTTACGATTTCTCTAAAAGGAGAAGGAATAAAAGTTTTAAAAACAAACCTCATTTCAAAAGCATCTCTTAAAATATGAAAAAGACCATTTTCATCAAGAGGTATGAAAGACTTATCTTCAATTTCAAAACTTTCTAAACTTTTAAGATCTATCTCCAAAAGTTTTTTTGCAAGTTTCGACAGGGAGCTTTCCTCATAATCCAATATAATACTTGAAGAAAGAGTTGAAACTTTACAAGAATGAACTCCTTCAACCTTTTCAAGTATATATTTAAGCTTATTAGCTGTGTCATAATTTAATTTTTTCTTAGAGGAGACTCTCATTCTCCCTCTTGTTCTGTGTAATATTTTAACTTGCATAATTAATTATTTTTCTTCTGCTAATTTTTCTATAGTTTCTTCTTTTTCTTCCCTTGCTTTTTCTTCACTTTCATTCTTTACTTTTGCTTCAGCGACTATATCTTCAGTGCTTTCTTTTACTTTTTCAATAGTCTTATCAAGACTTTCCTTAGCCTTTAAACCACCTGCTACTGTTGATACGGCAACTTTTTTAACTGCGTTAGATTTTAAAATTTTATCTCCAAGAACTCCTATTAAAATTCCTGCTCCCATACTTAATAATTTTTTCTTCATAATATCACCTCATAAAAATTTAATATATTATCAATAAGTCTTAGCTTCAAATAGCAAGGAAACTTTAAAGCTAATCTATGTATAGTAATATAGCCTGTTTTAGCTTTAATTGCAATAGCGAAAGTTAATTTTTTGCAATAATAGCATTATCATTTATCATAATCTTATTAAAAATATCATTATCATTTACCCTAATCTTATTAAAAAAAGGCCATTCATAACGGCCTTTTTTTAATCTCCACCTATAGCTATCTGCTATAAGCGCTTTGTAAGTTAAGTAAATAAATAGTTAATGGAAGAGATTATAGCTTTTAATTTTCATCTTATAATTTTAAAATAAAAAAGCTTAATCAAAAAGAGCAAGCATAGTAATTTAACCTGCTTCTAAAAGTATTGGACCATATTTTCTTATCTATTTCTTATTAAGAATATGAAAAAAGAAAAATTTCCTTACTTTCAAATTAATATTAACACAATTTATTGATAATATCAATCATTTTTAAAAAAAGTTTTTATATCACTTTACCAATGTGCTATACTTTATCTAAGCAATGTAAGCTTATAAAAATATCACAAAAGAAAGGAATGATTTTATGAGTAAAAAGAAAGGTTTAAGTTTACCGCTCCAAATTTTAATTGGTTTAATAGTGGGCGTAATCGTTGGAATTATGATGCAAGGAAATCCTGATGCGGCAAATAAATTTATAAAACCAATAGGAACCTTATTTCTTAATTTAATCAAACTTGTTATTGTACCTTTAGTATTTTCTTCACTTCTTATTGGAGTTGCGGACTTAAAAGATGCAAAACAAATAGGAAAAATCGGTGCAAAAACCTTTGTCTACTTCTTTGCAACAACAGCAATTGCAATTGTTATCGGACTTGGGCTTGCAAACTTATTAAATGTAGGAGGTAACTTCGTATTACCTGCAGATCAACTTACTTATGAAGCAAAAGAAGCTCCTCAATTTATTGACACACTCATCAATATTGTTCCGTCAAATCCGCTTAAATCATTAGTAAACGGTGAAATGTTACAAATTATTGTATTTGCCCTATTTGTCGGCGGCGGACTTCTTGCTGCAGGAGAAAAAGGACAAGCAGTATTTAATTTCTTTGATGGTATGACAGATGCAATGATCCATATTACAAATGGAATTATGAAAACTGCACCAATAGGTGTATTCGGACTTATCGTTCCTGTTATAGCAGCAAATGGACCTAAGGTTTTACTTCCTTTAATAAGAGTTGTCGGAATAGTATACTTAGGATGTTTCTTACACGCAATAATAGTTTATGCAACATCTATAAAAATCTTTGCAAAATTACCTGTAGGAACATTTTTTAAAAAAGTTTTTGAACCATGGGCTCTTGCTTTTACAACTTCATCATCTTCAGGAACACTTCCAGTTTCTCTTGAAGTTGCACAAAAAGAACTTGGAGTATCAAAGCCAATAGCAAGTTTTGTACTTCCCCTTGGTGCAACAGTAAATATGGATGGTACTGCAATTTATCAAGGTGTATGTGCCCTATTTATAGCTCAAGTATACGGTTTATCACTAACTCCTTCTCAACAACTTACAATAGTTTTAACAACAGTTCTCGCATCAGTAGGAACAGCAGGAGTTCCAGGCGCAGGTATGATAATGCTTGCCATGGTACTTCAAGGAGTAGGAATTCCTGTAGAAGGTATAGCCCTAGTAGCAGGAATAGACAGAATATTTGATATGATAAGAACTTCAATAAACGTTCTTGGTGATATAGCTTGTTCAGTAATAGTAGCAAAGAGCGAAGGACAACTTGACGAATCAGTTTACAGAACAGAAAAAAAAGAATTAAAGAAAGCATAAATTTAATGGAAAAATTAGCAATACTTGGTGGCATGGGACCTCTTGCCACCAAAGTTTTTTATGAAAAAATAATAGCCCACGAAGATGCAAAATCAGACAATGAACACTTGGACATTTTAATATCTTCCCACGCAAGTATGCCTGATAGAACTCAAGTAATCTTAAAAGGTCTTCATAAAAGCTTAGTATTAAAGGAAGTAGAAAAAGATTTAAAAATTTTTGAAGCCTATGGAGCAAAAAATTTAGCAATTCCCTGCAACACCTTCCACTATTTTTATGAAGATGTAAAAAAACTTACAAAAATAAACATCATAAACATGCCCTATGAAACCTTAAAAGAATTGTCAAAAAGAGGAAAAAAATTTATAGTCTTGGGAACAGACGGAACGAAAAAAGGAAAAGTCTATAAAAAATTTAACGCAGAATTTCAAATGGAAGAAATAGAAACCGACCAAAAAACCCAAGAAAAAATAATGGAAATCATCTACAAAATAAAAGAAACAAACATGACAAAAAGTAAAGAACTAAACGACATAATAAGAACATATAAAAAGCTTGGAGCAATCTCCATCCTTGCCTGCACGGAACTATCCTGCATAGAAATAGAAGATGACCTAAAAGACACAATAATAGATCCTCTTGAAATTTTGACAAAAAAATCCATAGAATTATCCGGACAAAAATATAAATAGGAGGAAAAAATGAAAAAAATATTATTAATATTAAGTCTTATTCTTACATTTTTAGGAGTTTACGCAAAAGAAAACTCTAACGTAACACTTTATGTAAACGGAGAATTGGTAGGCTATAACAGATTTGGAAGTATAGAAGAAAGGGACTCTCCAGCAATCTTAAAATACGGAAAAACCTATATAGAACTAAAAACTCTTTTAAGAAGAATGCCTTACTTAAAATATGAAAAAGAAAAACTAAGCTACAAAGAAAGTGAATATCAAAAAATAGAAAGCATAGAAATTAAAGGCAAAAAATATTTACCAATAAGAAAATTAGCAGACACATTTGGAATCAAAATAAATTGGGACGCCAAAACAAAAACAGCAATGTTGGGTCAATATTTAAATTCTCCTCTTGAATTATTAAAATCATCAGGAGAAAAAATCAACTTTGAAAAAATAAAAGCAAGCTTTATCTTGCCAAAAGATTTCAAAGACAATGTAGAGATAAAAGAAATAAAAGACGCAGTGGAATTTAAAGATAAAAAGAATTTAAAAGCAGGAGGCCGTCTCTTCACCATATCATGGAACAAAGGTCCAATATCCAGCATGGTGCCAGGAGTAATCTTAGACTATAAGGACGGAAAATTTTTAGAAGCCTACTTTTCATCAGACGTTCAAGTAGACACAAGTAAAAAAGAATTAGAAGAATCCTATGTGAAATTAAGAGAAATGTCCTTCGACGTTTTAC
>NZ_AWXB01000069.1 GCF_000478985.1 Peptoniphilus sp. BV3C26
TTTTTTTGTTGTTTTAGGTGGAGGCTTAATAGATTTTTATATCCTCTTTGTGAATGAGCGTTTTGAAATGATAGAATTAAAAAAGCCGACTACTGAATTAATTTTTGTTGTTTCAGTATGTCGGCTTAATTGTTTTGTTCATTTCAAATTTTAAAAGTCAAGGGCGAGCGTTAGCGAGTTTATTTACCCTTGACTTTTAAAAAGCGAATGGTTGTTGGTCGCTTCAGGGTTTGGCTCCGCAGGACGCAAGCACCCTTTAGGGTGTATAATTGCGCCCTTAGAAAATCTAAGGGAGATTTAATTATTTTATTTTTCCTAATTTTCTATCATTATTCTTAGTATTTTTTTAAATTCTTTTGTCTTTGTTGCTTCTTCTAGTAGTATTTTTATTTCTTCATCTGTTAGTTCTTCTGCATTTTCTATAAGGCTTTCTAAGATTGCTCCTCTTGTTATGAGCCTATGAGTTCTTTCTTTTCTTCTTTTCACTATGTCTTGTTTTAATATCTTTTGTTCTTGATTTTTTAGTTGCCTTAATCTTTCTTCTGTATGGTCAATTTTATCTTTTATTTCTTTTGACTCTTGTCTTATTTGATCTAATTTTTTCATATAGCACTCCTTTCTCGCATTAAAAAAGACGATAGAGTTTTTAATTTCTATCGCCTAGGCTACTTTTAATTATTCTATTTACACAATCCTAAAATTTTCGCTTTATCTTTTATTATCCATGTCTTTCAATTCTTGTACTTTATCATTAAATTCTTTTAAATCTTCTTTAGAAAGTTCCCATGTCAATGGAGTTGTAATCATAGGCACTCCCTCCATTGTAATATAAGGGTAATTTTCATAAATATAAAAATCTATCTTTGTACCTTCATTGCCGTTGGTAAATATAAGATGATAAGATTTTATTGCATCGTCAGGTATTTCTTTAAAATAATTTTCGAATTTTTTATCATTAACATTTTCTACACTCATTTCTATAAAATCACTAAAATAATCTAACTCATCTTGTTTTTCTGTTTCAGCAATTTTTACATTGTTAGAATCAAATATTTCAATCTTATCTTCTTTTTTCTTGCTCTTACAAGAAGTGAGAACTATTAAAAAAACAAAAATAATAGTTATAAATGCAAATCTTCTTCTCATTTTGAACCTCCAGTTTAATAGTTACCTTCATTAATTTTCAATAAAAGTAACTCTCATTTAAATATCAACTTTTATCATCTTGACCCAACCCATGAATTAAAATGTTCTTCATAATTAAATCTAACAATTCTCAGGCTTTATTAAGACTAACCATTGATATAATCTCTTAGTAATTCTCCATAACCCTATCCCAATAATAGTTAGTAAAAATCCAACAATTACAGAAATAATTAGGTCTGGTAAAACTCCTAAACCAAAGCTAGGTTTAGTTAACCAATACAGATCTATTCTAAATAATTTGAACACAAATTTCACGATGCTTCCAACTATAACAATTGGACCACTAATCATAAAAGCCCACCCAGTTATTCCTGTTATAGGAAATATAAATATCCAAATACAAGTAGCTATGGTATACCACTTTAAACTTTTCATAATAATCTCCTTAAAAGTAATCAAATTTTCTATATTATTATACCCAGTTTTTTCATTTTCTATTCTTAGTCTATTGGTTGCATAGTAGTATTATAGCAAAAATATTTTTATTGATTTTGTACTTGGGTATTTGCCAACAAATCACCCAAATGTCTTTTATCATTACGTATTAGACCCATTAATAATAGCAGTACAGCAAATCCCATGCCTATAAAAAACAAGACGATAGCCCATACATCAAAGTCAGTATAAATTCCATGAATCGTACTCATATGTCCTATTTGCCATGGTAAAAATTTGATTATGTTTCTTATAAAGCTTGCTTTTAAAGATTTATGTTTATAAACAAGTTTTAACCCCGCTTTGCGTTTACCAAAACTCCCATCTTTTGAATAATCCAAATAAGCAAAAATCAAAATGATTGGAATAACTGATGTTAATAACGCAATTAATTGTGATTGTAGTTCATTCATTTTTGGAATCCCTTTAAAAAACAGATGATAAACTGCCATGCTTACTCCAAATAACAATGCTAAATACAAAAGAATAAGTAGATAATCAAAAAACAATTCTTTCATTCGTTTTTTTAATGATATTGGATTATTATTCATAAACATAATTTATTTATCCTCTCAGCGTGAAAAGTTTTCTTTATCTCCTCGTATATTATAGATGAACCATCAATTAACATTGCAGTTTTTTCATTATATCTCCTTAACAAAAAATATTTCTATTTTCTGAAACAAGTCTTATCTCTATCTTATAGCATAACGTATTTTTGCAAATTTAATTAAATTTCATCATATTTCTTTTTTAATTTATCCATGTAGTCAAGGTCAATCCACTCCTCGCTAAAACCACAGGCAGTACAAATATACCTATCAACAGACACTGCCGACATAATTGTATGCCCAGTCATAATATTATTTCCAGTTCCATAAGCTCCAGCAGATCCTGGCACAAATAAAATATCACTTCCTCCACACTTTGGGCATTTTCTCGTATTTTTCATAAATTCTCCTTTTTTAATTCTTCCTTACTTTCATAATACCTCATATGCCAACCTCCGTGGTTTGTATATAGATATTATACCAAAAATATTTTTATCCTAACGTTAATTCATAATATTGTAATCAAACTGTTCCTGTTTATTTTTATTTTACAGCCTTTTCAATTTTGCAAACTATAGGTATCTCTACAAAAAATACTGTATATTGTCCAAACTCAATTCTTACTCCGATGTTCCTCCCACATTATTAAGTATTTTTTTACTATTGATAAGCCTAATACCATTTATTCTTTATAACAGGAAAATGTATCGCTTATATTGAGTTTGAAGCCTTAGCTTTTTTTAACTACTGGAATTATAACTTGTACACAGGCATATCCCTCTGGAGTGTTAGACAGATATAGTTCTCCACCATTTTCTCGTATTACTCTTGCTGTAAAATACAATCCGACACCTTTTATAGTTTGTGTGTAATTCTTTTTTTCAGAAAAGCCTTTGTCAGTTGCGTGGACTAAGGCAGCATCTGAAAAATGTGATCCAGAATTTGTGATTTTGTATTCGGCTTTCCCATTTGAAACGATAAATGTTAGATGAATTGATTGGGGTGAATGACCATGCTCACAGGCATTAATGATAATATTAGTTAAGGCTTGATGAATTGCACTTTCCTCTGTGATTGTATAATCATCTGTATCTTGAAATTGGCTTTTCCACTCATTCCCATATTGCTCACTTAATATATGTCCTTCTTGATTTATTTTGAGATTTAAACTATCTAATGGCAATGGTTCCTTGACTAGTTGTTCGTTATTTTCATTACTAAGTTGTAGTTGCAATCTATCTGCTACCTCTTCTAATCGATTCAAATTAAAAATAATGGATTCAGTATATTTCAATAGATTTTCATTCATTTTTTCTTTATCCTTGTCAGATAGGAATAGAGTTAATTGACTAAGATCTTCTTTCATAAACTCAGCATTTGCACGAGCAACGGTCAACGGAGAACGATAATCATGCAGCATTTGGGTTGTTTGTTCTCTTATTTTATGCTCGCTATTCCAAAGTTCTTCTAATGTTACCTTTAGATCAACACGCATGTGGTCCATAAGGTTCCCTAGCTCTCTAAACTCTGATATTGATAGGGAGGAAGGGACAGGTATATTTAGATCTCCATTTCCTATGGAAACAAGAGCTTTTTGTAGCGGTAATACGTCTTTATAAATATGTCTGGTAACAGACTTTGCAAACCACATGGTTGGAATAAGAAGCGTAAGAGCAATTATGAAAATAAAAAGTGATTCTACTCTTGGCAGATGTGCATTTGCCCAATCTGAAGAATACAATACACCTATTCTGTATTTAAAGACGCAGACTCTATTATTGTATACAACTTTTGAAAAATAACCTTTAGAAAAAGGGATTTGTTTTCCATCTAAATAGTCTAGAGCATTCTCTTGATCCTCTATATTCATGTTTGAATTGATAACTTCATTTTCGTTGTTTAGCTGAATATAGCCAATATTATCAGGCACCCAAGTTGAGTTGAAATTTTGGCTAGAAATGATTTTTTCCTTTAAGATTTCAACTTGTTTTTCTTCGTGGTTGGCAAAAGTATATAAATCATGTCTAACTCCATAGTGGAAACCGATAACCAATAAAAGAAAAAGAAAACAAATTATACCTATGAACACTAAGGAATATATAGATAATATTTTCCTTAGTGTATTTTTCTTAGAATATAAATTTTTTATTCCCATTTGTAACCGACTCCCCAAATTGTTTTAATTGGATCAAGTTGATAAGTTGAAAATTTTTTTCTGATATTTTTTATATGTTCAACTATAGCTGCAGACTCAGATTCTGTCCAAAATCCACCGACTTGTTCGAGAATATGTTCTCGTGAAAAAACTTGTCCCTTATGTCTAGCTAAGAGTTCGCAAATTTCATATTCCATTTTTGTGAACTTGATAGTTTCTCCCTTTATTTGTATTTCTTTGGCATTTAAGAGAAAACGAATATCTCCAAAAGATAGGTAAGAATGATGAACACGCTCTTCCCTTCTTAGATGTGCTTTTACTCGACTGACTAATTCCAATGGTGTGAAAGGCTTGCGAATGTAATCGTCCCCGCCAAGTGCTAACCCCTCAGCGACATCTGCTTCTGTGGATTTGGCTGTAAGAAATAAGATTGGACAATCTACTTTTTCACGGACATTTCTGCAAAGTTCAAAGCCATCCATGTCGGGCATCATCACATCGAAAATCATCAAATCAAATTGATCGAGAGATAAACTTAAAGTTTCTTTTGCTGAGGCACAAGTATATACAGAGAATTGAGCACGCTTTAAACTTGTTTCAATAACAGATCTAATTTGCTCATCGTCATCAACTACAAGTATGTTTTGACCCATATATTCACCTCTCCTTTCATTAAATCTAGTCTGAGCCAAAAAGAGTACTCATATTATGAGACCACTCTTATCATTCAAAATCATAGTATGATGTGGAAATCTTGAACTTTTAAATAATTTAATATTATTCATCACTATTATCGGCTCTACCGTCCCATTTATTAAACCATATAGGAATTAAAGTAACAAGTGCAATGGTTACTATGATACATATCAATAGACCATATCTCAGCTCAGCTGCAATCTTAAGAATATAATCTGTATGAAAAGTATCTAGAATCATTAGAGATGAAAATCTAGCTGCCCATGTTGGCGGAAGGTAATACCAAAACTTATCCAAAAGTCCAGTACATCCTAAAGCCCCAACCAGAATAAAAATGACTCCAGAACCTATTGACCATGACGTACCAAATTTAAAAGCGATAAATAGATGGATAAAAACTAGGCAAATAAGTGGAATAAGCATAAGAATAGTAGTCAAGACGTAGGATATGGTAATCATCTTTCCATACAGCAAAGCAAACCCAGCAACAGCAATGATTAAACTAAGACCTGTCATAATAACCAATAAAATAACAAGTGATATTAGCATTTGAATTCTTGATTTTCCAACACATAAAATATTAAAAGAAGAACCCGCACGTTGTTCCTGCTGAACAATACCAGTACACAACATGACAACCAAGCAATCCATAAATAAGGATAAGGCTTGAAAAAATCCAGATATATTTTGTTCAATACTCCATGAAGAAACAGAATAATAAGCGATAAAAAGTCCTACACAAATAATTGGCCAAAGAATGGTTATATAAAATAGCGGACTTTTTACTATTTTATAAATATGAGAATGTAAACATTTCAACATCAAAATCACCTCGCTTCTGATTTTTTATAAAGGGTGGTGGAAACAATGGACAAAACCATCGTTAGTACCACAGATGCAACAATTGCAATTAAAACATCATAAGATTGTGTATAAATCAAATCTTCTTCAACAGGCAAACCATTAGGTAAAAGCCCTAAAATAGAAATCATGGAACGATTTACCCATGCCCATGGGCAAAACATCCAATATGGTTTTAGTGCTAAAAACACACCTGAAAAAGAAATAGCTAAATTGACCACTACCGAAAAGATCACCCCTAATTTTTTTGAAATTATAAAGCTAAAAGGGATTTGCCACATGGTTGTGATAAACATGACTATAATCCCTAAAAATATTGAAGCAATACTTAATTGCTTAATCTGATTAATTCCAAACAAACTAAAAATAAATGGTATACAAACCACAGCAACACTTAATAGAAAACAGGAAAGAAGAGCATATCCTAATACAACCAAAAGTTTAGAGCTCCATATTTTTCCTTGAGAAACTGGTAGACAACGGATTGCACGAAGTCCGTGCTTTCCGTTATCTATATTAACAGCTGTTGCACTGATCAATGCGAATGTAGCAGGTAAAAAAACTACATAGTACCAGTTAAATAAATTCAAGGAAAAATAACCTTGTTGAACAATAGCCATTAGTGCTAAGCAAAGAGGACTGGCAATAGCAATTCTTCTTGTTGCAGTTCTTTTTGTTTTCAAGAACTCGGCCATTAATATATTTGAATTACTCATTGAAGCCTCCTTGCTGATTACTAACAACTTTCATAAAAAGTTGCTCCAAATCCATTTTAGAATCAAATGCACCTTGATAACCTAAATGTCCTGATGCAATGATTCCAATATGATCTGCAATATGTTCGACTTCAGATAAAATATGAGAAGACAGAATTACAGTAGTTCCTTGTTGTGAAAAACCTCTAATAAGTTCTCTCAATTCCTTTATTGCAATGGGATCAAGACCATTCGTTGGTTCATCTAGAATTAAAAGTTTTGGATTACTAAGTAAAGCCAAAGCGATTCCTAATCTCTGTTTCATTCCCATTGAAAATTGTCCAGTACGTTTTTTCCCTGTATTAGTAAGACCGACAATCTGCAAAACTTCTTGAATTCGCTCTTCTTCAATCCCTAAAGCTATTGATCGTGCACGACAATTTTCATAGGCAGTTAAGTTTGGATATAGTGGTGCATTTTCAATCAATGCACCAATTTCAGAGAGATTTGAACGATTCCAAGGATTATTATTGAATATGATGTCACCAGATGTAGGTGTAATCATACCGCAAATCATTTTGAGAAGAGTGGACTTTCCGGCTCCGTTTGGTCCCAATAATCCATAAATTTTTCCTCTTGGAACATTGATATTAACGCAGTCCACCGCTTTTTGTTTCCCGAACTGCTTTGATAGATTTCTAGTTTGTAATATAAAATCATCCATAGTATATTTTCCTCCTTATCATTTCTTTACGTATGTAATTTTAGGAGAAAAAAATAAGGAAATTATAAGGATTTAAAAATTTCCATAGTAGGTAGTAAGTGAGCCTTTTATTTTTCGACATATGATCATCATATAAACTATATAGTAAACGTATCACTTTTAATCTTCTCATAATAGCTTACTAATATACCTATTTTTTTCTAAACCTTTAAATTCTCCTGTTTTTCTGCTCTCGTCTTGCCTTATACCTTTCCTCATACTCCTGTTGTTTTCCATTTGCTTTACGCTTTAGATAATTTTGATGAAGTCTGTCCCTTCTCTCATTAATTTTTCGTTCTTCTTCCTCAAGTTTTGATCTTTCTTCTTCGCTTAATTCTTCTTTTGGAACTTCATAATTCCCTATGAAGTTAAAATATATTTCTATCTTTTGTTTTGATGTTTGACTGCCTTTTCTATCCCTTTCATGAATGATGATCTTCTCTACAAACTCATTTATCATTGAGTTTGTGAGTTCATCAAAGTTTTCATAACGACTAATAAGGGATATGAATTTTCTTACCTTATCTGTTTCATTCTCATATCTTGATATTTCAAGCTCTAAGTCTTCAATCTCTTTACTTAGGGCTCTTTGCTCTGTTTCGTATTGGCTATTAAGTATCTCATATCTACTACTTGGTATTTTTTCTAGTATCATATCCTCGTAAATACGGCACATAAGCCTTTCTAACTCTTGTATCCTCGACTTATTATTAATTAGCCTTACTCTTTGTTTTTCTATCTCTACTTTTTCCTTTTCTTCCATTTCATTTTGAATGGAACGGGTAAAGGCTTCATTATCTTCATTAAGATAATTTTTTATATCTTTTAATGTTTCTTGGATAAGGTTTAAGACTACTTCTGCTTTTATCCTGTGAGCTGATGGACATAGCGTTCCGCAAGGCACTTTCTTATAATTACTGCAAACATAATAAGGGATATTCTTATAGTTATTTGTCCTATGAACATACATCTTGCTTCCACAATCTGCACAATACATCAGTCCTGTTAGTGGGTGATATTCGCCCCAACCATCAGGATACCTTTTTACATTTCCTCTTATCCTTTGCACATTATCAAAGGTTTCTTGGTCTATGATTGCTTCGTGAGTATTTTCAAAGATGAGCCATTTATCTTCGGATACATATTTACTTTTCTTATCCTTGAAATGCTTTCTTGTTTTAAAGTTAACTGTATGCCCTAAGTATTCTTTTTTCTTTAAAATACTGGCAATTGTGGAACTACACCAACGATAAGGATATTCAAAGTTTTTGCTTTGATGTAATCCATATCCCATTTTTTGCTGATGATAAGCAGGTATATCTATCTTATCTGCTTCCAGTATCTTTGCTATTTTATATGGTCCTGCTCCGTCCATTGTGAGATTAAATATTCGTCTTACTATCTCGGCTGCTTTTTCATCTACAACCCACTTATCTTTGTCTTTTTTATCTTTGATGTAGCCATAAGGTGGTGTGCTTGCCGTATGCTTTCCGCTTTCTCCTTTTGATCTGAATGTAGATTGTATTTTTCTTGAAGTATCTCTTGCATACCATTCATTCATAATATTTCTAAAAGGGGTAAAATCATCTTCTCTGTAAAAGCTGTCTACATTGTCATTGATAGCAATCAGTCTTACGCCCTTTTGTCTTAATATCTCCATACATTGACCGACTTTGAGATAATCTCTGCCGAGTCTACTCATATCCTTTACGATGATACAACCGATATTTCCAGTATTTACTCCATTCATCATTTCCATAAAGCCTGGTCTATCAAACTGTGTCCCGCTTATTCCGTCATCTGTAAAATGGATGATGTTGGTTAAATTATTCTTACTTGCATATTCTTCAAGTATTTTCTTTTGATTAACGATTGAGTTACTTTCTCCTTCAAGTTCATCATCTCGACTTAATCTCTCATAGAGTGCTGTTATCTTTTCAAAATTCCTCACTTTTTCCTCCTTCCTCTTAATTTCTTAAATAAAAAAGAATTAAGAAGTACATATTTCACTAAAACAGTGATTAAGTGTTCTCCTTAATTCTATTACTCCTGCTGCCAGTTTATATTTCTTGTATTGCTTAACTGCAAAATGACTTGGGTCTTTCTTTTCAAGAGCCTCAAAAAGCCTATCAATTGGATTCATATAGGTTTCGTCATCTTCTCTAACCTCACTTGCGTCAATCATATCTAAGAGTGTTTTAAAGTTCTTTTCTTCTTCAGGTGCTTCATAATATATATAACCGATGAGGGCAGTGTAATATAACTTTTCAGCCTTTACCCAAAAATCTTCTCCTGCCTTTTCTCCATCTCCCTTAGTATTAGCAATTATTGTTTGGACAAGCTTTAAAATATCTTTCTCACTTCTCAAATAAGCAAAGGGATTGTATTTCATAGATTTTTTAAAGTTTATTGTGTTTAAAATCTTTATGTCATATCCATTTTCATAAAGCATTTTTCCACACTCTAACACAAGTGTCCCTTTTGGAAAGATTTGTCAAGGACATAAACAAAATTTCTTTGACAAATTTATATCTTCTCTGTTTCTCTCTTGATTAGCTTTAGTATTTTATCCTTGTATGTTTCCCCTGTACCTTGCTTAAAATGTAGGTTTACAGTATATTTTGTCTTTCCAATATCCATTATCAACTGTTTATGTGGTGGTACTTGTATTTTTCTTTTTTCTTCTTCCATGTATCCTCCTTTCCATTTTTAGGCAAATAAAAAACAGTAAACCTTTTTTGATTTACTGCTTTCGTGTTAGCTTTTATTGACTTGTTAGTTTAGCAAGCTAAAAATATCCTACCTGCAATACTCTTTTATCTTATCTGCATATTCAGTCGAAAGATTCTTTGAATAAATTTTTTCATTTTTTGAATTTCTGACTTCTTTCCAAAGAATAGAGGCTACTTTTAATTTGTTCGAATATTTGCAACTATTTTTGTCTGCACAGAAATCCTTTAAAAATTGGTTCCATTGACAAACTGAATTATCATACTTCGCATAATTTGATTTTCCATAATAAACTTTTAGCATATCTTGAATTGTAAAACTCAAATCATTTTCTCTTTTTACTTTTCTCCAAGCAGTAGCCATATCAGCAGTAAATTTAAATGGCGAAACATCTGTTAAAATTGAGAAATACTCTCTGAAATGTGTGTTAAAGGAGAACCCGCATTCAAGTAATGGAGTATCTAAGGTAATAGTTTCTACTTGTTTCTTTTCATTTTTTATTGATGACTTTTTAATCAAATCACCCTTAAAGTACTGCTCAATAATATAATTGAGTTCCTGTTTTGTACCTCTGTATTCTAATCCTAATGACTTGCATATCCGTGAAAGTTCTTCACGATACCAATAGTATTTATTAAACTCATCAAACGATGTAATTTTGTCAAACTCAGGTCTACTTTCTATCAATATTCTATCTCCTAAAACCAATTTGCTTTTTCATCTCTAAATAATGGTGTTTCACTCTCTTTGTAAGGATTGTAGTTGTTACAATTACAACCAAACTCTTTCAATGCTTTTATCTTATTATCGGCTGTCCAAACAATCAAAGAGATACCGTCAAATTCTTCAACTTTCCCCTCATTCATTTTATTTTTGAAGTGCCATTCTACAATAGTTTGATTATCCTTATGAAAAAATTGCTTTATATCCCACGCAAGAACTTTTCCTCTTGTATTCCACTCATTAAACCAGTGCTTTACTGTTTGCAGATTTTCATACTTAGGACACCAACTCTCAATATAAATCACATCATCTGAAAAAATATCATCTATTCCTAAGTCTTTTTGTGTAAGCCACATATCAAACCATAAACGAATGATTTTCTCTCTTTCATCCATGAATTTAAACACCTCCAAAATCAAATACTTATTTGATATTATACCATTTTTTCACTCAATTTTATAGGTCTAACTCGTTCCTCTTTACCTGTGTTAGTCCTCTGTTTTCTTGTAGTAATTTCTCTATACAGCTTCTAACACTTTCAGCTTGTTTAACTTCCTCTCGTATTTCTAATATTTGATTGTATAGGCTCTTTTTCTCTTTCTTCAAAGTGCTAGCCTCTGATTTCCACTTGGATATATTTAAGGTCTTACTTTCACCTAAATGCTCTTTCAGATATTTCTTGGCACTCTCAAATAGAATAATCTCTGCAGTATGCTCATTATAAAAATCTTCCTGTTTGCTTTTCTTTAATTTGGTATAGGCTTTGTAGATATCTTTATGTTTCAAATATTTCTCGGCTTGGTCGATAAGCTGTGTTTTATCATCAATTCTTTTTTCAATGTCTTTGATAGCTTTTGTGGTCTTGTAATTCTTATCTCTTAAAGTAACTATGCTTTCTTTCAGTTCAGATATGGAAGTGATGTTTTTATCTTTAAGAAGCTGATAACTCTCAATATATTTCTCTAAGTCTGCATTATTGCTATCTGCGTTTTGATTGATAAGATTTTCAAAAATGGATAGTAGATTTTCTTTTGGTGGGATGGTGGATTTTATGTTTTCTGTTTCTGCTGTTTCTTCTTTTCCAATTCCTCTTATCCAATTTAACAAGGCTTTTATTCTTCTTGAGATTTCTCTTAAAATCGCATTTTGATGTTTGATTTCTCGGTTAATATTTCCTCTGTCTGTAGCTATGCCTTTCTTCTCCATTTGTGTTGCTGATTCTCCTAAATGAATGGTCGGTATTTGCTCTATTCCTTGTCTTTGATAGGAACGATGGTCTACTTTTTCCTGTATGCTGTTTTCTTCAAGATATTTGTTTGTAATGTCTGCCCATGCTTTTCGCCACTCTTCCGCTTTTTCTTGCTCATTCCAATCGGTTGTATTGATTTTTCTTGTTTTGTAATTGCCGTTTTTGAGTTTTATCTTTTCTCCGTTTTTATCAAGGATATATTCTTTTTTTGATTTTGCTCCCCATGTTTTATCTTCGTTTAACGGTCGCATGGTAAGTAAGATATGTGCGTGTGGATTTCCGTCATTTTTATCGTGCAAAGCAACATCGGCACACATACCGACTTTCACAAAATTTTCTTTTACATATTTCCTTACAAGCTCTATCTGTTTTTCTCTACTCAGTTCTTTGGGTAAGGCAATTTCGATTTCTCTTGCAAGCTGTGAGTTTTTACTTTTTTCTATTTTCTCAACACTGTTCCACAAGACAGAACGACTTGCAAATTCCTGTGGTGCATTTCGTGGCAATAAAATTTCGGTATGGGCTATTCCGCCTTTCCTTGTAAAGTCGTGGACTATGCCATCATATTCATTTTTTATCTTTTCGCCACTGCGATAGGAAGCTGCCGCAACTGCACTTTTCCCTTTGCCTCTTGATATAATCTTTATACTGAGATGATATATCGCCATAGCTAAAAACCCCCTTTCGTTTTTCTGATACTTTTATGTGGCGATGGATAAGACTTCCTAAAAAAATCGGATAGTTTTTTATCCGATTTCTTTTTGGAAGTACACACGGGATAGGAAATTTATTTCCGTAGGGGAGTGTAGCTCCCCTGTATCAGCGTTGGCTGATGTGCTCTCTGCAAGAGCCTTCGGAGAACGCACACACCCTTTAGGGTGTATAAGTGCGCCCTTGTAAACAAGGGACTATTCCTATGTGTCGCTTTCTTCCTCTTGGTTTTCTGTATTTTGATTTTCGCTTTGTTCTCTGCTCTCTATAATTTTCTTGATTTTTTGATTTACTAACTCTTTTATATTCGGAAATGTGATTAGCTGATAGAATTCATCTTTGGTAAAATCTTTACTTTCGGTGAAGATACTTTCAAAGACTCCTCCTTTTTCATAAAGGCGTCTATCTCTCTTTTTTCTCTCTTCCTGTTTCTGCTGACTGATGAGTTTCTTTCTTTTGTTTTGTAACTGCTTGATTTCTTCTTCTGCCATTAAAATTTTTTCATCTATATTTTTCATTTTCTGTTTTCCTTTCTTCTTAATTTTGAGCAAGAAAAAAACAGTAAACCTTTTTTGATTTACTGTTCTGTGTTAGTTTTTATTAAATTATCAATTAGTTAAAAATTGATTAACCAGTTTTATCCACTCTAATGGTAAATACGCTGATAAATATCCATGATTATAACCTTTAGCTTCGTAGAGAATACAATCAGGATGCATTTTTTGAAATAGTTTAGCTGATTCCTCAACACAACGCATTTCTTTCTCGCCATAAATATATAGAACCTGTGCTTTGCTTTCTGTAATACTTTCTTTCAATCTATACTTTCCCATATATGTTTTATACATTTTCACTAATGTTTTCATTGGTAATCTTGGCATATCTTCCATATAATAATTTTCTATCTCTTCCGGATAAGCCATATTAGGATAAATTTTTTTCATCAAACTTAATTGAATTTTGCTGGCTGATTTACTAAACATAAGTTTTCCAAATATTTTTACAACAATCGTACTAATTCGTGATAAATTTGGCTGAGGAATACAAATACTACCATCTATTATTGCTTTCTGAGCTATATCACTATTTAGCGATAATAACTCAATGGCAATTTGACCTCCCAAAGAAACACCTCCCACAGCAAACAATTTTCCATCGCAATTGTTTTTTATATAGTCCATAATTTGATGTGCGGAATTTTCAGTTGAAATATACTCTTTTTGATATTCTTCTCCATGACCATCAAGTGTTGGTAAAATTACATGATATTTATCGGATAATATACGAGCTTGTCGAAGATAATTCCACCAGGAATTACCTCCGCCGTGTATTAATAATATATGTGGAAATTTTTTATCACCAAATTCATGAAATATCATATTCCAAAACCTCTAAATTTAAACTTTTTTGTTTATATTATTTAATATTATACCATTTTTAAGCCATTTTTTCTATATCAGCTTTATGTGGCACTTGACAGTTGCCTATAAAGTTAAAGTACACATCAACTTGTTGTTTTCTGTCTTTCCCTTTTCTTCCTCCTGTTGCTTCGTGGACTACAACTTTTTCTATATACTCATTTATCATTGGTACTGTCAGTTCTTCAATATCTGTATATTTTTCTATCATTTTTAAGAATTTATCGGTGTCAACTTTTCTCTGATGATAGCTTTCTATTTCATTTTCAAAATACTGTATTTGTTTTTCCAAGTCTTGTTGCTCTGTATCATAGGTATTAAATAATCTGTCAAAATGTTTTACGGGAATTTTTCCAAGTGCGTGGTCTTCATACAGTTTTGTAATAAGGGTTGTTAGTTCTGCATTTCTTGATGACAGTTTTTCTAACTTCTCTTTATCTCCTTGATACTTTTCTTCTCTTTTTTCATCGGATAATTTGTTCATCACTTTTAGGAATTCTTGCTTTTCTTCTTTGGCAAAGTCTGTGATTTCTTTGATTGATTTTAGGAGAATTTCATTTACTGTTTTTACTTTGATGTAGTGCATACTGCAAGTGCCTTTTCTATGTCTGTAATGTTGACATACAAAAGAGTAATCACTATCGTATTTCTTTTCTTTATGTTCTGCCGGCTCTCTGTAGCTTAATTTACCTCCACAATCTGAACAGATTAAAAGCCCTGTAAATGGGTGTGAGGTTGTCCCGTACTTCGGACTTCTTCTTACTGTTTTTCTTAGCCTTTGGGCGTTATTCCATGTTTCTTCATCAATGATGGCTTCATGGGTATTTTTGAAGATAATGAGTTCATCTTCTTTTGCCTTTCTGCGTTTCTTAGTTTTGTAATCAACGCATATTGTTTTACCAAGAACAGTATGACCCATATATTCTCTTTTTTCTAAGATATAGCCTATTGTGGTCGGTGTCCAAAAATACGGGTCTTCTATTCCTCTTTTCTTAGAACTATGGTTATTTTCAGGATAATGTATTTCTGCATAGGCTGATGGAATAAGGACTTTATCTTTGGTTAGTATATCTGCTATCTGTGTTACTCCATATCCCTCTATAACAAGATGGTAAATGCGTTTTACGACCTTTGCACTCTCTTTATCGACAAGTAACTGCTGTTTGTTCTTAGGGTTTCTATAATAGCCGTATGGAACGCTTGGAGATACTCTTTTACCTTCTTCCATTCTTGCTCTGAAGATAGACTGTATTTTTCTTGAGGTATCTCTTGCATACCATTCATTCATAATATTTAGAAATGGGGTAAAGTCGCTTTCTGCTTGTTTTTCGCTATCTATTCCGTTATTGATGGCAATAAATCTTACACCCTTTTCTTTGAAAAGTATTTCGGTATAAAAACCTACTTTGAGATAATCTCTACCAAACCTACTCATATCTTTTACTATCACAGTAGATACTTTGTTTTCTTCTACTGCTTTTATCATCTTTTGAAATCCCTCTCTATCAAAGGTTGTTCCGCTTACTCCATCATCAGTATAGTGATAAATATTTATAAAGCCGTTTCTTTTGGCATAGCTTTCAAGTAGCTGCTTTTGATTGGTGATGGAATTACTTTCTCCTTGCATTTCATCATCACGACTTAAACGCTCATAAAGGGCTGTTTGTCCTGTTCTTTTCGTATTTGACATGAGAATTACCTCCTTTCCAAGTTTTATTATTTTCTCTGTCCCTATGAGGTTAATCCTTTAGGGTCTGTTACTACATAGGAAGAGTGCATTTGCATTAGATTTGGCTTTACATAAAATCTTGTCTTTCCTGATCCAGAACCTCCTATTACTAATACATTTTTATTCCTAGCGTATTTAGGATCTTTAGGTCTTGAGTTCATTGTTAGTCTTTCAGTATTAGTTATTAGAACATTATTTTCAAACTTAGGGTCAATGTATGGAGCAATATCCTTGCTTTCTCCCCATCTTGCAGATCCATACTCTTTACCTTGCCTATATTTCTTTTTGTTTTTACCTTTGCTATAAACAATTAGCTTAACAAGACCAGCAACTGAAATACCTACTAACAAATCCCTTGGATTAAGGCTTGGTATATAAGATAAAGTTCCTATATCAGAAATTCCCACCATTATTCTATCAATAATATCTCCTCCTACATAAGAATTGATGTGCTTAGAAAAGATATTTCCAATGTAGCAAAATGATAAATAGGGAATGTTTGATAATATAAATTTCTTTGGGTCGTCTATTTTAATTATGTTTTTAATATCATAAAGAATGGCTTCTAATATCTTATTCATCGTAGAAACCTTCACTATCTAATAAAATTAGTAGGTAGTGCCTTCCCTTTGGAGTTATAAATGTTTGTATTCCTACAAGTGTACCTAGTGGATCAACCCATTCTTTAACTTCAAAATATCCCTTGTTCTTATCTGCATAAGGTAAGAGTTTCTTTTTCTTATCTCTATAAATTAATCCCTTATCCATTAAAAAGCCTATAAATTGATTTTGTGGTATTCCTAACTCTTTGGCAGTATTTCTAAAGTTTGTAAGTAGGTTGTAATCTACTAATTTGTCATAATAGTCTGCCTTTGGTCTTAATTCTTCAATTTCTTCTTCTCTTTCGGCAATAATTCTATTGGCTACTAGAATTGCATCTGCAAGTAACTCTTCATTCGTTTTCTTTTCTTGCCCTACTATATATCCTCCATTTTTTCTAATACTTGGTAAGACTTCTCTCGTTACCCAAGCTTTGAATATTTTTGCTTGTGGTAGTTTTGATGAAAGGATAAGTGAATACAATCCTGACTCATTAATTATTGAAATATTCTGTATTCCTCCAGGGGTGTTCCATTTCGTTACACCCTTATCTTCTTCATCTACATGGTCATAAACAGCTTTCCTCGGATTGACATATCCCAACATAGTTGCTACTTCATTAGCTATAAAGAAAAACTCACCGTCTTTTTCAATAACAGTGAGTTTCCCAAAATTCTTATTTTCAAATGTTTTTAAATTACTTATCATAAGCTTTGCTCCTTATGTTTATTTTTAACTTTATCTTTGCTAATGGTATCCTTAGCCATATCTTTAAACTTATTTATAGTCTTCGTTATTGAATCTTTTCTATCGGCCTTTCTTTCAGATTCCTTAACTGCTTTTTTAAAGGCATGTTCCATTACTTTTATATCCTTAGATTGAAAAAACACAGAGTGGTTTCCAGTTTCCTTATCTTTCATAACAGAAAACTTCACTCCGTGTTTATTTAAAATTTTCTTTAGTTCTTTTAACTCAGGATCCTTTAGATTAATTTCTTCTAACTGTCCCTTTTTAACCATATCTTTTAGTTTTACTTCTTCTCCATTATTTTTTATTACATTTTTCAAACCTCCTTGCTCTTCTATTTGCTTGTGAACTTTCTTTAAGGCATCAAGAATTGCTTTACTTGTTGCTTTTGCAAGTCTTACTTCAAGATTAAGACTTGACCTAGATACTTCTTCATTAATCATCTATTCCACCTCCATATAAAAGTAACTCTTTGTATTTTCTTAACTTCTCTTGATGGATTTTTCTTCTAAAATCTTCTCCTATAACTTTAACTGGTATTGTCATTTCAAGTATTCTTGAATATATCCTCTGATACTCAAGTTCAATATTAGGATTTTGAATAATTTCTAATGATAAGTTTGTAGTGAAAATTGTCGGCCTACCCTTTAAGTATCTTGAGTTTATAATGTTATATACCTGTTCTCTTGCATAAGATGTATCCCTTTCAATTCCAAGGTCATCTAAAATTAACAAAGGAATATTAGAGAGGTTACTTATAATTTCATTTGAATCTAGCTTAAATGCTGATTTTTGTATTTGATTTATAACCTGAGATAAATTCATAATCTTAACTTTAACTTGTTCTCTTTCAATTAATTCATTTGCAATAGAACAAGCAAGATAAGTCTTTCCACTGCCAACATCTCCATAAAATAAAAGTCCAACATTGTCTTCCTTCATTTGTTCAAAACTTTTAGCATAATTGTAAGCAACCTTGTAAGCTTGACCTTTTTCATTTAAGAATCTCTCAAAAGTATATTGGTGTTGGTTTGGCGATGAAAAACAATCTCTTTTCAATGTCGATATTCTCATCAGTCTTTCTCTTTCTTCGTTTTCCTTATCTCTTTTTATTTCACATTCACATTTAATTCTAGGAATAAACTTTGTAAATCCAAGGTCAAGTAATTCTCCATCTACTCTTGTACCACATACCTTGCAATAGATATGTCCATTTCTTTCAATATCATTTTCTCTTAATACAAAATCTTTTAAGTTTTTCATAAACTCTCTCCTATATCGTAATTCATTTTCTTTGTTGTATTATCATTAATGTTTTTTGCCTGATCATTAAGATACCAATTAATTATCGTTGCCTTGTGGTCTTGATACACTCTGTTATTTGCTTTCATATATGACGACAATCTATCAATGTATTCATTAATTCTACTTCCTAACTCATTTGTTAAGTCCTTGTATTCTTCATCAGTCAAAAATATATTTTTATATATTCCATAAGGCTTTTGTCCCTTACTAAAATCATTCTTTCTTAACTCATTATTACTAATATTGTTATAGTTACCTTCCGATTTTCGAAAATCTTGACTTTCGATATTCGAATCTCTTGAATTTCGATTATCGAACTTCTGGAATTTTGTTTTTCGAACTTCTTGATTTTTTAATTCCATATTATTAAATATGCTCATAAAGTCTTTAACATAAATTCTATTAGGCTTTCCCAGTCCTTGTCTTTTCTTTTCAATCAGTCCTATTCCTGATTTAATATCAAGTTCAGCTATTAATTTATTCGCTTTTTCACTCGCACAATTAAATTGATCTTTTATACTTTCAATTGTGTAGTAAATAAAGACTTTTCCATCTTCATCTATCCAGCCATTTTTATATGAAAGACCCATTCGATTAAGCATATATGAATACAAAACTTTAGCTTCAATAGAAATGCTCTTAAAAATTTCATCTTCCATTAATACCATAGGTAACCTAATGAAGTTATACATCTCAGATTGCCTATTATAAAAATAATCAAAATTCATCCCTACCTCCTTTCTTTGAAATAAAAAAGACGACAGAATTATTACTTTCTATCGTCTACGGTTGTCTTATATTTATTTTTCTTCAAATTGATTTTATTGTATAGTTTAATAATTCTAATAATCCAATAACATATATACCTAATTTAGGTAATCCAAATGGACTAAATAAAAATGCTAATATTAGTGCTTCAATTACAATTTGCTTGTCTCCTTGAAAAATGCTAGCTATTCCAATTATAAAAATCAAAGTAGAAACTACGCTTAACAACGCAGTACTCAAACTTAATATGAAGGTTAAAAAAGCTATGAGCAAACTCAACACTAATCTTATCGGTAATAAAATTATTCTAATTATCCATCTCATACATACTCCTAAAAATTAAACTGGGATTCATAACAAACCCCAGTTTCATAATTAGCGTGTCCTTTAATATAATTTTGATCCTGCTGGAATATTATCATCCAGCATTATTAAGTTAAGTTTTTCTTCACCGTCATACTCACAAATTGCAGATATAATCATACCTTCTGAGTCGATTCCCATCATCTTACGAGGAGGAAGATTACAAATTGCAAGTAGTGTCTTTCCAATTAAGCTCTCCGCGCTGTAATATTCCTTAATACCAGATAAAATAACTCTTTCTTTTTCAGAACCATCATCTAATGTAAATTTCAAAAGTTTTTTTGACTTAGGAACTTCTTCGCAGTTTTTAACCTTTACAACTCTAAAATCAGATTTTGAGAAAGTTTCAAAGTCTACCATATCTTCAAATAATGGTTCAACTTTCACTTTTGAAAGGTCAATTTCTTCTGTCGTAAGTTTGTCGTAAGTTTCGTAAGTTTCTTTTGACAAACCCCCATTTTCTGCCTTTTCTAAGCCTATTGGCTTCATTGTTGGGAAGAAAATTATATCTCTTATTGTAGGTTGATTTGTAAGAAGCATAATCATCCTGTCAACACCTATACCCAGTCCTCCTGTAGGCGGAAGTCCTACTTCTATGGCGTTTATGAAGTCATAATCCATTGGATGAGCTTCATCATCTCCAAGTTCTTTTTCTCTTACTTGTTGCTCAAATCTTTCTCTTTGATCTATGGGGTCATTTAATTCAGAAAAGGCATTTGCAAGCTCCCAAGTATTGATAAATGCTTCAAATCTTTGAGTTATTCTTGGGTCATCAGGATTTCTCTTTGCAAGGGGTGATACTTCAACGGGATGTCCTATTACAAATGTAGGTTGAACTAAGTTACTTTCGCAAAATTCTTCAAACATTTCGCTTATAACTTTTCCCCTTGTCCAAGATTCTTGAACTTCAAGTCCCTTTGCCTTTGCAATTTCTCTTGCTTTTTCATCTGATTCAATTTTTTCAAAATCAACTCCGGCATATTCTTTAATAGCTTCTTCCATGGTTATTCTTCTCCATGGTGCTTTAAGTTCAATTTCAGTTCCTTGATAATTTATTTTTGTTGTTCCTAAGACTTTTTGTGCAACATATTCAAATATTCCTTCTGTTATTCTCATCATTTCTTGATAGTCAACATAAGCTTCATAAAGTTCTATGTTAGTAAATTCAGGATTGTGTCTTGCGTCCATTCCTTCGTTTCTAAACATTTTACCGATTTCATAAACTTTGTCAAAACCGCCGACTATAAGTCTTTTTAAAAATAACTCGTTGGCAATTCTAAGCTGCATATCTATATCAAGAGTGTTGTGGTGAGTTAAGAAGGGTCTTGCGTTTGCTCCTCCTGCTACTGTTCCCAGAATTGGAGTTTCAACTTCTAAATAACCTCTGTTATCAAGATATTCTCTTATTGCTTTTATTATCTTAGTACGCTTTATAAAAATTTCTTTTATTTCCGGATTTACAATTAAATCAACATATCTCTGTCTGTAACGTAAATCTATATCTTTTAAACCATGCCACTTTTCAGGTAAAATTTGTAAAGATTTACTTAGAAGAATTACTTGAGAACTTCTTACTGTAATTTCTCCTGCATCTGTTTTAAATACAAGACCTGTAACTCCTATTATGTCTCCGATATCAATGTCTTTTATAACATCGTAATCTTCTCCCATAAAATCTTTTCTCAAAAATATTTGAATTGTACCCTTTGAATCTCTTAAATCCAAAAAAGCAATTTTACCATGACGTCTTTTACTCATTACACGGCCTGCTATGGCTACTTCTTTTTCTTCGTATTCTTCAAAGTTATCTTTTATTTCTTGAGAATAATTTTTTACAGGATAAGATTCATTAATAAAGGGATCCTTACCACTTTCTCTCAGTTCCTCAAGTTTTTTACGCTTCATATGAAGCATTTCATTTAAATCTTGCGGCTGCTTTGCCATTTTTTCCTCCTTATAAAGAAATGTCTTCTATTTTGTAAGTTATAGTTCCCTTTGGAACTTCTATCTCAACAATGTCGCCTATTTCTTTTCCAATCAGCTTTGCCCCTACAGGGCTTTCATTTGAAATTTTTCCTTTAAGGGGATCAGCTTCTGCTGAACCTACAATATTAAAAACTGTTTCTTTTTTAGTCTTAACGTCTAAAACTTTAACCATAGATCCTATATTAACCTTATCGGTATTTAAAGCATCTCCGTCGATAACTTTGGCATTTCTAACCATCATTTCAAGTTTTGCAATTCTTTCTTCAACTTGAGCTTGTTCATTTTTAGCTTCGTCATATTCGGAGTTTTCTGATAAATCTCCATAGCCAAGAGCTATTTTTATTCTTTCAGCAACTTCTTTTCTTCTTACAGTTTTTAAATATTCTATTTCATTTTCTATTTTTTCAAGTCCCTCAGGAGTGAAAAATATATCTTTTTCTACCAATTTTAAAACCTCGCTAATAAAAATAAGGCATCCGCCTTTAATTCAACCTATTATATTAAAAAAACCTTGTAAAGTCAAGGAATCTGCGTATTTTGAAACATATTCTTTTATAAGTTTCTCAACTTCTTCATATTCATCCAGTTTATTTAATTGATTTCTCATATTTTTTGAATTTCTCAAACCGAAGCTATATCCCACAAACTGTTTACGCATTTCTCTTATCCCTATTCTTTGACCCTTATATTCAATTAAAAGCCTTAAATGATTTAAAAACATATTCATTTTTTCTTCTAATGAAGGCTCTTCATAATATAAATTTCTTTCTCTATAATTTATTTCTTTAAAAATAAAGGGATTTCCTATGGCACCTCTGCCAATTGCAAGACCATCTACCCCCGAAAATTCTACAGCTCTTTTAGCATCTTCATAATTTTTTATATCACCGTTTCCTATAACATCTATGGAAACAGACTCTTTTAAATTTTTTATGAAATCCCAATCATTATTTCCACTGTAGTACTCTTCTCTTGTTCTGCCATGGACAATTATCATTGATGCTCCAGCTTTCTCACATTTTTTTGCAACTTCAATACCCTGATTCCTATTAAAAATTCCCTTTCTTATTTTTATTGAAACAGGTGTATCCGTCTCACTTTTTATAGCCCTTACAATGTCTGCGCAAAGATCAGGACTATCAAGAAGTGCCGACCCGCTTCCATTTTTTACAATTTTCGGTGCAGGACAACCCATATTGATGTTTATAAACTTAAAATTTTTTGGTATCTTATCTACAATATCCGAAAAGACTTTTGGATCATTTCCGAAAAGTTGTATTTGAGCATTTTTTTCATTGTTATTAAGTTCCATTAATTCCAAAGTTTTTTTATCATTATAAAAAAGAGCTTTTGCACTTACCATTTCAGTTATAGTTGAGTTACAACCCATATCAACTGCAATGCCTCTATAAACTTTATCTGTATAACCTGCCATAGGTGCAAGCATAAGTTCCATAAATCACCTCAAAATCTTCTTTAGTATATCTTTTTATTAAAAAATTTTCAAATTTTCTTAATATTTAATTAATACTTTAACTACTTTTGAAAATAGGGGCTTTCTGTTATAATTTTATGTAATTGGAGGTTTGTATGAAAAAGAAAAGAAAAAGAAGACATTTTCGGATTTCTTCATTTTTTAAAATATTATTTTTACTTATAACTATGGTTGGAGTTTCTGTTTCAGCTATTGCTGCTACAAGTCTTGTTTCAGTCTTGAAAAAAGCTCCTCCTGTAGAGCCTAAAAAATATAGAGATAAATTATTTGAAACATCAAGAGTTTATGACTCCAATGAAAATTTATTACAAGCTCTTGTTAAAGATGAGTTTGCTGAATTTGTCTCCATTGAAAAAATTCCGGACAATTTAAAAAATGCAGTTATTTCTGTTGAAGATGAAAGATTTTTCAATCACTCCGCAGTTGATTTTAAAAGACTTTTAGGTGCTTTATATTATGATATAAAAAGCGGATCTTTCGATCAAGGTGGTTCAACTATAACTATGCAGCTTGCAAAAAACTTATATACAAGCGGATCAAAAAACATTGAAAGAAAGCTAAGAGATATTTATTATGCCTACAAAATCGAAGAAGATTTAAATAAAGATCAAATTCTCGAAGCTTATTTAAATTCTGCAGGTTTTTCTAAAGGAACGGTTGGAGTGCAAGCAGCTTCCAAAACCTTTTTTGGAAAAGACGTTTCTAAGTTAAGCCTTGCTGAATGTGCTTTAATTGCAGGTATTACAAATTATCCTGAAAAATATACACCTTATAACAGAGTTAAAATTGAATCTTCAGATAATTTACAGGAACTTCAAATTGAAATGGTCCCTATAGACCCTTCTGTAAATCCCAATGATGAAAATACCTTAAATATTGCTAAACAACTTTTTGATATGGGAAAAATTGATAATTTTGACTATCGCCTTGTTGAGTCTAATCAATTAACTCCAATGAAGGCTCAATTTAATCCGGTATCACTTGAAAGGCAACATAAGATTTTAAAAGCCATGCTTCAACAAGGAAAGATTAGTAAAGAAGATTTTGATGCTGCAATGAATGAAACCATAAATTTAAATTTAGGTGTAAAACAGAAAAAGGGAATTTCTTCATACTATGTGGAAAGTGCTCTTGATGAAAGTATAAAAATTTTAGAAAGTTTAGGCTACTCCCAAGAAGAAGCAAATGCAAAAATTTATAAAGGCGGTCTTAAAATCCACACTGTTATGGATACAAAAGTTCAAAAATCTCTTGAAGATACAGTTTCAAACCCCTCTCTTTATCCAAGGAGTTGGGTTAATGAATCAGGAGATCCTCAACCTCAAATTGGATCTGTCATTATAGAAAACGGAAGCAATAAAATTGTAGCTCTTGTTGGTGGTCGTGGAGTCGGTGGAGGAAGAAATGCAAATAGAGCTTTAATTCCAAGATCTCCTGGATCTTCAATAAAGCCTATAGGACCTTACTTGGCAGCTTTTAACCATGGTGCAACAGCTGGCGATGTTTATTTAGATTCAAACTTAAAATACGTTAATCTTCCTTATATAACTTATAAACCCACAAATGTCGGTTCTTATAGGGGTTGGCAAACAATAAGGCAACTTCTTGTAAGGTCATCAAATGTTGGAACTTATCTTGTTTCAAGGGATATAAACACTGATTTTAACGATAGAAAAAACAAAAATTCTGTTTATTCTCAGCACGTTAATGATGATAAAAATTTCTATTCAATTATGGATACTCTTGAAAGTTTAGGAGTAACAACAGTTGATAGAGTTCAAGATATAGGTTATTCCCTCTCCCTTGGAGGAATGTACAGAGGAATAAGCCCCTTGGAAATGGCAGGTGCTTACACAGTTTTTCCAAACAAGGGTATTTTCAAAAAGCCTTACATGGTTTCAAAAATTTTAACAAATTCCGGTGAGGTTATTTATGAACACAAAATGGAAGAAAAGGAAGTTACAAGTCCTCAAAATGCCTATATTTTAACTGATATTTTAAAAGAAGTAGTAAGAAGAGGAACAGGAACAAATGCAAGAGTGCCAGGGATGACAACTGCAGGTAAAACTGGAACTACAAATCAAAAAAAAGAAGCATGGTTTGTAGGATTTACCCCATATTATACTTGCTCTGTTATGCTTGCTAACGACAGGCATGAAAGCTTGGGATTCTCCTCTGATAAAGCTGCAACTGTTTTTAGACATATAATGACTCCAATTCATGAAGGTCTTGAAAATGAAGATTTTGAAAAACCTGATGGAATCTATAGAAAATATGTAAATGGTTATAGTGAAATGTTTGCAGAAAATACAAAACCTCGAAATGTTCAAAAATTATCTTGGTATGATGATGAAGATGAAGATAAAGATAAAGATAAAGATTCTTCAAAAAAGAAAAATTCATCTGGAAATAATAACAGCGAATCTAAAAGCAGTAAAAAAAGAAAATCTAAAAATAAAGATTTAATATCAGATGAAAATAATTCTTCAAAAAAGAAAAAAAGAAGAAAAGCCGTAGATAACAATAATGAAAACAGGTAAATTTGTTTTTGAAATAAAAGAGACCCTACTTTTTAAGTAAGGTCTTTTTTTAATACATTTTAAAAGGCAACTTTAAAATATAAAGCTACAAAACATAAAATCGCAGCCATTGGTACATAAATAAATTTTCCAAGGTAGTACCAAGTTTTTGTATATTTAGTTTTACTTCCTGTATTTATTTCATTTATTAGTGCATTTTTGTCCATAATCCAGAACCATGAGAAAGCACCGAGAGTTGCTCCCATAGGAATAATATAAATGGAAACAAGGTCCATCCAAGGTCCCCAGCCTCCAAGGATTGCTCCCTTAACTCCTCCTATAGGTTCCATGAAAATTCCCGGTATAAAGGCTACTAATCCTATAAATGCCAAAACTGTTTTTCTGTTCAGCTTTTTAAAATTATGAAGAATGGATTCGCAAACAACTTCAAACATGTTTTGTAAAGAAGAAATTCCGCCAAATAAAACTGCAAGATATAGAGCTAGGGCAAATATTCTTCCCCCCTTCATATTTTGTAAAATTTTAGGAAGAGTTACAAATAATAAACCCGGTCCTCCTTCAGGATTTTCACTGAAAGAAAAAAGTGCAGGTATCATAACGAGAGCTGCTACAAGAGCCGCTATAGTATCAAAAATTGCAGTTTGTTTTGCTCCTGCAACTATATCTTCATCCTTATTTAAATAAGCTCCACAAACAATCATGCCGCTTCCTGTTATTGATAGGGAGAAAAATGCCTGCCCCATAGCACCAACAAGAACCTTTGGATGAAGAACCATCTTCCAATCAGGCGTAAACATAAATTTATATCCTTCAAAAGCTTTTGGAAGAAAAGCAACTCTAAAAGCCAAAACTACAAATAAAATGAAAAAAAGTGGCATCATAATTTTATTTGCTTTTTCTATAGAACTTGCACCCTTTATACAGGTTAAAAGAGTGGCAACAATTACTATAAAGTGAAAGGGTATAACACTGAAATTTTTACTTGAAAATGACTTAAACCAAACTTCAGAATCAACTGTCATCAAACTTCCTGTCAAGCTTTGAAAAAGAGATTTTAAAACATAAGAAATAATTACCGCATAACCTATTGCAATACAAATAGACCCTAAAAGAGGTAAAATTCCAACAGCTTTTCCAACTTTAGGAAGTTTAATATGGGACCAGGCCTTTTCATAAGAACCTAATGTTCCAGTTTCTGAATACCTTCCAACAGCATACTCTGCGGACAAACCGAAATAAGAAAAAATAGCTATAAAAAACAAATATACTAATAAAAATGCTCCGCCCCCATTTGCTGCAAGTTTATATGGAAAACCCCACACATTTGCCATGCCTACTGCAGAGCCCACAGTTGTAAGTATAAAACCCCATGTTGATGTAAACTTATTATTTTTCATTTAAATCTCCTTAAAAATTTTCTTTATCGCTTTGCTCCGATAAACTTAACTATAATAATAAGCCCTTGGTTTTTTATTGTCAACTCTTAGTTAAATTTTGTTTTATTATTTAAATTTCCTTATAGGAAAAATTAAAAACATCATCTCTTCCATAATGGCCGCACAAGTCAAATTCCATGCGTGATTTTACAATATCATTCATGTTTAAACTTTCATAAATTATTTCTTCTTTATCCCAAACAGGTTCTACTAAATAGTGACCGTAAGGATCCACAATGGAACTTCCCCCACGACAAAGAAGATCATCTAATTTTTCAATTTCGCCATAAGTTTTTAAATCTTTAGGATAATTTTCCTTTTTAATTATCATGTTGCAATTTAAATAAAAAACGTGAGATTCTATAGCTATATGTTTAATTGTGTCTTGCCATTCCAAATTGTCATTAGTATTAGGGGCAATTAAAATAGCCATACCTTTTTCAGTAAGGGCAACTCTTGCAAGAGGCATATAAGATTCCCAGCAAATTAAACTTCCCATTTTACCATAGGGACTATCTAAAATTGGAAGCAAATATTTTTGTCCGTCAGCAAAAATTACTCTTTCACTTCCTGTCGGTTTTAATTTTCTGTGTATATATTTTAAATCTCCATTTTTGTCGAAAATAATGTTTGTATTGTATAAACTTGCATTATTTTCAGTTTTTTCACTTATTCCTATGCTTAAATAAGCCCCAGCTTCCTTTGCTGCCTGTCCTAAAAGGGCTGTTTCCTTTCCTGGAACTAAAATTGAATTGTCATAATACCTTTTAAAATCTTCTCTTGCAGAATTATCTCTATGTCCAACTGTAAAGCCGAAAGTCATACCGAAGGGATAACCTGGTATAAAAAGTTCTGGAAAAACAATAATGTCTGATTTTTTTAAAGCAGCTTCTTTTATAAGCTTCAAGACTTTTTCCAAAGTTCTTTCTTTGTCAAATATGTAAGGTGCAGCTTGAACAAGGGCAACCTTTGGATTTTTCATTTCTTTCATTTTTTGCTCCTTTTAAAATTATAATAATTTTTGTTGATTTTAAATCCTATAAATTATTTTGCTTCATAAAGACTATTTTTTGAATTTTTTAAATATTCCATAATAGCAAATCCTATAAATAAAAAAATTATAGGAATGGCTATATAGTCGCTTTCCTTTAAAGATACAATACTTACAAGAATGTTATATCCTAAGGGTAAAAATAAAACATACAAAATATAAAAAATGTTATTGCCTAACAATTTAGGAAGAATAAATAAAAGTGGAATTGCTAAAGGACTTAATATAAAAATATTTAAAATCGATATAAATGTATAAAAATTATCCATAAGTGTTGCAGGAAGGCAGGCTATTAAAACTATTAATAAAATCAAAAAAATCTTAAATTTTTTCATTTTATAACTCCATAAAAATAAAAAATTAAACTTTCACTTGCCTTTATTGTAACAGAAAAAACATTAAATTTTTATAGTCCTTGTATTTTAAAGAAAATTTATAATAAAAAACACTCTCAAATTATATTTAAATTTAAGAGTGTTTTTTGTTATTTTACAAAGTTTTTAAATTGTTTTAAATAATTTAGGCCCTTATTTTTATATGTTGCGCTATTTTTTGAATTTAGTTTTATATAGGCTATATTAAAATTATTTAAGTTTGTTGCAGCAAAGGGACTTCCATCGCTGGCAAAATAATATAAATTTGTAAGTTGAGATGGAATTTTTTCTTGTATTAGTGAAACTCTTCCTCTTTCATCAAGTAGATATCTTACAACTATATTTTTACCGTCTTTTGCAAATGTCTTATCTAAAATGTCATAATTATTTAAATAATCTACATTTTGACTTAAGGTGTCTATTCCAAAAATCATAGTATCGTATATTCTTTTAAGTCTTTTGTTTTCATCTTCACTAAATTTTGCATTTTCCAAAACTGTTTTTGAATTATTTTTTTCCGCCTCAAGTTTTGAAAGTTCCAAATTCAAATAACTTGCATTTTTTTGAGTTGGCATCAAAAGTGTATCGTACATTGATATAAGACTTTTTTTTAGTGCCAATATATTTGTATTAGATTTTTTAAAGTCTTCAGAATTATATTTTAAATTACCTTTCTTTTTATTAGAAATAATCCCCTTATAGAGATAATTTTTAATTAAATAGTTGGAATTTTTAAAATAATTAAAAACTCCTTCTCTCTTTTTCAGCATGTTGTTTTGAACTGTAATTTTTTCATTCATTCCGTTTATAGCTTCAAAATTAAATTTAATTGCATTATAAACAAGATTTGTTTTTGCGATTTCTATAGATCCTACACTTGAATTGTCATAATAGGTGGAATTTAAACTTTTTAATTTAAAGCCCCTATCAGCTAAGCTTTTTATTCTGTCGATGTCAAAGTTTGCACCTATAAAGTTTATTGCAGAAGTTTTTAAATCTTTTATGCCTGCTTCTCCATCGATTGCAATATTTATAGCATCAAGTTCTTTTGATTTTTCACCTATTTTTAATTTCTTTTCTTCAAGTTCTTTAAGTTCTTCTTCAAATTTTTCGTATTCACTTGTTCTTGTTTTAAGCTCATTTTTTAATTTTTCATTTTGAGTTTTTTCAAAAGCTATTTTTTCACTGTATTCACTGTAACTTTTATAGGAAAAAAATCCCAATAGCATTGAAATTATTATAAAGACAGAGCTTATTATTAAAGGCATTCTATTTTTCATCTTCAACACCTGCCTTTAGGGTTTCAATGACTCCCTTTCTCATAAAGAAATCATCAAATTGTACTTTTAATTCATAGGCAAATTGATTCAAATTTTTTGAAGATAAATTTCCAGTTTTAATTCCCATGTCTTCCATAGCTTTAAATATGGTTTTTAAAGCTATAGCACGCTCGTAGAGAGCGTTATAATTGTTATTGATATCAGAGGTCAACACAACATCATTAAAGTCTCTTGAAACGATTATGGCTGCGAAATACATAAGTTTTAATGTCTTTGTATCTCCATTTAATTTTACTAAATAACCAAGAGTCCCCTCATTTATATTTTGGTTCATAAATTTATTTATGTCTGAAACTTCATAAAGGTCTTTAGTTATCTGTTCGGTTTCAATATTGGACATATTTAGGAAATTTCCGATTATAAGGTCTAAATTTTCATCTTTAAAATAGTTGCCGATGTAAAAATCTTTGTATTTTATGATTATATTTTTAATATTTTCAGTAACTTTTGAATTTTTGTTTTCAAGGTTTTTAACTTCCTCATTTACCAATTCTTTTTCGCCCTTATCAAATTCATAACCATATTTAATTTTAAATTCATTTTTTAAATTTTCCAAATCTTCTCTTGAAATAAGGGCTTCTCCCTGAAGATGATCTCGATCAAAAGTTTTCTCTTCAACTTTTTTTGCAAGGTCCTTATTTTCATTTTTTATATTTTCAATGTTTTTGTTGAGGTTTGTAGAAAAATAAAAAAGTCCTGCACTGAAAATTAAAAGAAGACTTGCGAAAATTAAAAGTGCTTTATTTTTCATATTAAATCTTTTTTACTATCAAATTTTTTTCCATATTTTTAAACTTACTATCTATTTTTTTAATTATAAGATATGAAATAATCATCATTACAAATCCTAAGCCAACACTTAGCATTTGGCTAAATCCTAAACTTAAAGAAATTATAACTCCTGTAATTAAAAATATAAGTGGCATACCATATACAAGGCTTATAAATTTTAAAACGGTTTTTGCATCCATTAAAAGTTCTACCCTGTCTCCTGGTTTTAAATTTTGTGTATTTAAGACCTCTATATATTCAGGCTTTGATTCTGCACAAGCGGCGCCGCAAGACTCACAGGAGCCTCCGCAAGCGCTCATTCTTGATACTAAAAGTGTTGCCTTATTAGGGTCAGACTTTAAAACAAGTCCATATTGTTTTGCAGCTTCTACCATAAAATCACTCCTCTATAGTTTTTATATGCACCTCGCTAAGTTGTTCTTGAGAAAGTTCTGTTGGAGCTCCTGTTAATAGACATGAAGCAGATTGTGTTTTAGGAAAAGCTATTACGTCTCTAATATTACTTGAGCCTGTGAAAAGCATCATAAGTCTGTCAAGACCGTAAGCTATTCCTCCATGTGGTGGTGCTCCGTATTTAAAGGCTTCAAGTAAAAATCCGAATTTATTTTGTGCGTCTTCCTCTGTAAAGCCTAAAGCTTTAAACATTTTTTTCTGAAGTTCTCTGTCATTTATTCTTATAGAGCCTCCGCCCATTTCATCACCATCTATAACAATGTCATAAGCCTTTGCACGAACTCTTGAAGGATCACTTTCAAGGTACTTTATATCTTCTTCCATTGGAGCTGTAAAGGGATGGTGTTTTGCAACAAATCTTTTTTCTTCTTGACTATATTCAAATTGTGGAAATTCTGTAATCCAAAGAAGCTTATGATCATTTTCATTTATTAAGTCCATATCTCTTGCGATTTGATTACGAAGATTTCCAAGACTGTCATAAACTAGGTCATTGCTTCCTGCAACAATTAAAAGTAAATCTCCCTTTTGACCATTGAGTTTTTCAACAATTTTTTCCATAATACCGTCTTTTAAAAATTTACTTATTGAAGAGCTTATTTCATCTTCAACTTTTATATTTACAAGACCCTTTGCTCCAAAGGTTTTAACGAATTCTTCAAGTTTGTCTATTTTTTTTCTTGAATAGAAACTTAATCCGTTCTTTATATTTATACCCCTTACAGAGCCTTTTGATTCAACTGCAGATTCAAAAACTCCAAATCCTGAGTCTTTTACAATTTCACTTAAATCGTTAAGTTCCATTCCAAAACGTAAATCAGGCTTATCCAAACCGAATCTATCCATGGCTTCTTGGTATTTCATTCTTTGAAGGGGAAGTTTTACATCAATATTAAGCATTTCTTTAAAAGCTTTTTGTATAAATCTTTCTTGAACTTCAAGGACATCGTCAACATCTACAAAACTCATTTCCAAGTCTATTTGTGTAAATTCAGGTTGCCTGTTGGCTCTTAAATCTTCATCTCTAAAACATTTTGTAATTTGAATGTATCTGTCTAAACCAGAAACCATTAAAAGTTGTTTTAAAAGTTGCGGTGATTGAGGAAGGGCATAAAATTTTCCTGGGTTTACCCTACTTGGTACAAGATAATCTCTTGCTCCTTCCGGTGTAGGTTTAGTAAGCATAGGTGTTTCAACTTCAATAAATCCTTCATCATGGAAAAAGTCACGCACAACTTTATAAAATTTTGATCTTTGTTGTAGATTGTAGATCATCTTAGGTTTTCTTAAATCTAAAGACCTATATTTAAGACGCATATTTTCTTGAACATTGTCATCATCTTTTACATATATAGGTGGAACTTCCGATTCTGCAAATATTTTTAAATCATCAGCAAGAATTTCGATTTTTCCTGTTGGAATTTGATTGTTTACAGATGATCTAAGACGAACTTTTCCACTAACTCCAATTACAAACTCACTTCTTAATTTTGTTGATTTATTAAATAGTTCCATGTCCGGTTTGTCATTAAAAACAATTTGGACAATTCCACTTCTATCTCTTAAATCAACAAAGTTAAGAGAGCCTAAATTTCTCTCTTTTTGTACCCAACCGCAAACAACAACTTGTCTGTCAATATCTTTTTCTCTTAAATCTCCACAGTAATCTGTTCTTTTAAATTTTTTTTGATTTTCCATTTTTCCTCCATAATAAAAAAATCCCGTCCACAAAGGGACGAGAATTACTCGCGGTACCACCCTAATTAGGTATCCTCACTTAATGTTTTAACGTTACTTACGTTTATTCTTAAAAAAGTTGTCTCTTACAAAATTTCTCAGGTTGACTTGCACCAAACGTCAACTCTCTTATTTCTGAAATTTTCTTCTGACTTTCGAATAATAATATTAATGATTTATGAGTAGAATTATATTTAATAAAATATAAACTGTCAAGGAAGCTTTTAACAAATTCTCGAATTAATTTTTTCTTTTAATTCGTCTGCCTTTTTAGTAAGCCCTGAGTCAATAATATAGTTAAGAGCATATTTTGCGCCCTTGTCCATACCTTGACAGCCTCCAAGAAATACAAGGTCATCTTCTTTTGCGCATTTTAAAATACTTATTACGCTTTCCTCTAAGTTTTCAAATAGTTTAAAGTTAATATTGTTTTTTTTCATAACTTTTTCAAAAACTTCCAGTTCCTCTTTAGAAACTTCGTCTTTCCAAGTTACTGTTTCCTTTGATAAGCTGGCATAAAAATTTTTCGGTTTTAAAATTTTAAACCACTCCACGATTTTTTCAGCATTTTCTTCGTTTAAATGAACTCCCCTGTTGCCCCTTATGGCATATAAAAAATGCAGATTTTTATATTTCATCTTAGAAAGGGTTTCAAGACTTACATCTATATTTCTCACATTGGCAAAGTGATCGTCAATAATTTTAAATTTTTCATCATAAATCATTTCAAATCTTCTTTCAACCCCTTTAAAATTTTCCAAGCCTTTTATTATAATCTTAATGTCAATTCTATTAACAAGACCTACAATAATTGCAACTACTGCATTCATAACTGATGAGTATCCGGCAACATTAAGATCAATTTCAAATTTTTGTTTTTTTATTGTAAAGTCTTTTAACTTTATATTCCTATTTACATAAAAAGTAAATTTTCCCATCCCACTTGATAAGTCAAGATTTCCTATGGAAAAATCATATTCATAATTTTCTTCTTTAAGAGAATATGTTAAAACTTTTGCCCTTGTTTTTTCTTTTAAGACTCCTATTAAATCAAAGTCCATATTTAAAATTGCAATAGCATGTTCAGGAGCAAATCTTATAAGTCTTGATTTAACTTCATAATATCTTTCAAAACTTCCATGTTGATCTATATGTTCGCGGGATAAGTTGTTAAAAGTTACTATGTCAAAATCAACATTATCAACTCTATGAAGTTCGTCTGCTGAAGATGAAACTTCCATTACAACTTTTTCTATACCCTTTTCTACCATATCTCTAAAATAAAATTGCAAATCTTTGCTTTCTGGTGTTGTAAGTATGGATGGAATAATTGTATCTGCATATTTTGTATAAACAGTTCCTGAAATTCCCGTTTTAAACTTAGCTTCTTTAAAGATGGATTCAATCATAAAGGCTGTTGTAGTTTTTCCATTTGTTGCAGTAACTCCAACTATGTTAAGTTCTTTTGAAGGGTCTCCATAAAAGTTGGAAGCAATTTTTGCAAGGGCTATTCTGGAATTTTTTACTTTTATTTGAGGAGCTTCTATATCTTGAAAATCTTCAACAACTATTGCGACTGCTCCTTTTTCCAAAGCTTTTTTTATATATTTATGTCCATCTGTTTTATAGCCTTTAATGGCAACAAATAGGGAATCTTTTTTTACCTTATCAGTATGATATTCAACTGTACTTATTTCCAAATCTTCTTTTAAATTTTTTGAATCTAAAATTTCTAAAGATTTTAAAAGTTCTTTAAGTTTCATCTCTTCACCTCTTTTGTTTATTATACATTATTAAATATTTTTACAAAAAATTTTTTTGTAAAATCTTCTTTTTTTCAATAATTTCATCAATTCTCGTCATATATTCTTTTATGTCTTTAAAGTTAATAAATTTTTCAAATCTGTCTTCTTCAAAATTTAAAAATTTAGAGGAAGCACACATTCCAAAACCTAAAATGGACTCCTTTTCTTCTATCATTACAACGTTATAGATACTTGGAAAACCTCCAAGGGTCCACCCAATATTCTGACCATCCATTAAAATTCTCTTTTGCCTGTACATATAATAGGGTTTATAAAAATTTTTAAGCATAATCTTTCCTATTTCATCAAAGGTTATATTTAAATTTTTTTCAAAAAATTCTTCTTTCATAAGTTCAGATCCTCTTTTTAAGGCAAGGGTGTGAATTGTAATGTTTTGTGGTTTTAATTCTAAAACTTTATTTAAAGAATTTATAATCATTTCATGGCTTTCAAAAGGAAGACCTATTATTAAGTCCATGTTTACAATAAAATTATAATTTTTTGTAAGTTCATAGGCTTTTATTATATCTTGACTTGTATGATTTCTTCCTATATTTTTTAAAGTTTCATCATTCATTGTCTGTGGATTTATTGAAATTCTATTAACTCCAAAATCTTTTAAAGTTCTTAAAATTTCATCATCAATAGTTTCAGGTCTTCCACATTCAACTGTAAATTCATAGGGTTCTAAAAAAGACTCTTTTAAAACCTCTAATATCAGTTTTAAATTTTCCTTTCCAATTGCACTGGGAGTGCCACCTCCTATATAGATGGAGTGAGGTCTTTCTTTTTTATTTGAAAAAGCTTTAATTTCTTTAATTAAAAATTTTACATAATTTTTTATAAGTTCATTGTTTTTATTTACTAGGGTTTTAAAGGAGCAATACTTGCAAATTGATGGGCAAAAGGGAATGTGGACATAAATAGAAAATTTATTTTTGCCCTCTTTTAAAATTTCCATTTCATTTTTCCCTACCATACTTATCATTTCAATGGCTTCATCGCTTAAAATATAGTCTTCTTTTTAAAATTTTTTTTGCTTCATCAAAGTCAAAATTTTCTAAAAGTTTTAAAAACTTTTTTTGTGGGCCTCATGCCTGTAAGAGTTCCGAAATTAATTTTATTTTCTAATTTTTCTTTTAGAATTAATAAAATTTCTTTTTTTACTTTATTTTTGTCTAAATTTTCAATGTTTATCTTATATTTTTCATTATCAAGTTCAATAGTTAATATGTTTTTTTCTAAATTTGCACTTATATCTTTTTCCTTTTCTCTTGATGGGAAATAAATTCTTAAAAGTTCAAAAATTTCATGACTTAGATCCTGATCTTTAATATTTATTTTTATCATATTTCTCCTTAAAAAAACCTGAGACTATTTTGTCTCAGGTGATCTTTTTATATATACAATAAGCCCTATTAGTATAATGACTAAACTTACAAGCTGGCTTATTCTAAATTGTCCTAAATATAAGGAATCCGTTCTAAGACCTTCTATAAAAAATCTTGCTATTCCATAAACTATCAAATAAGTTGCAAATATTTGTCCTTGAAATTTTTTATTTTTGCTTAAATAGAAAAATAAAAACAAAGATAAGCTTATATCAACTAAGGATTCATACAAAAATGTGGGATGAACTTTTACTCCGTCTACCATTATTGCCCAGGGTAAATTAGTTGGACCTCCATGAGCTTCTCCATTTATAAAATTTCCCCATCTGCCCAAGCCCTGTGCAAAAACAAGCCCTGGAGCAAGGCAATCTAAAAAAGTTTTAAATTTAATATTTCTTTTTTTGCAGAAAAAGTAGGCAATTATAAATCCACTTATAATTCCTCCATAAATGGCAAGTCCACCTTCTCTTATGGCAAAAATTTTTCCTAAATTTTGTCTATAATAATCCCATTCAAAAATTACATAATATAATCTTGCTCCTATAATTGAAGGTATAAGGGCAATTATTAAAAAATCTGATGCGGAATTTTTCTTTAGTCCTTCTCTTTCTACTAACTTATCTCCTATAAAAACTCCTATAAAAGCTCCAAGAGCAATTAAAATTCCATACCACATTACATTGAAGCCGAATATGCTAAATGCTACTGGATTCATCTAAGCTTTAATTCCTTTATAATTTCTATTCCAGCACTTACTCCAAGTCTGTCTGCACCGTTTTTTATCATTTCTTCAGCTGTTTTTAAATCTCTTATTCCGCCTGATGCTTTAACTTTAAGGCCTCCAGCATTTTCTTTCATAAGTTTTACATCCTGAGCTTTTGCTCCTGCAGTTGAAAAACCTGTTGAAGTTTTTACAAAATCTGCTCCAGCTTCTTTTGCCAACTTACAAGCTTTAATTTTTTCATCTTCACTTAAAAGGCAAGTTTCAATAATAACTTTTACTATTTTTCCCTTTGCTGCTTTTACAACTTCTTCAATATCTCTTTTTACATCTTCATAAAGACCTGATTTAAGTTTTCCTATATTTATTACCATATCAACTTCATCGGCACCGTCTTTTATAGCTTCTTCAGTTTCATAAAATTTTGTATTTGTTGAGTTTGCCCCAAGGGGAAAACCAATAACAGTACATACTGATACTTCAGATCCATTTAAAATTTCATGGCACTTTGCTACCCAACAAGGATTTATACAAACTGACTTAAAATTATATTCCAAGGCTTCTTTACATAAGTTTTCAATTTGTTTTTCTGTTGATTCTGGTTTTAAAAGTGTATGATCTATCATTCTGTTAAGTTCCACTTATACTTCCTCCGGCATGTCCCAATTTGTATAAACATCTTGAACGTCATCATTATCTTCAAGGGTGTCTATTAATTTTTCCATCTTTTTAATATCTTCCGGATCTTCAAGTTTTACATAGTTTTGCGGTAAGAAAGTTATATCTGATTGGGAAAATGTATAATTTAAATCTTCAAGACCCTTTTTTATATCAAGATAAGCTTCAGGACTTGTAATTATTTCATAAGCATCATCATATTCAGTAACATCATCTGCTCCCAGTTCCAAAGCACTCATCATAAGTTCATCATAATCAAGGCCTGAATTTTTTTCTATTTCTATTATCCCTCTTCTATCAAACATAAATGATACGCTGCCTGGTGTTCCTAAATTTCCACCGTTTTTATCAAAGGCATGGCGAACATCCGGTGCAGTTCTGTTTCTATTATCCGTTAGACATTGAACAAGTACTGCGATTCCTGATGGACCGTAACCTTCATAAGTTATTTCTTCAAAGCTGTCGCTTCCAAGTTCTCCTGATCCTTTTTTTATTGCACGTTCTATGTTGTCATTGGGCATATTTTCAGCTTTAGCTTTATCTATAGCAACTTTAAGTGAAGGATTGTAATCAGGATCCGGTCCGCCTTCTCTTGCGGCAACCATTATATATCTTCCTAATTTTGTAAAGATTTTACCTCTTTTTGCATCTTCTTTACCCTTTTTATTTTTTATATTGTTCCATTTGGAATGTCCTGACATAATATTTTCCTTTCATTTTTAATTTATTTACAATAGTGTATTTTATCATAAATCTAACTAATTTAAAAGAATTAAGAAATCTTATAAATTATACAAACTTAATTTTAAGAAACTCCAAGAAATTAATCTTGAAGTTTTATTTTTATTTCATTGTTGCTATTACTTCCGTCCAAATATTATCATAAACTTTTACAAAATCACCTAAGTCTGTGTAGGCTTCAAGGGGGGGTAAATTTTTAATGTCCGGGTATGCAACATAAGAATCTGTTATTTCTTTTGGCAAAAGGTTCTTAACTTCAGCAACAGGAGACGTGTATCCTTCACACCAAGCTGCATTTATAGATGCAATTTCTGGCTTTAGCATATAGTTTATAAATTCTTCCGCAGCTTTTTTATTGTGGGCTTTTTTAGGTATACACCAAGCATCAGTCCAAATGTTAGTTCCTTCTTTGGGAAATATATATTTTAAATCAGGATTTTGATTCATCATCAAAAGAGCATCCCCTGAATACATTACACAAAGTCCTGCTTCGCCTTGCACCATCATGTCTCTTGCATCATCTGTAAGGTATGCATATACAAGTGGCTTTTGTTTTATCAGAGCCTCTTTAGCAGCCTCTAATTCCTTTAAATTTTTCGAGTTCATAGAATAGCCCAAATATTTAAGTGCAATGGCTATAGAGTCCCTCTGTGAGTTGTACATAATGATTTTTCCTTTGTACTTAGGGTTCCAAAAATCACTCCAAGAATCAATTTTATCTTTTATTATTGAGGTGTTTTGAATTATTCCCATTGTGCCCCAAAAGTATGGAACAGTATATAAATTTTCCTTATCATAAGCAGGATTTAAAAGAGATTTTTCAACTCCCTTCATGTTGGGAATATTTTTATAGTCAATTTTTGCCAGTCTATCTTCTTTAATTAGCCTTTCAATCATATAGTCTGATGGGCAAATCAAATCATAGGCATCATCTTTTTGAACAAGTTTTACATACAAATCTTCATTGGAATTAAAAGTATCATAGATAACTTTTATGCCGCTATCTCTTTCAAACATTTTAAGAGTTATAGGATCAATATAAGAGCCTGCATTGTAAACATTTAAAACTCCAGATGAATCTGATTGATTATTTTTTTTACATGAAGTTAAAAATACAATTATTAAAAGTAAAAATATATTTAAAGTAATTATTTTATTGACCTTCATATAACATCCTCTTTTCTTTTTGCTCACTTCTTTTATTTATAACAAGTAAAAGTATTAAAAGTAGAGCAAACATCAAAGTTGAAAGGGCGTTTATAGAAGGATTTATTCCCTTTCTTGCCATAGAATAAATTGTCATTGATAAGTTTGAAACACCGTGGCCTGTATTGAAAAATGAAACTACAAAATCATCTAAAGAAAGAGTAAATGCCATCAAAGCACCCGTAACTATTCCAGGCTTTATTTGCGGTATAACAACTTTTTTCAGGGCATACATAGGCGTTGCTCCAAGATCAAGAGCAGCTTCAAGCATATTTTGATCCATGCTTTGAAGTTTGGGTAAAATTGATAAAATAACATAAGGCAGGCAAAAGACAATGTGGGAAATTGTCATAGTAAGGTATCCTAAGTTTAAACCTAAAACTCCGAAAAGTCCCATAAGTGAAATTGCAGTAACAATATCTGGATTTAAAACAGGAAGATAATTTATTTCCAATATAGCTTTTTTTCTTGCCCCTCTTAATTCATGAATACCTAAAGCTGCAAGTGTGCCTACAACTGTTGAAATTAAAGTTGCAATTATTGCAACACTTATTGTAGTCCAAAGTGATTGTAAAATTAATTCATCTCCTATTAATTCTCTATACCATCTCATTGTAAAGCCTTTCCATGATCCTCTTAATTTTGAGTCGTTAAAAGAAAATACAATTAATACAACTATTGGTGCATACAAAAATATATAAACAAGATAAGTCCAAATTTTTCCGAAAAGTTTTTTTACCATGCTCCACTCTCCTTGTCATTTGAAAGTTTTTTGTTAAATAATTTAGGAAGCTCTAAAATTGCTAACATAATTGTTATTAAAATTACTGAAACTGCCGAGCCAAAAGGCCAATTGCCCGTAAAAGTGTATTGTTGTTCAATTAAATTCCCAATTAAATAAAATTTATTTCCACCAAGTAAGTTTGGAATTACAAAAGATGAAATGGCTGGAATAAAAACCATTGTGATTCCTGTATAAACTCCAGGAAGAGAAAGAGGAAATATAACTTTTCTAAACACTTGTGAATCAGTTGCCCCTAAATCTTTTGCAGCTTCAATTAAAGATGTATCCATTTTTACAAGGGCCGAGTAAATGGGCAGAACCATAAAGGGCAAAAAATTGTAAATCATACCAAGCATTATTGCTGTCATATTGTACATAATATTTAAGGGCCCAATTCCAAAAATTCCTAAAAATTTATTTATAAGTCCATTTGTTCCAAGAAGTGTAAGCCAAGCGTAAGTTCTAAGTAGAAAATTCATCCACATAGGAACTACAAAAAGCAAAATCATATTGTTTCTCTTTCTCTCTTCAAGCTTTGAAATATAATAGGCGCAGGGGTAGCCTACTAAAAGGCAAAAAATTGTAGAAATTGCAGCAACTCCTAAGGACACTAACAAAATTTTTATATAAATAGGCTCAAAAAATCTTTGGAAATTTCCCAAAGAAAAAACATAATCTTTTAAGCCCATAGCTTCTCTCCCATTAAAGGAATAGATTACAATTATAAAAAGAGGTGTAAGGACAAACATTAAAAGCCAAACTGCATAAATTTGAGAAAATTTTTTCATCTTAAACCTCTTTTCTCATAACGTGAATTAAGTCCGGTTCAATATTTATTCCTACATCTGAGCCGACTTTTTTTTCAACTGTGGATTGAACAAGATAAATTTCCCCGTTTACATCAACAGTCATTTCATAGTGAACTCCTTTAAAGACTGCAGACAATACTTTGCCATTTAACATTCCCTTATTATTGGTAAGCTCCACATCTTCAGGTCTTATAACAACTTCAACTCTTTCGTCTTTTTTAAATCCTTTGTCAACGCAAGTAAAAATATTATTTGAAAATTCCACCTTATAATCTTCGTGCATAATTGCTGGTAAAATATTACTTTCACCGATGAAATCAGCAACAAAAGAATTTTTCGGCTCATTATAAATATCGATAGGAGAACCTATTTGTTGAATTTCTCCATCTTTTAAAACAACAACTGTATCACTCATAGTAAGAGCTTCTTCCTGATCGTGAGTTACAAATATAAAAGTTATACCTACGGATTGTTGAATTTTTTTAAGCTCAACTTGCATTTTTTGTCTTATTTTTAAATCAAGAGCTCCCAAGGGCTCGTCAAGAAGTAAAACTTTAGGCTGATTTACAAGAGCTCTTGCAATAGCGACTCTTTGTTGCTGTCCTCCAGAAAGGGAGTCTATAGTTCTTTTTTCAAAACCGTCAAGACTTACAATAGAAAGAGATTCCTTAACCCTATTAGTAATTTCAAAATTATCTAATTTTTTTATTTTTAAACCGAAAGCAATATTTTCAAAAACATTCATATGTGGAAAAAGGGCATATTTTTGAAAAACTGTATTTATTTCTCTTTTGTATGGGGGAAGATCCGTAATATCCTCTCCATTAAAAATTACTTGTCCATCATCAGGATTTTCAAAACCCCCTATAATTCTTAAAAGAGTAGTCTTGCCACAGCCTGAAGGTCCAAGTAAAGTTACAAATTCATTTGATTTTACACTTAAACTTATGTCATTCAAAATTAAATTATCGGAAAAAGATTTTTTAATTGATTTAATTTCTAAAATATTATTTGTCATGTTTCCCCCTAAAAATTCGGCGGAGATGCTATCCAGATTACTTTTGCATCTGTTTTTGCCGTATTTTTTATATAGTGATTTTTTTTTGCAGTAAAATAAAAAGTTTCTTTAGATTTTAACTTTTGAATATTTTCTCCAAATACAAGCTCTATATTTCCTCTTAAAACATATCCCATTACCTGACCTTCAAAAGGAGGAATTTCTTCACTTCTTCCGCCTGGTTTAATTGTTATTAAAGTTGGCTCAATTAAATTTTTTTGTGCATTTGGTACAATCCACTGTAAATTATATTTAAGCTCATCATTTTCATTTTCAAAATAATCTTCTTCTTTAAAAACAATTTTTTCTTCCATATCTGAAAAAAATTCGTTTGGACTTGTTCCCAGAGCTTCAAGTATGTCAATAAGAGTGGCAACACTTGGTGAAGTTAGATTTCTTTCAACTTGAGAAATAAATCCCTTTGTCAGCTCGCTTCTGTTGGCAAGTTCTTCTTGGGTTAAATTTTGAGAAATTCTTAAAAATTTTAATTTATTTCCTATATCCATTTTTTCGCCTCATATATTAAACTTTAAGTTTTATTTATTAAATTTATTATTGCAAAATTGTTTTTTTATGTCAACTATTAAATAAAAAATTTAATATATTTTACAAAAAATCAAAAAAATTGTTAAGTTTTAATTATTTTGCTACAATTGAATAAATAAATGAATTTTGGAGAAATATTTTGAAAAGAAAAATTAATTTTGATTTAATGAGGGTTTTTCTTGCCTTTTTAGTTGTTGTTTTACATACAAGTGCTTTTTTTTGGCCACTTGAAAACTTTTCAGATAATAATTTTTTGTATTTGTCTTTTATAAACAGCTTTACTCGTGCAAGTGTTCCTGTTTTTTTAATGCTTAGCGGATATTTTCTTCTTTCAAGGGAAGAAAATCTTACTTATATTTTAAAAAAATCTTTGCACATATATATTCTCTTTATAATTTGGTCTATTTTCTATACTTTTCCTGCAATTTTAAGAGATTTTTCTTTTAAAAATTTTATAAATTTATTTTTATCATCGAACTATCACCTTTGGTACCTTATGGCTGCTGTCTGGTGCTATTTGTTATCCCCTTTTTTATATGGATTAAAAAAATTACCTGAAAAATATTTTAACTATATGATGGTCTTTATGATTTTATTTGGTCCTATTTCTTACAGTCTTTCAAATTTTATAAATATTTTAAATCATCCGACTCTATATAATTTATATTCGACTTTAAGAATTTATTTTTTCGGAAATATAATTATTTATTTTGCCTCAGGTTATTTTTTAAAAAAGGATTTTAACAAAATATTTGATTTTATTTTAAAAAATAATTTAATTTTATTTTTAATTTTTGTATGCGTTTCAATTTTTAACGGATTTTTAACTTTTCATTTCAGCAAAGTTGAAAATTCTCCTATTATGATTTTTTTTGATAATTTTAATATTATTGTTTTTCTACAATCTTTTATAATATTTTTATTTTTTAAAAATATTAATTTTTCTTCCATTAAAAAAAGCACCGAAAAAATTATTTTAATTTTTTCAAAGTGCTCTTTTGGCATTTATTTAATACATCCTTTTATCCTTAGATATTTGGGACCTTTATTCTTAGAAAAAAATCCCATATCTTCGACTTTTATTTTGTCTTTTATAATTTTCATCTTATCTTTTGTTTTTTCTTTTATAGTTTTGAAAATGCCCTTTGCTAAAAAGCTTGTCAGTTAATTTTAATTTAAAAAATCATATTTAAAATTACAAGGCCGATAAAGTTTGCAATGTAAAAATAAAATTTTCTAATTTTGTGATGAAAGACTATCATGCCTGCAAATCCACCTAAAGCTCCTCCGCATACTCCTAAGGTTAATAAAAAAAATTCAGAAACTCTCCATCCACTAATTTTTGCTTTAAATTTATCATAACCGTAAGCAGCAAAAGTTATTATATTTATTACCACAACTATATAAAACATTATTTCTTTTAAAAAATTCATATTTCTTCAATTGCTCCAATTACATCTTCTTTTTTTATTCTTAAAATTTCATGATCTGCAGATAAAACAATCCTTGATGCCTGTTTTATTTTTATTCTTTCAAAAAAGCTTCTGACATTTCTTGCGTTACCGAAATTTTTGCCCTTATTTCTTGTTATATCTCTTAAATATTGGCAAGCTATTTGTCTTGCATCTTCATCAATACTTCTATTTTCATTTTTTACATAGGATTCAAAAATTTCTATCATTTCGTCTTCTGTATAGTCTTCAAATTCTATTATTTTTTTTATTCTGCTTCTAAGACCTGAGTTTAAATTTATTAAATCATTCATTTCTTTTGTGTAGCCTGCCATAATCACAACAAATTTATCTCTGTTGTCTTCCATTTCCTTTATTAAGGTGTCTATGGCTTCTTTTCCAAAATCATTTTCTCCGCCTCTTGCAAGAGAATATGCTTCATCAATAAATAAAACTCCACCATAAGCTTTTCTTATGACATCTAGTGTCTTTGGAGCAGTTTGTCCTATATATTCTCCAACTAAACTGCTTCTATCTGCAACAACAAAATTTGTTGAAGAAACAACTCCTAAGTTTTTATAAATTTTGCCTAAGATTCTTGCTACTGTAGTTTTTCCCGTTCCTGGATTACCTGTAAAGATTAAATGATTACTTGTTGATGCAACTTTTTGCCCTAATTCTTTTAACTTTTCGTTATAAATATAAGTATTTTTTATTTCTTCCACTTCTTGCTTTACTTTTGACAGACCTATAAGGGAATTAAGCTCAACTAAACAAGAATCTAAATCTTGTTCTTCCAAAGAAGTTACATCTACTCTAAAATCAATGGCATCAAGAGTAGTAAGTTCTTCTTTTGAAACGGATTTTCTTCCTATTCTTAGAGCTCTTTCTTTAATTGCATCTTCAATAATATTTCTTACAGATCTTGCATTTGCAAAAAATTGATTGTCTTTAACTTCATTTATTCTTTTCATAAAGGCCTTTTTGCCATTTTCTGTTAAATTATATTTAGAACCTTTAGCAGTAAATTCCGCTATTTGTAAAAGTTCATCATCATTATAATCTTCAAAAACTATTTCATTTGTTATACGACTTTTTAGACCAGGATTTTTTTTCATAAGCTCATGCATTTCATCAGTATAACCTGCAAGAACAACTATTAATTTATCTCTGTTGTCTTCCATCTCCTTTACAAGAGTATCTATAGCTTCACTTCCAAAATCATTTTCTCCACCTCTTGCAAGGGAATAAGCCTCATCAATAAATAAAATACCGCCCATAGCTTCATCTATTTTTTCTTTAGTCAAAGCCGCAGTTTGTCCCACATATCCCGCTACTAAATCTGATCTGCCTACAACTGTAACCTTGTTCGTTTCTAATATCCCTAAATCTTTAAAAATATCTCCCAACAAATTTGCAACTGTAGTTTTTCCTGTTCCAGGATTACCATAAAAGGCAAAATGGTTTGATTTTTTATTGTCATCAACTATTCCTTGAGCTGCACGATTTTTGTTATATTCAATAGTGCTTACAATTTTTTGCACTTCTCTTTTTACACTTCCAAGGCCTATTAAAGCATTTAATTTATTTAAACTTTTTTCAAGACTATCCTTTGAATCTTCTTCTATTATTTTTTTTGACTTAGAAAGTTGTAAATATTTATTTGCAATATCACCTAATGGTCCGTTTCCTTGCTTTAAAAGAGTTTTTCTTGCAAGTTTTCTTAATTTATCTAATTCATTTACCCTATAATAAACTTCCATTTTTTCTTCAAAAAATTCCTCATCAGAAAAGGAACCTATAATTTCAAGGGCATCATAGTATTTGTTATTTGCAAGTAAATATAATAAATTAACTTTTTTTGACGAACTTGTATCTGGAAAAAATTTATCTACCTCTCTTTTTATTTCTTCAAGATATTTATAATCATTTTGCTTGTAGGCAATTTCTCCTAAAAGTTCATAATATTTTGCATTTTTATAAGAGGAATCTTGCAATATTTTTTGAGCATTTACATAGTCTTTATGATAAATATAAGCCTGAGCCAAATAATTATCTGCTTCTAAAAAATCTTTATTTTTTTCTTTTACTTCATTTATAAATTTTAAAGTAGAGTCCAAATTATTAGAATTAATTCTAAGCTCAATTTGTCTCTTAAGATCTTGGGTATTTTCATTAAAATCCATCTTTTCCCTACTTATTCATTATTTTTTACTTTATTTTTAATTTCTTGTGCAGTTGTCTTTGCTTTGCCATAAGAAAATAAAAGTTTTCTCCTATAACTTTCTTTATAAGGGTCCTTTCCATTTACAATGTCCGCATTTATTCTGTATCCCTTTGCGAACATAGAAGCTATAGGTAATACAAAAATAAAATAAAATGCTATAAGGTCTATTATGCTAATTATAGGTGAACTTAAAAACTTAGGTAATATTGTTCCTAAAATTCCATATACAACTTTGCTTAAGAAATAATATATAACACCTGAAATGCCCATCCTAATAATAACACTTACAAATGAATAAGGAATAAAACTATTATCCAAAGATTTTTTTACAGCTTCATATTTTTCGTTGAAAAATTCACTGGTATAATATTTTTTTCCTTCATCAAAAAGAGCCATATATTTTTTAGCATCTTCCATATTGATTGCTTGCCACTTTTGTTCGTGTCTTACAAGATATTTTATTTCCGCAAGTCTATAATAAGCAATGGCAAGAGGATATTTAAAACGAGAATCGTGTTCTACCCTGTCTTTTGCTAGGTCTATTGTCTTTTCATGTTCATTTAAATAATTTAAATAAAGGCACTCAAGAAAAATAGTATCATCAGAGTTTGGATTGAGCCTTTTTATATTATTTACCAAATACTCTACAATTTTTTTGTCCCTGTCTACAAAAAGACTTGCCCTATCTAAAAGTCCATATAAATACAAATAGTTAATTTCATAATTATTTGGATTTAACTCCATAATCCTATTATAGGTCTTAAATAAGATGTCTTGATTTACATTATTTTCAGCTTGTATTTTACTTAAAGCAATCCATGCAGGCTCATAGTTCGGAGCTTGAGAAGCAATGTTTTGAGCAAGAGACAAAGCTTTATTTTTATCCATATTAACAAGTTCATAAGCCTGTTTTATGGATTGGTCTATTGATAAATTTCCACCTTTGTTTTGAGTGTTGCTTTGTGTATTTTGTCTTCCTTGATTATTATTTTTTGCTTTGTTTAACTCTATATTAAGTTGGTTAATATAGGCATTTTTACTTTCTTCGGTTTCAAAAACCTTTATAGCTTCACTTACATTTTTAATATTTAGCTCCGCTTCCTGTCTTATTTCAAGTTTCGGATGGGTAGCACGACTTGTCCATTTTCTTAATTCTTTGTTTAAAATTCCCTTTATTTCTTCTAAAGAAGCATCTTGGGGTAGATTATAAATACTAAAATAATTTTTCATTTTTCACCTATTGTACATCAATATTTGATATTCTATTTGTTTTTTCCACAACTTCTTCTTTGGTTAAATTTGAATCTCTTTTAAGTTCAAAAGCATCTATCATTGTATCTGTAAAAGCATCCCATACTTTTAATTTTATAAGTCCGTCCTTATCATAGGATAAGAAAAATTTCATTTCAGATCCCTTAGGCCTTTGACCTGCAGGAAGCTTAATCTTAGTTTCACCTATAATGTTTACATACTTTAAATCTTCTTCATCGCCTTCGCAAACTTTTAAAGTAACTAGATTTTGATTTTCAACCAAAGTATAAAATGATCTTGTTGCATCAGTGGGAATAGGGGTGTTTTTCTCAATCATAATATAATTTCTCTCCACTCCATTGTCCATTGCTGAAAATCCAATGCCATGAGAGTTTACATCAATTATCTTTATTCCTTGCAAATCTTGATTTAAATCTTTTTTATCGTCAAGAAATTTTCCTTGGTATGCTGCTCCTATGGCAACAACTTCATCAGGATTTAATTCAAGAGAAGGTTTTTTATGAGTAACTTCTTCAATTCTATCTCTAACGAGCTTTATCCTTGAAGAACCACCTACTAAAATAGTTTTATCTATATCTGACCAATTTAATCCGGCATCTTCTAAGGTAAATTTCACCATGTCTATTGTCTGCTCAATAAGTCCTCTTATTAAACTGTTAAAAAGTTCCTGAGTAATTTCAACCTTATCTCTTATTCCAGAAGCATTAACTACAATACTTGTCTTTTGTTTATTAGATAAAGATTTCTTTGCTTCTTCAACTTTTTCTCTCAAATCTTCCATGGCGTAAACATCATCAAATAAATCAATTCCATGCTTGTTTTCTATGTACTCAAGGACATAATTTAAAAGAGCATTGTCAAAATCAAAGCCACCTAAATTTCTATTTCCATTTGTTGCAAGCACTTTTAATTCTTTGTTGTTTATTTCCATGACAACAACATCAAAAGTTCCGCCACCCAAATCATAAATCATGATTCTTTGTTTTTCATTGTTTTGTTCTAAACCATAAGCAAGAGCTGCAGCAGTTGGCTCGTTAATAATTTTAAGAACATTTAAGCCTGCAATGTTTCCCGCATCTTGGGTTGCCTTTCTTTGTGCATCAGTAAAATATGCAGGAACAGTTATTACCGCACCGGTTACTTCTTCTCCTAAATATCCTTCCGCTTGTTTTTTTAATTTTTTTAATATGATTGCTGAAAGTTCTTCCGGTGAAAAGAGTTCTCCATCTTTTCTTGCAAATTTAAAATCCTTATCTCCAATTTTTCTTTTAATATATTGAATGGTATCTTCAGGTGCAATAATAGCTTCATTTTTTGCTTCCGTTCCTACAATAGGATTGTCGTCTTCAAAATAAATAACAGAGGGGGTAACACGGCCTCCTTCGCTGTTAGGTATAATTTGCGGATTGTTATCCTTGTCTATAAATGCAACAGCTGAATTAGTTGTTCCTAAATCTATTCCTATTATCATGAATAACCTCCTTAATCTAAAATTTATTATATCATAGAAAAATTTTTAATTTATCCTAATTGGCATTAAAAAATCCCAAAATTTAAAATTTTGAGATTTTTTATAAAGATTTCATATTAACTTATTTTAAAAATTTTTTTAAGATAAAAGTAACTAAACCTGTAATTAAAATGGCAGGTAAGGTTGCCCCAATAGATAGGCCTTCTTTTAAAAATATCCTATAAATAATAAAACCTATTACCCAGGAAATAATATTGATAAAGTCAAAATCAGAATTTATCTTTTTATTCTTTATTAAAAAATAATCTACAATTTGAACTGAAGCCATAGGAGCAAAAACCGAACCTATTAAATATAAAAAGTTTTCAAATTGACCAGTATCAAAAAAGATTGCAAGAGCAATTCCTATAATTGTAACTATTAATGCCGCCCACTTTTCAGATATGTTTTTAAACAAACTTTTACAAGATACTCCTCCACTGTAGGCATCTAAAAAAGTTGTAGTTACCGTTGAAAAAATTACAATAATTAAAGCTATACTTCCAAGACCTGCTTTGAGCATTATTTGTGAAATACTTGATGAGCCGCTAAAACCTGCTGCACTCATGCCGATTATATACATCCAAATACTTGCGAAAAAATATACAAGACTTGCAGTTAAAGTTCCTTCAAAAGGATTTTTTGCATCTTTTGTATAATCTCCTATTAAGGGAAGCCAAGAAAGAGGCATGGCAATGGAAAGTTCTATTGCCTGACCAAAGGAAAGTCCTCCTGTCTTTTCAAAAGAAGTTCCCTTAAAAATATTAAAACTTAATATTAAAGTTAAAATAAAAAGAACGGACATAGAAATAATATTAATTTTTTCAAGATTTTTTATTCCTATTAAAATCCAAATAATAATTAAAATTCCAATTATAATGGACCACATATTAGTTGAATTTGATGAGAAAACTTCAGAAGATGCTCCTGCGCCTTGAGAAATCATAACCGCTGTCCAACCTATAAGTTGCAAAATGTTTAAAAAAGTAAAAATAATAGCTCCTTTTTCTCCAAAGGCAATTTTAACACTTTCCATAGCAGTTTTTTCACTTTTTGCTCCTATTAAACCTACAAGGAAAAAAAGTCCGCAGCCAATTAAATGTCCAATTACAATGGCTAATATACCTTGACTAAAACCAAGAGGAGCAAATAATGTTCCTGTTAAAATTTCAGCAATGGAAATTGCAGCTCCAAACCAAATCAAACCAAGGTCAAGATTTTTTATTTTAGAATTCAAAATCTTCACCACCTACAAATTTTTTCATAAAAAAACCTCCTTATCTCACCGAGTTCCTTACGGCAGAGAATAAAGAAGTATTCTTGCACTTCCCTTTCCAGCATTATCTGGCAGGTTGTAAGGGTATGATCTCAGCTTTTTCAAGCACCCCCAGTGATAATCTTAAATTTTTATAAAACTGATTATAATATTTATAGCTTTATCTGTAAAGTCCTTAACTTTTAAAAGACCTTTTTAATTTATCCAAATCAAAAAATCCTGCGACTCTTTCAACTTCAACTCCATCCCTTAAATATAAAAGTGTGGGAAAAGAAAAAACTTGAAATTCTCCCCTTAATTTAGGAAAGTCCTTTAAATTAACAGAAATAAACTTTCCGTCAAAATCTTTAAGTTCTTTTAAAGCAAGTTCTTTCATTCCATTACAAAGTCCGCAGTCCGGTCCTTGAAAAAATAAAAACACATTTCCTTTTTTATATTCCTTGTTAAAATTTTCAATTTTCATTTTTATTCCTGATATAATTTTTTAAAATTTTCACTAGCTTTTATTAAAGAATCAATTATTTCAAGTTCCATTGATGAATGACCTGAAATAGTTATATCTAAATTTACTTTATTTAATTTTTTGCTTAAAAGGTATGCACCTATAAATCTGCAATCCATGTCGTATCTGCCATGAACAATATGAGTTGGAATGTCTTTTATAATATGAGCATTATCTAAAATATAATTCATATTTTCTCTAAACATATGATTAACCCAAAAATGACACTCAATAGAAGCCATATTTATTGCATAATCCTCATCTGAAAAATCCTCTGTAACTTTTTCACTTGGTTTTAAAGTAGTTATACTTCCCTCCCAAATGGACCAAGCTTTTGCAGCTTCAATTTTTACTTTTTCATCTTGTCCCGTTAATCTTTTATAATAAGCCTTTATTAAATCTTTTCTTTCATTTTCTGGAATTATTGAAATAAAATTTTCCCATTTGTCAGGAAATATATTTGAAGCTCCTCCCTCTTGATATATCCAATCTATATCTTCCTGTCTTCCTAAAAAAATCCCTCGTAAAATTAATCCTATAACTTTTTCAGGATGCTTAATTGCGTATGAAAGAGCCAGGGTGCTACCCCAAGAGCCTCCAAACACAATCCACTTATCTATATTTAGTCTTTCTCTAATTTTTTCCATATCGGAAATTATTGCATCAGTATTATTGTCTTTTAAACAAGCTTTAGGTCTGCTTTTTCCACTGCCCCTTTGATCAAATAAAATAATCCTGTAAAAATCCGGATCAAAAAATCTTCTGCAATCAGGACTAGTTCCACACCCAGGTCCTCCATGTAAAAAAACTATAGGTTTTCCATTGGGATTTCCTGATTCTTCAAAGTAAATTTCATGTAAGTCATCAACTTTTATATATTCACTAAAATTTTTTTCTATGGGTCTGTATAATTCTCTTAATTTTTTCATATTTTATCCCTTTTTAAATTTCTTCAAGATTTATAATTCTTCTTCTCTTATTCAAAATAGATTTTTTCTCTTCTATTTCTGCTTTCAAACTTAAAATATCAGCTTTACTTGTGTTTTCATCTTCTAAAAGCTCAATTAATCTTCCTTGTTTTTCAATAATTTCTGATTTCAAAAAGCTTGTAGGTTGAAGTTCATTAATAAGGTTTTCTTTATCTTCATCAATTGTTTTTTCTATCTCTTCTCTTATTTTTTTACTTTCTTCCTCTATTTTTTTAAGTCTTTGTTTAATTTTATCTGTCCTATATTTAACTTCAGGGTAAGCATTTATAAAACGTCTGTATAAAATATTTTTATTGCTTGCCAAAACTTTCATTTCTTTACGTATATCTTCAGTATTGTCAGCCTCTGACCCTTCAATATTCGTTTTTATAAGTTTCATTACAAAGTATGAAATTATAAAATCACTTGTAAAAATTAAAACTATAATAAGAGAAATTATTTCACGGTTTTTTAAAGAAAACTTATAAAAAATATTTGTGAAAATTGGTCCTAAAATTTGAGCAATTATTAATCCTCCAAGGCCGAATAAAATTAAATTTCCTATCCAGATTCTTCCGTTTAAATTCATAGGTTTTTTACTGTAGTCCCACCATCTTGCATGATATTTTTTTTCCAAAAAATATGAAACAAAATATTCAACCAGGCCGCATATTAATATGGAAACTAAAAAAGTAAGTCCTATAGAATGTTCAAATTTATAAAGACTACTATTTATAAAAATAATCAGAACTGACCCTAAACCATATATAGGACAGTAAGGTCCAATTAAAAAACCCCTATTTACAAATCTATGAAATTGTATAAATTTTAAAGTTACTTCAATTGACCATCCTATAACTGAAAATATAAAAAATATAAAGATGTAGTCCATAAAGTTTTCTATAAAAAACATTTTTTTCTCCTTTATGAAAATAATTTTAATAAATATAAACTTATAAGTCAAAATTTCAAATTAATAGAAAGTTATTTAAAAAAATTAGTTATTTAAAATTATTAAATTTGTTTTTTTAAAAAAATATTTAATAAAATAACCTTATTTATTAATTTTTGTTATAATATTAAATCGAGGTGAAATTTATGACAAAATTAGGAATAATTGGTGCTGGAGCAGTTGGTTTTGCTGTTGGATATACAGCTGCAAGAATGGGAATTGTTTCAGACATCAAATATAATGACATAATTGAAATAAAAGCAAAAGCACAAGCTATGGATATTGAAGATGCATCTGCATATTATCCCCACCCTGTTAAAATGAGCTATGGCTCCTATAAAGATATGGCTGATAGAGATATTATTGTTACTGCTACAGGAGACCTGGGTGGAGTTAAAGACAGACTTGAAGAATATGTAAAATTTAAAGATGCTACAAGAGATTATGTAAAAGAAATTGTTGATGCAGGTTTTAAAGGTATCTTTATTGTTGTTGGAAATCCTTGTGATTTAATGGCTGATCTTGTTTATAGGACAAGTGGCTTTCCAAAAAATAGAGTTATAGGTTCAGGTACCGCTCTTGATACTGTAAGACTTAATACAAGCCTTTCAAAGGTATTAAATGTTGATCCTTCTGCTATAAGAGGAGTTATTTTAGGTGAACATGGTGAAAGTCAATTTGTTGCTTGGTCAAATATTTTTGTAAATAATTTAAAACTTGAAAAATATTTAGAACAAAATCCTGCAAACTTTTCAAGAGACGCTGTAGAAAATCTTGTAAGAGAAAGAGCTTGGAGAGTTATTGACGGAAAACAACACACCCAATGTGGAATAGGAAGTGCCGTTTGCTCAATGATCGATTCAATAGTAAATGACAGAAAAGAAATAATTTTAGTGTCAACTTTATTAAACGGTATGTATGGACTAAATGACATTTATCTTTCAACTCCATGTATAATTGGAAAAGATGGAATGGAAAAAGCTTTGGAACTTGAACTTACTCCTGATGAATTAGAAAAATTAAAACACTCTGAAGAAGTTTTGAAAGCAAACAGAAATAAATACAAATAAAAGAAAACCTCACATACTTGTGAGGTTTTTTTGTATTTTAAATTTAAAGATTTAAATCTTCCAAAGGACCTAAAGGAACTATCCCATTTGGATTTATTGAAGGATGAGACCTGTAATAATGATTTTTTATATGGTCAAAATTAACCGTTTCCTTTACTCCTTCCATATTATAAATTCTTTTTGTATATTCCCAAAGATTTTTATAATCTTTTAATTGTCTTATATTGCATTTAAAATTTCCAAAGTAAACAGGATCAAAACGAATTAAGCTTACAAAAAGCCTTATGTCAGATTCTGTAAATATATCACCAAATAAAAATTTTTTATTTTCTAATTTGTTTTCAAGAAAATCTAAAGTTTTAAAAAGTTTTTTTACTTCCTCCTCATAAACTTCTTGTTTTATTGCAAAACCCGCTTTATAAACTCCATTATTAACATTTTCATAAATAATTTCATTTATCTCATCTATTTTTTCTCTCAAGCTTTGCGGATAAAAATCTTTTTTATTTCCACCTATTTCATTAAAAGAAGAGTTGAACATCCTCATTATGTCTGAAGATTCATTATTTACAATGGTATTTTCCTTTAAATCATAAAGTAAAGGAACTGTAACTTTTCCAGTATAATTGTTATCAGCCTTAATATAAATATCTTTTAAATATTTTGCATTTATAAGAGGATCCTTTGTAGCACCTTTATAGTCATCAAAACTCCATCCATTTTGCCCCATAATAGGGCTTACAATAGCTAGTGATATAATATCATCAAGTCCCTTTAATTTTCTCATTATAAGAGCCCTTGAAGCCCATGGACATGCTAAAGAAACATATAGCAGATATCTATTTTTTTCAGGTTGAAACTTCGTTCCCTTCTTTATAAAATTTCTAAAAGAAGATTCCTTTCTTTTAAAAGAACCATCCTTATCTGCCAATACATTTTCTATTTGCCATTTTCCATTTACTAATTGTCCCATTAAACCTCCTTATTACAAAAAATCTAAAAAATAACTTGAACTAAAAACATATAAAAAGCCGTCCCTAAAAAAACACTTATAAGGGCATTTCCTTTAATCTTTTCTAAAAATACAACAAATAAAATTGCAAGTATTTCCGGTAAGCCGTGACTTCCAGCCAAGACATTTACATCTTTTAAGCAATAGATAACAAGCATAGCCATTATTGAATAAGGCAGAACTTTCCCTAAATATTCTACGGTCTTTGGAGTATTATTTTTGGAAAAAATTATAAAAGGCAAAGCTCTTAATAAAATTGTTAAAAGAGACATAATGGCAACTGCCGCAAAAAAATAAGATCTCTCCATTTATTTTTCCAACCTTTCTCTAAAAATTAAAAGAATAACTGCAATTATAAGCATTGTAGGTATCAAAAAATGATCCCTGCCAAAAATTAAAAGACAAGCTAAAGAGGTTGCAAAGCCTATAAAACTTGGCAAATAACTTTTTTTATTTTTCAGTTGATCTGTAACAATGGTTACAAAAAGAGCCGTCAAAGCAAAATCCATTCCCTTAGTATCAAATTTAATAAAAGTTCCAATCATCATACCCACAAAAGAACCTAAAATCCAATAAATATGGTTAAAAAGAGAAAGGAAAAAATAATATAAATGCCTGTCCTCTTTTGCGATTTTATTTTCAGCAACAACCAAAGAATAAGTTTCATCAGTAAGGGCAAATATCATATAAGGCTTTTTTAAACCTGCATTTTTATATTTATCAATAAGAGAAATTCCATAAAAGAGGTGTCTTGCATTAACAAGTAAAGTTGTAATTGCAACTGTACTCAGACTTACATGATTTACAAATAAATCTATAGCCACATATTGCATCGAACCTCCATAAATAAAAATACTCATTAAAAGTCCGCCTAAAAAATTAAAACCCTTTGAAATATAAATCATTCCAAACCCAGTTCCCAAAGCTAAATAGCCTGCAAATATAGGAATGGATGAAATAAAAGCTTGTTCTATAATCTTTTTTTATTAGTCATTTCAACCCACTTTTAAATTATTATAATTATTTTAACGTATATAGTTTATATGAAAAAGCCTTCTTAGTCCAACTTAAAACAAAAAAAGAATTCAGTAAAACTAAACTCTTTTTAACAATAATTTATAATTTTATTTTATTTCATCTCCATCAAGAGCTTTTAATCCAAATCTAAAAATAGAAATTAAAATGGAAATTATAGTAATAGTTTCATTTAAAACTCCGCCCCAAGATTTTACAATAAGATCATAAATTAAACTGCAAGGACAATTCACAAATAAATTTATAATTCTAAGTTTTTTTGCATTATTAGTCCAATAACCAATTGTTGTGGATATAGTTCCCACAGCAGGTAATATTCCCAAAGGACCATTCCAAGTTAAGATAACCGTTAAAATTGAAATTCCACATAAAATAAAAATCCAACCCCTCCAACGAATTATCTTAGATTCCTTAAACCTTATTAACATAAAATTTCTAAGGCTGCTTATAAAAAGATTTATAGCCCCACTATATGCCCCTAACAAAGCAAATTGTAAACTAAAAGTCAAACAACCTAAACTCTGCATAAAAAATAACAACTTATTTGTTTTTAGTTGATAAGAAATAAAGAAAAATAAAAGTCCCACAAAACCTATCATTTGTATAAAAATATGCATCAATAACTCTCCTAAAACCTTAAATAAAAATATACAATACACATTTTAACAAATTTTCCATGCTTTTTCTTGTAATAATTTCTCATAATATAAAATTAAAATTTTATACAATATTCATTAAAAATTTTTATTAAATTCATTTACAGATGGCAAATTTTTTATGCTTTTATTAAAATTCCAATAAAAAGAAACTGATATAATAATTATACTTGCAATTAAAATTGTATAAGAACTTCCAAAAAAATCTCCCAGAAATCCTCCCAATAAAGCTCCGAAAGGTGCCATTAAAGTAGATATTCCAATCATTGTTCCCATTGCGCTTCCAAGTTTATTTTTAGGAACCGTAATTTGAATCATAGTTTGAGCATAAACATTCACTATCCCAACTATAAACCAACCAAATCCATATAAAACAGCACTTGCTAATTGATTGTTTTGAAAATATGAAACACCTATCCATGATAAAGCTACTAATTCCATTCCGAAAATGTATAATTTTCCTAAAGAAAATTTTTTAAAAAAAGATAATCCTGAAAATAATGAGCCTGCTAAAACTCCTAAGCCCATGGCTCCCAACATAATCCCATAAAATACTTTATTTTTTGAAAAAGCCGGTAAAACTGCACTTATAGAAGTTGCAGAAAAATTTATAAAAACTATTCCCAGTGCTAAAGCAAATATTTTAGAATCTTTAAATAAACCCAAACCCTCTTTAAGTTGTATAAAATGTTCTTTTATAAAATTAGAATCTCTTAAATTTTTAGGACTTATATTATTTTCAGCAATTTTTTTAGACAAAAAACAAAATAAAAAACCTGTAATAACAAATGTAAGACTATCAGCAAAAAAAGCAAACATATAACCTAAGGATGCAATCATTATTCCGCTTAAAGTATCAAAAATAGCATTTGAACCTTGATATGCCATAGTCATAAATGAATTTGCACTTATCAATTCATCTTCAGATAAAATTTTCGGAAGTAATGAAATTTGACCTGGGTAAACCAACTGATTTATAAGTGAAACAATAGGCATAATAAACATAATATGGTAAATGTTAAGCCTTTCAAAATAATATAAAAGAGGTATCGGTAAAATTAAAACTGCCTGAATAAATTGACTTTTTATTAAAAACTTTTTCATATTAATTTTATCTAAAATCGGACTAAGTATTAGTTGAACAATTGCCGTTGATGAAGTTAAAAAAAGAGTTATACCAGAATATAAAGTTGATCCTGACATTTCATAAACTAAAAGTGCTGCTGCAATGGAATATATACTATCTCCAAAATTAGTTATTAATCTTCCTAACAATAAAATATATAAATCTTTGTTTCTAATCATTTTTAACATGCTCCTTTTGTTTAACGTTTTGTTTTATTTGACAGTCTTGCGTTTTTTTGCCGGTAAGTTTGAATCTTACCGGCAATTTAATCAACTTTATAAATTTGTACTTGAAAACTTTCTTTATCTAATTTTTCGCAATTATACTTTTTAATTAAATTCTTTAGCTCTTTATTAAATTCATCGTAATCTTTTGCATCTATTTTAAAATTAAATATATTTTTTTCTAAATTTTTATTAAATATTTCACTATTAGGTATAAAAGCTTTTGCAACAGGAAGAAAATATTTTTGTGTAATTCCATTTATAAGCTCAGTATCTACAACCTCTATAATTCCATTTTCTTCTAAAATTTTTAAATGGTAGTGAATTTTTGAACGACTTACTCCCATTTTATCGGACAAATCTTGAGCAGTTTTAGGAGTTAAACCTAAATTCATAATTATATTAAGTCTTATAGGATCACTAACTACATTTATTTCTTCAAGAGAATTTAAAACATGGACATCTTTCAAAAAAAAATCATCTCCTTTAATTAAAAATATCTTAACTTAAAAAAAATAGATTGTCAAATTTTTTTTAACGTTAAATTTATTATTTTATAAAAGTAAAAGACCCTATTTTTTACTAGGGTCTTTTGTCAAATTATTTATTAAATTTATTTTCTTGAAAATGAATTATTTTTATAAAATTTTTTCTTTAATATTTCTGCAACTAAGGCATAAATAAATGATATTCCAAACATTGATAATATCACCTTAATTGGAAGTGCTATTAGGCCAAGATATGAATTAATAGGACTATATATTATTGCAATTAAGCACAAACTCACGCATATTATTGCAAAAATTAATTTTTTACTTGGTTTGCTCTTTGTGACAGGTCTTGCTGTTCTAACTATTAGCATAACTACCATGGCAGAAATGACAGATTCTAACATCCAGCCAGTTTGGAAAAGCCTCTCATCTGATTTAAATATTGATATCAACACAAAAAATGTTAAGTAGTCAAATAAAGATGATATTATTCCAAAAACCACCATAAATCTTTTTATAAATTTCATATCCCATTTTACCGGATTTTTTAACCAGTCTTCATCAACAGAGTCTGAGGCAATTTGCAAAGAAGGAAAATCTGTAAATAAATTTGTAAGTAGGATTTGTTTTGGTAAAAGCGGTAAAAACTTTAAGAATATACTTGCACCTGCCATGGAAAACATATTTCCAAAATTAGCACTAGTTGCAACAAATATATACTTCAAAGTGTTTATAAAAGTTCTTCTACCTTCTTTTATTCCAGATAACAATACCTTTAAACTATTTTGCAATAGAACAATAGAAGCTGCATCCTTTGCCGTATCAGCTGCTGTGTCAACGGATATGCCAACATCTGCTTCCTTTATAGCTGGTGCATCGTTTATGCCATCGCCCATATAGCCTACTACCTCTCCAGCTTCTTTGTAGGCTCTAATTATTTTTTCCTTTTGATTTGGACTTATTTCAGCAAAAATATCAATGTCTAAAACTTTTTTATTTAGTTGACTTATAGAATATGAACTTAAATCTTGACCAAGCAAAATTTTTTCTGGATTAAGACCTATTTGACTGCCAATATTTTTAGCAATTTCTTCATTGTCCCCTGTTATCATTTTTAAAGAGACACCTAGGTTATTCATTTGGCTTATTACATCTTTTATATCTTCCTTTAAGGGATCAATAAATAGTAAGAATCCTTTAAAAATCATGCCTATAGCCTTTTCCTTTTGAAAGTCAGAGTCGTCACTTAAAATTTTATAAGAAAGGCCTAAAACTCTGTAACCCTTACTTGAAAACTCATCAAATAAATCAAATATTTGACTTTTTATTTCACTAATGTTTCCAATAGAATTGTCAGACTTTTCATAAGAATCACATATATTTACAATGCTTTCAAAAGCACCCTTTGTAATCATAAAATTTTTATTTGAAAAATCAGAGCCAGTCTTTACTATTACACTTAAAATTTTATTTTCAAAGGAGTAGGGGATTTCAAAAAGCTTTTTATAAGAAGAAAAATCATCTTTGTTTGAACTTAAAATAGCCTCATCAATTGGATTAGAGTAGCCTTCTTGAAAATATGAATTAATCGCCGCAAATTTATTTAAGTCCTCAGATTTTTCACCCTTAAAATTTAAGGCTCTATCAAGCTTGACCTTACCCTTTGTTATTGTTCCTGTTTTATCAGAACACATAATTGTCATAGACCCAAAATTTTCAATTGAATTTAATTTTTTTACTATTACACCTTCCTCAGACATTCTCTTAGCCCCTTGTGACAAATTCACACTAATTATAGCTGGCAACATTTGAGGGGTTAAGCCAACAGAAAGAGCCAAGGCAAACATAAATGATTCTAAAAAGGACTTATTTAAAACAATATTAAATATAAATATTAAACCAATTAGAAGAGTTGTAACATGTAAAATTAAATTGCCGAAATCCTTTATGCCCTTTTCAAAATCTGTATCAGAATCCTTTTGGCTGAGAGATGAAGTAATTTTACCAAACTCAGTATCTTTAGCTAAGTTAACAATAATTGCCTTGCCAGAGCCACTAATAACATGAGTGCCCATCCAGAGAGAATTTTTTCTTTCAGAAAGACTTGTATTGGCAGGTATTTTTGTTGTCAGCTTTTCCACAGGAAAAGTCTCACCAGTTAAACTTGACTCATCAGTAGAGAGAGAATTATCCTCAATAAGCAGACAATCAGCAGGTATCATGTCGCCTGTTTTAACTTTAATAATATCTCCAACAGTCAAATTTCCATTATCCAGTTCTTGAAATTTTCCATCTCTTAAAACAGAAGATGTAACACTTACAGAAGAAAGGAGTTTTTTTTACAGCGTCCTTTGCCTTGCTTTCATGAAGATAGCTTAAAAAAGAAGAAATTAAAATTATAATTAAAATAATAACGCCATCAGAATAATCCTTTAAAAATATAGATAAGATTGCGGCAAAAATAAGTATCATAGTTATTGGACTTTTAAATTGAGACAAAAAAATCATAAATTTAGAAGTAGATTTCTTTTCCTCAAAAACATTTTTACCATATTTTTCAATTCTATCCTCAGCTTCTTTAGTTGACAAACCATTTTCACTTGAATTTAATTGTTTTAAAATAGCATCCTTATCATAGGACCAAAAATCTTTCATACTTGCCTCCTATTTACTTAAATATATTCCAAGAAAAAATAAAGAGCAATAGAAAATATAAAAAATACCAGAGTTCATTTAAATCTACTCTGGTATCTGTTTGAATTTACAAAACAACAAAAAATCAAGATGAATTAACTATTGTTGCACTATTGATACTCTCGAATTTTATATTAATCCATTCAAGCTGTTCATAAGCAATTTTTTTATTCCCATTCTTCTTTTCCAAAAGTCCGATATATCTCAAACCATTCAAAATACTATATTCTATTTTTAGAGTACCACTAAATTCACCTAATTATAGGACGTTTTCAAATTTTTAGTCCCATCCCAGTCTCACAAGCTGGGTCTCAAACTCTCTCTATTTGGATATAATTTAATTCTTGATTTTTAAACACATAAAGTATCGGTTTGCACACTCTTATTTGAATATCGTTAAAAGTTTTTAAATTTAAAAAAACCTGTACCATAACTTGGCGCAGGTATAATTATTTTTATATTAGATTTATTTGTCGTGATGTAATCATCAATGCAAAAACATTCTTTCCATTCTAGCTAATTCAGTTTCCACATATTGTTTTGCTTCTTTTGCCATATCAAAATGAACATATTTGTTATGAGCTGGAGGATTTCTAAACATTTCTACTTTTTCTCTAGAATACCATTCATCAAATCTTTTATTCTCATACTCATTAATTCCATAAGGTGTTAATAGTAGTTTTATATTCTTTTCTAATTCCTTTGACAGTTTTGAATCATATTTTAAAATCCTAAATAGATATCTTAGGTTGCCAAACATAAGCCCAGAGTCATTATTCTTTATAATATCATTAAACATTTTTGTTAATATATCACATTTTTTTGTGCCGTGAGATAAATTAAGAAGTTCATCCAATCCCTCTTTCCCCAAAGAATTTAATAAAGGTTTAACTATCCTCTCATTCGATTCATTCTCTATGATTCTATAGTATGACATAGCTATCATACCCGCATCATTATTTTTATAATTACTTTCAATGGCCATATCATATAAAATGCAAGCTGCATCATATTCCTTTTTGCCATTATCGCTAAGTCCATCTCTAACAATTTTCCTTGTTTTATCTTTTTCAATGTCTTCATGTTTAATATTTAGAAAATCAAAAAGATTGTAGAATTTTTCTTCAAATTCCTTATCTTTTCCTATTGCGTCTAAGTAAGCCATAAGAATAAGGGTCTTCATTTCCTCTTGTACTAAAGGATCCATGCTTTTAAAGTTCTTAAAAACTGTGTTATAAATTTTTTCATAAATTACCTCGCTGATATTTAGCTTGCAAAAATATTTAAAAAATTTAATTTGATCTTCTATAAAAAATTCTTCCATCCCTTCATAGGCTTTAATGTATAAGTCTTTTCTATCATTATTATCCATATGAGAATTAAAAAAGGCATCCAGTTCTTTTTTAATTTCTAATGGTGCAAATTGAAATACATTTTTCTTATCCATAAGATAATTATAAAGTTTTTCATCATAAGAGTTAGATATATTACTAATTATAGAAATATCATCAAATTCTAAAAGCCAAGATGTTAAATATTCAAACATCAATAAATAGAATTCGTTCTTTTCTCTGGTAGGATATACCTGGTCTTTATAACAATGAATCTTGTCTTCAAATTTATGATATATTTTTTCAACATCTTTTAATCCCGTTACATAATCATCTACTTTATCAAGATCTAAATGATTCCCAAGCATTAATAGCGTATAAGTAATATTATATTCATTAAATGCAGGTATGTCCTCTAATAGCTTCTCAACTTCTTTTACATGACCAAGCATTGCATGAGAGTGGATTAAATAGTATGGATCAATCATAGGGTTTACACGTCTTCCTATGAGATTAATGATCCTTTCATATTCTTCTCTGGCAAAGTAATTTTTTACTAAAATAAACTCTGTATTATCTTGTATATATCTCTCAGTAGAATGCACCAGTATTAGTGCCTCTGTAACATCTTTAGAATAAATTCTACTTACATCATAGATTTCAGCCCGGGTTAAAATATCATCATTATCTAATTGAGCCCAATCTTTTTCATATGATTTATTGTCAAAATATTTTATTCTTCTTAATAATTCATTTAACTCAATAAAATGATAGGTTCTTAATGCTTCAATAACTGTGCCCAACTGCTTGTTAAATTCATATTCACTATTCTGATTACATTTATTTTTAAGGTCTTCAAACCCTTTCATATAAAAGTAAGCTACAATATCACCTAATCCAATTTGTGAAAGATACTCATTGTGATAGTTTAAATAAGTAGTAACATTAAAAAATTCATTCTTATAAACCATGTCCTTTAATAAATCAAAGGAATTACCCTCTTGTTCAACAAAGTTTAAAATATAAAGAAACCTTTCACATATTTTAATTAAATCAGGTGAACCACTTGCCGCTTTTTCAAAAAACTTTACATACTTATCCCCATAACCTTCTAAAGTTAATAAACGCATCATTTCATTAAAACTCATGTTTATGATTAGCTTTTTTTCACTCATATTCCTTCTCCAAATTTTTAATCAGTTTATAATATATATTTTATCATATAAGTTGTAAAATTTATAAATTCATATAGAATTAGCTACAAAGTAATGCCACTCGTATGCTTTTTTAATTGAACTACCATACAAAACAAAAGAAATTATTATGCTTTTATACTATTACTTTTTAATATTTTTTTGAATTTATAACATACTATTAACTCTTTTCTGAACTTTCCTATAATCATATCCAGCATTAGCTAATCTCCATTTTCTTCTTCTCCATTACCCCAATCACTTCTAATTACTTTTCTTTATAATTGGTCGATTGTCTTTCCAACGGGATATACTATCCTGCCATTAACATCGAATACTTTTAAACCAAATCTATCGGCACATCTTTTGGCATTATCTAAATTCTTAAATGCCCCTTTCTATCTTTTGGAATCAGATTAATTAATAATCTAATTTAGAAGAATCTATATAATAATTAACAATCCAGATTTTTTAAAATAAAATATGTACGCAAAAAGACCGCAGCCTAAGACTACGGTCTTATTTTTTTTGTCCAAATGAAAACCACTTGGAACTATTATTCAATTTATTCTTTTTAACAAATGTTCCCATTTTAATCCCGGTTACAGTTTTTAATCTTCTATAACCATTGATTTTACAAGTTTTTTTGTTTTTTTGCTATTATTCCCACTCAATAATTACCATAACATATTTGTTTCTTTAATTCTGTATTAGTATCTTTTTAATTTCTATTTTTGGCTATTTTTATACCTGTTTTTTGCAGTTTTAGAGTTTTTTAGTATCAAAACAGTATCAATAGTGATACTACAATATGAATGATTTTCTTTGGACAAATATTATTCATCCAACATCAATTTGCCCTTTTTCGCTTTATCTTTTAGACGTTTCATTTGTTCTTTTTCTATTTGTTGAATGCTTTTCTCCGGAACAGGCAAATCTTCCGGCATAGTTCCGCCTATTTTTTCAATAGCACTTCTCACTTCTTTTCCTACTGAGTAGTGAACTTTTGTTGCTGCTTCTGCACCTTCAACTTTATCTTTCCTCAGCTTTTCTTCCGTCTGTGAAATTCTAAATAGATTAACAATCAATTCAGTGCTTCCCATATAATCCAAAATCTTTTGTCTTGCGGTTAAGCCTTTTCTGTCATGTATATCTTCTACATCTAACCCACCATACAAACCCATATAGCCTGCGTTCTGAAATATCGCAAATTCTTCGTTTGTGATGACCCCCGCATCATGTGCTGTTTCTACCAAAAGCTGATTCCATTGTTTTATATCACCACGAACTACGAGCCTTCTTCTATCTTCATCAAGTTGATTAAAATGGTCTGCAATTTCCTGTCTATATGTTTGTATAGCAAAATAGGTTTGTCCAAGTGCAATCACTTCTTTTCTCGGATCGCCGTTTTGCACAATCAAATAGCAAGCATATCTCGTAAGTTCATAATCTTTAATAGACTTGCTTGTAGCACCAGCTTCCACGATTTTGCTGACCTCAGCAAAATCGTATGCTACATCGTGTCCACTATTCTCACAGGCAATCATCGCTCTATCAATTACCTTTTGAAAATTTCTCCACTGAGAATAATCAAGTACATCAGCAAGTTCTCTTGCACTCCAATACTCGCTTCCGTCTTTTCTAACATATTTAATATTTTCAAATTGCCTATATTCTTTTGCTTTTAAATTTGGCATAAGCTTACCTCTCGTTATATTTTATGATAGCCAATTTATGTATCAGCTACTTTTCTTTATCTCTATATTTTTCAATAAGGTTCCCTTGTAAGTCTTTCCATTCTACCCATCCATTATTAGATTTGCCAATGACTATCCACCCGGCACTTGATGGATTCATACATACAATATCTTCTTGTAATATATTATCTTTTATCTTCGCATTTCTTCTAATAGAAGGTACATAACCTTTGCCAGTGTTACCACAAAAACTTCCTTTCAACACCGTGAATACTCCATCTTTAACTATGGCTTTCCCATTTACTTTCCCAAAACCTTTTATGTTACGATTTAATACATACTCTCCATCTGGAACAAATCCAACCTCAGTTTTAAGTTTTATTTCTTCTGTGGATTCTTTGAATACTTCTTTTTTACTTTTATCTTTAGGATAAATTTGTTTACCGTCTAAAGAAGATAATAAGGATTTTGCCACCTCTATATCTAACGCAAACAGTTCAGTACCTACAATTCTACTTTTGCTAAAGATGTCATGAATAAGTTTTTCTTTCTCATCATATCCATCTACTTCTATAGCAAACTCCCTTTTTAGTCCTGTTATATTCGCATATCCATTGCTTTCTAAAAATCTCATTCTATTTTCAAATTGCTCATTTCCTGTCTTGCCAATCTTGATAAGACCAGAAACGACTGTAGTCATTAAATATATTATTCCTTTTGCCATAATTTATCCTCTTTCACCATACATGTTTACAAAGAATAAAACTAATTAATTATATTTGCCCTTTTCTTCTGCAACCAAAGATAGATTTTCATTTGTAAAATTAGTATTAAAATAAACCTTGTAATCTTCTTCAAAGTTGTAATTATCTGTCCAAAGTTCGCACTGTGTCATAACAGTCTGAACGGCATCATCCATTCCTTCAGGCGGATATTTATGTTTTTTCAAAAGTTTCTTTATCAGCATACGCATTTTAGCTCTCGCTGATTCACGCTTCTGCCAATCAATAGTCTTATTCTTACGTAGAGTATCGGCTAATTCTTTTGTTATTGCAATCAGCTCTTCGTTTTCATAAAAGTCCTTGATTGCCTGTGGTTTTGTTAAGGCATCGTAAAAAGCAAGTTCATCAGCAGTCAATCCTAATCTGTCTCCCTCTTGATGTGCTGCTGCAATCTGTTTTGCCAACTTTAACATTTCTTCTATAACTTCTTCATTAGTAAGCATACCGTTAAGATAAGCATTCAGAGAACGCTGCATAATCTCGCTGAACTTTTCAGATTTTACAATATTTGTTCTGCGATAAACAGAAACCTGTTCTGCAATTAATTTTTTCAATAGTTCAACTGCAAGATTTTTCTCTTTCATATTTGCAACATCTTGAAGAAATTTGGGGTCAAACAAAGAAAACTCCTCTTTGATATCTGAAAACAAATTTATTACCCCATCACTTTTAATACTCTGTTTCAAAAGTTCATTTATTCTTGCATTCATTTCCGGTAAGGAAATCTTTTTACCAACACCGGTATTGGTAAGTCTGAGAACAAGAACTCGAACAGCCTCAAAGAATGCTGCTTCAAATCTACTATCTTCATCAACTAAAGAAGAACAAAGAGAAAGAGCCTGATGAAGCATAAGAGCTTCTTTTACGAAAGAATCTTTATCATCAACTTTTTCTCTGCTGATAATAAAATTTACAGCACCACTGATAGTTTTTGCTCTCTCAAGATCGGTACCATTAATAAACTTTGTATAATCATATCCATGAAACTTATCACGGCAAACTGATAATTTCTCCAAGAATTTCGGATATGCAACCTTCGCAACATCTGTATCACCATAGTTCTTTTTATCACGAGAGGTATAATCATTCATTGCCTGCTTCAAAGCAGTAGCAATTCCAACATAGTCAACAACAAGCCCGCCTTCTTTATCACGAAATACACGGTTTACACGGGCGATTGCCTGCATTAGATTGTGTCCTGACATAGGCTTGTATATATACATCGTAGCAAGAGAAGGAACATCAAACCCTGTTAACCACATATCAACAACAATCGCAATCTTCATAGTACTGTCGTTATCTTTGAATTTTTTTGCAAGCTCATGCTTATGATGTTTATTACCAATAATCTGTCTCCATTCTTCCGGGTCATTGTTGCCGGAGGTCATAACAACACCTACTTTTTCAGTCCAATCCGGACGAAGTTTTAATATTCGCTTGTAAATTTTCATGGCAATAGGGCGAGAATACGCAACAATCATCGCTTTACCAGTAAGTAAATCTTCACGGTTATTTTCATAGTGGTCTAGAATATCACAAACCAAAGAGTTAATAGTGTTATCATTTCCAAGAACAGCTTCCATCTGTCCCAGCTCACGCTTACTCTTTTCGATAACTTCTCCATCAGCATTTTGTGCCATAATGTCATATTCGGCATCAATAAGCTTAAGTGTTTGATCATCAAGATTAAGCTTAATAACTCGGCTTTCATAATAAACAGGGCGAGTTGCACCATCTTCTACTGCCTGAGTCATATCATAAATATCAATGTAATCACCAAATACTTCTCGTGTACTCTTGTCCTTGGAAGAAATAGGAGTTCCAGTGAATCCAATATATGTAGCATTTGGTAAAGTATTTCTAATAATACGAGCTGTACCAATTACACGTTTTGCTATTTCTTCACCATCATCGTTTTTCATAATCTTAATCTTTTCAGCAAGTCCATATTGTCCTCTGTGTGCTTCGTCTGCCATTACAATGATGTTATTTCTTTCAGATAAAGCTTCTGAGGACTCTTCAAATTTCTGCATAGTTGTAAAGATAATTCCGTTAGCTTGTCTTCCTGCAAGAAGAGTTTTAAGGTGTTCTCTACTTTCAGCATGCATTGGTTCCTGACGCAGAAAATCTTTACATTTTGCAAACTGACCATATAACTGATCATCAAGGTCGTTTCTATCTGTGAGCACAACAATAGTGGGGCTGTCAAGAGCTTCCTGTAGTAAATGCGCATAGAATACCATTGATAAGGATTTGCCACTTCCTTGGGTATGCCAAAATACTCCCCCTTTACCATCCGTTACAGTGGCATGCTTTGTGGACTCTATTGCTTTTTTTACTGCAAAATACTGATGATATCCCGCAAGAATTTTAAAGGTGTTAATCCCCTCATTTGAAAAGCAAATAAAGTTTTTGATAATATCAAGTAGTCTTTCTTTTTGGAACATTCCTTCAAAAAAGGTATCAAACTGTGCATATTGTGTATTTTCATAGTTTCCATCTTTTGTTTTCCATTCCATAAAACGATCTTCGCCAGATGTAATAGTTCCAGCTTTAGAAGTCAACTGGTCACTCATAACGCAGATAGCGTTATATATGAACATCGAAGGAATTTCCTTCATATAGTTTCTAAGCTGTCTATAAGCTTCTGATGCATCCGTTTCTTCACGAGAAGGTGATTTAAGCTCAACTAACACTACCGGCAAGCCATTTAAGAAGAGAATAATATCTGGGCGTTTGTTACTATTTTCAATAAAAGTCCATTGATTAGCAACTATAAAGGAGTTTTTTTCGAGATTTTTGTAGTCAACAAGATAAACAATAGATGAACGTTCTTCTCCTTTAACAAAATATCGAACTGGAATGCCATTCTGCAAATAATCTATAAAGACTGCATTTTTCTGCACAAGTTCTCCATTTTCAAAGTTTTTTAGTTTAAATATGGCATCTTGAATTGCATCTTCAGGAAGATTTTTGTTCAAACGATATAATGATTCAATTAACACATCTTCGTATAAAGGATTATTAAAATCCCTTTCAATATCTGGTCCGTATACATAATCATATCCCAGTTCATTTCCGAATAATTCTATTACCGAATTTTCATAGTTGGCTTCTGTAAATCCTGGCATAATCGTCACCCCTTATTTTCTAAATTCATTATCATACTCTTCGCATTGCCTGCGCTCTCGAAGTATTCTGTTCCTTCTGTATCCTTTGCATATAGATAAATTGAAGCTTCTCCGCTCAATAACGAGAGTGCATATAGTAAATCGTCTTTTTTGTACAGTTCAGTTTTAACCTCAGCAGGTGCCATCATTCCGCTTCCAGTTATTTCGTCTCTAATTTTAGTTATTAGTTGTTTATCCATATTGTTTTTTTTATCTTTTACACATATTCCCAAATACGTAATAGATACATTTCTTGAGCCAATATTCGCAGCATTTACCGAAATCCCCATTATGTAACTAAAAACTTCTCCGTTGACAGTATTTTTAGAAATAAGCACATCAACAGATGAAGTCAATTTTAGCTTTTTCTTGTATGGTAACCTTGCTGTTCTTATCGATACAACAACAGCTATTACACTTAATAATAGTCCTATTGCAGACAAAATTGCAGTAATAAAGCCATTATTATAATTACACCAATTTATAATTATTTCCATATTGGCTTCCTTTCTATTCTAAACAATAATTTAGAGCAGCAAGCCAAAGCAATATTCACAAATGAGTTTTTATCAACAGAAACTCTGCCCGATGGTTGGAAACAAGGTAGTCTAATAGACATTGCAGACTATCTGAATGGTCTTGCTATGCAAAAATATCGTCCTTCAAATGATGAGACTGGCATTCCGGTACTCAAAATTAAAGAACTACGCCAAGGATGCTGCGATGATAATAGTGAGCTTTGCTCTCCTAATATCAAAAATGAGTATATTGTCCACGATGGCGATGTGATTTTCTCTTGGTCAGGCAGTCTGCTTGTCGATTTTTGGTGTGGTGGTGTTTGCGGTCTAAATCAACACCTGTTCAAGGTCACATCCAACTCTTATGATAAATGGTTTTATTATGCTTGGACAAAACATCATCTTGACCGTTTCATAGCTGTTGCCGCCGACAAAGCCACAACTATGGGGCATATCAAGCGTGACGAACTCGCAAAAGCTGAGGTAATAATTCCGAGTATCGAGGATTACAATCGAATTGGTGCGTTACTTCAACCTATTTACGACTTGATTATCTCAAATAGAATCGAGAACAAGAAGCTTGCCGAAACAAGAGATTCTCTGCTTCCGAAACTTATGAGTGGTGAAATTGATATGTCTGAGGTAGATTATGAATAAGAAAGACCTCTTAGTACCATTCAATGCTCCGCTTAACGAACAGGACTCTGAAGTGCAAACCTATGGTTGCAGAGCTAATAATCCAGATATTTGTGGAAATAACGGATTGCAAAATGTATGTGCATTTACATCTGATGACTGCATTTGCAAAAAGCCGTCAAGAGCTTGGAAAAAGCAATACAACAAGCTCAAAGATTAAGCCGCTAAATTATTGTTTATCGCATTGTTTTCCTCTATTTTTTTATCGATAGAGTATAAAATATCAACTATCTTTTCCTGTAATGATATTGGAGGTAGTTTTATCTCCATTCGTTTCAATATCCAACCAGACAATCCGCCTCTTGTGCTTGTTCCATCGGACAACAAGCGAAATTCTTCATATCTGCTATCTAAATTGTAATACAGATAAAGTGGTAATATTATGCTTTCATTTGCTTTGCAAGCTATAACAGATTGGTTCATATAAGTATCTATCATCAAAAAGCTTGCTTGCCCTCTCGTATATCCCTGACCGGCAGTTGCAATAACTGTACATCCCTTGGTCGCAAGCTTAGTCGAGGAATTTTCCACGCCCTTTTTTGTTATTTTTCTATCAGTATCATAAACAAATCTTTGGGAAGTTTCTCCAGAAGAAAGCCATTTAATGTTGCCGTTCCAGTATTCTTCGTGCTTGGTTGAAGGAGTTCCACCACTATATATTCGTTCGCAGACTTCTTCTAATGTATATTTCTTCCACTCTGCCATATTTTCACCTTTCTTATCCAATGTATTTTCGATGAGCAATCTTAACATTACTCTGTTTTACCATTGCGTACTGCAAGGTCGTGTCTATTTTCCTATGCCCTAAAAGCTGCTGAAGCTGTTCAATGGGCATTCCTTTATCTATTGCCATTGTTGCAAGGGTACGCCTGAACTTATGTGGATGTACCTTATGCAAACCTAATTTCTTTCCATATTCTCTTAATCTCACTTCAACACCACCGATTTTTAGTCTTTCGTGAGGTGCTTTCAGTGACACAAATAAAGCAGGGTTGTCATCTGTTCTGCTATTCAGATAATTTTGCAAGTGTATCTTTGTTCTTGCATCAAAATAAACTACTCTTTCTTTACTACCTTTGCCAAAAACAATACATTCTCTCTCATTGAAATCAATATCATTGCGGTTAAGTAGCACCATTTCTCCAACACGCATACCAGTAGAAGCAAGCATATCTATCATTGCCAAGTCCCTAGGCTCGGTACAGTTATCTCTCATAAGTTCCAATGCCTCGTCAGAGTATGTTTCTTTAATGTTCGTGCCTGTTTTGACCTTATGTATTCGCCTGACAGGACTTTTCAGTATATAGTCCTCATCCTCCAACCAAGAGAAAAAGCTGGATAGTATGCGGCGGATATTGTCTATTGTGACTTTACTTGATTTCTTCTTTTCCTGATACTCCGTCAGGTATCCTCGAATATCATCTGTAACAATGTGTTTGACCTCTTTGTCAAGGTCATCAAGCATAGCTTCAATGGTCGCTTTGTAGTACTTAAGAGATTTCTCGGAACAGCCCTCAATTCGCTTTGCCGACAGGAACAACTCTACATAGTTCTGCTCCGAAATTTTTTCTTTTTGCTTGTTTTCTGTTACCTCATACCTTGCAAGGGTGTATTGTAACACCTCTTGCAACCTTTCGCTTTGTGCATTGTTCAAATATGGTAACATTCCCTGAACAACATCTTTGATTAAATCTTGTTTCACAGTCAATTCTCCTTTTTATTCTTAGAGAACGACTATGGGGTGGAAGTCCCCCGATATTAACTTCCGCCACCCCCGGAAGTTATGGGTATGTTATATGCTAAACAATAATTTAGCAGCTTAAAGATCTATGTCGGAAACATCAAGCTCACCGGACATCAACTTGGGTAAAAGAGTATCACGAAGTGCTGTCAAATTGCTTATTTCAGCTTGATTTGCCTTGATTTTTGCAAACATAGGAGCTGCTAAACTGTGAAATTCAGTTATTTCTTCATCGGTAGGTACTATGAAAGGCATACCTTTAATGATTTTTGAGTTCACAGCAGTTGCGATTGATGAAGTACTTCCCATTGTCTGATAATTAAAGCATTTCAGATAGCAATATAAGTACTCATTGATTTCTTTTTTGTCGGTTTTGAAATGAGCAATGGCTTCGTTGGTAGTCATTTCGCCGTCTGTTATTGCAATTCTGCCAACTGTCAATTTGAAACTAAGCAAAACGGTATTGTCAGGTACGATTTTGACATTATGACGGTCAACGGCTTCTCTTGTAAGTTGTTCGGAACTTTCGCTAATGTATAAACCACAAGTACCCATATCGGAAATAGATACCCAAGTAACATCTTTTGGATTAGTGCTAAACCATTGTGGCTCTTTTCTCGGAGGAGTTTTACCAATGGAAATATCAAAATATTCATCAGCACGATAAGTTTGTCTCAATTCGTTTGTAGTATCTACAAAACGATGACGGTATATGGCAAGCACTTGTTCAAGTAAATTATTGTTTATCGCATTGTTTAGCTCAATCTTATCGTCTATCATTTCCAAATATCGAGCAATTTTCTTTTGTTCTTCTACATCCTCTGGAATATCAACTTCCAAACCGTTAATATCATTCCTGTTTACAGAACCAAATACTGTACCACTCTCCTTTTTAATCAAGTGTGAAACATAATATTTCATCATATAAAACAAAAAACTCTGATTCCCATTCTTCATTCTCAATGAACAAACACCACGCCCTAAGCACATATCCACCGGAGTAATATTAAGAGCTCCAACAGGTGCTCTAACGCTCATTATCACATCTCCAGCTTTTGCAAATTTTGTCATTACTGTTGTATAAGTATCAAAAGTAGGATATTTAAATCCAAATGTTCTATTTCCTTGCAAAAAAGGATAGCCATTCTTTTCTGTGTTATAGTATTCAGATTTAGGTGATTGCCCCATTGTTACATCTACAATTTCTTCAAGCTTACAATTCATAACCAATCGCCCCCAGTTTCTTCCTGATTTCCTCTTCCAGTTCATGAGAGCGCTCAAACATATCGGAAAGTTCCGAAGTCAATCTTGTCATCTTTTCTTCAAATGGTTCTCCGTCATCCTCTTGTTCCTCAATACCTACATATCGCCCTGGGGTTAATATAAAATCCTGTTTTGCAATATCTTCTATTGTGGCAATCGCCGAAAATCCTTTTTTCTCTTCCAGTATTCCATTTTGGAAATCCTCAAAGGTTTTTGCTAATAAGTCAATATCTCCAAGGCTTCCGTCTTCTTGTATTCCTTCCGTAAAATCTCTATGTTTTCTATCAACCATATATCCCATTTTTCTGGCGTCAATAAATAGAGTCTTTCCCTTTTGCTTTTTATTTTTAGTAATGAACCACAAGGTTACAGGAATTGTTACACTATAAAATAACTGTGTAGGCAAAGCTACTATACCTTCAACAAGATCATCTTCTATAATCTTTCTCCTTATTTCTCCTTCTCCGGAAGATTGGGAAGATAAGGCTCCATTAGCAAGCACCAATCCAATTTTTCCATTTGGTGCTAAATGATGTATCATATGCTGTATCCATGCATAGTTTGCATTCCCAGATGGTGGTGTTCCATATTTCCACCTTACATCATCTTTTAATTTATCCGCTCCCCAATTTGAAAGATTAAATGGCGGATTCGCCATAATAAAATCTGATTTTAATGTTTTATGAATATCGTTGAAAAATGTATCTGCATGATAGGAACCAAAATTGGCATCAATTCCTCTTATAGCCATATTCATTTTCGCCATCTTCCATGTATCTGCATTAGATTCCTGTCCATAAACAGAAATATTACCTCTATTGTCACTATGAGCCTGTACAAACTTTTCACTTTGCACAAACATACCGCCACTGCCACAGCAAGGATCATATACACGGCAATTATTAAACGGCTTTAAAATAGCAACAATAGTCTTAACAATACTTGATGGTGTATAAAACTCGCCACCTTTAGTTCCCTCATAGGCTGCAAACTGAGCAATGCAATATTCATAAGTTCTCCCAAGTAAATCTTTACTTGCTTCAGTTCCATCCATTTTTACTTCATTAGTGAATAAATCAACAACTTCGCCAAGTACTCTTTTATCTAAATCTGGGCTGGCATAGTTCTTAGGCAAAACATTTTTTAAACTCGCATTTTCTTTTTCGATTGCCCTCATTGCTTCATCAATTACTGTACCAATTTCAGGTGTGTGTGCAGCAGAAGAAATCTTGCTCCAACGAGCTTCTTCCGGTACAAAGAAAATATTTTCTTCTGCATATGCATCCCTATCGTTTTCAAAACCATCACCTTCTTTTAGAAGTCCCTCATAGCGTTTTTCAAAGGCGCTGGATATATATCGGAGAAAAATAAGTCCAACAATTACTTTTCTATATTCAGCAGCAGGAATATGTCCCCAAAGAACACAAGCTGCGTCCCAAATTTGTTTTTCAAAACCGATATTTGCATTGTTTTTCCCAGCCATTATTTATTCACCATCCTCTTCAAATTCCATAATATCGTCTAATGTACAATTCAAAGCCTTGCAAATCTTCCCTAAAACTTCGACCGTTACATTATCATTCTTGTTAAGCTTGTTGATAGTATATGTACTAACTCCAGCTATGTGAGCTAATTCTTTCTTTTTCATATCCCTATCCAATAAAATATGCCATAGCTTTTTATAATTAGCTTTCATTAAATTTCCTCACTTTCTATGAGTCCCCCAAACCTAATTTAGAACATTATACCATATTTAGGCACTCAAATATAGCGTTCTCTCTATTTTAATTTTAGATTTTATAAATTTCTATATTTTTCCAACATAAATATACGAACTCATAAAATACAAGAAGTCGGCGTCGTCATAAGACCACACCGACCATAAGCTTATCTCTCAACTTCTTTGCTTGCTTCTTTCTTTTCTTTTAGCTTTTCCTTATCTTCAGCCTGATGCCTTTTAATTGCTCCAATAATGGATCTCTTTTTCTCCTCCGTTTTATCCCTGCCAAGATAATCATCCATATTATTTTTCAGATGCTTCAATTCCTCATACTGTGCTGCTAATGAATTGTGCTTCTTGATTATTTCCTCTTGTTTAGTTTGTAAATCCTTAGAATGCTCATTCAGCTTTTTGAACAAATTTTTACTTGATTTTGTCTTTAACTCTCCTGCTACAACATGTCTCAAGTGCGGAAATTGCTTAAGAAAAATATCTATTTCTTCATAAGACTTCTGATAGGCTTCCACATCTTTTCGGTTCATCATCATATAAATCTTATCGTTTGGATTTTTTCGGTAGCCTTCATAATGTTCTCGCTTGCTGATGCAGATTTGAATATGCTTTACTACTTCCTTTATCCTTTTTTGTTCCAATGACAGCTTATCAAATTCTCGTTTCAAGTCATTCTTTTCGATGGAAATTCGGCTGATGCCACGCTCCAATTCTTCCATTGAGTCAAACCCTTTATTCCTGATTTCAACAAGCGTAGAAGCCGCTGTTTTAAGATTGTGTTTCGTTGCCCAGTGTTCATAGCCTTTGCTTGACTTTGCCTTTTCATTGTTTTTAATGTCTATGATATTTCCAATTTCTTTTTCTTTATTCAGGATCCTATCTTTAATTCTTTCTTCGGTATAATTCACTCCAATGGTCTTTGTTCTGGTAAATCTTTGCTGATTTTTACTTTTAAAAGCTATATGCTTACCATATTTTATTTCATAGCCATAGCTCTCCATTTTAGATAAAAAGTCTTGCCAGTTGATGGACTGTTTTATAGTTCTATCAATATCAAACTGAAGCCTTGATTTATAGCTACTTCCTTTTTTATCTTCATTCCAGTCGTACCAATTTACATATTTTCTTCGCCAGATATCGTTGATTTCCCTTTGTGTTTCTTGGTCAATGACAAATAAATTATGCTCCTTGCAAAGTCTGTCGCTTTGATTTCTGATGTTCATATAGGAGCCGTAATAGGAATGGTACACCTTCCCATCATCCACATCTATGGAATTAAAAATGATGTGATTGTGTATATGGTCTTTGTCTATATGTGTCGCTAAAACATACTCATATTTCCCGCCTAAAATCTTTTCACAAAGTTCAATTCCTACCTAATGAGCTTCTTCAAAACTCACTTCTTCCGGTACAAATGATTGAATTAAATGATGAGCTAAAGTTTTAGTTCTTGAGTTAAACTGCTTTTTAGTAAGCTCAAATTCCTTATGAGCGTTTTCTCTGCTGCATAGATGCGTTGTAACATAGATTTCATCATCGGTTTTATCTCCGTTACAGATATAGTCTATCGCCTTTTTCAGTGTTGTTTTAATCGGGTGTATCTTCGTAACCGCCATCAGCCAATCACCTCATTGATGATATAGTCGGAAACTTTTTCTCTAAATTCTGACAAAAAAAGTAGTTCGCCTTGCAAGGCTTTCTTGATACTTTCAATATCCTCTTTGTAAATAACACCTGTGCTGTTTACCATTTTTGCGATCTGATTTAGGTTTGCTGAGTTACGACTTACAAGGGAAGAAAGCTCTCTCAGTTCTTTTCTAAACTCACCGGATAAATCAATGCTGATAATTCTATTCTTGAAAATACTATCTCTATAAAACTCTCTTTTGCTCTTAAAATTGGTCAAAGCAAATCTTCTGTTAAGTTCTTTCATATCATCTTCATTTATCATAAAATGAACAGTGTAATTATTTTTTCGATTAACACTCTTTGACATTTTTCATCACTCCTTTCTTCTTCGGAGTCTTAGGGTTCTCCCTAAATATTTCAAATTTGAGTTGTCAAATTTCAAGCCTACTTTTTGGGTGTGGTCAGAAAGTATATGCTTGCTATCTCACTGAAAATAATGCTTTTACTAATAAGCTCTTATGACTATCACAGAAAAGACATATGAACCGCTATAATCAATTTATCTAAGAAATCATGTTTTTTCCTTTTCTACAAAAGTTTAAAAGTTGTCGCTACCACTACCCCGCTACCTTTTATGCCTGGTAGCAAAGTAGCGGTAGCGGACTTTTTCAAAACTCTTAGAATGGTATATCTTCAGCATTAACCTCCACAAAATCTGTATTAATATTTCGTTTATAAAACTTCTTGCTAACCCGAACCACTCCGTCAATTCTTACCTTCTTACTTTTTACAGATGGTTCAAGTCTCCATTCATCTATCATCTCGTTTGCCATTAGTTCTGAAAACACTTTTTCATTTGTTTCAGGATACCTGCTCGTAAACTCGGCAGAACACAACAAATTCGGTGTATCGGACTTTGTAGTTTTCCATTCCATGAAGTCAAAGAAGTTTTGGACATGCCTGTTATCGCTCTTATGTGTTTGAATAACAAAATCCAAATCTGAACGCAACTCTTTCGGCAAATAGAAATCATGAAGTTTATTTTCATAAAGATAGACAGCTTCTGCAATCGCCCCTTCAAAATCCTGTTTTATGATTTCCTCATGTTCTTTTCTTGTGATAGTTTCCAATACTGGATATTTTTCAGGATCATACATTAACGGAATTTGTATATTTTCAGCATTAACCTTTACGGGTAAATACCTTCTTTCTCCTGAAAAATCTCCTAAAAATGTTGCATCATTTGTAGTCGCAATCAGTATGCAGGTTCGTTTTACATCTGTTGAAAATCGTTCATATGGAAGTCTTACTGTACTTGTCCTTGCAGATATAAACAACTTAGCTTCATCAGCACTTTTTGCATTTCTAAGAGCGACAAATTCTTCAAGCTCAACAACAATCTTTCCCACCAAATTACTGATGGCATCTTTCCCTTTTATATTGTTTAGCGAGCAATACCATTCGGGAAACAGTGCCAGTTTTTCAATAAATGAAGTTTTTCCAACACCCTGCACCCCCGTAAGAACCATCAGTTCATCAAACTTACATCCGGGATTAAACGCTCTTTTTACCATGCCGACCAAAATATGTTGCATAATCCAGGAATTTAATTTTGTATCCTCTGCTCCAAGATATTTCGGTAGCAGTTTTGAAATATATTCTTGCCCGTCGTAGTGTAACGATTCCATATACATCGCCGGTAAATTGATTGACCTCTTGTGAGCAACAAAGAGAACTGCATCTTCCATACGATTTTAGAGTACTTAATTCCAAATTCTCTTTCGATTTCAACTCCAATGATATTTGTCATATGGTCATTCCATTTTCGTATTTCTAAATCAGTGCTTTTTTCGCCTTTTAACTTTCCGTAAAAACAAATAGTTCGACTGCAAGTGTCAAAGAAAATATATCCTGATAAAATATCTTGTTCTTTACAAAAACAGGGATTCACTAACACAGTTATGAGATTGGTTGCTGTACTTTTGACTTGTCCTTTTTCTGTGATTGCAAGCTCACGATCTACATAATCGCTAAGCTCCACATCATCAAATTTAAGCCAATTATTCAAGCAAATACCCTCCTTTACTTCTGTGATAGTTATAATCCCAATACCTCTTATTTCCTCCCTGTATCACTTTTGAAATACTGTCTTCCAAGTATTTCAGATATCCTTTTTCCGTTCTTCTTTTGCTGCGATCGCCAATGCGATTAAGTGCAGATTTCAAAAATAATTCTTTCATCATTTCTGCATTTCCATGAGTAAAACTGTTTAGAAAAAGAAGTAACGAAAAGTCATCTTTACTGGCATCTCCGCTGGTGTATGAGCCTTCAAACAATGCTCTTACCATTGCGTTATACCTGCACATCATTTCTATAACCGTATTACTGTCAGGAACACATTCAGCTGCTTCCTGATACTTTCTAATAATTTCTCTAACACTTCTTTTGGGTGAAAATAGCTTGTAGTATTTATCCAACTCCTTTTGTTTCAAAAGAACTTTTTCTGCAATAAAATCATTAAATTTATAGATATTACTGGTCATGGCAATACATCTGTTTTCTTGATACATCTCCACTTTTTCAAGTTGGTTATTAAAGTTCTTTTCTATTTCTCCCTTTGCAAAAATGTGTATTCCCATTCCCGATTGTGAAATTTCTACATAAGTACCATTGAAGTCATTTATAAACATATCCTGCTTTTTATTATCTACACTGTCCAAGTCGATACACACAAACGGATCATCCCTGCTTAACACAAAAGACAATCCGTCACAACTACTACTTTCTATATTATTAACTGCTGTTTCAAAATCTCCCCATTGTTCTTTATTATTCCAGTCATCAGATTTTAAGGTAATCGGACTTACAGGAAGCTTCAGTATTTTTTCCTTCCCTTTCAAATCCTGTTTTCTGATTTTCTTAAACCATAACCACTGTTTGTATTCTCTTAATTCCATTGGAATATTTCGCAAGTAATTTTCCTTGTTAATCATCGTAACCTCCAATCTTTATATTGCTGATGGAAGTACAATCTGATAAAATAATCTTGTCAGGGATGAAATACCAAGTTGTACTTTCATCTTGCCTTTAGTCATTTGGCTAAAGGCTTTTTTCTTGTATTGCCACCTCTATTATTTCAGTAATCATTTTCAATTCATGCCTATAACTCGCATCCAATTCTCCATATTGCTCCACTCGTTTCAGTTCCGATAGAATTTCCTGTAACTCATTTTTACAACTGTCTATGACATTTCTTGTAGCAAATATCTTTACCGGAGCATCAAGGATTGCATTGGTCATATAATCCTGTCTGCTGAGTCCGGACATCGCAATCTTTTTGAAAATAAGCTCCCTATCTTTTCGATTTGTTCTGAATGCTATGGTTACATCCTTTTTCCTGTGATTAGCAAATCTCTTACCTTTGTCTCGTTCCTTTTGTTTTCTTTCCTCTTCCAAAGCTTGCCATTCTTCTTTACTCAGCAAGTTTTGTGGCTTTTTCTTTTTACGATTAACCGCTTCATCATAGTTTGGAAATTTCGGTGCTTTCACTATACTCTCCCTCCTTGTCCAATTTATCAGCCATATCCACCTGTTTATTGGGGAACATATGGCTGTAATCCATCAACACCTTTATGCTTTCATGTCCTGTTCTCGCTGCAATGTCAACAGGTGTAAAACCCATTTCTATAAGCAGCGATATATGGCTGTGTCTCAATGCGTGAAGCTTGATTTTCTTAACTTTCGACTTTTTTATTCCTCGCTCCATTTCCTTATTGAAATATGTTTTGCATTTTGGAAAGATTTGTTCATCTTCCGAAAAATATTCAATTTTCAGGAAATAGTCTTTAAGTTCCCTGATTAAAAAATCAGGAAGCATAATTGTTCTTTTGCTTTTCGGTGTTTTCGGATCGGTAATAACTTCTTCTCCGTTAATTCTCTGTGCTGGTTTACTTATCCTCATTGTCTTTTTATCAAAGTCAAAATCAGCTTTTGTTAATGCTCTAAGTTCACCTAATCGAATACCTGTCCAATATAGAATTTCAAAAGCATAAAATGAAATATCCTTGTCCTTAACAGCTTCTATAAACTGTAGGTATTCCTCTTTTGTCCAAAATTCCACTTCCTCATCGCTTCTTTGCTTTCCTATTCGCCCTGTTACTTTGCACGGATTTTGCCTTAATCCATAATACTTGACTGCATGGTTGAACATACAACTAAGCTGTGCGTGAATGGATTTAAGATAGGTTGGCTTATAGGCTTCTCCTTCCGCATTTTCAATGTTTAAGAGTACATTATGCCACTTCTTTACTACAACCGGCTTAATTTCACTCATTTTCATACCGCTGAAAAACAATAAAATCTTTGTTCTTATCATATGTTCTTTTATCATCCAAGTATTTAACCTTATTGTGCCTATGACATCAGCCTTATAGAGTTCAAAATAATCTTCAAAGAACATATTGAGTGAACCGGACATCTTTACCGTGAAATTTTTCTCGTAAGTAATTGCCTCTTTCTTCGTTTCAAAGCCTCTTTTCAGCTTTTTTCTGCTCTGTCCGTCCCAATCCTTATAATAGAATGAAGCGAACCATTTCCCGCTTTTTTCGTCCTTATATGCAGGCATTATTTTCCCTCCTTCGCTTTGTAGATTTGTTCCATAAAATATTTCTTATTGATTCTTCCCCTAAGGACAAGAAAGCCGTGTTCAGCAAGCTGCTTATTCATATCTCGGATGATTTTATAAGCTTGTTGCTGCGATATATTTAGTAAATCGGCAACTTCATTTGAAGTAAGAAATAATTTCTCCATCGGACTTTCCTCCTTTCTTTTCAGAAACATATTTGTTTCTATTTCTATTTTAGATTACAAGTATCTTTTTTGTTTCTGTCAATACTTTTTTCTAAATTTTATTTTTCTATTGTATTTTGCCTATTTTAGATTATATTATTAAAGAGAAACAAATTTGCTCCTAAGGAGGTGTTTAAATTGAGTTTGGGTAAATTGATAAAGAAATTCCGTGAATTAAGAAGAATTACTCAAAAGGCGTTAGGAGACAGAACACATTTAGATGATGTGAGAATCAGACAGTACGAACTTGATATTCGTACTCCTAAAGATGATGTCTTGGAAAATATTTCTGATGCACTCCATGTAAATAAAGATTATTTGAAAGAACCTGATTATCCCTATACAGAACATGATTTAATGCGGTTTTTATTTAAGCTGGATGACAGTATTGAAGTGAATATACGACCTGTTATTCTAAATGATGAAGATCCTGAATATACTACCACAGGCATATATTTCGGCAGCGAAGCTATTCTCAGAATCCGTAATATGCTTGAACAGTGGCAGGAAATGAAGGAAAAATATGAGAATAATGAAATTACGAAAGAAGCCTTGCAGGATTGGAAGGCAAACTACCCTGACAGCTTAAAAAAAGATTACGTTCCCTTTGAAGAAAGCAATGTGAAATTCTATAAAAGCGGTATCAGTGCAAAAATTCCACCGGATATAAAATAAGCACAGAAAAAGCACATAACTGAAAGATTTTTAGGTCTTAAAGTTATGTGCTTTGTTTATTTCATATGATTATTCAGAAATACTCAAATCCGTAGATATCATTTTAATCAAAGTTTTATACGGATTTTACTCACTATCACATTTAATATCATCTAATACTTCTATATCGATTACAGTTTCATCATCCATCTTTTTATAGTATTCAACACTTGCTAATTCGCTAGATGCTAAATATTTCCTAAGTTTTTCTGACATGGGCTTAAAAGTAACAAAAGTCAACCCACCAGATACGGCAGCACCTAAAACAGGAACACCTTTTGCAACTCCTCTTGCAAAGATTTGCTTTGTCATTTGAACACCTAATATAGTAGCCACCTTTTTTACTATAGGATATATTACTCCTTTTGTTAGTGCTTTCTGTGGGAGTTTTTTTACAACCTGTTTTGCCACTTGAGCTGCTAATTTGTTTACGGTATTTACTGCTCCATTTACGCCAAACATTATGCCGACAAATAAAGTAAGTAAATTTTTTGTTTCCTCGTTCATTTCTTTAGAATCAAGACTTAAATCATGCCAACCATAAAGGTATATCAATTTTTGAAGTATACGGAGAATATGTCCAAAATATTGAGATAAGTCAGCTGGAACTGTACCTATCATAATAAATCCACCCGGCAATCCCGCTGCTGCTGATAGAGCAGTTACCTTTGTCGTTTCTGCTGTTATACAACTTTTAGCAATTTTATTAATATCTTCTACACATATTCCAGCATATGCCGGATTATATTGAATCGCCTTCTCCACAGTCTCTTGACTATATCTATCTCGTAGTTCTTTCCTGAGAAATAATTCGCGGTCAATCTTAACCATTGGAAGCTTTGCACTCTCTACAAGTACTGCTTCAAATTTTATATTCTCCATTATATACTCACCTTTTTAACCTTTCCAATAATCTAAATTAAAATGCAGACTTTGAGAATAATCTATTTCATTATGATTCACATCTAGTATCTTCTGAAATCCCATACTCAGGTTCAACAACTCCCTTTCAGACCTACTTTTTCTTACTTTTAGTATCAAAATAGTATCACTCAAGAGTTTTTTGCTCCTATAAAACGCTGAAATACTGTATTTTCAACAGTTTTATAGCATAAACATATTTATTACTCTATTCCCATTCAACAAATATATACTTTTTATATAATCTTAATGTGTATTTTAAGCTATTTTATTTTTTATTACCTAACATTTTTTATCATAATATACCTTATTTTAAAATTATTGTTACGATTTTGTTACGCTTAAATTTTCCATTACATTAAGTATCTTATCATCATTAGGGATCATGTGAGAATAAATATTTAATGTAGTTGATACTTTTTCATGTCCTAACCTCTTACTTAAAGCTACTATGTTTATACCCTCATTTAACAATAAACTTGCGTGAGAGTGTCTTAGATCATGGATTCTAATTTTATTAAGATTATTTCTTTTACAAATATTAGTAATACCATGTTCAAATTTGTGTTTAGTACAATTAAAAATTCTATCATCTGGATCTGGTTTATAAAATAACTTCTTATAAGCTTCTATTTCTTCAATCACACTACTAATTATAGTGATCTTCCTAATACTCTTCTTTGTTTTAGGTTCAGTTATTACGTCTTTACCATTAATACGTTGATAGGATTTATTAATATTGATCATATTGTTTTTAAAGTCTATATCGCTCCAGGTTAAGGCTAATAACTCACCAATACGGCAACCGCTCCAATATAAAATATTAAAGCCTAAATGAAGCGTTTTATCTTCTACAAGGTTAATAAATGTGTTAAATTCCTTTAGGCTCCAGATCTCTTTTTCTGGTGCGTGCTTCTCCCCTATTGTTCCCACTTTATGAACTGGATTGTTTTGTAAATTATGAAATTTAACAGCATAATTAAAGATCGCTGTTAGTTGATTATTAATTGTTTTTAAATAAGTAGGTGCATAAGGCTTATTTGTACTATGATTTAAAGCTGATAACAATGAATTTTGCCATCTTTGTATTTCTATTGAGCCTATTTCACTTATTTTCATATCCTTAAAGTATGGAAGTATTTTATTTTCTGTAATATATTCTTTATTTGTTAGTGTATGCTCTTTAATTCTTGGTTTCATATCTTCAAGATACATTTTATAAAGACTTTTAAAATTCATTTCAGGGTTAAACTTTATATTATTTAAAAAGTTTCTTTCGAACTCATCGGCTTCTTTTTTCGTGCTGAAGCCTTCTTTTTTCTTTTGCTTAGTTTCACCATCTAAATTTACATATCGAAATGAACAATACCACCTGTTAGGATCGTTCTTCATTCGTTTACTTGTCATAATATCTCCTTTATTAAATTGTTACCAGGCTTAAAATTTGGGGTCAATTTCAAGCTTTTATTTTTTTTTAGTATAATTGCATTAGTTTAAATTTAAAGACGCTTAGAAAGGCTGTCAGGACTTCAGATTTAATTAAAAAAATAAATTCCATAAATATCATCTTTAAAAAGGTATATCATCTAATTTTGTATTTATATGTTTTAAATTAATTTCATCTAAATCATTTATTAAATCTTGTAGAAAAGCTCCCTTGTTTGAGTCTTCATTGCCAGATGCTAAATCATATAACAAAGAAAGATCAGTATTTATAGTTTTATAATCATCTGCTATTAACTCTATTTTTTCAATAAAAGGAAAAGTAATATAACCTAATTTAAAAACAAATAACTTATGAGAAATCGCCGTTTTATAAATTCCATACCAATTCTCACCTACTTTCAAAAGAAAAATAGTGTTTATAATATCTGTTTCTAAACTTTCGCCAGTTTGAAAATAGTAAGATATTTCTTGTTCGTTCTTATACTTAGCTAGTTCCTGGACTAATTCGTTTAAGTCAAAGTTTATATTTTCATTTGGATTATTCGGAGATATCCAATTTACTTTATTATCTTCTGTTAATTCTATGAGTTTCTCAATAATAATAGCACTTTTACTTTTAGAACCTTCATAAAAATATGAAATGTCTACATCTAAAATTTCAGATAGTTTTTTCAATCTTGTATTTGGAATATTTTTTATATCTCCATTTTCATATTTTGATAGAGTCCCTTGAGTAAGATTCATTTCATCAGCAATCTCTTGAAGTGTTAATCCTTTTTGTAATCTAGCCTGTTTTATTTTTTCACCTATATTCATGACAACCTCCTTAAACTAATTATAAATATTCTTATGAGTAATATCAAGAAATATTATTTATTTTTCAATAAAAACTATTGACAAGGAATATATTAGGAATATAATAGTATTAAGAATAATATTCTTAATGAAGAATTTATTCATATTGTTGTGAAAGGGGGTTAAATTTATGAATGATATCAATTTAAAATTAAATAAACACTTGATAAAGAAGAAGTTAATAGAGTTAAATTTAACACAAAATGAATTTGCAAATAAAAATAATATTGCTCAATCTACATTATCAAATGTTTTAAATGGAAGGCAAGCAACCACAAAAACGTTAAATAAAATAGCTAATGGATTAGGTATATCAGTAGTTGATCTATTAGAAGATTAAAAAGAAGGTGAAATAATGGCTACATTAGTAAAAGTAGATGAAGTTAAAGAGCTTCTAAATGTTAAAGAAGGTAAAGCATACCAGATCATGAAGAGGCTAAACAAGGAACTTGAAGAAAAAGGGTTCATAACTATTCAAGGTAGAGTTCCAATAGACTATTTAAAAGAGAGGTTTAATTTATGTGATGAAGATGTCAATTAATAATTTAGTTAGAAATAAAAAAAGCCTACCAGGTTCAAACAAGTTCCCCAACTCTATCCTGGTAGGTTATGACAAGTAACACCAAAATTAAATGGTATTGCTCATATAAATTCTAACATAATTGATTGATATTTACAAGTTAAAGGGGAACTTTTAGGAGGTTTTAAAATGACAAATAATAAAGATTATATAGAACTAAGAGAAGATTTTTTTGAAAATGATGTTATTAAAAGCATTGATGAAGAGTACGGTATCCTTTATACAATGATTTATGTAGATTTACTACTTTTAAGTCCTGATGGATATTTGAAATTTAATGGATCAAAAAAAGATTTCATTAAAAAGGTATCTTTAAAAATTAATGAGAAAGTTGAAGATATAGAAAAAACAATTGAGATTTTAATATTAAAAGATTTAATTGATGTTATTTCTGAAAATGAGTACTTCTTAAAACAAACAGAAGTTGTAAGATACTAGGTTGATCATTATGGAAAATCAAGGGTGGGTTAGTGTTCATAGAAAAATATGTGAACATTGGCTATGGAAAGATAAATCCCCTTTTGATAAGCGATCTGCCTGGATTGATTTATTAATGATAGCAAATCATGCGGATAATAAAATCTTTATGGATAGAAGTGTTATCGTTGTGAAACGTGGTCAAAAAATTACTAGCTTAAATAAATTAGCTTTGAGGTGGAAATGGTCAAGAAAGAAAGTTACAAATTTTCTTGAAGCGTTAGAACAAGATGACATGATAATCCTAAAAAGGGAACAAGGGAAATATACAACTATAACCATTGTAAATTACGGAAAATATCAAGTTACAGGAACAACTGAAAGCACAACCGAGGAACAACCGAGGAACAACCAAAGCACAACCAAAGCACAACCGAGGAACATAAACAATAATGATAACAATGTAAACAATGATAACAATGATGATGATAAGGCTGAATATGTTACAAAGATTAACGGTTTAATCAAAAATAAAATATCATCATCATCTTTAGAAAAATTTATAAATCGATTTGGAGTTGATAAATTAGGTCCTTTGATTAATGAAATAGAAAGAAGCGACTATTTAAAAGAAAATATTAACTTCAATAATCTTAATGATGATTTTATTAATAAGGCCATTAGTGGAAAATATAGGACTTTTAAGAAACAGATTGATTCAACTGATATAGGAGAGAATAAATATGGAAATACCAAAGCACTTGAGTACTGAAAGAAAAGTTATACCCTTTGAGTTTAATGGAGAAACTTTTAATTTTACTTGTATGAGTGAAAGAGATCAGTATGAAGAAAATCAAAGAAAATTAATCGAAGAAAGAGAAAAAAGATTAGACTATATAAAAAAGTTAAAAATGGATAGCTTGATGGACAATAGATTCAAAGAGTGTAAATTTGAAAACTTCATTATATCCAATGACAATAAAAAATATTTTGATTTTGGAAGATATTACGCTTATAACTTTGATGAATTTAAAGCAAAAAATCATGGATTATTAATTTATGGAGATCCAGGAACTGGAAAAAGCTATTTAACTTTTTGTATAGCTAATTATTTACTTGAAAAGAGTATTCCTGTGATCGCTTGTTCAGTATCTACTATTATTGAAAAAGTTAGAGAATATTCTACATTTGGAAGCAATAAAAAAGATCAGTTTTATAAATTATTAAAACAAGTGGATCTACTAATAATTGATGACTTAGGTTCTGAACATAACACAGAATGGATTAATTCAGTGTTATATGACGTTATAGATTTAAGGTATAGGTCTAACCTACCATTGATTATAACGACCAACCTAGAGCCTGATACAGTTCTAAAAAAGAAGTTAACCAGTAGTGATGGAGTGCCCAGAACTTATGATCGTATTTATGAGATGTGTAGAAGAATAAAGCTAACTTGTCAACCTAGAAGAATAAAAGAGGGCGACAAGAAGCAAGCAGAGTTTAACAGACTATTTATGGATATTAAAAAACGGGGGTAAACTATGGCTAATTTAATAAATATGCTTGAAGAAACTGCAATAAATAATAACTTTGAAGTTAAAGATTTTTTAAAAGATTTTGATTTTTGTCTAAGCTATCTTGGAAATAATTTATACAACGGATTAATTTTTATTAAACGAGATCTTGATATAAAAAATAATGATATTGTGGCTGTTATAACAAACAATATAAGTTCACAAATTGTTACTCTAAGACGTGTTATAAAAGTAGGTGAAGTTACACAACTAATAGATATACAAAATATCTATGAACCTATAAATGTTGGAAGTAGTGAAGAAGAATATAAAATTTTAGGTAAAGTAGTTCATAGGCTATGTGAATTTGATTGATTTTAATCTAAATTTTTGGTATACTTCAATTAGATAATTATCAAAATAGACCAATCACTGTCCGTGAAGCCTTGTTTAGGTGGAGATGGTGCGTTGGTCTATTTTTTTGATATACATGCAATATATCATATGATTAAATATAATTATTTTTAGTGCTTATGGCAATAAAAAGAACGGCTACAGTCAACCAAACTATAAAGTTTGTGGGGTCAACCTGCCGTTCTTTTATTTACAATTAATATTACTGAAGTTACATATATTATACCAAATGTTTTAAATAATTACAATAATTATAAAATGAGTAGACGGCGGTACCCAGCTAAAAGCCTTGTGGGGGCACCGTATCTACTCATTAAGTATATTATACTAAATATCTTTATTATTTTCAATAAATATAAAATAAAGAGGTCAACTACTTTATATAAAGCCTTATTTAAGCCTATATAGGGGTTAACCTCTTTATTTGTAAATATACATGCCTTAATCTAATTATAATCAAAAATAATATAATTATCAATCTTAGAAGCTATGCTATTTAATTTTACATAGCTTCTTTATTTTATATAATTATATATTACACTTCTATTTTTATTTATTTATACATACTGCATATAGTGGCTTTATCTTCTTATTAGCATTTTAGCACAATATATAGTATAATGTAGTTATACATATTATATATGGAAATACTTATTTTAAGGAGATTAAAACATGAACGATTTACAAGATCTAAAAATGGAAACAAACTCACAAGATGAGGAAAAAACATTTACTCAAGATGATGTTAATAGAATAGTACAAGAACGTTTAAAAAGAGAAAAAGATAAAAACACTAATGATTCTATTGATAGCCTAGAGGAAAAAGAAAATAATTTAAATAAACGTGAGTTACTTCTTGATTGTAGAGAAGCATTAAATGAAAACGGATTAAATTCTGAATTTATCAAGCTTTTTAAGGGTAATTCAAGTGAAGATTTAGAAGATTTTATAAATATAGCAAAAGGGATCACTGAAAGCCTTAGTGAAGAATCAAAAAGAAACATGGAGGGTAGATTTAATTCTCATGTACCCCCTAATGGTGTTGAATCTAATTTTAATCCAATTAAAGAGGCTTTTAAGTATCCTGGATTAAATAAATAACTAGGAGATTAAAACATGAGCATAGATTTAGCAACTAAATATTTACCTTATGTCGATGAACAATTTACTAACGAAAGTAAATTATCCTTGATAACTAACCAAGATTTTGGTTTCACAGGTGCTAAAACTGTAAAAATATATAAGGTTAATACAAGTCCTATGAATGATTATGATAGATCAGGTGTAGGATCATTTCAAAACTCAAGATATGGTAACATTTCAAATTTAACTGGATCTACTGAAGAATTTACATTATCCAAAGATAGATCTTTTACATTTGCTATTGACAAGCTAGACAAAGACGAAACACTTCAAGCTTTATCAGGTGCTACTGCATTGGCTAGACAGATTAGAGAGGTAGTTATACCTGAAATTGATAAGTATGTAATAGGTAAAATGATTGAAAAAGCAGGAATTTCAACTGCTCAACCAGTTCAATTAACTAAAGAGAATATTTATGAAAATATTTTAAAAGCAAATACTGAACTAGATAATTGGGCTGTACCTGAAATTGGAAGATGTTTATTAGTTACCCCTGATGTTTATTTGTTATTAAAACAAAATAAAGACTTCTTGATGTCAACTGATATAGCACAAGAATTAAAAATTAAAGGTGTTATAGCAATGGTTGACGGATTAACTGTAATAAAAGTATCAAAAAAAATTGTTCCAAAGGAATTTGGATTCTTGTTAGTTCATCCATCTGCTACCGTTGCCCCTATTAAATTACAAGAATACAGAGTTCACCAAGACCCACCAGGAATTAGTGGTGAATTAGTTGAAGGAAGAATTGCATATGATGGTTTTGTACTAGATAATAAGAGTTTTGGTATATATTACAGTAAAGTAGGAGAATAATTCTCCTACTTATTTTGTATAATTAAGCATAATATAAGCTTTAATTTTGTACCCTTATGTTTTTTATTATCCTGATAATTTCAATGTTTTGGAGTGATTTTATGCAAAAAAAATATAATTACAGACTAAACACAATAAAGGGTGTTAATAGATTTCTTCAAAGAATAATAATTGATTTAGCTAATGATAATATAACTGAGAGCAAAGCTAGAGCATTAGGCTATTTATGTAATATTAGATTGGTAGGTTTCGAAAAAGAAGATATTGAACAAAGGCTTACGGATTTAGAAAAGAGGTTCAACGATGAGTATTAGATCAAGAATAAAAAAGTTAGAGTTAAAAACTAACCTCTCCCCTATATTTATTATTGGTGTTGAAGATGGATTCTATTATGTAAATGATAAAAAGTATAATATAAATGAATATAATAAATGGCTCAACAGTATTCCTGAAGATAGTGTTTTAATTATTGATGATCTTAATTAAAAGGTGATCTTATGACTAATAACGATTTTGAACTATTACATGAATTTAGCAAGTTATCAAAAAAATATAATATTGATCTTTATAGATTGTTATTATTAGTAAATGACTTTCAAGAAATATTATTATCACTTGATGATGTTTCTAGTAGAGTAATACTAGAGTATAGATATATGAACGGGTATTCGTTTAAAGAGATCGGTCAAAAATTAGGCTTCTCACAAACAAAAGCTAGAAAATTACATAAATATTCAATAGAAAATATTTTACAAAGCTATGAATAATGAAGAACTATTTAAAGAATATTCAAAAAATAAAAAAAACATAGAATTAAGAAATGAAATAGTAATGAATAACCTAAAGTTAGTACCCTACACAATTAATTTAAATAAACTTTATATTGAGGGTATACATGATTATCAAGAAATGTTACAAGATGGTTATATAGCATTAATAAAAGCTGTAGAAACATATGATAATACTTTAGGTTATACATTCTCAAGTTATGCTATTAGTTGCATTATATCGCTAACTAGAAATAGATTAGAGTATAATAAAGAAGCTTCATTAGATCAAAAATTATATAACGATGATGATAGTATGACAACATTACAAGATACTATAAAAGATGAAAATGTAAACATTGAAGCTGAAGTTATAAATAGTCAGTTATACAAAGAGGTTAATTATAATATAAATAATTGCCTTGATCCTTTAGAACTTAAAGTTATAAAATCTTTTTATGGTATTGATCAAGAGCCTGAAACTTTTAAAAAAATAGCTGAAGATCTTAATATGGATATTTCAGAAGTAAAAAAAATCAGAAAAAAAGCGGAAACAAAAATTAAAAAAACAAAATTATTTAGATCTTTAAAAGCTGAATATTATATATCATATTATCCTAAATTTGATTTAGATAATACCAGGACAAGTTCTACAAATAAAATCTATTCTCCAGTAGAAAATATAGCATTAAAAAAAATTGATAAAGATAAAAGCTTATTAATAGAAACAGTACACAGTTTAATTAAAGGTATGTAAATGATTAATCATTTACATACCTTTAATTATTGTTACGATATTGTTACACTTCGATTTTTAAATGGCTTGATATAGCTAACTATAAGCTTTTTTTATTTATTCCCATTCAATGGTTGCTGGTGGTTTTGATGTTATGTCGTAAACGATTCTGTTTATATGTCCTACTTCGTTTACTATTCTGTTTGAGATTTTGTCTAAAAGTTCAAAAGGGATTCTATACCAGTCTGCTGTCATAAAATCTGTTGTTTGGACTGCTCTTAATGCAAGTGTATAGTCATAGGTTCTAAAGTCTCCCATTACTCCTACGCTTCTGTTGTTTGTCAGGACTGCAAAGTATTGGTCTGGCAATTTTTCTATGCCTGATTTTTCTAATTCTTGCCTAAATATAAAGTCCGCATCTCTTAAGATATCTAATTTTTCTTTTGTTAGCTCTCCTATTACTCTTATTCCAAGTCCTGGTCCTGGAAATGGTTGTCTGTCTACTAAATAGTCTGCAAGTCCAAGTTCTCTTCCAAGTTCTCTTACTTCATCTTTAAACAATAATCTTAGAGGCTCTATTATTTCTTTAAAGTCTACTGCTTCAGGAAGGCCTCCAACGTTATGGTGTGATTTTATTACTGCTGCATTCCCTGCTCCCGATTCTATTATGTCTGGATAAATAGTGCCTTGGGCTAAATAATCAACACTTTTTATTTTTCTTCCTTCTTCTTCAAAGACTCTTATAAATTCTTCTCCAATTGTTTTACGTTTTTCTTCGGGATCTGTTATTCCTTTAAGCTTTTTTAAAAATCTTTCTTCTGCGTTAACTCTTATAAAATGCATGCCGCTGTCTTTAAAGGCCACTTCTACTTGGTCGCCTTCGTTTTTTCTCATTAGACCGTGATCTACAAATATGCAGGTTAGCTTATCTCCTAGAGCTTTTGATAATAGTTTTGCGGTTACTGATGAGTCCACTCCTCCTGAAAGAGCCAAAAGAACTTTTCCGTCTCCAACTTTTTCTTTTATTTCATTGATTTTTTCTTTGGCATAGTTTGACATTGTCCATTCGGGTTTTTCTTTGCAAATTCCATAAACAAAATTTTCAAGCATTTTAAATCCGTTTTCAGTGTGATTAACTTCAGGATGATATTGCATAGCGTAAAGATTTCTTTCTACATTTTCCATTGCTGCATTAGGAGTGTTGTCCGTTGATGCAACTTTTTTAAATCCCTTAGGCATTTCTTCTACATAATCAACGTGGCTCATCCATACAAATTCTTCTTTTTTCAGCCCTTCAAATAGCTTTGATGAATTTTCCACATAAGTTTTTGTTTTTCCAAACTCTTTTGAATTTGCACTTGTAACTTTCCCTCCAAGTTCATGGGCCATTATTTGCATTCCATAGCAAAGTCCTAAAATTGGAATTCCTAAGTCAAAAATCTTTTCATCTATTTTTGGTGCATTTTTTTCATATACGGAGTTTGGTCCTCCTGTAAAAATTATTCCGCCGGGTTTTTTTTCTTCTGCTGCTTCCAAGGCTTTTTCGTATGAAACCACTTCACAATACACATGCATGTCACGTACTCTTCTTGCTATAAGTTGGTTGTATTGGCCGCCGAAGTCTATAACTAATATCATTTTTACCTCCATTATTTTAATTTTTATCTCTTATTTTTTATCTTTCTTATATTATATGTAAAAAGCCCTCATTTTTTCAATCTTTTACTTTTTATTTTTATGCTATACGTGAAGCATTTTATTTTTTATTTTTTATGCTCTAGGTAAAGCATTTTTACTTTTTTTATTTAACTTACTTATTTTTATAGTTTTCAATTTAAGTTTTTGATAAAATATTTATTGAATTTGTATCTTTATTTAAGATAAATAATTACTAAATATATAAAATACTTTATTTTTTTCATATTAGGTATATAATAAGTAAGAATGGCGATTTATAGAAAGGATGATTTCATGGGATTGTTTGATGTGATTTTCGGATCATATAGTGATAAAGAAATAAAAAAAATACAACCTTTAGTAGATAGAATTTTAAGTCTTGATGAAGAGTACCAAGGCTTAACTGACAATCAACTTAAAGAAAAAACTTTAGAATTTAAAAATAGATATAAAAACGGAGAAAGTTTGGACCAATTGTTACCTGAAGCTTTTGCTAATATTAGAGAAGCTGCTTACAGAGTTCTTGGTATGAAACACTTCCCTGTTCAACTTATCGGCGGTATTATTTTGCATCAAGGCAGAATTGCCGAAATGAAAACAGGTGAAGGTAAAACCCTTGTTGCAACTTTACCTGCCTATTTAAATGCTCTTTCAGGTGATGGTGTTCACGTTGTAACTGTAAATGATTATTTGGCAAGTCGTGATAAGACTTGGATGGGTAAAATTTATGAGTTTTTAGGCTTAAGTGTAGGTTGCATAATCCACGACATGAGTCCTAAAGACAGACAAGTTGCTTACAACTGTGATATAACTTACGGAACAAACAATGAATTCGGTTTTGATTATCTTCGTGACAACATGGTCATTTACAAAGAGGAAATGGTTCAAAGACCTCTTAACTATTGTATAGTGGACGAAGTTGACTCAATTTTAATTGATGAAGCAAGGACTCCTCTTATTATTTCCGGTCGTGGAGATGAATCTACTGAACTTTATGTTAGGGCAAGAGATTTTGTAAATACTCTTTCTCATAGAATAAAAACTGAAGAAGAAACAAGTTTTGAAAGATTTAACAGAGAATTTGAAGAAGAAACTGTTGATTATGTAGTAAATGAAAAAGATAAAACTTCCACTCTTACTGACAAGGGAGTTGCCAAGGCTGAAAAATATTTTGGCGTTAGCAATTTATCTGATCTTGACAACATGGAGCTTTCCCACCATATTAACCAAGCTTTAAAAGCTAAGGGAAATATGAAAAAAGATATTGATTATGTTGTTAAGGATGGAGAAGTTATTATAGTTGACGAATTTACCGGTCGTCTAATGTTCGGAAGACGTTATTCTGAAGGCTTGCACCAAGCAATAGAAGCTAAAGAAGGTCTTGAAGTTCAAGCTGAAAGTAAAACTCTTGCAACTATTACCTTCCAAAATTATTTCAGAATGTATAAAAAACTTGCAGGTATGACAGGTACTGCTATGACGGAAGAATCAGAATTCCGTGACATCTATCATATTGACGTTGTAGAAATTCCTACAAACAAGCCTGTTATAAGATCTGATGCCAATGATTCAATTTACAAATCAGAAGAGGCAAAATTCCGTGCAGTTACAAGAGAAATTATTGAATGCCATGAAAGTGGACAACCTGTCCTTGTTGGTACAATTTCAATTGAAAAATCAGAAGAACTTTCAAAGTATTTAAAACGTGCGGGAATAAAGCACAATGTTTTAAATGCTAAAAACCATGAAATGGAATCTGAAATAGTAGCCCAAGCAGGTCGTTTTGGAGCAGTTACCATTGCTACTAACATGGCAGGTCGTGGTACTGATATTATGCTTGGCGGAAATCCTGAATATATGGCAAAAAAAGAAATGAAAAAACGTGGTCTTGAAGAAGAAATTCTGGAACAAGTAGATTCTTATAATGAAACAAGTGATGAAGAGATTTTAAATGCTCGTAAGGAATATCAAGATCTTGTTAAAAAATTTAAAGTTGAAACTGATGAAGAAGCTCAAAAAGTTGTAGCAGCAGGTGGCCTTCATATTATAGGAACAGAACGTCACGAAAGTAGACGTATTGACAATCAGCTTCGTGGTCGTTCAGGCCGTCAAGGAGATCCAGGTTCAACAAGATTTTATATTTCAGGCGACGATGATTTAATAAGACTTTTTGCTGGCGACAGATTCAAACAAACTATGGAAAGAATTAATAGCCCTGAAGATGAAGCCATTGAATCAAAAATTTTAACTAAATTAATAGAATCAGCTCAAAGAAAAGTTGAAGGAAACAACTTCTCAATTCGTAAAAATGTCCTAAACTATGACAATGTTATGAATAAACAAAGAGAGGTAATATATTCAGAAAGAAGAAAAGTTCTTGAAGGTGAAAATCTTCATGATGATATGATTTCAATGATTGATGATATTATTGAAAAAAATGTCAACTTTAATAATAAGATGGATCACAACAATGTTTTACATCTTGATTTTGAAAATATTGTAAAATTCGGAGTTGACCAATTCGACTTCCCTAAAAATTTCTTAGATGATATTGAAAATGCAAATGTTGAAAATGTCATTTCAAGAATGAAAGAATTGGCAAGGGAAAAATATAAGGAAAAAGAAAATGAATTTGGAGAAGAAAAATTCAGAGAAATTGAAAGAGTTGTTCTTCTTCAAGTTGTAGACCAAAAGTGGATGGATCATATTGATGCTATGGACCAACTTCGTCAAGGTATAGGCTTAAGAGCTGTCGGTCAAGTTGACCCGGTTCGTGCTTATGCTCAAGAGGGTTTTGACATGTTTGAAGAAATGAATGAATCCATTAAAGAAGATACAACAAAAATGCTCTTCCATATTTATAATCCTGAAAAAGTTAAACGTGTAAGAGTTGCAAAAGAAGTTGAAACTGTAAATCCAGATACTGGAAAACAAGCACCTTTTGTAAGAAAATCTAAAAAAGTAGGCAGAAATGATCCCTGTCCATGTGGCAGCGGTAAAAAATATAAAAACTGCTGTGGAAAAAACCAATAAAATAATTTAAGCCTTCACAATTTTTGAAGGCTTTTTTAATTTAATTAATAAAAAAACTCTGATTCTTATTATAGTTTTAATATAATAAGAATCAGAGTTTTTATTTTACCAAGATCCTCCTGATCCGCCGCCGCCTGTTGAGCCGCCGCCTCCGGAAAATCCTCCGAATCCTCCACCAGAGCCGCCGCCAAAGCTTCCGCCACCGAAAAATCCTCCAAAAGGTCCAAAGGAATCGTCATCGTCGTCATCGTAAAAATGCCTTCTTCTCCTTCCCCTGTAACCTCTTGATCTACTTATTTTTGCCATAATATTTATAAATAATAGTAGAAGAATTATTTGAACAAGAATAGCTATTGTTCCAAAATCTGAGGCATCACTATTGACACTATAATCAGGTTCAACGCTGTTTATTATTTCCAAGTTATATTCTTTTTTGTATAAGTCTAAAATTTCATTGTATGCTTCAAGAATTCCAAGTTCATAGTCTCTTTTATTTTTCCCACTTCTGTCCCCTGCAGGAAAATATTTTGCGGCATTTCTTCTTATTTGAGCAGTTATTGAATCTGGAATAAATCCTTCCGTTTCATAGCCTGTCATTATAAAAAATCTACCTTCAGGAATACAAAGCAGTATCAATGTTCCGTTGTCATTTTCTCCACCGATTTTCCATTTGTCAAAAATTTTTACAGCGTAGCTTTGATCGTCATAACCTTGCAAAGACTTTACAAGTGCAATTGCAACTTGACCCTTTGTTTTATTTTCCAGATCTTTATTTGTTCCGTTTATATACTTAAGGCTCTCTTCAGATAAAATATTTAATTCATCATACACATAACCATTAGCATCTTTGGGATCCGGAACAAAAACTTCTTCTGCAAAAACTGCGGTGAATAATGAAATTATTACTATTAAAAGGGATAGTAATTTTTTCATTTTACCACCTACTTACCAAAATCCACTGTTGGTGCATTTTGATCTTCTTCAGAAACTTGGAAATATTCCTTTGGACTAAATCCTAAAATACCTCCGATTAAATTAGTTGGAAATCTTTTAATTTTTTTATTAAATCCTGTAACGGCTTCGTTATATCTTTCTCTTTCCGTTGCAATTCTGTTTTCAGTTCCTTCAAGTTGAGATTGAAGATTTAAAAATCCTTCATTGGCTTTAAGTTCCGGATATGCTTCAACAACTACGTTAATATCTCCTATTGCCCTTGAAAGTTCAGCGTCTGCTTTTCCAAGTTCTTGGGGAGTTTTAGCTTTTTCAACCTTGCTTCTTGCTTCTGTTATTTTTGTTAAAACATCTTCTTCATGACTTGCATATCCCTTAACTGTGTTTACCAAGTTGGGTATAAGGTCTGCACGTCTTTTTACTACATTTTGTACTTGAGCCCATTTTCCGTCTACTTCTTGTGCTTCTCCTACAAGTGAATTGTAATTTTTAATCAAAACAAAACCCACTAATACTATAACTGCAATTACTATAATTAATGCTCCGCCTAAGGCGCCTCTTCTCTTTTTCATATTTCCTCCTATGAAATTTCTATAATTTTTGCATTGTTTAGGGCAGCTTCAACTAAACTTTCTATGTCCAATTTTTCTTCGCTTATTTCCATTTCCTTAATTGTCGGCCTTAATTTTGGGTGCTTAGGTAAAAATACCGTACAGCAATCTTCAAAGGGTAAAATTGAAGTTTCATAAGTCCCGATTTTTTTGGAAATATCAATAATGTCAACTTTATCCATCCCTATTAAGGGTCTAAATATAAGTCTTCTTGTTATATCATTTGTAACAGTTAAACCATCTATGGTTTGACTTGCAACTTGCCCTAAGTTTTCTCCTGTTATAATTGAATTATACCCATTTTTTTCTGAAATCCTCTCAGCTATTCTCATCATAAATCTCCTGGATAGCAAAGTCATTTCATCTTCTCTACAATTTTTATTTATTTCCTTTTGAATTGGAAGTAAATTTATGGAGTAAATTTTCATGGGTCCCCCATAGGTTGAAATTATTTCTCCAAGTTTTACAACTTTTTCTTCTGCCCTTTGTGAAGTAAAGGGGAAAGAATGAAAATGAAGTCCATCAATTTTAACCCCTCTTTTAGCCATCATATAGCCCGCTACAGGAGAATCTATTCCACCTGATAGTAGGAGTAGACCTTTTCCATTTGTGCCCAGTGGAAGGCCTCCATGGCCCTTAAAACGCTTAGTATATAGGTAGACCTCTCTTCTTATATCCATATAAATATAAAAGTCTGGATTATGAACATCAACTTTTATTGGAAAATTTTTAAGGACCTGTCCGCCAATTATATTATTAAGTTCCATACTATTAAGCTCAAAGTTTTTATCAGCTCTTTTTGTATCTCCCTTAAATGTTTTAAATTCAGGATTTTCTTCTAAAGTTTCCCTTGTAATTTCCCTTATGCCCTCTTCTATGGAAGGGATGTTTTTTTCAATTTTAATACAGGGACTTAAATAAACTATTCCGAAAATATGTTGTGCCCTTTTAATAATTTTTTCCTGATCCTCTTTGTTGCAGTCAATATAAATTTTTCCCGTATCTTGATAAATTTTTCCATGGCTTATATCGTGAAGAGATTTTTTTACCTGACCCATTAAAGTATCAATAAAACTCTTTCTATTTTTTCCCTTTAAAATAACTTCGCCCAGGGAAAGGCTTACAACTCTTTGACTCATTTTTTCATCACTTCTCTTATATCTTTTACAACTTGATTTAATTTTTCCAAAAATACATCTATGTCATTTTTGCTTATGTCTTTTGAAAAGCAAATTCTTATAGTCCCTTCCATTTCAGAAGGATTTAATTTAATTGCTTCTAAAACATGGCTTCTGTGAACTCCGTTACTTGAACATGCTGATGCTGTAGAAATATAAATACCATATTCTTCAAGACTGTGAAGAATAACCTCTCCCCTTGTACCTCTTATGGATAAACTTACAATATAAGGTGAGGAACATAAGGGAGAATTAATTTTATAATCATCAATATAATTTTTTAAATTTTCCAAAAAATATGCTTTTATCTTTTTTACATGGTCTTGTTCCTCATTGAATTTTTCAGTTTCAATTTGACAAGCCTTGCCAAAACCTGCAAGACCAGGCATATTTTCAGTTCCACTTCTTAAATTTTTCTCCTGGCCTCCTCCAATAACAAGAGAAGGTATAGAAATGCCACTTTTTAAATAAAGGGCTCCACTTCCCTTAGGCCCATAAATTTTGTGACTGCTGACAGAATAAGAATCAACTCCCAAATCTTTAAGATTTAATTTTATTTTTCCAAGAGCCTGAACTCCATCAACATGGACAAAAGTTTCAGGATTTTTTTCCTTAACAATTTTTACAAGTTCTTTAATATCTTGAATCGTTCCGATTTCATTATTTACATGGGCAAGAGCAACAAGGGCAGTATTTCCATCAACTTCCCTTTTAAGTTCATTAAAATCAACCTTGCCATCAAAATCAACATTTAAAAAAACTACTTCATAACCAAAATCCCTATAAGATAAAAACTTGTCATATAAGGAAGCGTGTTCAATTTTACTGGTTATAATTTTTTTAAATCTCTTATTTTTATTTACAAAGCCATTTACTGCAATGTTGTTGCTTTCAGTTCCCCCGGAAGTAAAATAAATTTCAGAGGGCAAAACATTTATAAGTTGAGCAAGATTTTTTCTTGCTTCTTCTCTTACCTTTTCAGCCTTCAAACCAAAACTATGTAGGCTTGATGGATTTGCAAAATCATTTTTAAGCATCTTTACCACTTCTTCAACCACTTCTTGTCTTGGTTTTGTAGTGGCACAATTATCTAAATAAATCATTAAATTTCATTCCCCATTAAAAAATTTTATTTTATAAAAAATATAAGCATATAAACTTTCAATGGATTTATTATACCATAGCTGTTGGAATAATTAAGATTAGGATATAATTAAGAAGGGATAAAAAATGAAAAAATATATTAATAAAACAGAAAAAATTTTAAATGAAAATGTCATATATCTTGACTTAGAAACCCTGGGTTTAAGTAAAAATTCTCCCATAATAAGCGCAAGTTTTACTAAAGAAAATCAAATTATAACCTATGTCCTTACAAATTTAAAAGAAGAAATAGAACTTATGGAAATAATTTATAAAGAAACAAGGGATAAATTAATTGTTACCTACAACGGAGACAGGTTTGATTTAAAACTTCTTAAATATAAGGGAGAAAAATACAATATAAACTTTGAATTTAAAAGCCTTGACTACTATCAAGTCGCAAAAAAATATTCTTATTTATTTGAAAGTGAAAATTTAAAGCAAAGTACAATGGAAAAATTTTTCGGACTTTATAGGGAAGAAGATATAAAGGGTTCTCAAGTAATAGACTGCTACAAAAATTATTTGGAGACAAAAGATGAAAAATATTTGGATTTAATAGGAAAGCACAATAGCCTTGATGTAAAGGGTCTTATTTATTTAGATAGGATAAAAGATTACGTTGAAGATAAGATGAGCTTTTTTTATGAAAATAAAAAATTTTTAATAAAAGAAATTAATTTTGAAAAGGATATTTTATATGTAGAGGGAAAAACTAATTCAAACAATTTATATTTTTCAAACAAGGTCTATGAAATAAAGGCCCTGGAAAATAATTTTTACCTTAAAATTTTTACGGAAAAGGCTCTATATAATAAAAATACCACCTGTAACTATATTTTCGTAAAAGAAAATTTCCTAAAAAGTCAAATAGAAAGCCCGGAAAATATACTTGTTTTAAAACTGGGCAAAAAGACCCTGTATAAAAATTCTCTAGACTTAATTAAGGCAATTATAGAAAATAAAATTAAGATTTAGGATTTTTATAAATTGTAAATTAAAAAGCTCTAAAGTTTTATTTTTCAAACTTCAGAGCTTTTTCTTTATCTTTTAATTTTTTTCATTTTTATCCGTATCAAATGCCACCATTAAAAATGCCGGGATTGCTATTAATACTGCTCCTATTAATATTTTTAAGAAAGTGCTTATCATAATTGTGTCCTCACTTCTACTGCTACTGCTATTATTTTTACTAGGTCCAATATTTTTATTGTCTTATCTTCGAATACTAAAACAGTTTTATTTTTTTCTCTGTAATATCTTGCAATTTTTCCGGAATCTTCTTCATCAAAAATTATAAGGTCTCCATTTTTAGGTTTTAAATCAGATTTAAATATTATGATTTTTTTACCATGTATGCCGTCTAAGTTTAAATCACTTCTTACGGCAAAATACTTGTTGTTGTCTATGGAGTCTTCTATTACTACATATTCCATGGTTTGTTGGGGACCTATGGAAGAGTTTTTTATTATTGGCACCCTATAGGATTTTGTTCCTTGATGGTCGTCTTTTCCTATTAAATAGTCACTTGATATATTTAATACCTTGCTTATTTTTATAAGTATTTCAAAGTTTGGGTTGCTTCTATTTGTTTCATATCCTGCTATTGTTGCTCTTTCTACCCCTACTTTTTCCGCAAGTTCTTTTTGTGTCAGTCCCTTTATTTTTCTAATGGTTTTTAATCTTTCCGAAAAATCCATTTTTCACCTCGAAAAAAGGAACTTGAGTTAGCCCCTAAGTTCCTGTCTGTTATCGTTTAACATTTTTATTATTTCTGAAAGATTTGTTTGGGTGTTTTCCAATAATCCGTCAGCATAATCTCTTGCGCCTTCTCTTATTTGTTGTGACTCTTCGTTTGCGCTTTTTAATATTTCTTCTGCTCTTGCATTTGCTTTTAATACCAGCTCGTCTTCTCTTATTATTTCTTCTGCATGAGATCTTGCAGCTGCTAAAATTTTATCAGCTTCTGCGTGGGCTTCATTAATTATTGAATCTCTGTCTGATGAAATTTGTTTTGCTTCTTTTACCTCTGTTGGTATTTCACTTTTTATATCATGTATGATTTCAAGAACTTCTTCTTTATCAAGCATTGCCTTTCCTGTTAAAGGAATACTTCCTGATTTTTCTACAAGTTCTTCCAACTCATCAACTAATTCCATAAGTGTCATACTAAACCCTCCTACTTAATTTTTTCTTCATTTCTTCACCTATTATATCAGGTACAAATAAACTTAAATCACCGTCAAACATTGCAACTTCTTTTGCCAAAGTTGAGCTTACAAATACATTTTTACTTGATGAAAGTAAAAATATGGTCTCAACTCCTCCCTTGTAGTGCATGTTTGCCGTAGCTACGGCATACTCATTTTCATAATCCGATGCCGTTCTTAAACCTCTTACTACTACTTTACAGTTTTTTTTCTTTGCATAGTCTACTAAAAGACCTGTAAAAGAGTCAATTTCTATATCTGGATCGTCGCCTAAGACTTTTCTTATAAGGTCCATTCTTTCTTCAACGGTAAAAAGTCCCTTTTTGTTTACATTGTTAAGTACTGCGACAATTACCTCTCCGAATATGTTTTTTGCTCTTTTTATTATATCTAAATGACCGTAAGTTATAGGGTCAAAGCTTCCTGCATATATTGCTTTCATAAAATTTCAAAAAATAATATGGAAGTGTTACCGTAATCTCTTTTCTGAACCATCTCATAGCCTTCAGAATCTATTTTTTTTGTCTTTTCGACTTCTGCTATGACAAGACCCTTTTCTTTTAAAAGAGAACGCTCTCTTATTATCCTCAAAGCTGTTTTATATTTATGCAAATCTTCAAAGGGTGGATCCAAATATATAAAGTTGAATTTATCATTTGTGGTCTTTAAAAATCTTTTGTAGTCCATCTTAAAAACTTGAGCTTTTTCTTTAAGTTTTGTATGTTCAAGATTTTTGTTTATTATTTTTATAGCTTCTTCAGATGCATCTATAAAGATTGCAAGATTTGCTCCCCTTGATAGAAATTCTATTCCATTGGCACCTGAGCCTGCAAATAAATCAAGGACGTCCAAACCTTCAAAATATTGACCTAATATATTGTAAACTGATTCTTTAACTCTATCAACTGTAGGTCTTATACTTTCATCTTTAGGTGAAAAAAGTTTAAAACCCTTAGCTGTTCCGGCAATTACTCTCATATTCCTCCAATAATTTACATTTTAACATAAATGTTGAAAAGTAACAATTTAATTAGCTTTTGCAGACAAAAGTTTATCTATTGCTCTTTTTAAATTTTTATTTTTTTCAGATTTTAGTTGTGGATCTTCCCTTAGTATCTTTGAACTTTCATCTAAGACTTTTTCCAGTATGACTTTATCATTAAGAGGATCTGCAAATTTAAATTCCGGTATTCCCGATTGTCTTAGGCCGAATATATCTCCTGTTCCCCTTAAAAGCAAATCCTGTTTGGCTATATAAAATCCGTCTGTTGATGAATTTAATACTTTCATTCTTTCAAGAGCTATATCTGAAGAGCTTTTATTGTATAAAATACAATATCCCTTATCCTTTCCTCTGCCAACTCTTCCTCTTAGTTGGTGAAGCTGGGATAGGCCAAACCTTTCAGCATTAACTATTAAAATTACTGTTGCATTTTTTACATTAACGCCCACTTCAACAACAGTTGTAGAAACTAAAATATTTATTTTATTTTTTGCAAAGTCTTCCATAACTTTTTCTTTTTCTTCTGCCTTCATCTGGCCATGCAAAAGTCCAACCTTATAATCTTTATAGTATTTTACAATTTCCCTATAAACTTTATTTACACTGGAAAGATCAAGGTTTTCATTTTCATCTATCATGGGACAAACTACATAGGCTTGGTGATTTTTTAATAGCTCAGTTTTTATAAATTCCAAACTTTTTATAAGTCCTTGAGGCCCTATGGTGAAAGTTTCTATCTTCTGTCTTCCTTCAGGCATGGTATCTATGGTTGAAATATCAAGATCATTGTAAATTGTTAAAGCAAGAGTCCTTGGTATAGGCGTTGCAGTCATAATAAGAGTGTTTATTCCCTTCTCTGCAAGTTTTTTTCTCTGTTCAACTCCAAATCTGTGTTGCTCATCTATTACTGTGAGCCCTAGGTTTTTAAATTCAACATTTTCATAAAAAAGTGCGTGAGTTCCCACAACCATGTTTATTGTGCCTCCTTTTAAGCCTTGAAGACTTTCCTGTCTTTTTTTTGCAGTATCACTTCCTGTTAAAAGGCTTATATTTACTCCCAAGTCCACTAAAATATTTTTAAAGTTTTCATAGTGCTGCTTTGCAAGTATTTCAGTTGGAGCCATTAGAGCTGATTGACATCCGTTAATAAAGGCAAGATACATTAAAATCATGGCAACTATAGTTTTTCCGCTTCCTACATCTCCTTGTATAAGTCTGGACATAGGTCTTTTTTGTGAAAGGTCTTCTATAGATTCTTCCACTACTTTTTTTTGTGAATTTGTAAGTTCAAAGGGAATTTTTTTATAAAGTTCTTCCAAGCCAAAGTTTTTAAAGGCCTCTCTAGTTATTTCTTCTTTTTCTTTTTTTAGGCTCATAAGACCCGTTAAATAAACTAAAAATTCTTCAAAGGCATAGGTCTTTCTTGCAAGATCAAAAAGATTTTCATCAGAGGGTCTGTGCAACTGTCTTATAACTTTATCTCTTTCTAAAAGCTTATATTTTTCTATTAAATTTTCAGGAATTATATTTTCAAAATTCAATTCTTTTAAGACTAAGTCTGTGAGTTTTATTAATTCGTTGTTGCTTATTTCTTTAGTCAGCGGGTAATAGGGAACTATTTTTCCTATTTTATTTTTTTTATTTAAGGGTTCATAGATTGGCATGGAAATTTGATAGCTTCCTCTGAATTTTTTTATTTTCCCATATAAATAAAATTCCCTATTTATTTGAAATTGAGGTTTTAAAAAAATTTGAGTTAAAAAAATGTTACATCTGCCCTATCTTTTCCATCAGTCATAGGAACAGTCATCATTTTAAGTCTGTTTTTATAAAGAAATCTTGGCTCTTCATAGACTTTTAATTTTAAGGCAGCTTTTTCTCCATCAAAAACTTGATTAAGGTTTTTTATTTGACTCATATCTTCATAGGATCTGGGAAAATAATTTGCCAGGTCTTCTACTTTTTCTATTTTTAATTTTTTTAAAACCTGGGCTTTTTTTGGCCCAACACCTTTTATTTTTTCTATGGAATCTTCTAATTTCATATTATCACCTAAAAAAATAAGCAGGCAAAAACCCGCTTATTCTACTGCAATTATATAATAGTATAGAGGCTGTGAACCTTCTACTAACTCTATGTCTTGTTCGTCAAAACTTTCTTCAAGTCTTTCTAAAAGTTCTTTTGTATCCTCTTCTTTTAAACCATTGCCATAATATATAGTTATAACTGATGAATCTTCATCAACCATTTCTTCAATTAATTTAAAGGCAACTTCATTTATATCTTTACCGAAAGATACTATCCTCTTTCCCGTAAGCCCTATTATTTCATCTTTCTTTATTTGTCTTCCTTCAGAAACAGTATCACGAACTGCATAAGTTACTTGAGCTGATTTTACTGTAGCCATATAATCTTTCATGTTCTTTTCATTTTCTTCAGGACTTAAATTCGGATTAAATTCAACTATTGCAGATATTCCTTCAGGAATTGATTTTGATGGAATAACTATTACATTTCTTTCAGATAATTTTTGTGCTTGTTCTGCAGCAAGAATTATATTTGAATTATTTGGAATTATAAAAATAGTTTTTCCACTACATTTATCAATTGCTTTCATGAAATCTTCCGTTGAAGGATTCATTGTTTGTCCACCTTCAACTATATAATCTACATTTAAGCTTTTGAAAACTTCATTCATTTTTTCTCCCATGGAAACTGCAATGAAAGAGTAATCTTTATCTATTTTTACTTCTTTATTTTCTTTTTTTGCTGCTTGAACTTGAGCTTCATCAAATAAAGTTTCCCTATGTTGATATCTCATGTTGTCAATTTTAATATCTTGCAATTGACCAAGTTCCACTGCATATTCAAGAGCTTTTCCTGGGTTATTTGTGTGAACGTGAACTTTTATAACTCCTGTTCCGCTGCCTCCTACTACTAAAAGGCAGTCTCCAAGAGGTGAAAGTTTTTCTTTAAAAGAATCTATATCTTCATAATTTGTAGAAATTACAAATTCTGTGCAATATCCGAATTCTAATTCTTCGTTAAATTCTTCATTTAAGTGAATTTCTTTTTGCTTTTTATTTTTTAATTGTTCATCTTCTTCAACAGACTGAATCTTTTCACCGCAAAGAGTTTTATAAGCTCCTTCCAGTAAATATACAAGACCTGCTCCCCCTGAATCCACTACTCCCGCTTCCTTTAAAACGCTAAGTTTTTCAGGAGTCTTTTCAAGAGAAATGTAAGCTTCTTTTACTAAGTCCCTTCCGAAACTTTTAAGGTCCCTATATTTTTTATAATTTTTAATTGCAAAATCACTTGTTTCACGACCTACTGTAAGAATAGTTCCTTCAGTGGGTTTCATAACAGCCTTATAAGTTGTATCCGATGCTTTTTTTAGGGCGTAGGCAAGTTCTCTTATACCTATTTCTTTTACATCTGTAAGTCCTTCTGCAAATCCTCTTAAAAATTGGGAAAGAATAACTCCTGAGTTACCCCTTGCTCCCATAAGTGAACCCCTTGCAGCCGCCATGGCAATTTCGTGAACATCCTTTGATTCTGTCTTTTCAACCATCTTAATAGCAGACTTTGAAGTCAAACTCATATTTGTACCTGTATCTCCATCGGGCACAGGGAATACATTAAGAGCATTGACATGGTCTTTATTTAATAAAAGATAATTTACTGCTCCTACAAAAGCTGATTTCAATAAATTACCGTCAATTTTTTCTATATCCATTTTTCCTCTCTTACTTTATTCTAATCCCTTCAACAATTACTGACACTTGGTCAGGTTCTAAATTAGTGAGTTCTTTTATACGGAATTTAACATTATCAATAATATTTTGACCTACTGTTGAGATTCTTACTCCGTATTCTAAAACTACGTGAAGTTCTATAACTAATTTATCGTCATCAGTAATAACTTTTATACCTTTGGAAATATTTTCAAATCTTAAAAGTTCAAGTAAACCGTCCGTGGCATTTTTTGATGCCATACCGACTATACCGTAACTTTCCATTGCAGACATGCCCGCAATTGATGCAAGTACGTTATTTTCAATTATTATACTACCCATTTCTCTATTTATAACAGCCGGCATTTAGCTCACCTCCTAATTTAATTCTATTTTCTAATATTATAACAGAAATCCCAAGGAAAAAAAACTTGCTCCCTTCTCCTTATATTGATATATTATGGTCAGGGGGTTTATATGGATAAAATTTTAATTGGAAAAGGTCAGAAAGAAAACTATATTCTTCTAAATAAAATTAATAGGCATGGGCTTATTAGCGGTGCAACTGGAACTGGAAAAACAGTAAGTCTTAAAGTTCTTGCAGAAGGACTTTCGGATAATGGAGTGCCATGTATTCTTGCTGATGTTAAAGGAGATCTTGCAAATATTGCAAAAGCAGGTAAAAATAATGAAAAAATTATAGAAAGATTAAATACTTTAAAAATTGAAAATTTTGAATTTAAAAATTATCCTTTAAATATTTGGGATATTTATATGAAAAAGGGGATTCCTTTAAGAATTACCGTTTCTGAAATGGGCCCTCTTATGCTTTCAAATATACTTGGTCTTAATGATACTCAAATGGGTGTTTTAAATATTGTTTTTAAAGTTGCTGATAAAAACGGACTTTTACTTATTGACTTAAAAGATTTAAAACAAGTTATAAATTATGTTGACGAAAATAAAATTGAAATCACAAAAGAGTTTGGAAATGTTACAAGTCAAAGCCTTGGTGCAATTCAAAGAAAACTTTTATATATAGAAGATTCCGGCGGAGATTTATTTTTTGCTGAACCTGCCATAGATATAAATGATTTTTTAAAAACTGACAGTCAAGGTAGAGGTTTTGTAAATATTCTTCAAGCAGACAAATTAATTTCAAATCCTATTTTATATTCCATGCTCCTTCTATACCTTCTTTCTGAAATTTATGAAAATTTCCCAGAAGTTGGTGATTTAGATAAACCAAAACTTGTATTTTTCTTTGATGAAGCTCACTTATTATTTAATAATATTCCCGATATTTTAAAAAATAAAATAATCCAAATTGTAAGACTTGTAAGAAGTAAGGGTGTGGGAATATTTTTTATAAGCCAAAATCCTTTGGATATACCTGAAGAGATTTCTTCTCAACTGGCAAATAGGATTGTACATCAATTAAGAGCCTACTCTCCTAAGGAATTAAAGGCTATAAATGCTGTTGCAGATACTTTTAGACAAGATGGCTCAATAGATATTAAAGAAGAGCTTATCTCTTTAAAAACAGGCCAAGCTATTGTTTCTTTTGCTGATGAAAACGGAGCCCCAACCTTTGCAGATAAGGCAATTATTTTGCCTCCTCATTCTTCTTTTGAAACTTTAAGTGATTCTGAATATGAAGATTTAATTAAAAATTCACCTTTATATAATAAATATAAGGATTCTTTTGACAGAGAAAGTGCTTATGAAATTTTAAATGAAAAATTTAAAAGGGATGAATTGGAAAAACAAAGAGAAGAAGAATTTCAAAAGAAAAGAGAAGAATTTGAAAGAAAAGAAAAAGAACTTGATAGGAAATATAATTCTCAAAATAGAAGTTCTTCAAGACCTAAAAAATCATATTTAGATAAGGGTATTGATTCCATTTTAGGAACTGTAACAAGAAGCATAGGTCGTGAAATTGCAAGGGGAATTTTAGGATCAATTAAAAAAAGATAATAAAAAATAAAATAA